>JAZQYP010000046.1:0-11787 GCA_045633625.1 Eubacteriales bacterium
CCTTTTGTTGTGGTATAATGTTTCATGGAAGTGATTGGGTCCTTTCTGTCAGATTGTTTGTAGCAAAACTATTCTAACATGACTCAATCACTTTTTCTATTGTTTTTTTGTTTTTAGTCTCACAACAATTGTAACACTACACAAGAGATTTTCACCAATTCCCATCCCTGTTGAATTATCTTCAAAAATATGATATAATAGCAATATACCCCAAAAGGAGGACGTACAATTATGGAAAAAGATCTCTTAACCGAAAACGAAGTAATTGAAGCTGTGATAAACTACCTCAATACCAAGGGGCGTACCGAAATAAAAACGGTTGTGCACAGATCCGACGCTTCCCATAAGGAACATGGTGTGGACCTCCAAATCAAATTAGCAAATGCAAAAGGTCACGGCAATAATTATTTTATAGAAGCCAAAGGAAACAAACGATCCGATGGCACTGTTATGCGCTCTACATTCAACACTAACTTTAGATGGGCAATCTCTCAAATCATTCTGAGAATCAAGGTTGACTCAACCAAAAATAATTACATATACGGCATTGCACTGCCCGATTCAGATGCCCAAAAAGCCATTAAACTAATTCATGATAACTGGGCACTCAAACACCTCAAAATCCGTTTATACGGTGCTCGACATAACGAAAACGGCGATCTGGAGGCGGTTGAATACCGTCCTTCTGACATCTACAATTAAGTTATTTTTCAGAGCAATTATTAACAAATATTTTCTTGACAAAACATCAAAAAAGAGTATAATATAGGTAACCTGAAACCTCACGAAGCGTGAAGTACATAGTTTTTTGGTGCATACTTTTAGTGCATACCTATTAAAACTATGAACCAAAAGTACATTTTAGAGGCACAACGATATCACTCAAAAAGACCAAAATAACGTAAAATATCCGACGATAACGTAAAATAATCCACGATAATGACTAAAAACCCCGGTTCATAGGGCAGTTGGGGTAGTAGAGACCCCAAGTGCAAGTGTTGACCAGCTGCGCCCACCCTAGAGCTATTTCACACACAATTTATACATATTTTTTACCAGTCTATTTTTCATCTAGACTGGTTTCTTTTTTGCCTATTTCCCTGCTACGCAATCATACTCTATTTGCTACGCAACCTGTTACGCAGTATATCTTTTTCATAAAATCCTTGCTGTAAAAAGTGCACGATTTAGTCCCTTATTCGGCATATAAAAGCTGATCTTTGCTTGTGTGTTTTGCCCCATTTTATTCCTTTATTTCCATATTTTCCCAATTTGGGGTAACTATGACCGCAAGGTCAATAGTTGACCACTGCGCCCACCCTAAAGTTCCTGTCAATGATATAGGAACCAACAACTCTGAACACCAGGAAATAATGGCACACTTTGGTATACCTGGCGGCTTAACTGCTGAGCCTGATATTTACTAAGAAATTCCTCAAGCTTACTGATAAGCTCAAGACTCTTTTTATGCGTGATAAATTTTGATGACTGCACGGCATCCACAAGGAGCTTAAGCTCCGGCAGCTCAAAGCTTCGGCTTGCAACAAAGTATCTGACAACCTTGCCCTCCTTGCGCTTCTCGATATCCATACCGAAGGTGCGAAGCACCTCAAAGTCATCGTAGAGCGTTTTTCGCTCGGCATCGACTCCGAGCGCTGCCAATTTTTCGCTGATCTCTTCCAGTGTAAGACCGTGCGTATCGTCGGTGCACTCAAACAAGATCCTCATCAAATACAATATTTTTATCTTCTGGTTTCCTCTCATAAATTCCTCATATACGATAGGTCGTATTTCTAATACTATTTCTTTTCGTCATTTAATACCCAGCCGTTGTCTTTGTGATATATCATCTGCTTCGTCATACCGCCGTCAATGCAGACGTTCTCACCGGTGATAAAGCCCGCCATATCCGAGCAAAGATACAGCACCATATTGGCAATATCGGAGGGGTTTCCAACACGTCCCACAGGCTGCTGTGTAGCGTCCGGACCATCGTAAACGTTGTAATTATTATCTATCCATCCGGGAGAAACGGAATTTACGCGCACCTTACCTGCAAGACTTACGGCAAGCGCGTGCGTGAGCGCTGAAATTCCTCCCTTAGCGGCAGTATAGCTCTCGGTTTGGGGCTGACTCATTCTGTCGCGCGACGAGGAGATATTCACGATGCTCGCTCCATCGGCAAAATACGGCGCAAAAAGCTTTGAAAGATAAAACGGCGCCGTGACACCGACACGGAGGGCATACTCGAAATCCTCGTAGCTACCCTCGGTAATTCCGACCGTTTGAGGCGCGGCATTATTAATAAGATGATCTACTTGTCCGTACTCGGAAACGACCTTGTTTGCAAATTTTTCAAGCACCTCTTTGTCGGCAAGATCTCCTACGAAATAATCGTTTTGATTTAGGTCTATAACGAGAACGGTCGCCCCCGCAGCCTCAAAACGCTCACGGATACATTTACCGATACCTCGCGCGCCGCCCGTAACGACAACCACCTTATTCTTAAAATCAAACATAAAAATTCCCCTCTAAATTTTCTATCACAGCTTATATGAGTTCATTATAACACAGTAATAATAAAAAAATCAACACCAAAAACGAACGTACTTGTGTCAATTTTGCCGTTTTTTTTGCAAAAAAAGCATATTGACAGAATATTTAAAATGTATTAGAATAAAATCATAAATCAAAATAACATCTTTCGGAGGTCAATATGCTTAAAGGTATACCGAAAATTTTACCCCCCGATCTGCTCAAGGTTTTATGCGAAATGGGTCACAGCGACCGCATTTGCATAGCTGACGGCAACTTCCCCTCAGAATCTATGGGCAAGGATTCTATAGTTATCAGAATGGACGGCCACGGCGTTCCCGAGGTTCTTGACGCAATACTTACCGTTTTTCCTCTTGACGCTTACGTTGAGACGCCCGCTACCCTTATGCAGCTTATGGACAGAGACGTTGGCAAGATAGCAACGCCTATTTGGGATACTTACGCCCAGATTATTGCAAAGCACGACGACCGCGGAGCATCTGCTATAGGCAACATTGACAGATTTGACTTCTATGAAGAGGCTAAAAAATGCTACTGCATCGTTGCCACGGGTGAAAGTGCGGTCTATGCAAACATTATTCTTCAAAAGGGGGTTATCTAATTTATCTTATGGGAATATTTGAAAATTTCGCCGCACTTCTTTCAACGCCGCGCGGCTTGATCGGACAGTGCATAGGCTGTGTCGGACTTGTTTTGATGGTGCTTTCCTTCCAATTCAAAAAAAATCGCACTCTCTTTATTATGCAGTCTGCGGCGGCATTTTGCTACGTGCTGAATTTCTTGCTTGTCGGCGCGTGGGCAGGCACTCTTTTTAATTTGTGCGTTCTTATCCGCGGAGTTCTTTTTGCCAAAAACAGCGAGAAAACGTGGAAGCTTATCACAGTTGAGGGCATATTTGTGGGAAGCTATATCTTCTCTCTCGTCCTTGACCACAGGCCCGTGCAGATAGTTCTTGTCTCTCTTGTCCTTATTGGTCTCTTGTCGAGCACCTTCTTTATGTGGAGAAGCGAGACGAAAAAGATACGCTACTGTCAGATATTCTGCACGTCTCCCGTTTGGATCGTGCACAATTTCTACAATCCGTCGCTGCCGGGCATCGTTTGTGAATGCTTCAATATGGTCTCCTCGGCAATATTCCTGACAAGACTAAAAATAGCCAACAATAAACAGTAACATACAAAAAGCTTCTGTCGGTATTCCGACAGAAGCTTTTTCTTTTATTTCTCATTAAGATCGGTGCTCCGCGGCTTTTGAGTTTGCTTGCGGAAGGTGATGGGCGTCATTCCCTCCTGCTTCTTGAACGCCTTGAAAAAGAGCACGTGATCCTTATATCCGCACCTCTCGCCGATCTCGGTGGCACTAAGGTCGGTTTCTTGCAAAAGCTTTTTAGCATAGGAGATGCGCTTTGACGTTACGTACTGCATTGGAGGCTTGCCCATATATTTTTTAAATACGTGAGAAAGATAATATTTGCTTATCTTCAGCTCCTCGCATACCTCGTCCATCGATTCGATCTCGGTAAAATGACTATTCAAATAATTGTGCATACGTGTAAATATCGCGTTTGTAACGAATTTTGCCTCCGAAATGTTAGACAAACGCAAGATGCCTATAAGAATAAGTCTGGCAAGATATTTTGAGAATATCTCGTTATACGGCTTACTTGACGCGACCTCCTTAACGAGTGACGAAAAATAGAAATCATACTCCTCCTCATATTCCCCCGTATGTATAACGGGAGAGGCATTATCGTCTAATATACAATCGAAAGGAAGATTTCCTATTTTAAAATTCGTTATACCGAAAAACACAAGCTCAAGACCGCTCTCGCCCATAGTTTTTTCTGAATGCTCAACGTTGGGATTGTAAACTATAATGTCTCCCTTTTCGACCTCATATTCGGCTTTTCTTACGGTAATACTCCCGCTTCCCGAACATACGAACATAATTTCGCAGAAGGGGTGAGAATGCGATTTTTCGTTCCATTTTTTTATTCTCTCAAGCTTTCCGGCATATAGGCATTTTGTATCAAGCTTTATGGCGTCTGCCTTAGTATATGCGACCTGTTTAATATCAAAATCCACGTTAAAAGGCTGTGCGTTCATTTATTTTCTCCAAATTCACGTAGTTTTTTTGTACATATTGCATAATTCTTTGTTGATTATTGCTTTTTATGTCAAATTTATTTTTTTGGTCATTTTCTACAACACAAAACAATCTTCTTGTTTCAACTTGCGGGATATTGCCTTATATTTCAATCATATTATAGCACAGCCGCCATATAATTTCAATGGCTTTTGCATTTTTTGCCGCATTTTTTGTGTTTTTTTTTGTGATTTTTTTAGAAGTTTATGATATTGAAAAAATTTGACAATGTTGTATAATGAATCATGGTAAAGGAAGGGGGCATTACAGATGCAAAACTTTTTGCTTGAAATGGATGGAATAGACAAACGCTTCCACGGCGTTCACGCTCTCAAAGGCGTTCATTTCGATTTGCATTACGGCGAAGTACACGCGCTTGTTGGAGAAAACGGTGCAGGTAAATCTACCCTTATGAAGGTTCTTACCGGTATTCACCAAGCAGACAGTGGAAAAATTACCTATATCGGTTCTCCGTATTCGGTAAAAAACATAGGCGAGTCTCAGCAGCTCGGCATCAGTATGATACATCAGGAGCTTAATATGATGAATCATCTGACGGTCGCGCAGAACATCTATATAGGACGCGAGCCAATGTCGGGAAAAGCTTTCATAAAGGACGGCGACATGATAAAGGAAGCCGAAAAGCTTTTTAAGCTTATCGGAATCAAGATCGATCCCAGAACAACTCTTGGAAATCTTACGGTCGGAAAACAGCAGATGGTGGAGATAGCAAAGGCAGTCTCCCGCGATTGCAAGCTTCTCATTCTTGACGAGCCTACCGCAGCGCTTACGCAGTCTGAGATAGAAGAGCTCTTCAAGATCATGCACGACTTAAAATCCAAGGGAATCGGAATGATCTACATATCTCATAGAATGGATGAGATCAAGCGCATTTCCGACAGAATCACGGTAATGCGAGACGGTGAGTACGTTGGCACCGTTAATACGGCAGACGTGACAAAGGACGAGATCATTAATATGATGATTGGTCGTGTTGTTTACGAGGATCCCAAAACACACAGTGAGGTCGCTCCCGACGCACCCGTTGTGCTTGAGGTAAAGAACCTCTGTAGCGGCAAGTCGGTAAGAGACGTAAGCTTCACGCTCCGCCGCGGCGAGATACTCGGTCTTTCGGGTCTTATGGGCGCAGGAAGAACAGAGCTTGCACGCGCGATATTCGGCGCAGATCCCTTCGATAGCGGAGAGATCTATATAAACGGCAAAAAGGTAAACATCAAAACCCCCTGCGACGCCGTAAAGCATAGCATCGGTTATCTTTCCGAGGATAGAAAGAGATACGGTCTTATGCTTCTTAAATCGGTATCCGAAAATACCGCGATCGCTTCCATGGACAGATACGTAAAGTCAGGACTTGTTGACGATACGAAGCTTAAAAAGGAAGCGGAAGAACACAATAGAAAGCTCCGCACAAAGACTCCTTCTATGGATCAGCTTTTAAAAAATCTTTCGGGCGGAAATCAGCAGAAGGTAATCATCGCAAGATGGCTTATTCAGGATTGTGATAT
Source organism: Eubacteriales bacterium (assembly GCA_045633625.1). Classification (GTDB taxonomy): domain Bacteria; phylum Bacillota; class Clostridia; order Oscillospirales; family CAG-272; genus HGM12713. Next base: position 6,228 of record JAZQYP010000046.1, read on the forward strand.
CCTGATATTCGACGAGCCTACAAGAGGTATCGACGTTGGTGCAAAGAGTGAGATCTACACGCTCATGAACGAGCTTTCAAAACAGGGCAAGTCTATTATAATGATATCTTCGGAGCTTGTCGAAATACTTCGTATGTCTGACAGAGTTATGGTAATGTGCGAAGGAAGAAAGACGGGAGAGCTTGATATATCCGAGGCAAATCAGGAAAGAATTATGCAGCTTGCCACTATGCGGGAGGAAAACTGATTATGAAACAGGTAAATAACAAATTTAATGCTAAATTAAATGCGCGCGGTCGCATTCGCCAGACCTTCTCAAAGGTTTCTAATTATATGAGGACGGGTGGTAAGCAGAACATCGTTATCGTATTTGCTACGATCGTGCTCTTCGCTCTCTTCACACTCATCAACCCCAGCTTTGCAAGCAGCGGAATGCTCCTTACAATGAGCAAGGCACTCGTTCCCTACGCAATACTTGCTCTCGGCGTAACCTTCGTTATTGCAACGGGCGGAATCGATCTTTCTATCGGTACGGTCTGCATTGGTTCGGCAGTTCTCGCAGGAGCGCTCTGCAAGACAGGCGTTTCAATTGAGGACGGTACGCTTTGGCTCACCATTCCGATAATCCTTATAACCGGACTTGCTTTCGGTCTTATCAACGGACTTCTCGTAGCAAAGTGCAAGATCGCTCCCTTTATTGCGACACTCGGCACTATGCTCGTATCCCGTGGTCTTACCTCGGTTATCTCCGAGGCGGTAAGAAAGACCTCCTCTGCGGTCAAGTACCCCACGACAGGCTGGTTCCAGAAGGTATTTACTAACTACGAGGGCTTCCCCATCGGTATCGTTTGGGTTCTCGTTCTCACCATCATTTGTATGGTAGTAATGTATAAGACCAAGATCGGCCGTTACATTCTCGCTATCGGTAGTAACGAGGAGGCAACACGTCTTTCGGGTATCAACGTAGACAAGTACAAGATCATCGCTTACGCGATCGGCGGATTTTTCGCAGGTCTTGCAGCTCTCTTCTACGTAGCTTCCAACCCCTCGCTTACAATCGCAGGCGGTAACGGAATGGAGCTTGACGCGATCGCGGGTGTTTACATCGGCGGAACAAGTACGACCGGTGGCTCCGCATCTATCGTAGGTACTATCCTCGGTTCGCTTATTCTCGTAGTTATCCGTCAGGGTCTTAACATGGCTCTTGCAGGCGGTAGCGTTGTTTCTGCAACCAATATTACATATGCGGTAACCGGTGTTATCGTTGTTGGCGCGGTTCTCCTTGACGTTCTCAAGAAGAAGGCTGCCGCTAAGGTGAAGATCGAAAAGCCCTCCGATAAGCTTCTCAAGGACACTAAAGAGAAGATCGAGGAGCTCAAGATAGAAAAAGACTATGCCCTTTCGGCAAAGAACAATCCCGAAGCAAAGGCAAGAGTTAAGGAAATAGACACCGAGATAGCCGCTCTCAAGAAGGTTATCAAGGTTGACGTTCCCGCTCTCAAGGCCGAGGAAAAGAAAAAATAAACTTTTCTTGGCAACACATTAATTTCGTATAAAAACGTAAAGTTTTTATAAAATATTTTTATGGAGGAAATTCTCATGAAAAAGTTCACAAAGATTCTCGCTGTTGTTCTTGCAATAGCACTCTGCTCCATCAGTTTCATTGCTTGTAACGATGATACTCAGGGCGACACAAAGGGCACCATTGCAGTTGTTGCAAAGGGTGAGACACACGCTTTCTGGCAGGCTGTTAAGGCAGGCGCTGAGCAGGCAGGTAAGGACTATGGTTACAACGTAACATTCCGCGGACCTACAGCTGAGTCCGAGGAGTACGTTAACCAGCAGAGAGAGATGGTTCAGGCAGCTCTCAACACAAAGGACATCAAGGCTATCGTTCTTGCAACAATCGGTCTCGGCTTCGGTGATGAGCTCACCGCTGCTTACGACAAGGGTCTCCCCGTAGTTGAGTTTGACTCCGGTCTCTACTCCGCAGGCGCAGACATCACTGAGGGTAAGGATCCCACAATCGGTGGCGTTGCTACTGACAACTACGCAGCTGCAGGCGTTGCTGCTGAAAACTTCTACGCATACCTCAAGGCACAGAACGTTCTTGTTAACGGCTACAAGGTAGGTATCATCCAGCACGACTCCACCTCTACAGGTATCGACCGTGCAGGCGGATTTAAGGACAAGATCACAGCTCTCGCACAGGCTGACGGCTACACACTTGACATCAACGTTCAGGTTAAGGCTAACAATGCAGGCGAGTACAAGCTCGGTCTTACCGCTCTTAAGGAGTGGGGCGCACAGGCTATCTTCATGACCAACGAGGGTGTTGTTAATGAGGTATTCCCTGAGATCTCCGATAACGCAGCTACATACAAGGATATCCTCTTCGCAGGATTTGACGCAGGTACAAACCAGTACAACTGGATCAAGGATGCAGGCGCAACATACGCTCTCCTCGTTGGTTCCGTTGCACAGGACTCCTACAGCATCGGTTACAAGGCAGTTGAGCTCGCAGCTAAGAAGCTCGCAGGCGAGTCTGTTGCTGACGTTGGTATCGCAGGTAGATGGTACAACGCAGATAACATTGACGAGCTCAAGGATCAGAACATCTTCTACATGGGCTAATCCCAAAGACAAGAAAATACTTATTTATACTTTAAACTACAGCTTGTAGATCAAAAGGATCGAATAAATAACAATTGATCCGCAAAACAGTGGTCCCTCTCCGTTTTTGCGGGGAGGGGCCCTCGTCTTTTTATAAAAGTAACACCGTTTAACTTTGAAAACAAGGCACAAACGCCACTTAAATATATAAAAACAAAATCCAAATAAATTTCGGAGGAAAAATCATGGCAAACAACAGATACATTGGCGATTATCCCGTAATCGGTATTCGTCCTACAATCGACGGCCGCCGCGGTCCTCTTAAGGTTCGTGAGAGTCTTGAGGATCAGACAATGGCAATGGCAAACGCTGCAAAGAAGCTCTTTGAGGAAAATCTTTGCTACTCTAACGGCGATCCCGTAAAGGTCGTTATCGCTGATACAACCATTGGTCGCGTTGCTGAAAGCGCAGCTTGTGCGGCTAAGTTCAAAAAGGAAGGCGTAGACATCACACTTACAGTTACTCCCTGCTGGTGCTACGGCTCGGAAACTATGGATATGGATCCTAACACCATCAAAGGTGTTTGGGGCTTTAACGGAACGGAGCGTCCCGGTGCTGTTTACCTTGCATCCGTTCTCGCTACTCACGCACAGAAGGGTCTTCCCGCATTCGGTATTTACGGACACGACGTTCAGAACCTTGACGAGGTAACCAATATTCCTGCTGACGTGCAGGAAAAGCTTCTCCGTTTCGGCCGCGCCGCAGTTGCAGTTGCTACTATGAGAGGCAAGTCCTACCTCCAGATCGGTTCTATTTGTATGGGTATCGGCGGCTCTATCATCGATCCCGCATTCATCGAGGAGTATCTCGGCATGAGAGTTGAGTCTGTTGACGAGGTTGAGATCATCCGCAGAATGAGCGAGGGCATCTATGACGCAGAAGAGGTAGAGAGAGCTAAGGTATGGATCAAGGCTCACTGCAAGGAGGGCTGGGACAAGAACCCCGAGTTTGTCAGAACCTCTGATGAGAAGAAAGCTGAGCAGTGGGATTTCCTTGCAAAGATGTACTGCATCATCAAGGATCTTATGAACGGCAACCCCAATCTTCCCGAGGGACGTGAGGAGGAAATGGTTGGCCATAACGCCATCGCAGCAGGCTTCCAGGGACAGAGACAGTGGACAGACTTCTATCCCAACTGTGACTTCCCCGAGGCACTTCTCAACTCTACATTTGACCACAACGGCGCTCGCGAGCCCTACATACTCGCTACCGAGAACGACGTTCTCAACGGTCTTGGAATGCTCTTTATGAAGCTTCTTACAAACCGCGCGCAGATGTTCTCCGACGTAAGAACCTATTGGTCGCCCGAGGCCTGCAAGAGAGCTTCCGGCTATGACGTTGAGGGTGTTGCAAAGGAAAACGGCGGATTTATCCACCTTATCAACTCCGGTGCCACCGCTCTTGACGCTTGCGGCGAATGCAAGGACGAGAACGGCAACGGCATTATGAAGAAGTGGTGGGAGGTTACCGAGGATGATATCGAGAAGATGACAGCGGCAACCACCTGGCCCGCGGCAGATAACGGCTATTTCAGAGGCGGCGGATTCTCCTCCTCCTTCACAACAAGAGCCGAAATGCCTTGCACAATGATCAGACTTAATCTCGTTAAGGGACTTGGCCCCGTTCTTCAGATTGCTGAAGGCTGGACAGTTCAGCTCCCCGACGACGTTTCAAATACACTTATGATGCGTACAGACCCCACCTGGCCCTGCACTTGGTTCACACCTCGTTGCGACGGCAAGGATGGATCGCCCTTCAAGACCGCTTATGAGGTTATGAACAACTGGGGTGCTAACCATGGCGCTATCTCCTACGGTCATATCGGCGCTGACCTCATCACGATGTGTTCTATGCTCCGTATTCCCGTTTGCATGCATAACGTTCCCACAGAGGATATTTTCCGTCCTGCTGCTTGGAATGCTTTCGGCATGGATAAGGAAGGACAAGACTATCGCGCTTGCGCAGCATACGGTCCTATGTATAAGTAAAATAAAAATTAAGGGAAGAGCCGAGGCTCTTCCCTTTTTTATTTGCTTATACTGTTCAAAAATTTGTCAGCGTCACCTCTGCATTTGAAAACAACGACGTTTTTATCGCTGTATTTACGGAGCAGCTCGTATATAGGGGGCAGATTTTTCTCTCTAAATTCCTCGATCTCTTTTTTAAGCCCTGGGTCAAGCTCAGTGTCTATCCACGGCATATCGTAGCGTCCCTTGCCAAGTCGTGTTATAGCGCCATCAAGGCACACGCTTGTAGGCAGATCAAAGAGTATCACCGTATCACAAGCCGCCATTCTTCGCTCAACCGTGCGACTGTAATTTCCGTCTATTATCCAAGAGTCAAGCGCAAATATCTCACCAAGACGCGCGTCAAAATCCTCTCTCGATATATGCGTTTTATCGGGCTTGTGCCATATTGCATCAAGATAAAAGAGGGCACAAGGTCAATAGTTGACCAATGCGCCCACCCTTGAGATCTTACCAATGATATGGGAACCAACGAGTCTGCTCACCTAGAAATCATCTCTCAGTCCGGCATACCAAATGGAGAGATAATCTCTGCTACGCAATCAGCCTCAATTTGCTACGCGCCCTGCTACGCAATCGCGCTTATGAATGCTTTTTGAGTCCATTTTGCTATTCAAAATTCTGTTAGAATCACACAGACCGTATGACAAAAAATGAACTTATGGCCGTTACTCTCATACGGTAGAGACCACAAGTTCAAGTTTTGACACGCGTTGGGGTAGTAGAGACCCCAAGTGCAAGAGTTGACCAGCTGCGCCACACCCTTATACTGTTTCCCCGCTGCTTAGAACTTATTTTATCGTGTTTTCGCAACCAATATAATGGGCCTGTTCTTACCTGCTTTGAGGGTTGAACAAGCC
>JAZQYP010000047.1:0-16272 GCA_045633625.1 Eubacteriales bacterium
GGGCGCGCACTGCGCGTCCGCTCGTGCTTCTTCGGTGTTCGTTGCGGACGGCCACATATTGCTTCGCAAAGGCTACGAACTTCGTTCGTGTGGCCGCCCCTACAATCAAAAATAATGTCTTACTCTCTACAAACACACCGATAAATCAAAATTTGAAATTTAACAAAATATCACAGACAGGAGAAAAATTATGTCTTACATTCCATTTCCCGCTTATTACGATGATGCACCGATAGACCTTCGCTTCGTCTATGCCGACGAAAAGCCCGCGGGCAAGCGCGGCTTTGTTAAGTGCGTAGGCGACCATTTTGAGTTCGAGGACGGAACAGTTGCTCGCTTTTGGGGCACTAATTTCAACGGTGGCTCGTGTTTTCCCGACAAAGAGCACGCAGAGAAGATAGCTCTCCGCCTTGCAAAATACGGTGTAAATATGGTGCGCTACCATCAGCTTGATGCCGAGTGGGATACACCCAATATATACGGTCTTACAAAGGGTCCTCACCAGAGAAGCACCTCGGAGTTTGACCCCGAGGCAATGGACAGACTTGACTATTTCACCTATTGCCTCAAAGAGCAGGGTATCTACGTTTATATGGATATCTTTACCTACCGCCGTTTCAAGACGGCAGAGGGAATAGAGAACGCTCATCTTCTTCCCGATGCGGCAAAGCCCTACTGCTACTTCAACAGTCGTATGATAGAGCTTCAGAAGAAGGCTATATATGACTTCTGGAATCACTACAACCCTTACACAAAGATGGTAAACAAGGACGACCCCGTCTTTGTTATGGGTGAGATAGTGAACGAGGCTGATTTCTTCGTGCAAAAGGTGCTTGTCGAGCCTTACGTTACCGAGTTCCGCGGACTTTTCAGAAAGTGGCTTGACGAAAACGGAATCGAGTATGATGCCGAGAACGGAGAGATAAACGAGGCAAACCACTGGGTAAATAATTATCCTGCGCTTAACGATTTCCGTGTTTATTTAACTAAAAAGTATTACACGGAAATGATGAACTATATGAAAGAGATCGGTGTAAAGTTCCCGATATGCGGCACAAACTGGTATATAAACGACAGACTCGTTGAATGCAACCACGTTTGCGACTTTATGGACGGTCACTATTACTACTACGACTGGAAGTGGGCGGATCATATTTGCGCGCACACAGCGCTTTCTCACGTCAAGGGAGATATTCTTACAAAGCTTGTTCATACAAGGACATTTGATAGACCCTACTTCGTCTCCGAGTGGGACGTTCCGTGGCCGAATGCTTATCGTGCGGAGTCTCCTATTGTGTATGCCGCGCTCGGCTCGCTTCAGAATTTCGGCGGATACGCGATACACACCTATGCATACAGTAACACTCACGAGAGAATGGATATGCTCGGCAAGGAGATGACCTGCGATACTATCGGCGGAATCCGCTACCGTGAGGGAATATTCAGCACTTGGAACGATCCCGCAAAGTTCGGTCTTTTCTATCACGCGGCGCTCATTACAAGACGTGCCGACGTAACTCCTCTTGACGGCGTGAAGTATGGAGTCAACGCAACCAGAGATGAGAATGGAAAGTTCTGTGGGGCTCTCACTCTTGCTCCCGAAAAGGTAAGAATTGGAACTGCCGTTGCGGGTGCTGAGTCGGTTGACGTTGTTCTTAATCATGACGATATGCTCGTTAAGGAGTCGGATGGCGAGGTGCGCTCCGAGAACGGTGAGATGTACAGAAGCTGGGAAAAGGGATACGGTACTATTGATACCGTGCGTACCAAGTGCGCTTACGGCTCTCTTGCTGAAAACGGCAAAATCGAGTTTGACGGATTCACAGTCGATTGTAAGACCGACTTTGCAGTAATTGCGGCTTCCTCGCTTACTGACGATGCGCTTGATAAGACGGGCAATATTCTTCTTACCGCTGTCGGACGTGTCGAGAACACCGATGCAAAATTTGACGGCGATAAGATGCTTGAATACGGTCACGCGCCGATAATCGCAGAGGTAATTGAGGCGGAAATCGAGCTTCGTACCGACAAAACTAATCTTGCGATATGGGCGATCAACGCCGAGGGCTTCTACGTCGGCAGACTTCCTGTGACCTATGAGAACGGCGTCGCAAAATTCAAGATAGGAGATACTCATAAGAGCATTTATTATCTCATTCAGGCGGAATAATTTAGCAAAAAAAGGAGAAAATCATGTCTTACATTCCATTTCCCTCGTATTATGACGATGCGCCGATAGATCTTCGTTTCGTATACGCGGCAGAGAGGCCCGCAGGCAAGCGCGGATTTCTTAAATGCGTGGGCGACCACTTTGAGTTTGAGGACGGCACACTTGCGCGCTTTTGGGGCACCTGCTTCAACGGCGGAGCTTGCTTTCCCGATAAGGCACACGCCGAGAAGATGGCGCTTCGCCTTGCAAAGTACGGAGTGAATATCGTTCGCTATCATCAGTTTGACGCTGAATGGGATACCCCAAATATATTTGCGCTTACCAAGGGGCCAAGATGCGCGAAAACCACCGAGCTTGACCCCGAGGCACTCGACAGACTCGATTATCTTACCTACTGCCTGAAGCGTGAGGGAATCTACGTTTATATGGACATCTTTACGTCCCGTCGCTTCAAGACCGAGGACGGAATAGTAAACGCCGCACTCCTTGGTGACGCCGCAAAGCCGTATAGCTGCTATGACAAGCGTATGATAGAGCTCCAAAAGAAGCTTGCCTACGATTTTTGGAATCATTATAACCCATACACAAAGCTTCTCAATAAGGATGACCCCGTATATGCTATGGGTGAGATTCTCAACGAGGGCGACCTTTTCGGCCACAAGCTCAAGGACGAGCACTACATAAAGGAATTCAGACTCCTCTTCAGAGAGTGGCTTGACGAGAAGGGAATCGAGTACGATGCCGAGAACTGCGAGGTCAACGAGGAGAATTTCCGTTGGTTTGACCACCCCGTAGTAGAGGAATTCAGAATTCACCTTATGCAGAAATACTTCACAGAGATGAAGGATTATCTGCGCGAGATAGGCGTGAAGATGCCTATCGCGGGCACGACGTGGCACAAGCGTGACAGCCTTGTGAGGTCTAACGCCGTTTGCGACTACACAGACGCGCACGCCTATTTCTATGATTGGAAGTGGGACGAGCATAAGTGCGCTCACCGTCAGATATCGCGCGAGACTTCTCCCGTGCCCGACGTTTACGAGGCATCAAGAGAGTTTAATAAGCCCTTCTTCGTATCGGAGTGGGATATGTCCTGGCCCAATGCATACCGCGCAGAAGCACCTCTGCTCTTTGCTTCGATAGGAGCGCTCCAGAATTATGCGGGATATGCCGTGCATACCTATTCCTACGGCTACCGCCTTGAGTATATGAATATACTCGGTAAGGAGGTATCAAGCCCCACTATCGGCGGCATCTCCTACCGTGAGGGAATCTTCAGCACCTGGAACGACCCCGCAAAATTCGGACTTTTCTACCACGCGGCACTCATACTCCGCCGTGGTGACGTATCTGTCGGATGCGGCGAGAAAATAGGCATCAACGGCAGCTACAATGCCGAGCATAAGAAGGCTCCCGCATACCTCTGCGCGTCCGAGAAGTGCAGAATTGCAAACGTAGCGGCAAGCACCGAGGGGGCTGACCGAATCATTTCGGTTGACGATACTATAGTTGACCTTGCAGACGGCGAGGTGCGCTCCGACACGGGCGAGCTCTACAGAAGCTGGGACAAGGGCTACGGCACGATAGATACACAAAGAACCAAGTGCGCCTACGGCTCACTCTCGGATATCGGCAGAATAGAGCTTGACGGAATGAGCATCGATTGCAAGACCGATTTTGCAGTCATCGCGGCTTCGTCACTTACAAATGACTCGCTTGATACCACAGACAATATACTTCTTACCGCCGTGGGACGTGCAGAGAACACCGATGCGAAATTTGAGGGTGAGCAGATGCTTGAATACGGGCGTCCTCCCATACTCGTTGAGGTTATCGAGGCGGATATCGAGCTTCGCACCGACAAGACAACTCTTGCCGTGTGGGCGGTAAATGCCGAGGGCTTCTACGTTGGAAGGATTCCCGTAACGTACAAGGACGGCAAGGCAAAATTTAAGATTGGAGATACTCATAAGAGCATCTATTATCTTATTTACAGTGAATAAAATCTCTTTATTAGTGAGGTTGATTTATGAAAAAATGCTATAGAACGGCAAATATACTTTTGCCTGACAAAAATAAGCTCTCGCTTGAAAAATGGGCAGTTGTTGCGTGTGACCAGTTCACAAGCGAGCCGAAATATTGGGAGAGCGCAAAAGATATAGTTGGCGATGCTCCCTCGACACTTAATATAATTCTCCCTGAGGTTTATCTTGAAAAGAGCGAAGCACGTGTACCTCTTATCAATGCCGAGATGAAAAAATATCTCTCGGACGTGCTCGTTGAGAGAAACGATGAGATGATCTATATCGAAAGAGTTCAGTCGGACGGCACTGTGCGCCGCGGACTCCTTCTTGCTATTGACCTTGAGGACTATGACTACACAAGGGGCGCGTCCTCTCTTATTCGCGCGACCGAGGCAACGGTTATCGAGCGAATTCCGCCAAGAGTTGCGGTGCGTCGCGGTGCGGCAGTCGAGCTCCCTCACGTGATGCTCCTTATCGACGATCCAGATGCAAGCGTTATCGAGCCGCTTTCGATGGACAAGTGCGAGACGGCATATGATTTTGACCTTATGCTCGGCGGCGGTCACATAAAGGGCGGATTTGTCGGTGAAAGTGAAAAGGAGAGGCTCATGAGCGCGCTTGACTCACTCATAAGCCCCGAAAATATGGCTAAGAGATACGGAAAAGAGGGACTTTCTCCCTTGCTTTTCGCGGTTGGTGACGGAAATCACTCCCTCGCATCTGCTAAGGCGGCTTACGAGGAGGTAAAGACAAAGCTTGGCGAGGCGGCAAAGGATCACCCCTCAAGATATGCTCTTTGCGAGGTGGTAAATATCCACGATCCCGCGCTCAAGTTTGAGCCTATCTTTCGCGTTATGTTTGGTGTCGATCCCGAGGACGTCATAGAAAAGCTTGAGCAGTATGCCGATGAGCTTTCGGGCGAGGCGGCGGTGCAGACGCTTGAATATAGCTATGGCAAGAATGCAGTGAAGGGAAGCATAACCTTCGCGCACCCCACGCAGCAGCTCACTGTCGGCACGCTTCAGACCTTTATTGACGATTACATAAAAACACACGACGGTGTGACAGTCGACTACATTCACGGAGAGGAGTCGGTGGCATCTCTTTGCGATAAGGATGACACTATAGGCTTTATTTTCGGCGGTATGGCAAAGGATGAGCTTTTCAAAACGGTAATTTTTGACGGCGCTCTTCCTCGCAAGACCTTCTCAATGGGTCACGCCGAGGATAAGAGATATTACCTTGAGTGCCGCAGAATTGACCTTGATAAAGTGAATGGATAACAAGGCGAGGCTTTCTAAAAGCCTCGCCCTTTTTATGTGTATAATTTCAAATTTTGATTTGTTGGTGTGTTTGTAGAGAGCAGAACATTATTGTGATTGTAGGGGCGGCCATTGGCCGTCCGCAACGAACACCACAAATCCAATGAACGGACGCGCAATGCGCGCCCCTACAGTGTTTGTGGAAAACGTTCGTTTACCTTCCTACATAACGTACCGATAAATCCCAATTTATCGGGATTATATATTAAAATCAAAAGCCTTCTCGATGGAGAAGGCTTTAATTATACGTTTTTGTTATGTATTTTTGTTATACGCTCTCGCTATACGTTCTTATTCTTTGCCCGCAGCAGATTTTTGTTTACTCTTACATTATATCACAATCTTTTTTGTTTGTCAATAGTCCGCTTTTCGCACTTGTAACTAACATTAAAAAAACTTAGTTACGCCCGCAAACCCTTATAAATAAAGGCTTCTCGGGATTTCCGTAACTAACGTAACCAATATTCCTATAGATTACAATTTAAAATTACAAATATAGTGAAAATCGAGTGTAAAAGTTTTACTGTTAGTTATTAGTTACAAGTTACATAAAGCAGTATAAACCCTTGTAATATAAGGATTTCTTGGTTGTAACTAACTGCAACTAACATGTTAACAAATTATGAATAGTTACAAAATAGGCAAAAAAAGAGAGCCTTTCGGCTCTCTTTGTGTGTTAATAAATATCAACGCTATCACCAGCAAACAACGTATCTGTCGTGTCAATCAAAAGAGTAATTGCTCTTGACCCTATAATTGAGTGTGTTGTTTCGTGCTTAACAACATTATATGATTTGTTTTTAACAACAACCCTTGATATTTGGTCGGGAATATTTACGCCGTCTGTCCGGATATATATAGCTTGTTTTCCTTCGTAATTAAATACATCACTTATTATCATGTCTACCTCTCGTTTATGTTTAATTTGGATTGCAAGTCTTTAAGCCGATATCCGCCAGACTTAGCTCGTTCGGCTGCGTCTCGCATATCTGCACAATTCGCGCAGAGGGCACTCGGTGCACTTCGGTGAGCGCGCCGAGCACACGTCTCTGCCAAACTGCACTATGCGGTGGCAAAAGTCAGACTGCTCGGAGGGTGTGACAAGCTCCGACATTATCATCTCGACCTTTGTCGGATCCTTTAGCTTCGTGTCATACATACCAAATCTGCCGCAAATGCGTATGCAATGCGTATCGGCAACTATGGCGGGCTTGTGATAGATGTCGCCAAGGATAAGATTTGCTATCTTTCTGCCTACTCCTGGCAGAAGGAGCAGATCGTCCATATTGTCGGGCACGCGACCGCCAAAATCGTCGCGTATCATCTCGCACGCGCGCTTTATACTGTCAGCCTTTGTTCTGAAAAGTCCGCAGGGACGCACTATATCCTCAATTTCGGATAGGGGCGCATCGGCAAGAGATTCGAGGGTAGGGAAGCGAGAGAAAAGCTCGCGGCAGACGATATTGACTCTCGCGTCGGTGCACTGTGCAGAGAGCCTTCCCATAACGAGTAGCTTCCACGGCTCGCCGCCGTACTCAAGAGCGCAGACCGATTCGGGATATATCTTCTTTAGCTCATCGACTATCGCGGCGATAAGCGCCTTTTTTTCTTTTTTTGTCATATTAGTTTTTCGGAACGGCGAAATACGTACCGATATGTCCGCCGTCAAGCAGAGTGTAGAGAATTTCGGGGTCGTGACCGTTGAGTATGAACATAGGGATTCCCGCGTCGGTCGAGAGCTTTGCCGCGTTGAGCTTTGCTATCATACCGCCCGTACCGCGCTCGGTGCCCGCGCCGCCTGCCTTTGCGTAAAGCTCGTCGTCGATTACGTCAACACGCTCTATAAGGCGCGCATCGGGATTCTTTCGGGGGTCGGAGTCATAAAGTCCGTCAATGTCCGAAAGGTTAAGTAATAGGTCGGCGTGGCAGACCTGCGCCACGTATGCCGAGAGGATATCGTTTCCGCCAAACTTTGTAAGCTCATCGGTAGAAATCGAGTCGTTCTCGTTTACTATCGGGATGCAGTTCATCTCAAGCAGACGGTTGAAGGTGTTCTCAGCCGCCGCGCGACGCACGGGATTCGTAAGCACGTCCTTTGTCATAAGTATCTGCGCTACGGTGTGACCGAAGACCGAGAAGAACTTGTCATATATCTTCATAAGCTCGCTCTGACCGATTGCCGCCATAGCCTGCTTTTCCTCGGGTGTCGAGGGAATTCTGCCAAAGCCTACCTTTGCAACTCCCGCACTGACCGCTCCCGAGGAGACGATGACCACCTGCTTGCCCGAATTCTTAATGTCGGAGATGACCTTGACGAGCGCCTCTATTCTGCGCAGATTGAGGTGACCCGTCGCGTGCGTGAGGGTCGAGGTTCCGAATTTTATAACGATGCGTTCGCTGTCTCTGAAAAATTTCATAAAAAATACTTCTTTCTTAAAAAAATTCCTGAAAATCTCTTCCAAAATTGAAGAAAATGTATTATAATAAAGATGATATAATATTATACAACTAATTTTCGCAGATTGCAAGTAAAAACGCAAAATTGGAGGATAAAAAATGAAGCAAAAGTACACTATCACTATTGCCGACATCGAGATGAACATCATAAGCGACGAGTCACCCGAGGCTGTTGAGGCGCTCGTTGGTATCGTTGACAGAAAGATGAGAGAGGTCACCTCTATGAGCAGACGCTGCTCAAAGAGTGAGGCGGCTATCCTTTGCTGTCTTGACTATTGCTCCGATAAGATAAAGGCGCAGAGAAAGGTAAAGGCTCTTGAGACAAAGATAGCCTTTGCAGAGACCGCGCTTGATGAGCTTCAGGCAGAGAACGAGGAGCTTCGCCGCGAGCTTGCCGCAAAGAGCAACTGATATGCAAAAAAAGGTAGAACTGCTGTGTCCCGCGGGCTCGCCCGCGGCGTTTGATGCCGCAATTGAAGCGGGAGCTGACGCCATATATCTTGGACTTTCGGCGTTCAATGCAAGAATAAATGCAAATAATTTTACCCCCGAGGATATCGGCGCGGCGATCTTGCGCGCGCACGCCTACGGGGTTAAAGTTTATGTGACGCTAAATACTCTGGTGCTCGACCGTGAGCGCGAGGAATTTCTCGCCACCGCCGATGCCGCGTATCTTGCGGGTGCTGACGCATTTATCGTCGCCGATCTTGGCGCGATAGCTATGCTTCGCCGCCGTATGCCCGATATGCCGATACACGCGTCAACGCAGGTGTCGGGGCACAATACCTTGGCGGCAAGGGAGCTCCAAAAGCTTGGCGTATCGAGAATGGTGTGTGCCAGAGAGATGGGTGAGCGAGAGATACGCGAATTTTGCAAGGAGTCGCCAATCGAGGCAGAGGTCTTCGTTCACGGCGCGCTTTGCGTGTGTCATTCGGGGCAGTGTCTTTTTTCCTCCCTTGTGGGTGGCAGAAGCGGAAATCGCGGCGAGTGCGCGCAGCCCTGCCGTCTTCCTTACGCTACACCGAAGGGAAGAAGTGACTATCCGCTATCCCTCAAGGATCTTAGCCTTGCCGCACACGTGGATAAGCTTATAGATATGGGCGTTGCTTCCTTCAAGATAGAGGGAAGAATGAAGTCGCCCGAATACGTCCGCGACGTAACGAGAATATGGCGCAGGCTCATCGACGAGCACAGAGGCGCGACACCCGCGGAGCTCGCAGAGCTCTCGGAAATTTTCTCGCGCGGTGGACTTACCGACGGATATTATACGAATAACGTAAGCTCGAAAATGCTCGGCGTGCGTTCAGAGCACGATAAGCAGATCTCGCGCGAGCTCTTGCCCTTCGAGGGGCTTAAGAGACGTGTAGCTATCGAAATGTTTGTAAAGATAAAAGAGGGAGAGCCCTCTGAAATACGTATCGAGCCACACGGAGTAGCTGTTACCGGAGACGTGCCTGAGAGGGCGATAAACGCACCTCTTGATGAGGCGGCGGTGAGAAAGAATATCTCAAAGCTCGGTGGCACACCCTATGAGGCGACAAAAATCGAGATCGAGCTTGACGAGGGGCTTATTATGCCCGTTTCCCGTCTTAACTCCCTTCGCCGAGAGGCGATAGCGGCACTCACTGTTAATGACAGAAGCGAGGCGGCTCTTCACACCGTAAACAAAAAGAACGCGACGGGGAAGCCGCAGGCAAGGAGAACGGCAGTTTTCTATGAGCCGAAGAATATTCCCGAGTCGGCAAAGGACTTTTTTGACATAATTTATACCCCCTTGCATCTTTTTGACGAGCGATTCGATGGCGTTATGCTCCCGCCCGTCATATTTGATGGCGAGACCAATACGGTACAAAAAATGCTCGGCGATGCAAAAAACAAGGGCGCACGCCACGCGCTTGTGGGCAATATCGGACATATAGAGCTTGCCCGTAAGGCAGGACTCCTCCCGCACGCAGACTACAGAATGAATATCTTCAGCGCCGAGAGCGCAGGGCAGATAGAGGCGCTTGGCTTTGAGAGTATGATAGTTTCTCCCGAGCTGACGCTTCCGCAGATGAGGGATATCGGTGGCGACCGCACTGCCGTCATATACGGCAAGGTGGCACTTATGACGACCGAGAAGTGCGTTATAAAGGAAATTTCGGATTGCGAGAGCTGTGAGAGGGAGGGCTTTGTCTATCTTACCGACCGCAAGGGTGTTCGCTTTCCCGTGCGCCGCGAGCCGCCGCACAGAAGCATCATCTTCAACGCCGTGCCGATATATATGGCTGACAGATCCGACGCGCTTGCGAAGAATAAAATTATCGGCGGACATTTCGTTTTTACCGACGAGACCCCTGCCGAGATAGAAAGAATAGTAGAGGCATACAAAAAGGGCAGTGCCCCTACTGTCAAGCAGATAAGAAGGATAAATCTATGAGCGAAAGACTTGAAAGAGAAGAGATGCTCCTCGGTATCGAGGGTGTCGAAAAGCTTAAAGACAGCCGAGTGGCGCTGTTCGGTGTCGGGGGTGTGGGAAGCTACGCCGCCGAGGCACTCGCACGCGCGGGGGTCGGAGAGATAGATGTTATCGATAACGATACCGTGAGCGAGAGCAACATAAACCGTCAGCTCTGCGCTCTCACAAGCACCGTCGGACGACTTAAGGTCGACGTGGTGGCAGAAAGACTTCTTGATATAAATCCTGACATAAAGGTAAATAAGTATGCCGATTTCGTGCTTCCCGAGACAATAGATAAATACGATTTTTCGCGCTATGATTACGTTCTCGACGCAATAGACACAGTCTCGGCAAAGCTTGCCATAATTGAGAGGGCGACGGTGGCAGGCACACCTGTTATCAGCTCGATGGGTACGGGCAACAAGCTCGACCCCACGGCACTTACCGTGAGTGACATCACGAAGACCGACACTTGTCCGCTCGCACGCGTTATGCGTAGGGAGCTCAAGGTAAGAGGCATAAATCACCTTAAGGTAGTGTGGTCGCGCGAGACACCGAGAAAGCCGCTCTTCGAGAAGAAGAGTGAGAGTGGAAAGGTAAGCCCGGGCAGTGTGTCCTTCGTGCCCTCTGTGGCGGGTCTTATCGCCGCGGGTGAGGTTATAAAATTTCTTTCGGGGGTAGACAATGGCTAAGGTAAACTGGAAGGGCGGTGCGCTCATTGCACCCTTGCCACCCGTAATGGTAAGCTGTGGCAGCATGGAGAAATCCAACGTCATAACTGTCGCGTGGACGGGAATTATAAATACCATTCCACCGAAGACCTATATTTCGGTGCGCCCGTCAAGATATTCCTATGGACTTATTAAGGAGAGCGGAGAATTTACCATAAATCTCACACCCGCAGCTCTTATTAAGAGCGCAGACTATTGCGGCATCTACACGGGAGCTAAGGTCGATAAATTCCTGAAATGCGGATTTACCAAGGAAGAGGGAGAGAAGGTCTCGTGTCCTTCCATCGCCGAAAGTCCCTTGCGACTTGAATGTAAGGTTACCGAAATTATCCCCCTCGGAACGCACGATATGTTCCTTGCCGATATCGTGTCTGTAGGTGTTGACGAGTCCCTCCTTGACGAGAAGGGCGCGCTTCATCTTGACCGCGCAGGGCTTGCCGCCTTTGCGCACGGCGAGTATTTTGAGCTTGGAAAGAAGATAGGAGACTTCGGTTTTTCGGTAAGAAAAAAGAAAACGTCAAAAGGGGGCAAAAAGCATGGAAAAGCGCCCCACAAGGCACAAAAAAAGAGGTAAAAACTTTGGTTTTTACCTCTTTTTGTCTATTTCGTAGAATTTCTATAAAAGCAAAAAATGCACTTGACAGGTTACCACGGAGAATAAAAGCTGTGGAAAACTCTGTTGAAACTGTGGAAAACCTATATGTTTCGGGGCTTTTTCGGTATGAGTAATTATGCATACCTGTGGAAAACTTTTGTCAAGAGCTTTTGTCGAAAATTATCACTTTCTGCGTTTTGCACAAAAGGCATTTTATATCATGCAAAGAAGGTTTTCGATAGGCGAGTAATCGTTATAAGACGACTTGACCGCCGCGTCTGCCTCGGCACAAAGGTTGATGATGCGACAGAGGCGCTCCTCACTAATTTTTGCGGCGTTCGACATATAAATTTTCACCTTAAATTCGGCAATTCCCTTGGGTTTTGAGATGGCACGGAGAGCCCCGTGTATCTCGGGCAAGGTCTTTGCCTCGGAGAGCATGGACTTTACGACGTACATATCGGAAAAGGTTCTTGAGATCTCGGAAAGAATGATTATGGGGTCGACTCTATTGAATTTCATTACCGCAAGGGCGGCAAGCGCTTTATCGGCTGCTCCCTCGACAAGTGCGTTTGAGAGGGCAAACGCATCTTCCTCGATAGTAGTGCAGGTAACGCTCTCCACGTCACTCACTGTAACCTTGTTCCGTTTATGTGAGAGCGCATAGAATGAGAGCTTGTCTATCTCCTCGGAAAGAGTGAACATAGACGTGCCCGCACGGCTGATAAGCTCGCGGCAGACCTCATCGTCACAAACGACGCCGTTGTGCTCAAAATGCTTTTGACACCACGCGGTAAGCTTCGCGCGGGGGACGGGCTCAAACCTTACGGGAGTGAGATGCTCTGCAAGCTTTTTGAGCGTGGCTGAGGGAGTCTTTGGCAAATACCCCTCGTCAATTCCGTCGGCGTGGACCGAGAGTATGAGCACGTTGTAGTCATATTCCTTGAGCTGTGTGAGCGCATCGCAAAGGTCGTCAAGCGCGCGAGCCTTTACAATGTCGTTAATATTAAGTCCACTGACTGTGACTATCTTTTGCTCAGCCATCATAGGCAGTGGGGCAAGAGCGCCAAGAAGCGCGTCGGGAGTGAGGGCAGTGGGGTCAAGACGAATATCGTTGAAGAAGGCAAAGCCCTCGTCTGAAGATATCGCCTCCCGCGCAATCTTTAAGCTATGAAGCTTCAGGTAATCCTCCTCGCCAAAGAAGAGGTAGCCGCCCGAAAGCCCTTTTTTGATAAGTTTCTTAAAGTCGTCGCCTCTGATAATATCCATATCTGCCTCCCGAAAAATTCTGTATATATTATAACACTATGAAGGAAAATAGTCAATACAAAGGAAATTTTAATATAAATTGATAAAAAACACTTGACAAAACGCACAAGTTGTGGTTTAATATATGTTGTCATTGTATAAGCGTGAATTTTGCCCATGGCAACCGCTTCCGGAAAAATTATTCCGGATATCGATGTCCGGAATTAACACGAATTTAAGGAGGTGCAACAAATGCTCAGAACTTACCAGCCCAAAAAGCGTCAGAGAAAAAAAGAGCACGGCTTCAGAAAGAGAATGGCTACTGCTGATGGCAGAAACGTACTTAAGAGAAGACGCGCTAAAGGCAGAAAAAGACTGACCTACTAATTTTAAGAATTTTTTATAATTTCTTAAACATAGAAACCGCCGATGACCAAGGAGAGCTATCCGTTTTCCGTGCGCATCGGGGTTTTTGCTGTAGGGATATTTTTCTAAAATGAAAAATTTAGCTATCAAAGAAAATCATCTGTACAATAAGGCTTATAGGCGAGGAGAGAGGAGTGTCGGCAAATACGTAGCGGTCTACGTGCTTCGCGACCTTCGCGCACGCCGAATAATGCTTGAGAATCCCGAAAAGAAATATCTTAACAGACTTGGTATCGCGGTATCGAAAAAGATAGGAAATGCCGTTACGCGTAACCGCGCAAAGCGCATCATCCGCGCCGCATACAGAAGTTTTGAGGGGGAGCTTAAGACGGGATTTTTAGTGGTTATAAGTGCCCGAAGCGAGATAGTCGGCAAGAAAATGCAGGACGTTGAGGCTGAGCTTCGATATGCCATGAGTAAGCTCGATATGTACAAAAAACCGGAAGAAAAATAAAAGTATGAAATACGTTTGTATTTGGCTTGTCCGCTTTTATAGGAAATACCTATCGCCGTTAAAACGAAATCCGACTTGTAGGTTCACGCCTACTTGCTCTGCCTATGCCATAGAGGCATTTATGAAACGTGGCTTTTTCGTGGGGCTTTGGCTTACAGCAACGAGAATACTTCGCTGTAATCCGTTCGGCACACCGGGGTACGACCCCGTACCGCCAAAGAGGATCCCGAAATATCGGAAGGACGACGGCAGACTCTAAAAAAAGAACAATGACAAATAATACGAGAGGAAGTTCAGCCGACTGCGGCTGAGAAATTGTCCTATGGAAAAGATTATAGACACGATCTTTTATACACCAATGGGATACGTTATGAGATTCCTCAATGATATCGCGGGAAATCAGTATATCATCGCTCTTTTCCTTTTTGCGATAGCGATTGAGATCCTTCTCATCCCGATGGGTATAAAGCAACAGAAAAACTCAATAAAGCAAGCAAAGCTTCGTCCCAAGGAAATGGCTATCCGCAAAAAGTATGCGGGAAGGGACGACCAGGTAACCAGACAAAAGGTGCAGGAGGAGATACAGGCGCTCTATCAGAAGGAGGGCTTCAGCCCCTTGGCAGGCTGCGGACCTATGCTGATCCAGCTTCCCGTTCTCATGGCGCTTTACTATATCGTTCTTAACCCGATGAAGTACATCTGCCGACTTTCGACAGATGCAATAAACAACGTAATAACGGTTGTTAAAAACTTTACGGGCAAGGAATACGATGCAACGAGAACGATCGATCTTATGGATGACGTAAGAGCGGTCATAAACGAGCACGGAATCGATGCATTCAAGTCTATAGAGGGCTTTAGCGAGAGAATAAGCTCTGCGGCAGACCTCCCCGAGCTTTCGGTCTTTGGAATCAACCTTGCGGGAACACCCAGCTTCACGAATTTTGACTGGCTTATGCTCGTTCCCGTCCTTACCTTCGCGGCTTACTTCTTCAGCATGAAGATGAACCGTAAATTCCAGCCTAATCCTATGCAGGATGCACAGGCAGGATGCTCCAATAAGATGATGGATCTTATGATGCCTCTTATGTCGGTATACATCTGCTTCATCGTTCCTGCGGCTATCGGTGTTTACTGGATATTCAAGAGCCTTATCGGTGTGCTTAAGCAGTTCATTCTCCACAAGGCAATGCCCCTTCCTAAGTTTACCGAGGAGGATTATAAGGCGGCAGAGAAGGAATACTCCTCAAAGCCTGAAAAGGTAACAAAGAGAACTACAAGCCCCAGCGGCAAGCCCGTACGCTCGCTTCACCACATAGACGACGAGGATTTCCCCGATACCGCGGCAGCGGCAGCACAGAGACGCGCGCGTCTTGAAGAGGCCGAGGCAAAGGAAAAGGCAGAGTCCGAGACAAAGGGTAAGAAGAGTGAGAGCGCTATCGAGGTGGCTCCCATAAAGGACGATGCAAAGCCCGAAAAGAAAAGCAAGAAAAAGGTCACAGACGACACAGAAGAAAATAACTGATTATAGGTGGAAATAAAAGTGAAAAAAGAAGTAATTGTTAGTGCAAAGACGGTCGACGAGGCTGTCGCAAACGCTGCGGCAGAGCTTGGTGTGCCCGCCGAGGCGATAGAATATACAGTGCTTGAGGAAGCAAAGAAGGGACTCTTTGGTCTCGGCGCTTCCCCTGCAAAGATCTGTGCAACCCTCAAGGGTGGCGAGAACGATGCACTTGACTTCATCAAGAAGCTCCTCGCTGACATGCAGATCGAGGCAGACGTTAAGATGGAGAACGGTGAGGAGAGCGACAATAAGGTGATCAGTGTTGAGGGCGAGGGCGCGGCAGTGCTTATCGGTCATCACGGTGAGACACTTGATTCTCTTCAGTATCTCGCAAATCTTGCGGCAAACAAGAGAGTTAACGGCGTTAAGCGTGAGTTCGTAAAGATCACGGTCGACGTTGAGGGCTACAGAGCTAAGCGTGAGGAGACCCTCCGCGCACTCGCACGTAGAATGGCGCAGAAGGTGCTTAAGTTCAAGAAGAGCGTTATGCTTGAGCCTATGAACCCCTACGAGAGAAGAATCATTCACTCCGAGGTTCAGAAGATAAACGGAGTATCAACAAACTCCATCGGCTCTGAGAACAACCGTAAGGTAGTTATGTACCTTGACACCAAGGGTGAATAATTAATTAAATAATTCAATGCGAAAAACACCGCTATGTTATCATAGCGGTGTTTTCTTTGCAAGTGTATATTTGTCGATTTCAAATTTTGATTTGTCGATGAGTTTGTTTAGTGCAAATCACCCTTTAGCCTCCCTTGTGTAAAGGGAGGTGGCACGAAGCAAAGCGGAGTGACGGAAGGATTGTAAAATATAGATTTAAGGTGAACAATCCCTCAGT
>JAZQYP010000048.1:0-16094 GCA_045633625.1 Eubacteriales bacterium
TTGGCCGTCCGCAACAAATACCTTAAACCAATGAACGGACGGCCAATGGCCGCCCCTACAGTGTTTATAAGAAACGTTTATTTATTTTCCTACGTAACTCCTCGATAAATCTCAATTTATTCTTTCAAAAAGAAAAGCCTGTCTCAAATAAAGACAGGCTTTTAGTTATTTGTTTTACTTTCTATCCGCTTTTGTGAAGTAAATATATTAAAGCTTTTCGTATATTTTTTGCCAACGTTCGGAAAAATCCGGGCTGTCGGTAAGATTTGGGACAAATCCCGCCTTCAAATAGCTTTTTATTGCCGGAATTCTCCAGTCATCAGTAGTGAGATACGCTGTTTTCATACCCTCTGATTTCAGTGTGTACAGCGCGATATCATTTAACAGTGTTCCCAGTCCCCGTCCTCGAAACTCGGGCTTGCAAGCGACCATATGTATATATCCGACTTTTGTTAAGCTGTCGCAAATCACGGTCAGTGTTGCGGCGGGTATTCCGTTTACAACAAGGAACATGCACAGTCTTTCCTCAAAATTCGGGTGATCGGACATATTTTTGGTGAAATATTCCTTGTCGGCTTTTAGCTTTCCGTCACGGTCAAGGTATTTTATTATATCTGACCATGCGTCTATAGCATTATCGACCTCTAAAAAATTCAGCAACTGAACGTTTTCGGGAAGTTTCGGCATTATTTTTTTGCTTCCGTCGTCCTTCCAGTTCATGATCAACTGTATCATATTTTTCTCCTCCTCAAAGATTTCGATTGTCAGTTACTTTCTCTCTGCCTTTGCTTCGCAGTAGAGGCAGCGGTAGATGCGGTGCTTCTCGTCGGTGAGGTTGAATACGTGGGGTAACTCCTGCTCGGTAGACGTGATGCAACGGGGGTTCTTACAGAGGATTACGTTTGTAATTCTCCTCGGCAGGTCAAGCTTTTTCTTTTCAACAAGCTCGCCGTTCTTGATAAACACGATGGTAGCGCCCGGATCAACGTAGCCGATAGCATCGAGGTCGATCTCAAACTCTCCGTCGATCTTGATGATATCCTTCTTTCCCATTTTGTTGCTGTGCGCGTTCTGAATGATAGCCACCTGACACTCGAGGCGGTCCATAGAAAGCATATTGTATATCTCAAGCGCCTTGCCTGCGGTGATATGGTCGATAACTATGCCGTTTACAATAGAATCTATATTCATACCTGTACCTCCAAAAGCTTGAGAATAAGGCTCATACGCATAATTTTTCCGTTATACACCTGCTTGAAGTAGCACGCGCGGGGATCCTTGTCGATAGCGACTGCGATCTCGTTTACGCGGGGCAGGGGATGAAGAATGGAAAGGTCCTCTTTTGCGTTATAGAGCTTGTCGGGCGTGAGGATATAGCTGTCCTTGAGGCGCAGGTAATCCTCCTCGTTGAAGAATCTCTCGCGCTGAACTCTTGTCATATAGAGAATGTCAAGCTCGGGCATAACAGCCTCAAGGTCTGTGGTCTGCACGTACTCGATGCCGTTCTTAACGATGATATTCTTCTTGATGTAGCTGGGAACTTTAAGCTCTACGGGAGAGATGAGCACGAATTTTATGCCCGTGTATCTCGAGAGAGCAGAAATGAGCGAGTGGACTGTACGTCCGAATTTAAGGTCGCCGCAAAAGCCGACTGTGAGGTTATCAAGTCTGCCTTTTTCGCGGTATATAGTAAGAAGGTCTGCAAGCGTCTGTGTGGGGTGGTTATGTCCGCCGTCCCCCGCGTTGATAACGGGAACTGTTGCGTTCATAGCAGCCACGAGGGGCGCGCCCTCCTTGGGGTGACGCATAGCGATGATGTCGGCATAGCAGGAAATGGTCTTTGCCGTATCCGCCATGCTCTCTCCCTTTGCGGCAGACGAGGAAGCGGCACTTGCCATAGAAATTACGTTTCCGCCGAGCTCATACATAGCCGCCTCAAAGGAAAGGCGGGTACGTGTAGAGGGCTCGAAGAAAAGTGTTGCAAGCTTTTTGCCGTGGCAAGCCTCGCTGTACTTCTTGGGATTTGCAATGATGTCCTCTGCGACCTCAATGAGCTCCTTTATTTCCTCAACGGAGAGCTCCTGAATATCGATAAGGCTTCTCATCAGTTTTTGCCTCCGATCCAGCTCTCGTCAGAGGGGTTGTTTCTGAACGCGATAAGGCGGGCAACGTCCTCAGGCTTGATGTAGCCCGTGTCAGCCGCAACCTGCGCGATAACGTCAAAGTTTGTAAGGCTCACGTTCTTGAGGTTTGCCGCCTCAAGTCTGTCAAGTCCCTTCTGCATACCGTATGTGAAGATAGACACGATGCCGAGCACCTCAGCGCCTGCCTCGCGGAGCGCGTCCGCAACCTCGATTACGGATCCGCCCGTCGAGATAAGGTCCTCAACGATAACTACTCTGTCGCCCTCCTCGAGCTTACCCTCGATTCTGTTCTGTCTGCCGTGGTCCTTGTTGCCAGAGCGAACGTAGCCCATAGGCATACCGAGTATGTGAGCGGTAATAGCCGCGTGAGCGATACCTGCGGTAGAAGTTCCCATAAGCACCTCTGCATCGGGGTAGTACTCCTTTATTATTTTTGCAAGCGAGTTCTCAACGTCATCACGCACCTCGGGAGCGGTGAGTGTGAGTCTGTTGTCGCAGTATACGGGGCTCTTGATGCCCGATGCCCAAGTGAAGGGCTCGTCAGGGCGGAAGAATACCGCCTTTATCTTAAGAAGATCTTCTGCTATAAGTCTTTCTGTTGCGTTAAACATTTTCAATTCTCCTATCAATTTTTTAGTAATTCATAAAGCTCTTTTACGTCGGCAACGATATACTCCGCACCCTCTTTTTCAAATTCCGCGCGGTCTCCGTAGCCGTAAAGCACTCCTACGGCTTTCATGCCGTTTTTGTGTGCGCCCTCAATATCATATTTTCTGTCGCCTATCATAAGCACGTCGCGTGCCGAGAGCTTCATCTCCTCAAGCGCGTAGGCTATGACGGCGTCCTTTGTGTTCCTTTGTTCGTCCATCGTCGCGCCATAGACCTTATCAAAATATTTGAGCAGGTCAAAGTGCTCAAGTATCTCGAGTGCGAATTTTTCGGGCTTCGAGGTCGCCACCACGAGCGTCTTTCCCATAGCCTTGAGTGCCTCAAGCAGGGCGGGGATACCCTCATAGACTGTGTTTTCGAGCTTTCCCTTGGGCGCAAAATACTCACGATAGTAAACTATGGCAAGCTCTGCGTCCTCGTGCGAGAAGCCAAAATGCTCCCTGAAGCTGTCATACAGGGGTGGGCCGATAAAGGAATAAAGGCTTTTTCTCTCTGGCACCTCTATGCCGAACTTGTTTAGCGCATATGCCACCGAGTTCGTAATACCCACTCCGGGGTCGGTGAGGGTGCCGTCAAGGTCAAAAAACAGAATTTTTTTCATTTCGAAATATTATCCTACAAACTCGTCAACGCATCTCTTGTATGCGGCAACGGGGTCGGCTGCGGCGGTTATGGGACGTCCCACAACGATGTAGTCCGAGCCTATCTTCTTCGCCTCTCTGGGCGTCATAACTCTTACCTGGTCGCCCTTGTCACCGTCAGCAAAGCGCACGCCGGGTGTTACGGTCACAAACTCGTCACCGCATACTCTATGCACCTTTTCTGCCTCAAGAGGAGAGCAAACGACACCGTCAAGACCTGCGAGCTTTGCGTTGTGCGCGTAATGCTCAACTACCTTGCCGATATCCTCCTTGATAAGAAGATCGTTTTCCATTCTTTCCTGCGAAGTTGACGTAAGCTGTGTTACCGCGATAAGAATGGGGCGAGTGCCGTCAGGACGTGTAAGTCCCTCGATAGCCGCTTCCATCATAGCGATAGTGCCGCTTGCGTGCAGGTTTGTCATATCGACGTCAAGCGCTGAAAGCACCGACATCGCTTTTTTTACCGTGTTGGGAATATCGTGGAGCTTGAGGTCGAGGAATATCTTATGACCTCTCTCTTTGATCTCCTTAACGATAGCGGGTCCTTCGGCATAGAAAAGCTCCATACCGATCTTGACAAAGGGTTTTACGTCAACGAACTTGTCAAGAAAGTTCATTACGTCGGCCTTAGACGAAAAGTCACAGGCAATGATTACGTCTTTTCCCATTAGTGAGCACCTCCGATTATTTCACTTAAATTTCTAATTCCGTATTTATTCATAACGCGAGGAAGATCCTCGATTATTTCCTTTGCAGCCATGGGGTTAGGCAGATTTGCCGTACCCACCTCAACGGCGGTCGCACCCGCGAGCATCATTTCAATGACGTCCTCAGCAGTCGAGACTCCGCCCATTCCGACTATCGGTACCTTTACCGCGTCATACACCTGATATATCATTCTCACCGCCACGGGCTTGATCGCGGGGCCAGAGAAGCCGCCCATCTTGTTTGCCACAACGGGCTTCTTTGTCTTGAGGTCTATCTTCATACCAAGAAGGGTGTTTATAAGGCTGATACCGTCAGCGCCCGCCTCCTCGCAAGCCTTCGCGATGCTTACGATGTCGGTGACGTTGGGGGTGAGTTTAATAATTATAGGCTTGTTTGTTACCTTCTTGACCGCGCGGACAACGCTTGCCGCCGCCTCGGGTGACGTGCCGAATGAGATTCCGCCGCCGTGTACGTTGGGGCAGGAGACGTTTACCTCGAACCAGCCTATCTGGCTCTCGCCGTCAAGTCTCTGGCAGACCTCGGCATACTCCTCAAGAGAGAAGCCGCAGACGTTTGCCATAACGGGCTTGTTAAAGCATTTTTTAAGCTCGGGAAGCTCGTGCGCGATTACTGCCTCAACACCGGGGTTCTGAAGTCCTACCGAGTTTATCATACCCTCGGCGCACTCAGCAATTCGAGGCGTGGGGTTGCCAAAGCGGGGCTCAAGAGTTGTGCCCTTGAAGGAAAAGCTTCCGAGACAGTTTATATCGTAGAGCTCGGCATATTCGTATCCGTAGCCGAACGTTCCGCTTGCGGGGATTATGGGGTTATCAAGCTCGATACCGAGCAAATTTACCTTCGTATTCACCACAGTATCTCCTCCTTCTCAAAAACAGGTCCGTCCTTGCAGACTCTCTTGTTGCCGAAATTCGTTTTGCAGCTGCAGCCCATACAAGCGCCAAAGCCGCAGCCCATGCGCTCCTCAAAGCTGAACTGACCGCTGGTAGTAGTTGCCGCGTAGATTGCTTTGAGCATAGGAAGGGGGCCGCAGGTGTAGAAGTAGGTATAATTTTCGACCTCTTTCATAGCATCGGTAACGAAGCCCTTCACACCAACGCTTCCGTCAGCCGTAGCTACAAGAACACGTGCGCCGAGAGTCTCGAAATCCTCGCGGCAGAATACCTCCTCCGCTGTGTTAAATCCGAGAATGACCGTCGGCTTCTTGCCCTCGGCGATAAGCTTCTTGCAAAGCGCGTAAAGCGGAGGAACACCGACTCCGCCGCCAAGGAGCAGGGGAGCGTCACCGCTCTTCTGTGTATCATACCCGTTGCCAAGACCAACGAGAATGTCAAGCTCATTGCCCTCGGGAAGCGTTGCCATATATTCAGTACCCTCACCGACTGCCTTGTAAATAAGGGTGAGCTTGCCCTCCTCATAGTCGCAGACCGATATGGGACGGCGCAGATAATATCCCTCAAGGGCGATATTTACAAACTGTCCGCATCCGCCGATACCCGACGTGTCACCCGAAAGCACCATTTTATAGGTGTTCTTGGCGATCTTCTCATTTTTTTCTATCTTAAAGATTACCTGCTTCATTATTTAGTCCTTTCTGTAAACGAGCTTGCCGTCATATACTGTCGCAAGGTTTCTCGCATAGATCTTCTTGCCCTCAAAGGGGGTCGCTCTGCCGAGTGTGAGGAATTCGGCGGGGTCAACGGTATATTCTTCACCAAGATCCCATACCGAGAAGCCTACGTCGGAGTCAATTCCAAATCTTACTCTCGGATTCTTCGACATAAGAGCCACAAGTGCTTCTATTGTGATAATTCCCGTCTTTACGAGGTCGGTGTAGAGCACGGGGAAAGCCGTCTCAAGTCCGACAACACCCATAAGGCTGCCCGCAAGTCCGCGCGACTTCTCCTCAGCCGAGTGGGGCGCGTGGTCGGTCGCTATCATCTCTATCGTGCCGTCAAGGATTCCCTCAACGAGTGCCACTCTGTCTGCCTCGGAGCGAATGGGGGGATTCATCTTGAATCTGCCGTGCTCGCCGAGCATAGAGTCGTTCATCGTAAGGTAGTGAGGTCCTGTCTCACAGGTGACGTCAAGTCCTGACTTCTTCGCCTCGCGAATAAGTGCCACACTCTCCTTTGCCGAGACGTGACAAACGTGATAGGAGCATCCCGTCTTTGCCACAAGCTCAAGGTCGCGCGCGATAGGTCTCCACTCACTCTCGGAGCAAATTCCGAGGTGTCCGTGCGCCCTTGCATACTCGCCATCGTGAATATAGCCGCCGCGGAGCAGGGAATTGTCCTCGCAGTGCGCGACTATCATTTTGCCGAGAGACTTTGCAGTCCTCATTGCCTCAAGCATCATCTCGTCATTCTGTACACCGCGTCCGTCGTCCGAGAAAGCCACAACGTGGGGTGCGAGAGCTTCCATATCGGAGAGCACCTCTCCAAGCTGTCCCTTCGTTATCGTTCCGTAAGGAAGGACGGCAATGGTCGCCTTTTCTTTTATCGCGTTAAGCTGAAGGTCGAGATTTTCCTTCGTGTCGGGGCAGGGTTTAAGATTCGGCATAGTGCATACGGCAGTATATCCGCCGCGAGAGGCCGCACGAGAGCCGCTCAAGGTGTCCTCTTTATAAGAAAAGCCCGGCTCACGAAAGTGCACGTGCACGTCGCAAAATCCAGGTAGAACACAAACGGGTGAATGAATTTCAAAAGCAGAAGAAAGACCGTCACATACAACCTCGGTCTCGATCTTCTTTTTTGTTGCCGCTTCGGCAGTATAAACTGTCGCATCGTTAAGTGTAAGCTTCATCAAAATCACCTTAATAAATACATATTTATTAGATTATAACATAAGAGGTTTTTTAAGTCAATAGAGAATGACAAAAAAATAACGGAATTATTGGTCATTAAGAAATTGAAAAAAGGGCGCACGGTGTGCGCCCTTTGGATCGTAATATTTTATTCCTCTGTGGGTGTGATGAGTCCGTAATCTCCGTCGCGTCTCTTATAGACCACGCAGACCTCCTCGGTGGCGTCGTCTCTGAAGACGAAGAAATCGTGGCCGAGAAGATTCATCTGCATAATTGCCTCCTCAGGCGACATAGGCTTGAAATAGAAGGATTTTCTGCGGATTATAAACTCGTTATCCTCCTCATAATCCTCGCCCGTCTCAAAAATTCCTTGCTCAAAGGCTCCTGAGCGTATCTTCTTTTCAAGTCGCGTCTTATTCTTGCGAATCTGACGCTCGATGGAGTAAATCGTTTTATCAAGGGCGTTGCGGAATGTCTCATCCTCTGCTTCACTGCGGAAGATGCTTCCGTACGCATTTATTGTAATTTCAAGGTTTTTGAGGTTTCTTTTGGTAGAGAGTGTGGCGGTAGCGGTGGCATCGTCGCCGAAGTATTTGTCAAGCTTTTCGAGCTTCGTTTCAATTGCTTCCTTCATTTCCGCCCAAACGTTCATCTGTCTGCCGATAATGGTAACTTTCATATTTCTTCCTCCTTGAAAAGCATTGAGGTCTACCCTCGTATATATTATATCATTTTTATAATCATTTGTAAATAGTATATCATAAAAAATATTTATGTATGTAAAATTTGTTGAAATTGCACAATAAAATTTTGGGAAGAAATATGATGAATTTTTGTCTTTTGTGTTGAAATCTGCGGTGAAATATGGTATAATCTTAATGGTAATTTTGAGCTTTTTATAGGGGGGAAGAAATGGCAAAAAAGAAGAAAAAGAGTGGTCTTAGGGCACTGAGCATAATAGTGAGCTTCATAATCATAATCATCGGTGTGCTGTCTTACGTATATCCCGATGCAGTGGGTTACGTAAAGAGCAGGATTGAGGATATATTAAACTCCGAGACCGAGGAGAAAACAGACGTATTAGTCAGCGGCGACCTTGAGATACATTTTCTTGAGCTTGGCAACAAATACACGGGCGACTGTACTTACATAAGAAACGGCGACGTTGATATACTTATAGACGCAGGCTCAAGGGCGAGCAGTATTCCCACCATACGCGAGTATCTTGACGCGAGAATGAGCGACGGAGTGCTTGAATACGTTATCGTTACTCATGCTCACGAGGATCATTACGCGGGATTTGCAACCTCTGAAAACGTAGAGAGCCTTTTCGATATCTATGAGGTTGAGGTGATAATCGATTTCGCGCAGATAACGAAGGGCAAAGAGGACGGCGCGATGTACAATAACTACGTGCGTGAGCGTACTGCCGAGATCGCGGCGGGCGCTACTCATTACACGGCAGCCAAGTGCCGCGAGAGTGGAAATTACATTTTTGATCTTGGCGACGGAATAGAGCTTGAGATACTTGACAGCCTTTATTACTACGAGCGCACGTCGAGTGAGAATGATCACTCGGTCTGCACTATGATAAATCAGGGAGACAGACATTTTCTCTTCACGGGCGACCTTGAGGAGCGCGGTGAGAAGAAGCTTGTCGAGATGAACGATCTGCCCGAGGTGGTGCTTTACAAGGCGGGACACCACGGCTCGAAGACCTCGTCGAGTGAGGAGCTTCTCTCGGTCATAAATCCCGAGATCGTTTGCGTTTGCTGCTGTGCGGGAAGCACCGAATATACCGACAACTCGGCAAATACCTTCCCGACACAGGAATTTTGTGACAGAGTATCACCCTATACCGATAAGGTCTACGTCACGACCGTTTGTGTCGACTATAAAAACGCTATATTCGAGTCAATGAACGGCGATATCGTCGTGCGCTCGGGCGAGGACGGCGTCACTGTTACGGGAAGTGCCAACAGCACGCCTCTTAAGGACACCGAGTGGTTTGATCAAAACAGGGACAGACCTGAAAATTGGGAATAAGTTATGATTTGAGGGCGCCCGCGAAATGCGGGCGCTTTTTTGTGTAAATTTTTTTATTTCTATTGAAATAAGAGAAATTTTGTGATATAGTATATAATGAGTGAATATGGCGACGTTGAAACAGTCGCAAAAAGAATTTCTCGGAGAATAACAAGTGAAGAAAATAGATGCAACAGTAAAGAAGGAAACCCTGTATATCGCGGCACTTTCGATGATCCTCGCGGTGCTTATGCAATCGGTCTTTCTTATTATCGGAAAATGGAATACGGCAGTCCTCCTCGGCGGCATTCTCGGATACGTCACGGCGGTGGGTAACTTCTTTTTGATGGGACTCACGGTGCAGTCGGCGATCGGTAAAGAGGAGAAGGCGATAAAGAGATCTATGATGATATCGCAGGGATCAAGGTTTCTTATGCTTATTGCGGTAGCCGCTATAGGTTATCTTATCCTTAAGAACGTTCCCGCGCTCATCGCCACCGCGCTGTCCTACCTCTTCCCGAGATTTGCGATCGCCGCAAGACCGCTTTTTAAGAATTTTTAAGGAGGGACGTATGGAACAAAGCAAATATCAAACCCTCAGATTCAAGCTCGTTGATATCATCTACATCGTTATGATGATACTGCCCATAGCGGTAGGAATTGTTTTGAAGATACTCACCGAGCCGCTTGTCGAAGGAATAAACGTGACGGGTGCGCGCATCTTCTTTACGGTGCCGTTTCCGGTTCAGGATATTATAATCTCCGAGTCGCAGGTGAACTCGGCACTCGTGCTTGTCACGATATTCTTCTTCTGCCTCTATATGACGCACGGGCTCTCCGAAAAATGCGTTCTGAGGCGTCAGCATTTCGCAGAGCTTATCGTTGAGAAGGTGGACGGGCTCGTAAGAGAGAATATGGGAGAATATTTTATGGGCTATGCGCCCTTCATAATCGCCATTATGGCACTCTCGGCATTCTCGAGTCTTATATCCCTCACAGGTCTTTACCCGCCGACGTCGGACATCAATATCGTAGGCGGTTGGGCGATTCTCGTGTTCATTCTTATAACCTATTACAAGATGAAGTGCGGACCTCTCAATTACCTCAAGGGCTTTACACAGCCGGTGGCACTTCTTGCGCCTATAAACTTTATAAGTGAGTTTGCAACCCCTGTGTCGATGGCTTTCCGTCACTACGGAAACATTCTCTCGGGTTCTGTAATCTCGGTGCTTCTCGCATCGGCGCTTGGTGGACTCTCCGCAAGCGTTCTCGGTTGGCTTCCCGGTTTCCTTGGCGAGATACCCTTCCTTCGCATAGGAATCCCCGCGGTGCTCTCGATCTACTTTGACGTCTTCAGCGGATGTCTTCAGGCATTTATCTTCGCAATGCTCACTATGATGAACGTTTCGGGTGCATTCTCGCTCGACGATTACGAGGAGTATAAGCGCAAAAAAAGAGCAAAAAAAGAAAGTAAAAAAATAAAAATAAATAACTAAAAATTTTGGAGGAACAAAAAATGGAATTAGCTATTGGATTTATTCTCGGTTGCTGTGCACTTGGCGCAGGTCTTGCAATGATCGCAGGTATAGGCCCCGGTATCGGAGAAGGAAACGCAGTTGCAAAGGCGTGTGAGGCTATCGGACGTCAGCCCGAAAGCAAGAGCTCGGTTACTACCACCATGCTTATGGGTTGTGCAATTGCAGAGACAACGGGTCTTTACGCGCTCGTTATCGCTATCCTTCTTATTTTCGTTGCACCCAACATACTCGTAAACATCCTCGTTAACACGATAAAGGGACTTTAATTACCGAGTAGGTTAATACGGAGAAGGAATAATGCAAAATCTTGACGTTATTTCCGTAAATATCTGGAATATACTCGTATCTCTTGCAAACCTCGCCATACTCTTTTTCCTTGTGAAGAAATTCCTTTACAAGAAGGTAAAGGATATGCTTGAGAAGCGCAGAGGTGCCATCGACAAGGAATACTCTGATGCCGAGACGGCAAAGGCAGAGGCAATTCGCGACAGAGACGCGTATGCCGAGAAGCTCTCGGGCGCGAAGGGCGAAGCGGACGCTATAATCAGCTCTGCGGTGTCGGTTGCAAAGGCTCGTGAGAACGAGATAGTAGAGGATGCCAGAAAAGAAGCGGAAGGTATATTGCACAAGGCGCGTGAGGACGCCGCGCTTGAGATGCGCCGTGCCGAGAGCGCTATTAAGGACGAGATCGTCGACGTATCGACTCTTCTTACAGAAAAGCTTCTTGAGAGAGAGATCAATAAGGACGATCATAAGGAGCTTATCGACTCCTTTATAGACGAGATAGGTGACGATAATGAGTAACGTATCTATAGAGTACGCACAGGCTCTCTTTATGCTTGCGGCAGAGAATAACTGTCTTAATGAGTATAAAGAGAAGCTCTGCGTCATCAGAGACGCGGTTGCAGAGTCGCCAGAGATCCTTGACGTGCTCGATTCTCCCGCAATACTTCTCTCCGAGCGAATTTCGCTTGTGGATAAGATATTTGGTGAGGACAACCCCGAGTACATCGTCTCAACCATAAAGCTTCTTTGCGAGAATAGACTCGTAAAGAATATCGAGACGATCATAACCGAGTTTTTCGAGCTTTCGCGTGAGGCAGAGAATCGCGCGACGGCGACGGTATACTACGTAGAGCCTCTGACTGACGAGCAAAAAACGGCACTTATCGCAAAGCTTACGAAGGTAAGCGGCAAGACTGTTGATGCTCATTACGTAGAGGATAAGAGCCTTATAGGAGGCATCAAGGTCGTCCTTGACGACAAGCTGCTTGACGGAAGCGTTTCGGGCAAGCTGAGTAAAATTAAGGGAGTGATAGGCAAATGAATAATCCCTCACAGATAAGCAGTATTATCAAAACACAAATAGAAAATTATAAGTCGAAGACCGAGATGACCGAGACTGGTAAGGTGATTCTCGTCGGTGACGGCATTGCGCGCGTTTTCGGACTTACGAACTGTATGGCAAACGAGCTTCTCGCCTTTGAGGATGGAAGCTTCGGTATGGCACAGAATCTTGAGGAGGAGACGGTATCGGTTGCCGTGCTCTCGAACAAGAATAACATCAGAGAGGGCTCGACGGTCACGAGAACGGGCAAGGTGCTTTCCGTCCCCGTTGGCGAAAAATTCCTCGGCAGAGTAGTTAACGCGCTCGGCGAGGCTATCGACGGCAAGGGTGATATTGAGGCATCGACTTCAAGACCTATCGAGTCGGAGGCCCCCGGTATTATCGAGCGTAAGAGCGTTCACGTGCCTCTGCAGACGGGTATCAAGGCGATAGACAGTATGATCCCGATAGGACGCGGTCAGCGTGAGCTTATTATCGGTGACAGACAGACGGGTAAGACCGAGATCGCGATCGATACGATAATCAACCAGAAGCACACGGGAGTTATCTGTATATACGTTGCGATCGGTCAGAAGAGTACCTCGGTCGCACAGCTCGTTGGCGAGCTTACAAAGAACGGTGCTATGGACTATACCATCGTTGTCTCGGCAACTGCTGCCGAGAGTGCGCCCCTTCAGTATATCGCACCCTATAGCGGCTGCGCTATGGCGGAGTACTTCAGAGAGCAGGGCAAGGACGTCCTCATAATTTATGACGACCTCAGCAAGCACGCGGTTGCATACCGTGCGCTCTCCCTTCTTATCAGACGTCCCCCGGGACGTGAGGCGTACCCCGGTGACGTATTCTATCTCCACTCACGTTTGCTTGAGAGAGCGGCGTGCGTTGACGAGGCATACGGCGGCGGCTCGATAACGGCGCTTCCCATCATCGAAACACAAGCGGGTGACGTATCCGCATATATCCCCACAAACGAAATTTCAATTACCGACCGACAGATATTCCTTGAGACGGAGCTTTTCCACTCGGGTATCATGCCCGCTATAAACCCCGGTATATCGGTCAGCCGTGTCGGTGGATCTGCACAGCTCAAGGGTATGAAGAAGGTTGCGGGTGAGCTTAAGCTCATCTATTCGCAGTACCGCGAGCTCAAATCCTTCGCTCAGTTCGGAAGTGACCTTGATGCAGACACCAAGAAGCGTCTTGCTCTCGGTGAGAGAATCGTTGAGGTTCTCAAGCAGGGAAGAAACGCACCCGTAAGAGTTGGCTGTCAGGTAGCTATCGTCTATGCTGCGATAAACGGATATCTCGATAACGTCGCGGTATCGAAGGTCGCGGAGTATGAGGCAAGACTCTCGGCAAAGCTTGAGAATCAGCACAGAGCGTGGCTTGAGAGAATTGAGAACGGTTATTTTGAGGACTCGGATATCGAGGACCTTAAGAAGATTCTTTCGGAAGTGCAGGGGTAAGGTATGGCAGGCGGTAACACAAAGGCGCTACGCGTCAGAATAAAAAGTGTTTCCTCGACCCTCCAGCTTACCAAGGCAATGGGACTCGTTGCGTCCTCGAAGATAAGACGCGCTAACGAGGCTATGATGCGTGCTCGCGAGTATACCGAGTCGCTCTCAAGGTCAATCTCGGAGCTCTTGTCGGATAGAGAATGTGCGAAGAGCCCCTATGCAAGACAGAATAATACGGGCAAGACCAAGATATTCGTCATCGCGGGCGACCGCGGACTTGCGGGAGGCTATAACGCCAACATTTTCAGACTCTGTGCCGAATATAAGGGAGCTGAGTTCATACCGATAGGTAAGCGCGCCTGCGAGAAGAATGGCAAGCCCATAAATTCCTCCGAAAAATACTCCTTTGACGACGCATATGCCGTTGCAACCGAGGTGTGCGAGCAGTTTGCAAGAGGAGAATTTGACAGGCTTGGCATCATCTCGACAAAATATCGCTCGATAATGACTCAGGAGGCGGATATCACATGGATTTTGCCCTTTGAGAGAGCAGAGCGAGAGGGCGGTGCAGGGACGGTCTTTGAGCCCGATTGTATGACGGTGCTTGAGGCGAGCGTGCGCGAGTACGTGGCGGGAATGCTTACGGCGGCGGTGCGCGAGAGCTTCGCGTGCGAGGTGACGGCAAGAAGAATGGCAATGGATTCTGCAGGCAAGAACGCAAAGGAAATGATAGACAAGCTCAGTCTTGAGTATAACCGCGCAAGACAGGGCGCTATTACCCAGGAAATAACAGAAATCGTCGCGGGAAGCGGCAGCTGATAGAGGTGAGATTTTTGGAAAAGTTTAATACAGGAAAGGTCATTCAGGTAATGGGACCCGTCGTTGACGTTCGTTTTAACGAGGGCGAGCTCCCGCAGATACTGAATGCACTTACAGTACCAATAGGAGAAAGAACGCTTACCGTTGAGGTCGCACAGCATATAGGCGACAACGCGGCAAGATGTATAGCTATGTCCTCGACCGACGGACTTCAGAGAGGTGCTACCGTGACCGACACGGGCGCTCCTATAAGCGTACCCGTTGGTAGAGAGACGCTTGGCAGAATATTCAACGTTCTCGGTGACGCGGTGGACAATATCCCCACCCCCGTGACCGAGGAGAGATGGAACATTCACCGTCCCGCCCCCAAATACGAGGAGCTTGCAACGAGCGCTGAGATATTTGAGACGGGAATTAAGGTCATCGACCTTATCTGCCCTTATGCTAAGGGCGGTAAGATCGGTCTTTTCGGCGGTGCGGGAGTTGGTAAGACAGTCCTTATTATGGAGCTTATCAACAACATCGCAAAGGAGCACGGCGGTATCTCGGTATTCTCGGGTGTCGGTGAGCGTACAAGAGAGGGAAATGACCTTTACAACGAGATGAAGCAGTCGGGAGTTCTTTCGAACACCGCCCTCGTCTACGGACAGATGAACGAGCCCCCCGGAGCGCGTATGAGAGTTGCTCTTTCGGGACTTACTATGGCGGAGTATTTCCGTGACTCCGAGGGACAGGACGTGCTTCTCTTTATCGACAATATCTTCAGATTTACACAGGCGGGAAGTGAGGTGTCCGCTCTTCTCGGACGTATGCCCTCGGCGGTAGGATATCAGCCTACTCTTGCGACCGAGATGGGTGCGCTTCAGGAGAGAATCACTTCGACAAAGCGCGGCTCTATCACGTCGATACAGGCAGTTTACGTGCCTGCAGACGACCTTACCGACCCCGCGCCCGCAACGACCTTCGCGCACCTTGATGCGACGACCGTTCTTGCGAGAAGCATAGCTTCGCA
Organism: Eubacteriales bacterium; assembly: GCA_045633625.1. Lineage (GTDB taxonomy): Bacteria > Bacillota > Clostridia > Oscillospirales > CAG-272 > HGM12713. The sequence continues at coordinate 15,186 of JAZQYP010000048.1, forward strand.
GGGTATTTATCCCGCAGTTGACCCCCTTGAGTCGACGAGCCGTATACTCTCTCCCGACGTAGTTGGCGAGGAGCATTATGCCGTTGCCAAGGAAGTGCAGAGAATACTTCAGAGATACAACGAGCTTATGGATATCATCGCTATTATGGGTATGGATGAGCTTTCCGACGAGGATAAGACCCTCGTTGCAAGAGCGAGAAAGATACAGAGATTCCTTTCTCAGCCCTTCGACGTATCCGAGAAGTTCACGGGTATCCCCGGCACGTACGTCCCGATAAGCGAGACTGTACGCGGCTTCCGCGAGATAATCGAGGGTAAGCACGATAGCCTTCCCGAGTCGGCATTCCTCTTTGTTGGAACTATCGACGAGGCAGTTGAGAAGGCGAAGAAGGTGTCACGATGAAGACCTTCAGACTCACGGTCTCATCCCCCGATGGAAACACCTTTGACGGCGAGATAGTAAAGCTCGACGTAAGAGGCGTTATGGGCGAGCTCGCTATTATGGCGGGGCACATCCCATTCGTCACGTCGGTCGTATCAGCCCCGATAGTCCTTCATTTTGAGGACGGCGACGAAAGACACGCGCACAGCGAGGGCGGAATCCTCACAGTAGGAGCCGACAGAACGATTCTCATATCGGGAACGTTTAAGTTCGATGAATAAAACGCAAAAAGCGCAGGGGCAACTCCTGCGCTTTTTTGTACCCTTCATAACCTATAAATTGGGATTTAACGAACTGTTTATTATTTGACGCAACTCTTACTACGAAGGCTCCCTTGTGTAAAGGGAGCTGTCGCGATAGCGACTGAGGGATTGTTCACCTTAAATCTATATTTTACAATCCTTCCGTCACTCCGCTTTGCTTCGTGCCACCTCCCTTTACACAAGGGAGGCTAAAGGGTGATTTGC
>JAZQYP010000049.1:0-7212 GCA_045633625.1 Eubacteriales bacterium
TTTTTTGCGATCTTTCTTGACGTTACAAACACATAGAAGGGTATCAAAAACAGCTCATAGATCCCTGCGCACGTCGGTGCGCAGGTTTTGGCTCGGCTCGTGGCTTCCTTCTGCCACTTCCTCCCCAAAACTTCGACTACGGACTTCGTCCTCCGCTCAGGATGACACTCTTAAGGATCGATACAAAGGCATTTGTATATGCGGGAGGGCAGACCCGACCCACCCCCTACGGACAATAATATCATTTATCCGCCTACATAACACACCCATAAATCCCAATTTGTGTGCGATTCAAGCATTTGCGACACGAGTTGAAAAATTTTTTATAATTTTTTTGTCATAAAAAAAGTATATTTGAGTTTATTTGCGTATATTATAAAAAGATATCGAAATTAAGAAAGGTGGGCTATATTATGAAGGAATCCTCTTGCATCCGAGATATGTTTTTAGAGCGCGAAAAAAGCGTTCTTTCTCCTTATGCCTGCCTTACGCAGGATACGCGCGGACGCGACCACGAATACACCCCCTGTGAGAACCGTACCGAGTTTCAGCGCGACCGCGATAAAATCATACACTCGCAGTCCTTCCGCAGACTTATGTATAAAACGCAGGTGTTCCTCGCTCCCGCGGGAGATCACTACCGCACGAGAATGACACACACCCTTGAGGTGTCGCAGATCGCGCGAATCATTGCGCGTGCCCTTCGACTTAACGAGGATCTCACCGAGGCGATAGCCCTTGGTCACGATCTCGGACATACTCCCTTCGGGCACGCGGGTGAGAATGCACTGCAGAGCTGCTTTGACCCCGAATTCACGCATTACAAGCAAAGCCTTCGCGTTGTCGAGGTGCTTGAGAACGAGGGCAAGGGCTTAAATCTTACTTGGGAGGTCCGCAACGGCATCGTAAATCACACAGGAAAGCACATGGCGGCAACGCTTGAGGGCGTTATAGTAAAATATGCCGACCGCATCGCCTATATAAATCACGACATTGACGACGCAAGACGCGCAGGTCTTCTTGAGCTTAGCGATATTCCCAAGCATATACGCGAAACTCTCGGCGAAGGACATTCCGAGCGCATAAACAATATGGTGATCTCGATGATAAAGGCAAGCACAGACAGCCCCGAGATAAAAATGGAGGAGCATATCGGCGCGGCAATGGATGAGCTTCGCTCATTCCTCTTTGAGCACGTCTACCTTAACCCCCGCGCAAAATCCGAGGAGGGCAAGGCAAAGGAGCTGCTTATAAGACTCTTTGAGCACTACGTTGCACACCCCGAAAAGCTTCCCTCGCACTACAGACTACGCGAGGAGGACACCGTTGAGCGCCGCGTTTGCGACTTTGTATCGGGAATGACCGACAGATATGCTATCGACCTTTATTCCGAGCTTTACGTGCCTCACGTATTCACGGGGGTACATACATGATACCAAGACAGATAATCGACGAGATAGTTGCAAGAAGTGATATTGAGCAGGTCATCTCCTCATATGTCACACTCAAGCGAGCGGGCTCGAATATGAACGGGCTCTGCCCCTTCCACAGCGAGAAAACACCGTCCTTCACCGTTTTCCCGAACACGCGTAGCTTCTACTGCTTCGGTTGCGGAGCGGGTGGCGACGTTATATCCTTTACGATGAAGGTCGAGAATATCGGTTATGCCGATGCCATCGAGCTTCTCGCACAAAGAGCGGGCATAGCTATTCCCCACGATGCACAGGAGGAGACGGGAGTCTCTCGCAAGCGAGTGCTTGAGATGAATCTTGAGGCGGCAAAATTCTTCAGAAATTGCCTGTTTGATAAAAAATACGGCGGCGAGGCTATGGACTATCTCGTAAATAAACGAAAGCTCGACACCGCCACAATAAAGCATTTCGGTCTTGGCTTTTCACCCAACGACTTTGGATTGCTTACAAATCATTTACACAAAAAGGGCTTTACCGACGAGGAGCTGACCGCAGGATTTCTTGCGGGCGTGAGCAAAAAGAACGGCAAGACCTACGACTACTTCAGAAACAGAATAATATTCCCCATCATTGACACCGTGGGCAACGTGGTAGCATTCGGCGGACGAGTTATGGATGACTCAAAGCCGAAATATCTCAACACGTCCGACACCCCCGCCTTCAAGAAGAGCAATCACCTTTTCGCGCTGAATTTCGCAAGAAACAACGCGGCTGAGGAAATGATTCTCTGCGAGGGATATATGGACGTCATCGCTCTTCACGCGAAGGGCTTTGAGAATGCGGTCGCCACGCTTGGCACGGCAATTACGCCAAACCACGCGCGAATTTTTGCAAAGTACACCAAAAAGGTGGTCATTGCCTACGATTCGGACAACGCGGGACAAACTGCGGCGGACAAGGCTATGCGCCTTCTCTCCGAGGCGGGAGTTGAGGTTCGCGTGCTCCGTATGAATGGCGCAAAAGACCCAGACGAGTATATAAAGCTCTACGGAAAGGATGCCTTTTCGTCGATAATCAAGGAGAGCAAGTCAAGATTTGACTTTAAGCTTGATAAAATTCTCGCGGCGCACGATATAACTCAAACGCAGGAGCTCATACGCGCATCGGGAGAGGTAGCACAGATCATCGCAAACGTCTACTCAAACGTTGAACGTGAGCTTTACATCTCGGCGGCGGCAAAGAGAATGAACGTCTCTACCGACTCCTTAAAGGGCGACGTTGAGCGCATACGCAGAAAGCTTATCCGCGAGTACGAGCAAAAGGAATCGCAAAAGGCGGTTATGTCGGCAAAGGGCATCGACGATCGCATAAATACCGAGGCGTCGAAAAACATAAAGGCACGCGCGGCTGAGGAGCTTGTGATAGGTCTTATGCTTATGTATCCCGAATACAGAGCCAAGGCGGCAAGCGGCAAGGCAGACCTTGATCCTGACGATTTCTCGACCGAATTCTCGCGCCGAGTCTATACGGCGATCTGCGAGCTTGAAAACTCGGAGGGCGGCTTCTCGAAGGCGCTCCTCGGACAGTATTTCACCCCCGACGAGATAGGACGCATAGAGAGTATGGAGCAAAAACGCCGCACGCTCGCCTCAAACGGAGAGGAAGTCTTTACCGAGGGCGTAAAAAACGTCAAGGCAGAGAAGAATCGCGGTGAGGACGATCTTGAATCTATTTTTGCGAAAAAGCGTGAGCAAGCAAAAAAATTAAGAGAAAATAAAAAATAAAGAATACATATACCGGAAGGAAAGTAAAATGGCAAAGAAAAAGGCAGAAATGCTCGAAGAAAAGGATGAAGCTATCGAGGTTGCCGACGTTGTCGAGCACACCGAAAAGCACGAAAAGAAGACAAAAAAGGTAGATATCAACGAGCTTATTGAAAAGGGCAAGAAGAAGGGCTCTCTTTCTACAGAGGAGCTTGATTTTGTGATCGAGGAGCTCGATTACGATATGGAGAGCCTTGATAAGCTCTATGAAACACTTGAGGATAACGGTATCACGCTTAACTCTGAGATCTCCTCCTCCGACCTCTCGAAGATCGAGTCCGAGGTAGAGTCCTTCAGCGTCAGCGAAAATATGGAAAAGATACTTGAGCAGGAGGGTCTTGCTATTGACGACCCTGTGCGTATGTATCTTAAGGAGATTGGACGCGTGCCGCTTCTCTCTGCTGACAGAGAGCGCGAGCTTGCAGAGATCATGTCCTCCGACGCAGGCGAGGAGATAAAGAAGGCGGCAAAGGACGAGCTCGTTGAGGCAAACCTCCGTCTCGTTGTTTCCATCGCAAAGAGATACGTCGGCAAGGGTATGTTCTTCCTTGATCTTATCCAGGAGGGTAACCTCGGTCTTATGAAGGCTGTTGAAAAGTTTGACTACAGCAAGGGATACAAGTTCTCTACCTATGCAACCTGGTGGATAAGGCAGGCTATCACACGTGCTATTGCAGATCAGGCAAGAACAATTCGTATTCCCGTCCATATGGTAGAAACGATACACAAGGTATCGAGATACTCCCGTCAGATGCTTCAGGAGCTCGGACGTGAGGCTACTGCCGAGGAGATAGGCGAGAAGATGAATATGACCGCCGAGAAGGTGCGCGAGATAATGAAGATCGCTCAGGACCCCGTTTCTCTTGAGACACCTATCGGTGAGGAGGAGGATAGCCACCTCGGTGACTTTATTCCCGACGACGATACTCCCGCGCCTCAGGATGCGGCATCCGCGACAATTCTGCGCGAGGTAATTGAAAAGGAGCTCCACACTCTCACACCCCGTGAGGAGCACGTAATTAAGCTCCGCTTCGGTCTTTACGACGGTCGTTCCCGCACACTTGAGGAGGTCGGCAAGGAGTTCGACATCACGCGTGAGAGAATCAGACAGATAGAGGCAAAGGCGCTTCGCAAGCTCCGTCATCCCAGCCGCGCGCGCCATCTCAAGGGATTTCTTGACTGATATATATAAATAAAACCCTTGACTTTTTAAGAAAAATAGTGTAAAATAATACCGTATTGACTTTTCGGCGCGTTTGCCGAAACGAAACTAGGAGGAAAGAAATGAAAAAGAGACTTATTTGTCTTCTCTTGAGTTTGATAATGGTTCTCTCCCTCGCCCTTACCGGTTGTGCCGACAAGGACGCTGACGAGGCTATGCAAGACACGCAAGAAGAGGCTTCCGAAAGCACCATGACGCTCTCGATGTACCTTATTTCCGAAAATAAGGTAAGCGCAGAGACGGCAGCGGCAGTTCAGGAGGCTGTAAATAAAATAACGATGTCCAAGTTCAAGACCCAGCTCGTTCTTCGCTTCTTCACAGAGGATGAGTATTACGATGTGCTCGACGAGCATATGGCACTTGACCGCGAGGCGCTTGAAAATCAGGCTCCGAGCTCGAGCAAGGAAACCGAGGCTGTCTCCGAGGAGGAGACCGTGCTCACCGAGTACGGAACGGTACAGCTCAAGTACCCCACCATCTCGGACAATCACGTCGACATCTTCTACTTTTCGGGTTATGACAGACTTGTGAATTACATCGAGGAGGATTACGTAAAGTCACTCACCGACGATATCGAAAATACCTCGACCATCCTTTATTCCTACGTCTCTCCCGATTACATAGACAGAATGGACGAGATGACGAACGGCATCTATGCCCTTCCCGTAAACGCCCCCATCGGCGAATACACCTATATGCTTCTCAACAAGGAGATCCTCTCTGCGTACAACCACAAGGCAAGCGACTTTACCTCGCTCACCGATTCGACCACGCAGTACCTTCTTGACCTCGTTTTGAAGTTCAATCCCGATTACGTTCCCCTTCGTTCCTTCTCTGAGGAGGGCGAGCTTGACGTAACCTACACAAGATATTTCAAGACAGGAGAGAACGGATATATCACAAGAGACTTCTCGGTTCTTGGCGGTAGCTACGACAAGAGCTGGACATACCTCACACCTAACGAGTGGACGACCTGCGGAAGCATCTTTACCGACAGAGCGTTTACAACTCAGCTCACCGCTATCACAAACTACAAGGAGCTTGGTTACTACGGAACCGAGGCTGATGCCGACAAGCCCTTCGCAGTTGGCTTCATCAGAGGCGGTGCCGAGCTTGAGGCAGAGTGGGGCGACGAGTATGAGCTCGTAACACTTGAGACACCCGTCTTTACAGCAGAGGATCTCTTCTCGAATATGTTCGCTGTAAGCGATACCTCGGACAGTGTTGCAAGATGTATGGAGATCCTCACACATCTCAATACCAACGAGGAGTTCCGTAACCTTCTTCTCTACGGAGTTGAGGGCGTTAACTACGAGCTCCACGAGAGTGCACCCGATGCGGACGGAAACACCTACACATACGTAAAGAGACTCAACGACGACTACATTATGGCTCCCGAGAAGACAGGTAATATGAACATCATATATCCTCTTGATTCTCAGCCTCTTAACCTTACAAGCTACTACAAGAAGCAGAACTCCGAGGCAACGACAGACCTTCTTCTTTCCTTTACATACATCGACTACACCGACGAGATGCCCGTATCTCCCGAGCACGTCGAGCTTCTCACCGCTTACTCTAAGGAGGTTGAGGAGAAGATAAAGGCCTGCAAGACTGTTGAAGAGCTGAATGCTTATCTCGCTACCGTCAACGATTACATGTCGAACGACTCTGTATTCAGAACTCTCACCTACCCCGTTTACGCGGGCGAGGGCGACTACGTCACGATCCGTCAGGCATATCAGGCTTGGCTCAACAACAACGGAATGATAGTTGTTGGATAAATCAAAAAAGCGTCGAGAAATATCTCGGCGCTTTTTGTTATTTATTTTCAGAAAGGTATTGACAAACTGCGTTTAATAGTGTATAATATCATTCGATTAATTTGTCTCTGGCAATATGCGGAGGGAGGGAAAAAAATGGCAGAAATCAGAGTTAAGGAAGGCGAGTCTCTTGACAGCGCACTCCGTCGCTTTAAGCGTGCAACTGCTCGTTCCGGCGTCCTTACCGAGCTTCGCAAGAGAGAACACTATGAGAAGCCCAGCGTAAAGCGCAAGAAAAAGTCGGAAGCAGCTCGCAAGAGAAAATACAAATAATTGATTTTCTTAATTTAAGGGATACCAAACGGTATCCCTTATTATTTTTGAGGTAACAGTGTTGCATTCGCAAGGCATTTATGCTATAATATCTTTGACGCAAATATATATGCTTCGCAAAGGAGGACGACTATGAAGATAGTAGCAAAGATCTTTACCATCATTGAGTACGCCATATCAGGAATTTTGTGGTTATTGGGCATACTTACCCTATTGTTCAACATTTTAGGTCTTTGGGGGCCTTGGCATCTCGCAGGATTTGCATTTTTGTTCTTTATTCCCGTGCCTGTAATTCCCCTCATCCTCTCAATTATTTTCTCGTTCATATCAAGGTCTTTAAGGCTCAAGGTTGCAAATTTCATATCTTTAGGCATTTCAATAGCCTCTGTGCTGATATACTTTTTTATATCTGCCGGTTGGCTTTGGTAAAACAATACCGTAAATTTATGGGATATCCTTGCGATATCCCTTTTTCTTTTTTTTACAAATTGGGATTTGTCGAACTGTTTATTATTTGGCGCAATGTTACTACAAAGGCTCCCTTGTGTAAAGGGAGCTGTCGCGATAGCGACTGAGGGATTGTTCACCTTAAATCTATATTTTACAATCCTTCCGTCACTCCGCTTTGCTTCGTGCCACCTCCCTTTACACAAGGGAGG
>JAZQYP010000050.1:0-8096 GCA_045633625.1 Eubacteriales bacterium
GATATGCACTTCGTGCGTTGTAATTTAGAGGCGAATAGAATATCACTGTGAGCGTTGCGAACAATATAACTGCGAACGCAGTGAGCAATATCACGCCGTGCAAGCACGGCATATAACTCCCCGATAAATCAAAATTTGAAATAACAAAACGTTAATTATAAACCGACGAAAAAATGCCGATACTCCTTGTAGGGGGTGACGGTATGTATAAAAAAGAAGATGCAAAAAGAGATTTTAAGATAGGCTTTACGTGCGGGCTTGCCCTCTTCGGCGCGCTCGCGGCAATTCTTATTTTGATCTTGAATCTATGAGGGGGTAAAATGAGGCTCGACAAATTTTTGAGTGTCACGGGAACGCTGACAAGAAGTGAATCAAAAAAGGCTATCCGCGCAGGTCGTATCCGCATTGACGGAGTTGTGGCAAAGAGCGGCGAGACTCAGCTTGATCCCGATAAGCAAAGGGTGAGCTTTGACGGCAAGGAGATAGTTTACCGCAGGTTCACCTACATAATGCTCAATAAGCCCGAGGGGTACGTCAGCGCCACAGATGATAAGCGCGACAAGACGGTGCTTGACCTTCTTCCCGCCGATATGAAAAAGGACAACCTTTTTCCGTGCGGTAGGCTTGATAAATACACGCTCGGACTTATGCTTATCACCGACGACGGCGAGCTCTCTCACAAGCTTCTCGCACCCAAGAGCCACGTCGAAAAATCGTACAGATTTTGCGCCGAGCACGAAATAAGCGATGAGGATGCCGCGGCACTTCGCGCGGGAGTGCACATCGAGGGCGGATATCTCACAAAGCCCTGCGGTCTTTCTCTTGACGGGGGGCGCACGAGTGGCATCATCACTCTTCGCGAGGGTAAATACCATCAGATAAAGCAGATGCTTGAGGCAACGAAAAACAAGATAACTTATCTTGAGCGCATAACCTTCGGAAGCCTCACGCTTGATACGACGCTTGCGCGCGGTGAGTGGAGATATCTTACCGAGGCAGAGGTCGAATCACTAATAAATGACTCAAACAAAATAAAGTAAATCGATATAGCGAAAGGAAAGACAATGGACATAATCAAAAAACTGGCAGAGGAATTTAAGCTCAAGGAGGAGCAGGTCGAAAAGACCGTCGCGCTTATTGACGAGGGCAACACTATCCCCTTTATTGCGCGATACAGAAAAGAGGTCACGGGAAGCCTTGACGATACCGTGCTTCGCGATCTTGACGACAGACTTACATACCTTCGCAATATCGAAAAGCGCAAGGAAGAGGTAAAGACACTCATCGGCGAGCAGGGTAAGCTTACCGACGAGCTGATCGCGGCTATCGACGCGGCGCAGACAATTACCGAGGTAGACGATATCTACCGCCCCTACCGTCCCCACAGAAAGACGCGCGCGTCGGTCGCAAAGGAGAAGGGTCTTGAGCCCCTTGCTGAGCTCCTTATGCTCCAGAGCGCGTCCTACGAGCCCGAGATAGAGGTCGTGGCGGCTGAATATATCAGCGAGGAAAAGGGCGTGGCATCTGCCGAGGAGGCACTTGCAGGCGCGTGCGATATCATCGCCGAGAGCATTTCCGATAACGCGGAGTACAGAAAGAATATAAGAAAGATAACCTTTGATAACGGACTTATCTCGTCGGTAGGCGCTACCGAGGAGGAGAGCGTATATTCAAAGTATTACGAGTACAGTGAGCCCATAAAGAAGATACCTCACCACCGCATACTCGCGATAAACCGCGGTGAGAAGGAGGATTTTCTCAAGGTCGACATCTCGGTTGCCAAGGAGCTTGTGCTCAACTATATTATGTACGAGGCAATAACCAATTACAAGAGCCCTGCGTATAAATACGTGAATGCGGCTATAATCGACAGCTACGACAGACTTATCGCGCCCTCTATCGAGCGAGAGATAAGAAACGATCTCTTTGACGCGGCAAGCGAGGGAGCAATAAAGCTCTTCTCGGACAACCTCAAGCACTTGCTTATGGCAGCACCCCTCAAGGGCAAGGTAGTGCTTGGCTTTGACCCCGGTTACGTCAACGGATGTAAGACGGCTGTGGTTGATAAGACGGGTAAGGTGCTTGACACCGCCGTCGTTTACCCTACCACCAAGTCAAAGGGAAGAATTGAAGAGGCAAAGCGCATCATCAAGGCGCATATTCTGAAATATAAGGTAGACGTTATCGCTATCGGTAACGGAACGGCGTCAAAGGAGAGCGAGATATTTATCGCGGAGATCCTTCGCGAGATGAATACAGACTGTAAGTATATCGTCATCAGCGAGGCGGGTGCATCGGTTTACTCGGCGTCAAAGCTCGCGGCTGAGGAATTTCCCGAATTTGACGTTATGCAGCGTTCGGCAGTTTCCATCGCTCGCAGACTTCAGGATCCCCTTGCAGAGCTCGTAAAGATCGAGCCCAAGGCAATAGGTGTTGGTCAGTATCAGCACGATATGAAGCCCGCACGTCTTGACGGAGCGCTCACGGGCGTTGTTGAGGACTGCGTAAACGCCGTCGGCGTTGATATAAACACCGCGTCCTATTCGCTCCTTTCCTATATTTCGGGAATAAACGCAACAAGCGCGAAGAATATAGTAAAATATCGCGAGGAGAATGGAGAATTCACCAAGCGCTCCCAGATACTCAAGGTTCCGCGTGTCGGAGCTAAGGCGTTCGAGCAGTGCGCGGGCTTCCTCCGTGTGCCGCAGTCAAAGGAGATACTTGATAATACGGGAGTTCACCCAGAGTCGTATGAGGCGGCTCACAAGCTCCTTGATATGTTCGGCTACACCGAGGCAGACGTTCGCGGCGGCAAGCTCGGCGGACTTTCTGAGAAGGTAAAGCAGAAGGGAAGCGTGGCTATTTGCGACGAGCTCGGTATCGGCGCGCCCACCCTTTACGACATTGTTGCAGAGCTTGAGAAGCCCGGACGCGACGTGCGTGACACTCTCCCGCCCCCTGTGCTTCGTGACGACGTATTGGGGCTTGAGGACCTTAAGCCCGAGATGGTGCTCACGGGTACGGTGCGTAACGTGATCGACTTCGGCGCGTTTGTGGATATCGGCGTTCATCAGGACGGACTTGTTCACATATCCGAGATCGCCGACAGATTCATAAAGCATCCCTCCGAGGCTCTTTCGGTAGGAGACGTCGTAAAGGTGAGAGTTCTTGCCGTTGACGTGAAGAAAAAGAGAATATCTCTTTCAATGAAAAATATAAAGTGATTTTAATATATTAAAATATCACTTGAGGCAAAAAGACGGATTTCACAAATAAATGGGTCGTTTTGTGCAACTTGCACAAATAAAGACCTTAAAGTTTGGAGAAAAAAACTCTTCCATTTTGCCTCGAAATTTGGTAAAATAGTATGACGAAAAATTTCGGCTAAAATAAAAAAGATATATATTGTATCCAGTATTTCAGGAGGAATGCACAATGGCAGGATTATCACTCAGACATATTTACAAGAAGTATCCCGGCGGCGTAACCGCTGTTTCGGACTTCAATCTTGAGATAAAGGACAAGGAGTTCTTGGTACTCGTTGGTCCTTCCGGATGCGGAAAGTCGACAACACTCCGTATGATCGCAGGACTTGAGGAGATCTCCGAGGGTGAGCTTTTCATCGGCGACGCACTTGTTAACGACGTAGCTCCTAAGGATAGAAAGATCGCGATGGTTTTCCAGAACTACGCTCTTTATCCTCATATGACAGTATTTGAGAACATGGCATTTGGTCTTAAGCTCAACAAGACTCCTAAGGAGGAGATCAAGCGCCGCGTTGAAGAGGCAGCAAGAGTACTTGATATCTCCCACCTTCTCGACAGAAAGCCTAAGGCTCTTTCGGGTGGTCAGAAGCAGAGAGTTGCGCTTGGACGTGCTATCGTTCGTAACCCCAAGGTATTCCTTCTTGACGAGCCGCTTTCCAACCTCGATGCAAAGCTTCGTGCAGCCATGAGAACTGAGCTTACAAAGCTTCACCAGAGAGTTGAGACAACCTTTATCTACGTTACTCACGACCAGGTAGAGGCTATGACCATGGCAACCAGAATCGTTGTTATGAAGGACGGTCTTATCCAGCAGGTAGATACACCTCAGAAGCTTTACGACGAGCCTTGCAACCTCTTCGTTGCAGGATTCATCGGTACACCTCAGATGAACTTCATCAATGGTGTTCTTGAGAAGAAGGCAGACGATCTTTACTTCACCTTTGAGGGCGTTTCTGTTAAGCTTCCTTCCGACAAGGCAAATGCTCCCGAGCTTGCTGATTACATAGGCAAGGAAGTTGTAGTTGGTGTTCGTCCTGAGGGAATCAGCGATGATAAGGGCGTTGTTGAGGCACATCCCGACACCGTTATCGACGTTGACGTTGACGTTATCGAGCTTATGGGATCCGAGATCCACCTCTATCTCCTTATCGGTGAGACAAGACTTATCGCAAAGGTATCCGCTCGTTCGCAGTCTCGCGGCGGCGACAAGATAAAGGTAGCACTTGACATGACAAGACTCCATATCTTCGACAAGGATACAGAGCGTTGCGTAATGCACCTTCAGTAATTAAATAAAAATAAAACCGACACCATTGGCGTGATACTCCGTTAAGAGTATCACGCCAGTTCTATTCGCCTGCGGCGAGTGATATTGCTTCGCAGTGGTATTCGGCTTACGCCGAGTGGTATTCGCTACGCGAGTTTTGGTGGCGAATAGAATATAACTGCTCTGCCTGCAGAGCAATATCACTTTTGCACAAGCAAAAATATCACGCTGTCATAGACAGCATATCACTAAAAACTATCAGGAAGTGCGCACTTACTCACCACCGAAAGTGGTGGTGCAATAGAAAAGAGCCGATATGGATTTTATTCCGTATCGGCTTTTTTTCTGTACTTTAGCTCGCGAGGCTATTTGATGTCGGTTTTTTTGTGCTTATTCCCAAAGCTCATCAAGCAAGGCAAGTCTGTGATTCAGGCATTCCTTGACGAACAGAATATTTTTATCAGAGAGGTTTGGGTCTATTTGGTCATACCAGCGACCTTGATTTATATCAGTTGATTCGCTTATCGATCTGACGATATCGCCATAGCTCTCAATGTATTCCACAAGAGCGGGGCGGGCATAGGTCTTGTATCTTTCCTTTACCGTTTCGTAGAACTCGGGCACGTTTACCATGCTTACAAAGAAGATGTTTGTGTAGTAGACTCTGTCTGACATCTTAAAATGCTGGTTAGGTCTGCCCTGCCACGGAACTCCCATGGAATAGTCATAATCCCAAACGGGACCGAATGAGAGCTTGCCGTTCTCCTCGGGATTGTCCGAGGTGTTGGTATAATACATATAGAAGGACTTGAAGGTATGATCGTCCTCGTTCATGATCTGATCGAGTATAAGATAATCAATAAGCGAGTTTACGTTGACCGCTTTCTTTATGGCTTCGGCATTTTCCGACGCAAGCGTATCAAGAATAGAGGTCATATACGACTTGAGCTGAGACATAAAGTCATAAAACTGCTCATCAGAGGGGAACGCCTCTTTTTCGGGATATTTCAATTCAACGTATATCTCTCTTTGATTGTCTTGCTTGTTATTGTACTCGGGAAGGGGAATTGTGAAATAATCCTCGCCGTAAACCGCATCCTCATCGCCCGTGACGCTTTGGTCCATGCAGATAAGGAAGTTATAATCGGTTACCTTCGTCATGTCGGGGGTGATCACATCCATCTCGATGCCAACCCTGCCGTCATTTTCCTGAATCTGCTCGCAGAGGGTGTAAAGACCGTGATAACTGCCGTCAATATATAGATTTACCTTGTGAGGAGTGGGGTTGAAGCTCATTCCTGGCAGTTTATTCGCAAGCGTGAAGGCGGTGTAGTTGTTGAGCCCCGAGGGGTCGAGATAATCTGCAAGAAGCACCCAGCTTTTTGCGGCTTCAAGTCCGAAAAGGGACTGCTTTTTGTCAAATTTAATGCGGTAAGGCTTTTTGGGTAAGCTCGCAGTGGAGTTCCCGCGAAGTCTTATGCCGCCCGCTACCTCACTCAGATCGCTCTCGCTATTTATCATTGTAAATGACATGGTTGTGTAGTCAATCTTTGAGTGAACACCCACGTAATCTGTGTCTACGTTTATGATAGGAAGCTCGTAGGAAAGATAGTCAACGTATACTACGATTTCGGTATCCTTTGTTACGTTGTCATAGGAAATTACGTCAGACGTATATTTTTCTCCGTCCACCTCGTAATAAAGGAATTTATATCCCGTTCTTACTCTGTATGTTACATCTTCAATAGACGGGCGAGTGGCTGATATGCGCTGCTCGGTCTTGCCGTTGAAGACTACTGAATTTTCAATATTTGTTGTTATCGTTACATTTGCGCTGTTTTTGTATATGGCGTTGACTGTTATGTCACACGCACAAAGCTGGAAGTCCTCCCACGCGCCAAAGTAGCCATCCTTCTTTGGTATCTCGGGAACGTCAACCGATTCATCTTCGATTATATATGTGCGCTCGGCAACCGTTTCATCGTCCGCAACGAAGGTTACCGTATACTCTATCGGTGACCATTTTGCGTATACGGAATCACTTGCTTCAAGGATATGACCCTCGTTCAGAGGCTCAGCCCATACGTTCTTGTCAAAATACCAGCCCTCAAAGATATATCCCTCCTTTGTGGGCTCCTCGGGGAAGGCAAGCGGAAGCTCTCCGCCCACCTCGGCGGTGTGATAAAAGGCGTCGTTATCTATAAAATAAAGTGTGTGCGTTTGTTTTTGAGTATTACACGAAAAAAGACAGAAAATAAGGATCAACAAAAGGGTCATCAAGGACAGCTTTTTGCATAAGGTCATAGTGTCACCTCCTCCATATTATAAATATACCATATTTGCTCTTTAATTGCAAGAATAATTTGATATGAATAATAAACGAAGAATTATCGAAGTTTTTTTTCAAAGCTCAAACAAATTGGGATTTGTCGGAGGAGACGAAATTATCTATTGTAGGGGGCGACGTCCCCGACGCCCCGTTTAAATCGCAAACAACTCTAAAGGCTCCCTCCGGGAGGGAGCTGTCGGGAGCGTAAGCGGACGACTGAAGGAGAGTGCGTGAACATTAAGTTTCATAAGGCTCTACGTTTACGCGGGCTCCTTCCGTCACTCGCTTCGTCGCTCGTGACACCTCCCTCCCGGAGGGAGGCTCGAGTTACATTTTAGCTATTTAATTAATTAAATATTAGCCCTTGATAGCTGCCTGTGCTGCTATTTTCAAAAGAGGGGGATTAATCAAAAGAGGATTCGTCTTTAGCACAATCAAAACGTTTTTCGTGAAATACAAAAAGACTTTTGCCTTCGTATTTCTTGAAAATATTGTAAATCGTCATAAACTCGGCAATTGAAATTGCGTGATTACCGATTTCTCCAACAAAAGAAACACCTGGCATACCATAAGCGTATTGCTTGGTTGTAATATCCACGTGCGCCCAAGGGCAACCAAAGTTTCCTTTGTGTGTGCCATAAGTATACCCGTTTCTTCTTAAGAATTCATAGAATGGTGCGCCACTATCTTTTAAGGACTCGTCGCACACAAGAAACGCCTTCTTTTTGCCCTCCCAAATTTTTGGTGTTGTTTTTCTTTCTTCCATAATGTTTACTTCCTTATGATTTACTCATAAAGAAAAGACCCATCACACGACAGGTCTTAAATAAAATCAATATTACCCATCGTTCAGCCTTTAGCACCTTATCTTTCGGCAGGTTGCTGTGCGGTCAACGGGGCTGTCCCTCACGCACTCTTTATGGTGTTTATATTGTACCACAAAAACAACACTTTGTCAATAATAAAAAATCCGCCCGAATTTCTTCGGGCGGATAAATTTTACTTTATAGAACTAATTGATTAGCCCTTGATAGCTGCCTGTGCTGCTGCAAGACGTGCGATCGGTACTCTGAAGGGAGAGCAGGATACGTAGTCAAGTCCGAGCTTGTGGCAGAACTCAACGGATGTGGGGTCACCACCGTGCTCACCGCAGATACCTACGTGGAGCTTCTCGTTAGCAGGTCTACCGAGTCTCAGAGCCATATCCATAAGCTTACCAACACCGTTCTGGTCG
>JAZQYP010000051.1:0-13923 GCA_045633625.1 Eubacteriales bacterium
CCAAGTGCAAGAATTGACCAGCTGCGCCACACCCTTATACTGTTTCCCCGCTGCTTAGAACTTATTTTATCGTGTTTTCGCAACCAATATAATGGGCTTGTTCTTCCCTGCTTCGAGGGTTGAACAAGCCCATTTTTCGCCTTTAGCCATATGTATGACTGCTTGCGAAAGTTTTATTCGAGATGATAGGTATTCATTTTAACTGTACCGCACTAACCCTTTCCAAGAATCCGACTTGATGCTCTTCTTCAAAACTTAGTATTGTTAGGTCTATTGGTAATTCACTTTCGTTTTCTAATTGCCTTTCAAATTTCTCTATCTGTCGCTGTATTGTGTTGGAATATTCAGAGTAAAAAACGGAGACGTGTCCAATAAGATGGACTGTTCCGTTTTTTTATTATAAGGCTTTTAAGGCAAAAAAGAGGATGATTTTTCATCCTCATTTTTTGTTCTTTTTTAGCCCTGTTACGCAGTTTTTTGAGGGGGTGTTACACAGTTTGCTACGCAATTTTGTGGGACACCCCGTTTTTGGGGGTGACTTTCACATACTTTGCATAACCCCTATACGTAATGCAAGGTCACGTTAAGCACAATCTACTGTTCTGTCAATGAATTTTGTAATCCAAATTGGAGGGTTCTCTATCCGGAACCGATCTCCCATCTCTATAAATCCATGTTGGATAAAAATCAACAGGTCCATATTGATTCTGCATTTGAAAATGTTCGCAAAGCAATAAATAAGCGACTGCTTTTTCGCATCTTTTTTGATGATGCAAAAACGCCTCTAATTATACCTGTAATATCATTTACAATCGAACTTGAACAATGACATATTAGGTTACCATCTTTTTCATACCCAAGCATTTCCGGTCCCGAAAAGTCGTAATTTGGCATACTGCATTTCTCTTTTTTTTGCCAATTCTCTAAGTACTGTAACCGCGTTGTCAATATTATTAGTCATCTGATTCTAATCACTTTGAATAATAGCGTATTGACAACTTGGTTAAATTATAGTAAAATTATATAAAATAATTATCTTATTAATATAGATAGCAAGCGCTTGACGAGATTGCTTTGTCTATCCGATAAGGAGAATAAAATGAAAATTCTGGTTTGTATTAAGCAAGTACCGGGATCGAGCAATGTAGAGGTTGATCCCGTAACCGGCGTTCTTATCCGCAACGGTATTCAGAACAAGATGAACCCCTACGATCTCTACGGCATTGAGCTTGCTCTCACCCTTACAGAGAAATACGGCGGCGAGGTTGAGCTTATTACCATGGGACCGCCTCCCGCAAAGGCAGTTATCCTGGAGGCTGTTGCGATGGGAGCCACCCGTGGCACTGTGCTGTCCGACAGAAAGTTTGCAGGTGCTGATGTGCTTGCGACTGCATACACCATTTCTCAGGGTATCAAAAAATGCGGAGAGTATGATCTCATCATCTGCGGTAAGCAGACGACAGACGGCGATACGGCGCAGGTCGGAGCCGAGGTTGCAGAGTATCTCGGACTACCCAATATTTCTAACGTTTGCTCGGTTGACGACCTAAAGGACGGCGTGCTTTACGTGACCGCCGCACTTGATAACAAGACGGTAAAGCAAAGCATTACGCTCCCCTGTCTCATCTCAACCGATGGCGATATCAACACCCCGAGACTCCCGTCTTACAAGGTGAAGCGTGCGCTTACCGACGACGTAGTGCGTTTCCTTTCGTTCGCAGACTTTTCCGACCAGGATCCGAATCACTACGGCTTGAACGGCTCTGCGACGCAGGTAGAGAGGATCTTCCCACCCGAGAAAAACACCGAAAAGCACACGATTTCGGGAAGCTCCGACGAGCAAGCAGACGAGCTTTTCGCGCTTGTTTCCAAGCTTAAGCTGATATAAGGAGGTCACCATGGGAAAACTTGTTATCAACCAATCACTTGTGAACAAAGAAAACGCAGAGAGCATCACGAAGCTTTGCCCTTTTGGCGCTATCTCCTATGAAAACGGCGGGCTTTCCATTTCGGCTGCCTGCAAGATGTGTAAGCTTTGTGCGAAAAAGAGTGACGGCATCGTCACGTATGAGGAAGAAGACGTAGCCGAAATTGATAAATCCCTCTGGCGCGGTATCACCGTATACGCAGATTGCCAGGGTGGCAAGATACATAAGGTCACATTTGAGCTTTGGGGAAAAGCAAAAGAGCTTGCCAAGGTCACCGGTCACCCCATCTACGCTCTCTTGATCGGCGAAAACATAATGGAGCAAGCAAGCGAGCTTCTCCTCTACGGCGTAGATAAGGTATTCGTCTATGACGACGAGGCCTTCCGCGATTTCAGAATTGAGCCATATGCAGCTGCATTCTCCGACTTTATAGAGCAAATCAAGCCCTCGTCCATCCTTGTCGGCGCGACGGAGCTTGGCCGTCAGCTCGCACCAAGAGTTGCCGCAAGATTCCACGCAGGACTCACTGCAGACTGCACCGTCCTTGAGATGAAGGAGAATACCGATCTTGTACAGATAAGGCCCGCTTTTGGCGGAAATATCATGGCGCAGATCATCTCGCCTGCAACCAGACCGCAGTTCTGTACCGTTAGATATAAGATATTTGAGGAGCCTCCACGCACAGAGGAACCCTCGGGTGAAATCGTACAGATGAGCGTCACCGAGGAAATGAAAAAAAGCGAGATACAGGTGCTGAAAACCGACAAAAAGCAAACAGATGTTGATATTTCAGAGGCAGATGTTATTATCGCTTTAGGAAGAGGCGCACAGACTGACGCACTTCGCGCAGAGGCAGAGGAGCTTGCTTCCCTGCTCGGCGGTATGGTTGCCTGCACCCGTCCGCTCGTTGAATCCAACCTTTTCGATGCAAAGCATCAGATCGGTCTTTCGGGAAGAACCGTTAAGCCGAAGTTCATCATTTGTCTTGGCATTTCCGGCGCGGTTCAGTTTGCCGCAGGAATGAAATCCTCTGCAACTATCGTTGCAATTAATACTGATAAATCGGCTCCCATCTTCGACGTTGCACACTACTGCGTAGTCGGCGATGTTGCGGAGATCCTCCCTCGCATTATCAAGAACATCAAGGAGGCAAAAAATGTATAATAAGGTTTTAGATACAGACGTCGCGGCTCTCAAGAAAATAGTCGGCGACGCCGCCGTTCTTGTGGGCGAGGAAATCTCGGAGGACTATGGCCACGATGAGCTTGGTGGCATCGTAAGCATGCCCGAGGTGCTTGTTCGCGCAGCATCCACCGAGCAGATCTCGGCTATTATGAAGCTTGCGTATGAGAGATGCATACCGGTAACGGTCAGGGGCAGTGGCACGGGTCTTGTAGGCTCTGCAGTCGCGCTCCACGGAGGAATTCTCCTTGAAACCGGCAAGATGAATAAGATCCTTGAGCTTGACCGCGAGAACCTCACGGTCACCGTACAGCCCGGCGTTCTGCTTATGGAGCTTGCGGCCTTTGCAGAGGAAAATGATTTTCTCTATCCGCCCGATCCAGGTGAGAAATCTGCTACCATCGGTGGAAACATATCTACTAACGCCGGCGGTATGCGTGCGGTAAAATACGGCGTAACGAGAGATTACGTTCGCGCACTTACGGTAGTTTTACCAAACGGCGAAATTATGAACCTTGGAGCAAAGGTTGCAAAAAACAGCTCCGGATACTCGCTAAAGGATCTCATCATAGGCTCGGAGGGTACACTCGCCATTATTACCGAGGCTGTGCTGAAGCTTGTTCCCTTGCCGAAGGTGTCGGTTAGCCTTCTCGTTCCCTTCCCGGACATGAAGTCGGCAATCGAGGCTGTGCCCCACATAATTCGTTCTAAGGTTACACCCACCGCTATTGAGTATATGTCGCGTGATACCATTCTCTTCTCCGAGAGCTATCTTGGCAAAAAGTTCCCCGATACGAAAAATGACGCCTACATACTTCTGACCTTTGACGGTGCTACCGACGCACAGGTGGAGGCAGATATGGAAACCGTCGCAGAGCTTTGCCTTAAAATCGGCGCGCTCGATGCATATATCGTTGACACCGAGGAAAGAAAGAAGTCTGTCTGGAGCGCAAGAGGCGCGTTCCTTGAGGCTATCAAGGCTTCGACCACCGAGATGGACGAATGCGATGTCGTCGTACCCGTCAACAAGATCGACTACTTCATCAAATTCACACACGCCCTCGCCGATGAATTGAATATCCGTATCCCCAGCTTCGGTCACGCAGGTGATGGCAACCTGCATATATACGTGTGCCGCGATGAGCTGGATGATGAGTGCTGGGAAGAAAAGCTTGCAGAAGCCTTTGACAGAATGTATAAAATCTCCGAAGAAATCGGTGGCTTGGTTTCGGGCGAACACGGCATCGGTTACGCCAAGCGCAATTACCTGAAGCGCCAGTACGGCGAAACACCGATAGCCCTGATGCAAGGCATCAAGCGTGTGTTCGACGAAAAGAACATCCTGAACCCCGGCAAAATCTGCTATTAATCAGCCCTCGCATACTGCTTGCCATATCAAACCGCAGGTGGCGACGGGATAAACAAATTCGTTTTATAGAAAAGGTGTTGAAAACAAGCTTCAACACCTTTTTGAACATAACCTTGTTGGGATAAGTTGGAGCGCGCTACCTTGGGGGTATTGGGATACGAAAGCTTTTTGATCCTCATTCCCTCAATATCTTCTCTTACCAACCAGTTGATCTTTTGAGCCATTGCGGACACCGAAATAGGCGCCTGAGAATATTCAAATCCTTCAAGCTGCTCGGAAGTAATTGAGAACGGAAGTCGATCTCCCCTCATCTCCTTTGAAAGCTTTTTGCGTTCCCTCTCGATCTCCCTCTGGAGAATTGAAGATACGTAGAAAAAGCAACGAGAAAGGCGAACGTTATTCACGATATCGTCATCAGGAATAGGCGTGTCATCCAAGGGATTCACACCATTTGCCAATTTGTCTATAAAAGATTTTGCATATGCGATTTTCTCGTATTCGGTCATCTTAATAGCTCCCTTCTATTTGTTGTTATAATATTGTTATTATAATAGCACAAAATAAAAACTTTTTCAACGTCTTAATTTACTTAACGCCGACATTCTGCAAAGTATTTACTTTGTTTTTATCTTTCTCTTAAAAAGGAAGAGGGCTTCTCCGGCTACAAGTAACACCCACAACGCGCTCCAAAGAGGGTTGATAAGCAAAAATATTATGCCGACAAGTATCACGGGTATTATTCCAAGTAAAGCGATCATAAAATAACCTCCGATTTTCTATTAACTGATTTCTCATTATTTCTTTGCGGGACGTTTCTCATCCTCTGTACTCATTGTATCAAATGATGTGTCCAAAAAAACGGACATATAAAAAGACTTTACATATCTTTTTCACCTATCGCTTATTAAATGACAAACGCGACGCGAAAAAACCAGACCCAGCTACCCTTATGCCAAAAGATAAGCGGTGAGCCGAGGCTCACCGCTTATTGTATTTAAGCAGATTTGTTATTGCTTTTGAAGATTGAGAGAACTTACGCTCTTTTTTTCTTCTTGATAATGAACCAAATGAGAGCGAAGATACCTACGACTGCGACACCTACAACAATTACAACGACTATGCCGGTGGGGAATCCATCGCTATCATCGGGAGTCTGAGGATCGTCCTTGCCGGGTTTAGTTTCGGGATCTGTTCCGAGCTGAGCACTGGGCTCGATTCCCTGTTCAGTCTCTGTTTCTGCTTCCGTTTCTGTGTCGGTGGGCTCAGTCAGCTCTCCGCATTAATTCCGCCATTTTTTATCGTTGACATACGCCACTTTGCCAAAGGGTGCCTTAAATTCATCGTCAACGGTTATCAGCCAAAGCACAGGAACGTCGTCAAAATCCTCATCAGGAAAGTCTCCATATCCGTCTGTAAAGATGATTATTCCATTTGGCATATTATTTCGGCAGTCCTCACTAACGTACTTAAAAATAGAGGCAAAATCCGTACCGCCACCTCCGTATACTTCAACATCCTCAAAGTCCTCAATACAACAAAAAGGAACCGGCTCGACTATATCTGAATCAAAGAAGCCTATCAATCCTTCTATTCTTCCGGAAAACTGCTCAATTGCACTTTTTATTTCGGCGTAGACATCGTTTAGTATTTCCTCATCCATAGAGCCCGAGGTATCAATCATAAACAAAAGATTTTTGACGGATATCTCCTTATCGTTAAAGTCGGGAAGGAAAAGCTCGCTCTCCTGCAGTCGTTTGTCGGGTGGACAAAACGAATAGTCAAACACCTCCTCCTGGGTAAATTCCCGCAAAAGCTTTTTCCAGTTCAGGCCTCCCTTTTTGGTGCTTTCCCAATACAAGCGCATCTGTTCAAATTCTTCTCCCGCCAGAAATCCATATGCCGTAGCAGCATTTTGCCAATACGACATAAGCGTAGCATCGGCTAAGTTACTCTCAAAAAAGCTGAGTCGCCCATCTGTATCAACCGAGCTATCTAATATCAAAACTCCGTTTTCCACATAATCGGTTCTGTCACTCCAAAAAAGATCGGTATCAGCCATCCGCATCGACCTCTCATCTTCAAGCCCCTCATCATCATAGATCAGGTTGTCATGGGGACACGAAACCGAGCGGAGATATACGTAATAATTTCCCACTCCGAAAAGGATCAACGCCCTATCCACCTCAGCATCACGTTCAAAATGATACTCATCTCCCATCATCGAAAGCGGTCTGCAAATATCTCCATTAAGGATGTGCATTATTTGGTGGCACAAAAGGCAAGCAAGCTCGTTCATACTGTACCACTTCATCCACTGAGGTGAAACAAAAATGGTAAAGCCATTGGTGGATATTTGATCCATCTCCTCAACTGCCACAAATTTCAGATGCATTAACAGAACGCCAAAGAAGGGATGCTCTCGCATAAGAAAGGATCTTGCCGAGAGTATCTTTGCCCTCATTTGTGCTATCTCCCGATTTGTCAGCATGGATAATTCTCCCATCGTTTGTTTGTTTTTTCAAACCATTCGCAGAAAAGACTGTTGTTTTTAAGGGCGGGTCTTACCTCACGAATTTTCAAAAGGTCAAAAAACACCTTGTTGCGAAATTCGACCGAAAGCCTTGAAACGTATTTGAGCGCATTGTCTATCTCTTTATCATCGTGGTGATCTCTTGCATACCAAACTATGCGGGTAGTCAAGGCAAATATTATATTGGGAAGCTGTGGGAGGATAGTATGAGTTCCCGCAAATATTTTGTCTACCGGGGGCACGTTTTGGAACACGTTATACCACACGTCAAAGCTTGTTGCCGCCTCATCTCCAACACAACCCACTATTATCGGAAAAACGTCGGACAGATCATCCGATACGTACTTCAAAACGTTGCTTACCATTTCCCACGAACGCGGCGTCGTAAATGAGTTTGACGTCTTTGATATGTCCTTGCACATAAGATATTCGGGCTTGAAGTCCAAAAATCCTATAACACTTTCATGTATGTTAGCCTCAAGCGCCCAATCGTGCCAGCTCTTAAAGTCACTGCATATCTCAAGATGGCACAATCGGTTAGCCAACGCACGAGGCATAGCATATGAAACCGACTTGTCGGTGATCCTGTTTCCCGCCGCCAATACAATGCAGTTTTCGGGCAAACGGTGCTCTCCGATTATTCTGTCAAGTGTGATCTGATATGCGGCGGCTTGAACGGATGGAGGTGCCGCCGATATCTCATCAAGGAAAAGAATATTTACAACGTCATCACTCTCGTCCATTTGAAATATTTTAGGCTTTAACCACACCGCCAGAGTCTTGTCGGCATTCGCGGTAGGAATTCCTCGCAGATCAACAGGATTAAACAGCAAAAGTCTTACGTCGGTGATATCAACTCTCTTCCCCGTCTCTTTGGTAATACGCTCGGCAATTTCTCTGACCCCCTGTGATTTACCAACTCCGGGAGGTCCCCAAAGCATTACCGACGGAAAAATTTTTATAGGTATATTCTTTTTTATCAGCGACACGTATGCACCTGAAAGATATCTGACCATCTTATCTACCGTAAGTATAGCGCCGTTATTTACCTCTACCATTTTAAGCACCTCAAACAAATTATTTGTAGTCATCTTGATTCTACGATCATATTTTAGCACACCTTGTGTCCAATAAAATGGACTTTGTAATCGTGCCGACAATTTTTGGTTGACACTTCTGTTTTTTCGTGATATAATCATTTTAAGGTCGAAATGACCTAATCTACGATGCCCATCTTTGATGGTGCGTGCCCGATATGGCACAGGTGATTTTTTGAAACTGAATAAGAGAGATTGCAACATTCGAATCAGGCTGACTCCCTGCGGCTCGGACTTTACCAAAGTCCAAATGAAAATTGGTTGTGCAAACAACATTTTTTTCTTGAGCGGCACTATGGGAAGTCAGTTTTCTTCTTTGTTAAGGGCAATATATTGTCTTTATGATGAAGAAGACCTAAAGCATTGGATCTTCCACAGACGCGGTCAAAAAACCGTGCGCAACACTCCTCAAGGGAACGAAGAGTTGCCGCTAACGCGGGTTGACTTTAGTTGGGATAACGAACATCACAGTCATCCCATAACTCTTTGGCGTGAAAGTAATAGCTATATGCCTATGCAAAACGGGGTTCCTGATCCCGTGAAAATCATCTTCTGGAGAACGTATGGTAGACGAAGAGAGTTCACCGTTGATGGACGAGAACTTTGCTATGCTGTTGCCAAGGCTTGTACTGAAGCATTAAAAAAATACGGCTTTAAGGGATACTTAAAATCCAGCGGAGAGCAATATTTGGGAGATTCAATCGACATTGAAATTCTTTTATTCATCAAAGCATATGCCCTTGGAGTTTTAGAATCAAGACAAACACAACAGTTATGGCGGCATCCCAAGGGCTGGATGCACGCTGATTCATCATCCTTTGAAAAGGAAATGGAGCTTTTGCTTTTTGATATGTAAATTTGATATTGAAGGTGAAATAATATGAGTTTTGAAAGAAGAATTTGCAATATAGACATGACACTTAACGAGTGTCAAATTTGTGGTCAAAGAGGCTCTTTGAAAATTGAAGAAAAAGAAATTCCTTTCGCAACAACGGACGGCCATGGACAGTTTTTCGGACAGCTTATGCACGTCATGAACTGTCTTTTGTGTATTCCCAGAGTCAACAGAAATAAACATATCGGGATTACCTACGATTATAGTTTGCCTTTAACAAAAGCAGAGGGCGAGGTGATATGGGACTATCTCGGAAGATCGGTAAGGTGGAAGCTCTCGCGTTTGCTTAGTGATGGCCCCTTAAACGAAGATTTCATATGTGCACTAAAGGTAGAAACCAGAGAAACACACTACACTTTTGAAGTCCCGTTCAGAGAACTTTGCTACGCTGTTGCAAAATGCGGAACCAATGTTTTGAAACAGTTTGGCATAGTAGGATACACGAGATTTGCTGAAGAGTATGAAGATTTCAACATTAGAGAATTCATAGAAATCAAAGCGTTTGCGCTGGGATTAGAACTCGAAATGGGTTGGATTTCTATGTTCTATTCAAATAAAAAAACAACGTCATTCGAAAAAGAAATAGAGCTTTTGCTTTTCGATATGTAAATTATTCAAAGTATGTTATAGCAGTCCGTTTTAAGTCTTCTGACGGAATTGCCGTAATATAAAAATGAGGAGCACACAATGCGTGACGGCCACTATACGACCTGATCCTACTTTGTGCATCTCCTCATTTGAAAACTCCTTTTTGGAGGCTGTAGCGAGGGTCTCGCCATATGCAGTCTCCAAATCGGAGTTTTCCTTTTTTTATTTAAGTTAAGTCATCTCCTACTCCGCCGCCTTAAAGTTATATATCGGCTTTATTCTGCATATTATCTCTGCCGTGGGCTCGATGTTCTCAATGATCTCGTCCATGCTCTTGTACGCCATAGGCGACTCGTCAAGAGTATCGGGTGTGACGCAGGTCGAGTAGATGCCTGACATCTCCCTCTCATAATCCGCCATTGTGAGTTTCTCAAAGGCTGCCGAACGGGACATGAGTCTTCCAGCACCGTGAGGAGCAGAGCAGTTCCAATCCTCGTTGCCCTTACCAATGCAGATGAGTGAGCCGTCACGCATATTGATCGGGATAAGAAGTTTCTCACCCTCCTTTGCGGACACAGCGCCCTTACGGAGGATCATCTCATTGACGTCAATGTAATTGTGAATAGTCCCGAAGGTCTCGATCGCCGTCCACCCACACCGCTCAAGGATGATCTCTGCCATCTTGGCGCGGCTTCTCTCGGCAAACCTCTGGCAGATATCAACGTCGTGAAGATAATCCTCCATAAACGAACCATAGAGAAAGCAAAGGTCGCGAGGAAGCGTAGGCTGCTTTGAATTGTACTCCTTCTCAAGCGCCTTAATGGTTGCTTGGATCTCTGCTCTTCTTCCCTCTTCCTTGTAGGTGCGAATAATCTCCTCGCGCCGTCTGTAATAATCCTCCTTGCCGGCGTTGAGGTCAACCGCGAGCTGTTGATATATCTCTGCGACCTGAGTGCCGAGATTACGGCTTCCCGAATGGATGACAAGATACTTGCCGCCTTTCTCATCAACGTCGACCTCTATAAAGTGGTTACCTCCTCCAAGAGTGCCGAGCGACCGCTCGAGTCTTGCTGAATGCTTGAGCTCTCTGTAGCAACGAAGGACTGTGAGGTCAAACCTTTCCTGCCTTCCCTCCCACGTCTCTCTTCCGCAAGGAATAAAATGCGCCGCCTCGTCGACCTTCTCAAAATCAATATCGATATTGCCGAGGTACACGGTGTACATTCCGCAGCCGATATCCACACCGACCATTGAGGGAACGATCTTGTCTGTGATCGTCATTGTAGTGCCGATGGTACACCCCTTACCCGCGTGAACGTCGGGCATAATTCTTATTTTTGAGGCAGAAAACGCCTCTGTATCACACACCGTCCTTATCTGCTCTGCCGCGTTATCTCCAACGGTTGTGGCAAAGCACTTGGCGGTGTTAAACTTTCCTATGATCTCTATCATAATTCATATCCTTTCTAAAACATAAAGGGAGCGTTTACCACGCCCCCCTTTTTTCTATTTACGCCACAATTTTTTCGTATCTCTCGCTCTCGATGACCTCAAGCATAAATGCGTAAGGATTCATAGTACCGCTTGCCACCATCTCAAAAAGACGGGGAGTACAACCCGAAACAAGAGCCACGCCCGTCTCGTTCATGGTTACGGGCTGCTGTCTGTTACGACTTGCCACGTTCCAGAAAACGATTTCGGGAAGGCTATAGCCCGCCTCGGCATAAAGCTTCTTGGCATACTCAAAATTAGTAAGCGAAGCACCCTTTGCACAATAGTCAAACTCCATATCCGAGATGATATACAGCTTTTTAGGTAGCTCATCCTGAGGTATAGAATTCTTC
Source organism: Eubacteriales bacterium (assembly GCA_045633625.1). Classification (GTDB taxonomy): domain Bacteria; phylum Bacillota; class Clostridia; order Oscillospirales; family CAG-272; genus HGM12713. The sequence goes on from JAZQYP010000051.1 coordinate 11,434, forward strand.
TTGGCGGTATCAAGAATCAGCTCAAACACCTTCTGGATATTCGTATTCGCAACCTCGTTAAAGCGCTTGCAGTAACGAACCTTGTCAAAAATATCCTCACCTTTGATCTCAACGAGTCTTGGATTTTCCGAGAAGGTGATAAAATGATTCTTGAAAGCACCCTTGTTCCTCTCGGCAAAATAAATACCAAGAGAGAGTGCGACTGTTGCGGGAACAGGATCAGCACCGCCGTACATAGAGCCTGAGCCGTCAATGACTGCCAGTGCATTTTCGGTGCCGCCAAAATCCTCTTGAGATATCCAAGTAGCATTGACAGCCTTTCTTTCTGCATCACTTACGCTCCTAAAGAACAAGGGAGCAATGATCTCATAAGGCATAAGCGTGCTGGCGTGAAGCTTTGCTTCGCCACTCGTAACCTTGTCGAGGAAGCGACTGTAGCGCTCACCATCATTGCGCATAAATGCCTTGCGGTATTTATACATAGCCTTGGAGGGCTGCTTTTCATAGTCGAAGGAATAATCCTTCTCGCGCAGGTTGTTCTCAATGATGCGAATGTGGGCGCGAAGAGCGACAAGCGCCTTGCGATAGCTTGCATCGCTCATACCAAAGTGCTTGGCTATTCTTTTTGCATCCCTCACAGTATTCGCACTTGAAGCATTTACAGAGGGCAACCACTTTGCAAGCAGAGAGACCTCTCCGCCGTTGCCCAGAGCCTTGTTGTCGGCCTCAAACTGCGCCTTAAGAACGTCAAGCATTTCCTTCTCGCAGGGGGTGTCCATAAGCGCGAGAAGATCGTCAAAGCGTCCGTATTCCGCCACGTAGCAGAGATTTTTTCGCACACTCTTGGGCTCGTTGCTTGCAAGCCATCTCAAGATCACCTTGAACACACGACGTTCTCCAAGACCGCCGCGAATATCTCGTGCGAAAAAGAGAAGCTTCATTGCTATATCTCTGTTTTCACTATATGCGCGGACAAAACGGTCAACGATCTCCCTCTCACTCTCGCGGCGCAATGCACCGATGGTCGCGAACAGGTCAAGACAGTCGGATTCGGTCGTAAGATAGGTTGTCGCACCGTTTTCGGTAAGGGTTTTATTTGCTTCTTTTTTCAAAAATTCTAACATAAAACTCACTCCTTTTCGTGATAAATTTTCATAAATACAAGGCAATTTAGCCGCAATGCCGCACGGCTTTCGGTTTATCGAGTCGTTGCTCTGTGGCGCATGTTTTGCTGTAATTGCCTTTTGGTGCCTCCGGCAGGAATCGAACCTGCGACGCAGGGATTTTCAGTCCCTCGCTCTACCAACTGAGCTACCGAGGCATATGACAAGGCGCATTAGTAATTGATAAGGGTCGAATTTCTCCTAACCTATTCAGAATAACTCTTTCATTGCTGTCTGCGCCTTAATTTGCGCGGGAGCAGGATTCGAACCTGCACTCAAGACAAGTCTTGCTCTGCCACAGAGTCCTCACCGCGATATATCAAGGCGCATTTTTCGGCTGTTCCCGTTGGAACGACCAGCGTAAAAACGTCCGGCTCTCCTATATTAGCTGCTGTCTGCGCCTTTATAATTCGTCTTACTTGATGGCGGGTAGAGTATAATTCTCAAAGCAGTTACCAAGACAAAACCATACAAGATGTGAGGCTTTCACCCTAAGTGGTCAGAGAGCGCCTGACAAGAAATTTCTTTTCTTTGCTGTTCACATCTTTCATAACTTATCGGCAAGTTAATCAACATCTGTACAAGTGGATGTCAACTGTTAACCGTTAGGCTCTTTTGAGTGCCTCGCTTGGTGGCAGTAGGGTGCAATTTCCATAGTCCCAACCAAGTCGAGGCGTGGCACAAATTGCAGTTAAGTATTGAACAGTCGGTCTTCCTCATGGGAATCAAAGTTAGAATCGCTTCCTCTTTGCCACGGCTGCCTTTTCTTGTGCTATTTGTACCTTTCACACCGCCAGTGAATGCAATACCAGCAGGGTAATGAATTATAACGGTGCATTTTAAGGATGTGTAACCCCAGGCAATTTAGTTTGGAGGCTTACGGATGGCGGTAGCGTCTGAGATACCGTTGAGCCGCCCATCAGCGTTTCCGTTGCAGTACACAACCTTTTCAAGGCACCTTTTTCATCAATTATCAGTTATAATTACTGTAGAATTCAAATGATCATAATTGCTGTATGTGCCTTAATAGCCGTTTTCTCGGCAGCCTTACCTATGAAGTATCACAGCGCAGAATCTACAAATGATAATAACGGCTAAATTACAAGATACGATTACCTGATTGCTTTCGCAACCATCATTCAGAGCTTCTCGACTTAAGATCACCTGCTTACGACAGGGCTCAAATCTTCTCTCATATCATTTTTATAGAATGTTGCGGTGCTTTGTTGCTGTTCGTATCTTTATATACCCGATCAGCAAGAACAAAGATACAATTTCCTCAACCGCCGATGCGAAGTCAAAATATCAAGGCGCGTTTTTTACTGCG
>JAZQYP010000052.1:0-32160 GCA_045633625.1 Eubacteriales bacterium
GGGCGCGCACTGCGCGTCCGCTCGTGCTTCTTCGGTGTTCGTTGCGGACGGCCACATATTGCTTCGCAAAGGCTACGAACTTCGTTCGTGTGGCCGCCCCTACAATCAAAAATAATGTCTTACTCTCTACAAACACACCGACAAATCAAAATTTGAAAGACAAATTACCCCAAGGGTAGATGCCTTCGGTATGAAAAAATTGAAAACGGGAGAACGTCGTTCTCCCGTTTTTTATATTCCAGTTTCCTCGTAGATGAACATCAGGCGTTCTTCTATTTCGTTTTTTCGGGTATCAAGGGTAGCCAGACGCACGTAATCGGTCGCGGCATCGCCCTGCATCTCTATCTCAAGTGACTCAAGCTCGGCTTCGAGCTCCTCTGCCTCTTTTTTCAGACGCGCGATATATCTCTCCTGCTTTTTCTGCTCTGCGGCGGCGCGCTTGTCGGCAAGATATTGCTCCTTGCCCGTAGCTATAGTCTCCGCGGTTGTATTAGGGGTCGAAGATAGTGCGGCGCGCTCACGGTCACGGCAAAGCTCGGTATATCCCGTGCCTGCCTTCTCGAAGGTAACGATTCGGCATTTACCCTCGGCAGGGGGAACGACGTCAACGATTCTCGTAGAGAGCTTTTCGATGAAATATCTATCGTGCGAGACGCAGATTATCGTGCCGTCAAAGGCTTCAAGTGCCGTCTCAAGTGCCTCTCGTGAGTCGATGTCAAGGTGGTTTGTCGGCTCGTCGAGGATAAGAAGATTCATCTCGGAGAGAATGAGCTTTGCAAGAGTCAGTCTCGCTCTCTCACCTCCGCTAAGCACCGACACCTCCTTGAGTACGTCATCGCCGATAAATCGGAATGCGGCAAGTGCGCTTCGCACCTCAAGATCGGTAAGAGAGGGGTAGGCGTTGTGAAGCTCGTCAAGGACTGTGTTCGTCGCGGTAAGATTTTGGTTTTCCTGATCGTAGTAGCCGACGTCAACGTTATACCCCGCCTCGATATAGCCCTCTGTGGGGATAAGTCTGCCGATTATGAGCTTGATAAGCGTCGATTTTCCACAGCCGTTAGCGCCCACGAAGAAGAGTCGTTCGCGTTTCTTTATGAGCAGATCAAACTTGTCAAAGAGCTTGTCTCCACCGTCATAATTAAATGAAAGATTTTTTATTGTGAGCACGTCGTTGCCCGACTCAAGCGAGGAGTTGAATCGCATCTTGATGGGGCGGGGAGCCTCCTTCGGCTTCTCGATTCGTTCCATTTTGTCAAGCATCTTCTGGCGCGACTCAGCCGCTACGATATTTCTCTCGCGGTTCCACGCGCGCTGCTGCGCTATATATGCCTCCTGACGCGCGATCTCCTTTTGCTGATTCTTGTAGTGCCGCATCTGTATCTCCTGCTCCTCGCGGCGCTTTTGTGTTGCCACAGTATAGCCGCCGCCGTAGAGCTTAGCGCGCTTATTTTCCATAATGAGAGTTTTTGTGGTGACTCTATCAAGGAAATAACGGTCGTGCGAGATAACGATAAGGCATTTTTTATATGACGCAAGGAAATTCTCAAGCCAGCCAAGCGTCTCGATGTCGAGGTGGTTTGTCGGCTCGTCGAGGAGGAGCAGATCAGGCTCGCGGCAGAGCTCACGCGAGAGGGCAAGACGGGTCTTCTGACCGCCGCTGAGAAGGGAGTAGGGAAGCTTCATTTGCTCCTCGGTAAAGCCCATTCCCATAAGCGTGCCCGCGCATCGCGAACGGAACTCAAGTCCGCCCTCGCTTATGAATTTTTCGTTTAGCTCGGAAAATGCTGCCGCCGTGCGCTCGTCGGAGTGTACCGAAAGTGAGCTCTCAAGCTCCGACAGACGCGCCTCCATCGAGAGAAGCTCGGGGAAGCTGCGGTACATTACCTCGAGTGCCGTCAAGGGCGAGTCGGAGTCGATGTCCGCACTCTCAAACGCATCGTTCTGCCTTAGTATTCCTATGCTTTTTTGCTTTGAAATATATATGCTTCCGCTGTCCGGCTCGGTCTCGCCGAGTATCATTGAAAGAAGGGTGGATTTTCCACAGCCGTTCACTCCAACGATGCCCATTCGGTCGTTTTCGTTGAGGGCAAAGGATATGCCCGAAAATAGCTCCTTTGTTCCAAAGAACAGCGAAAGATCGTTTACAGAAATTATAGTCATTTTTTATCCTTAAATATTTTAGTAATTATGAATTGGCGGAAATGTGGCGGATAAACTCAAGCATAGCCTTGGTTTTGGTTTTGTGTTTTTTGAAATAAAAGCAAACGTCTCTCGTTGCCGCATCGCTTGACAGCTTGTAATAGCTGAGACTTTCAAAAAACGGCATTTTTCTCGCAACCGTGTCGCTGACAAAGGTAGCTCCAAGCCCCGTCGTTGCTATCATATACGCGGTTGCCTGTTGATGCACCTCAAGCGCTATATGCGGCTTAAAGCCTGCCTCGCGGCACATTTTATCTGCTCGTATGCGAGTGTCGTTGGTGGGTGTCAAGGAAACAAAATCAACGTTTTTAAAAAGAGAAAGAGAAACTGCGGGGAAATCTCTATCAAGATAGGTCTGCGTTTTCAGCTGATCCTCTGTTAAAGAATAGCTTTTGGTGCTTTTGCAAACGGCAAGGGAGTTTGGCACCGCAAGAAGTATCTTTTCGCTTGAATAGCGCTCCTTATCGTATAGCTCGCTGTCGTAATGATTGTTGTCTACCACCAGATCCAAGTCGTTATCCGAAAGCATTCTTTCAAGTGTTGTTGTGTTTCCTTCAATAAGGTTTATCTTTACGTCAGGGAAGCGAGACTTGAAATCAACTATCATAGGAGGAAGAACGTAAGCGGCAAAGACGTTGCTTGCCCCGATGTTTAGCTTTCCGGATCTTAGCATATTGACGTCGTTTATGTAATTTTCAAGACCTCTTTCAAGTGCATAAACCTGCTCGATCGCTTCTATATAATGCTTTCCAAAATCGGTCAGGCGCACAGGGGATGTGCTTCTGTCAAAAATAGGCATGCCAAGCTCGCCCTCAAGCTTTTTTATCTTTGCGCTAAGAGAGGGCTGGCTTATATAAAGATTTTCTGCGGCTCTTGAAAAGCTCTTTTCCTTGTATACCTCGTATACGTAATCCTTGTAGCTGAACATGCACTTTTACGATATAGAAAAAACTATATAACTCCTATATACATATATGTATTTGACTATATTATATCACTGCGGTATAATATTGTCAACACAAAAAAGGAGACAATAAAAATGATTTTTCCGGCTGACAAGCTTAATGATATACATTCCGATATAAGAGGGCCGCTTTTTTATGAGGCGCTTAAAATGCAAGGGGAGGGCAAGGACGTTCTGAAGCTGAACACAGGTAACCCCGCAGCCTTTGGCTTTGAGATGCCGTATAGCATTTACCGTGCACTTGAGATGAACATCGGTAAAGGGCTTGGGTATTGTGATTTTCGCGGAATGCCCGATGCGCGAGAGGCTATAGTAACATACCATAAAGGGCGAGGTATCGAGGGCATTGAGCCCGACGATATTTTTGTCGGGAACGGCGTCAGCGAGGTGGCAAGCTTTGCTCTCGGTGCGTTGCTTAATGTGGGTGACGAGGTGCTTGTGCCCTCGCCCTGCTATTCGCTTTGGAGCAATCTTGTGAGATTATACGGGGCAAAACCTGTTTTTTATATTTGCGATGAGGCTTCGGATTGGAATCCCGATTGCAAGGACATTGAGTCAAAAATAACGGCAAGGACGAGAGCTATTGTAATAATAAACCCCAATAATCCTACCGGAAGCCTTTATGCCGACGACGTGATCTTGAGGATCTCCGAGATGGCGAGAAAGAATAACCTGTTGGTTTTCTCGGACGAGATATACGACAGACTGGTTATGGATGGTCTGACACACACCTCTACCGCGGCTCTTGCTCCCGACATACCCGTTATAACGATGAACGGACTTTCAAAGTCTCACTGCCTTTGCGGCTTCAGAGTCGGTTGGATGGCTATAAGCGGACCTAAGAAGGCAACCGCAGAGTATAAAGACGCGATAGTAAAGCTGACGTCGCTTCGTCTTTGCGCAAACGCCTTGTCCCAAACGGTGATAGGAGCCGCGCTTGCGGATTCTCACACCCCTGCTGCAATGGTGGCAAAGGGAGGAAGGATATACGAGCAAAGAGAAGCTACGGTAAAAGAGCTTAGCAAAATAGACGGCGTGTCCTTTGTAAAAAACCGCGCGGCGTTTTACTTGTTTCCGAAGCTTGACAAAAAGAAATTTGGGATCTACGACGATAAAAAGTTTGCAAGCGATCTTTTGCATGCTACAAACATTCTTGTCGTGCCGGGAAGCGGCTTTGAATGGGAAGAGCCCGATCATTTCAGAATAGTTATGCTGCCCGAGGTTGAAGTTCTCGGTAATGCTGTAAATAAGATCGGCGCTTTTCTTGATGGATATAAGCAAAAATAAAAAATTGCGGGAGGGTAAACCCTCCCGTAATTTTTATTCACCAAGATAAGCCTTTTTGATCCTCTCGTCGTTGATAAGGTCAGCGGCGTTGCCCGACATAGTGATAGAGCCCGTTTCAAGAACGTAGACTCTGTCGGAGATCGACATTGCCTTTTTCGCATTCTGCTCAACAAGAAGCACTGTCTTGCCCGCGTCTCTCATAGATTTGATTATCTCAAATACCTCGCCGACAAGCAAAGGAGAGAGTCCCATAGAGGGCTCGTCAAGAACGACAAGCTCGGGGTCCGCAAGAAGTGCGCGTCCCATAGCAAGCATCTGCTGCTCACCGCCCGAAAGAGTTCCCGCAAGCTGACGGCGACGCTCCTTAAGTCTCGGGAAGTCGCGGAAGACCTCCTCCATAGACTCCTCAATTGCCTTTTTGTCCTTTCTTGTGTAAGCGCCCATAAGCAGATTGTCATAAACGGAAAGATCTCCGAATACGCGTCTGCCCTCGGGAACGTGAACAAGACCCATAGAAACTATCTTGTGTGCGGGGACGTGTGTAATATCCTTGTCCTTGTAGATAATACTTCCGTGCTTGGGGGCAATAAGACCTGTGATCGTGTGAAGCGTGGTAGTTTTACCCGCGCCGTTAGCGCCGATAAGGGAAACGATCTCGCCGCGCTTTACTTCGAAGGATATACCCTTGAGAGCCTTGATGACACCGTAATATACTTCAAGGTCGTTGACTTTAAGTAAGGTTTCTGACATAGTATTTCCTCCTTATCCTAAGTATGCCTTGATAACGGCAGGGTCATTGAGTACGTCGCTCGTCTTGCCTTGTGCCAGCTCGGTACCGAAGTTGAGAACGGTGAGGTTCTCGCAGATTCCGCCGACAAGTCTCATATCATGCTCGATAAGCAAAATCGTCATATCAAACTCGTCGCGAATGAAGAGAATATCGTCCATAAGCTCCTGAGTCTCGTTGGGGTTCATTCCCGCCGCAGGCTCGTCAAGAAGTAAGAGCTTCGGATTTGTCGCAAGCGCACGCGCGATCTCAAGGCGACGCTGCTTACCGTAGGGAAGATTCTGCGCGAGGTAGTCGCTGTACTCGTCAAGCTTGAAGACCTTGAGAAGAGCCTGCGCTCTCTCGCGGAATTCCTTCTCGCTCTTTTTGTGTCTGGGCAGACGGAATATAGACTCGGGAAGGGAGCAGGGGATCTGATTTGCAAGACCTACCATAACGTTTTCCTCGACTGTGAGGTTTGAGAAAAGACGAATGTTCTGGAAGGTACGCGCGATACCCTTGCGGTTGACCTCGATGGGAGACTTGCCCGTAAGCTCTTCTCCGCAAAGGAAGAATCTGCCCGAGGTGGGCTTATATACGCCCGTGAGAAGATTGAAGAAGGTTGTCTTGCCAGCACCGTTAGGGCCGATAAGTCCGTAAAGCTCGCCGTGATTTATGGTAAGGTTTACGTCGTCAACCGCGCGAAGTCCGCCGAACTGAATAGAAAGATGCTCGGCGCGAAGAACGGGGGTGTTTTTGGTGTTATCCATATCACTCTACCTCCTTTTGCACGTCGGATTCTTTCTTTTTCTTTGAGAAAATCTTTGAGGAAAGATATTTCCAGTTAAGCTTCTCGCGAAGAGGAGCGAACTTGGGAGAGGAGCTTACCATCATCATTACGATAAGTATTATCGCGTAAACGAGATATTTTGCACCTGCAAGCTGTCCTGTGAGGTAGGACTGGAGCTTAACGTTTATAAATACGATAAGCAGCGAGGAAATAAGGCTGCCCGAAAGGCTACCCATACCGCCAAGAACCACCATAACGAGAATCTCTATAGAATAGTTATAGTCGAAGGACGAATAAATAACTGCGGAATAATTTGAGTATATTGCGCCCGCAACACCTGCAAAAAACGCCGCGAGAGTAAATACCATAAGCTTGTAGAAGGTGATATTTATTCCCATAGAGCGTGCTGCGATCTCATTGTCGCGGATAGCGGTTATAGCGCGTCCGTGCTTACTGTTTACAAGATTCTGTATACAGTAGAGCGTTATGAGAAGTACTATAAAGGCGACTATAAAGAGTCCTTTGTAACGGGGAAGAGTAAATCCGTCGGCGGGATTTTTGATGTAGCCCTCGATCTTGATGTTCTTGAGCACTCCGCGGACGATCTCACCAAAGGCTAGGGTAACTATCGCAAGATAGTCGCCGCGCAGACGAAGGGCGGGCAGACCGACAAGAAGTCCGAATATTGCCGCAACAAGACCGCCAACTATCATTGCAAGAACGAGACGGATAAAGTTGCTTGTGATGATATCTGCTGTATAATGCGAGAAAAGACCGCCAGCATATGCGCCAACGTACATGAATCCCGCATGACCGAGAGAAAGCTCTCCGAGGTAGCCGACGACGAGGTTAAGGGAAATTACGAGGATCATCGTGTAAGCTATCTGAGTGAGCATATTCGGCGTGAATATGGGCATTCGGGACGAACCGCCGCTTGCTAAAAATATCGTGCCGAATACAACGAGTAGAATTGAAACAAAGGAATAGTTAAATACCTTTGAGGAGTTTTTTCTAAGATATGATACTACGTTTTTCATGATCACACCTTCTCATTTCTCTTCTTGCCAAGAAGTCCGGTGGGCTTCACGAGAAGAACGATTACAAGTATACTGAATACGACTGCGTCAGCATAAGGTGCAATGCTCTCGTATTTGAGCGCAAGCTGCTCGATAATGCCAAGTAATACACCGCCGAGCATAGCTCCGGGTATGCTTCCGATACCGCCAAGAACGGCAGCGACAAATGCCTTGATTCCGGGCATAGCACCGAGTGTGGGCTGTGTAACGGGAGTCATAAACAAATAGAAAATACTTGCTACAGCGGCGAGCGCCGAGCCTATTGCAAAGGTAATGGCAATAGTGCGGTTAACGTTGACACCCATAAGCTGTGCCGCGCCTCTATCCTCGCTTACGGCGAGCATAGCTCTACCCGTTTTCGAGCGATTGATAAAGAAGTAAAGCGCGATCATAATGATAGCGCCTGCAACAAGCGTTATGATAGACGTCATCTTTATTGTAATGCCACCAAATGTGATGGGCGGTAAGTCATTGAAAAGGGATACGGGAATAGGAGTTACGTCAAAAATAAGCTGAGCTAAGCTCTGAAGCATATAGCTTACTCCGATAGCCGTAATAAGAACCGAAAGAGAAGAAGCGCCGCGCAAGGGCTTGTACGCTATCTTTTCTATAACCATACCCAAAAGGGAACAGAATACGATAGATATAATAATTGCAAGCCAAGGGTTGCCGAATTGTGAAAGCACGAAGAAGATAGTATATGCACCTACCATGATTACGTCTCCGTGCGCAAAGTTCAGCATCTTTGCTATTCCATAAACCATTGTGTAGCCGAGCGCGATAGTTGCGTAAACCGCACCAAGACACAATCCGTTTATTAACGTGCTGATGATATCCATAAATTATGACCAGCCTTTCCTGTTTTTGAGCCTCGAACAAGGCATAAAAGGGTCTGAGTGTGAGATTTTGCGTAATTTTTTGCTTCGGGCTATCAGCCCTCATTAGTGAAAACACACTTGTAGGGGCTTTTCGCCCCCACAAGTGTACAAGAAACGTGTTTTAATATTAGCCTATGGTAATAACGATAGGAGACTTTGTGGGAGCACCGGTCTCAGCCCAAGTGATTGTGCCTGTTGCGCCAACAAAGGTGAAGTCGCCGTTGATAACAGCGGTGATCTTATCGCAAAGATCGGAAGCGGTGATGTCAAGAGTGTCAACACCGGCAGCCTTCATTGCCTGGTAAATAACCATAACTGCGTCGTAGCCGTCTGCTGCGAACTGGTCGGGATCCTCATTGTATTTTGCCTTGTAAGCAGCAACGAATGCGGAAACAGTTGCGTCTGTGCTGTTTACGTCGAAGGGAGTGAGATACTTAACGCCCTTAACGAGATCGGACTTGCCGGAGTAATCGTAGATACCGTCAAGACCGTCACATCCGAAGAAATCAACGTCGAAGCCGAGGTTGTTAGCTTCCTGAATGATAAGCCATGCAGGCTGATAGTAGATGGGAAGGAATACGACGTCGCAACCCTGAGCCTTGAGGTCGGTTATCTGCTGTGTGAAGTTCGAGCTTGTCGACTCGGTGAAGGACTTCGCTGTGAAGCTCTTGCCGAGCTCTGCCATCTTAGCCTCGAATGCTGCGAAGATACCAGAGGAGTAAGAATCGTCACTTCTGTAGATAGCACCAATGTTGGTGTAGCCTGCCTTAACAAGCTCCTCTGCAGCAAGGTAGCCCTGGTCAGGGTCACCGAAGCAGATTCTATATGCATTGCTCTCTGCGATACAGCCCTCGGCGGAAGCGGAGGGAGTCATAAAGAATACGTTGTCGTCCTTGGAAAGGGAAGCGAACTGTGCGCAAGCGCCCGATGTAACGCTACCTGTAGAAACTACCATTCCCTTAGCCATAAGTGTGTCGTAAGCTGCAGTAACCTTATCTGCGCTTGCCTCGTCGTCTATCATCTCAAATGCGAAGTTGATGCCGTTAAGACCGCCTGCCGCGTTGATCTCTTCAACTGCGAGCTGAGCACCCTTCTGTACAGAAGTGCCATAGCTTGCCGCTTCTCCGGAGAGGGGGCCTGTTGCACCAATGAGGAAGGTGTCCTTGTTTTGATCGCAAGCAACGAAAGCGGTGCAGAGCATGAATGTGCACATTACAAGTGCGAATACTTTCAAAATTGTGGTTTTCATAGTTTTTACCTCGTGTTAAAAATTTTACCGCAGGTATTCCCGCGATTTTTTTAATATACATAAAATAATATCACAACACTTTTAATATGTCAAGAATTTTTTTGCAAATTTTTACTCATTTTGCAAGATTTCTGAATAAAAATTGCATAATTGCTGTATGTTTATTCATTTTGGGCAATTTTTTGAGATAATTTGCTTGTTTTTGAATAAAGCTTGAGTCATGGGGTGAAAAATAAAGGCAGAAAACAACTCAAAAAGGAGTATTGTAAAATGACAGGCAATCAAAAAAATCAGAAGTTTTCCCAAAAATTCAAAAATTCGGGAGTGAATCGTGCCACCGTGATAACTGCCGTTCTTCTCGTTGCGGCGATCGTGACGATCGTTGCCGTGACCGTTGCCAGTAATCGCTCGAAGGACGACCAAAAAACGCCTCTGCCGAAGGACACGGAGAAGGTGACCCAAAAGCCCGAGACAGACCCTCCCGCAACCGAGCCGCCCGTGACGACTCCGCCCAAGACAGATCCTCCCGCCGGGAACGTGTCGACTCCCGTGGGCGACGAGCTGCCCGCACTCTCCCTTCCCGTGAAGGGTATGCTTCTTAAGGGGCACGACGCAAGCGTGCAGGTCTATTCCACGACAATGAACGATTACAGAGTCCATCTTGGTATCGACGTGCTTACCGAAGAGTCAGCGCCCGTCTACGCCGCAGCCGACGGCAAGATCTCGAAGATCTGGGAGGACGTCAAGATGGGATACTGCATCGCCGTCCAGCATAGCGGAGAGCTTGTGACTGTATATAAAAATCTCGGCGAGGAGCTTCCCGAGGGAATATCCGAGGGTGCGTCAGTGCGTGCGGGACAGCTTATTGCGACGGTTGGTAACAGTGCGATGGTGGAGATCGCCGATGAGCCTCACCTCCATTTTGAGATGACGGTGGGCGGTCTTTCGGTCGATCCTCTCGAATACTATGACGAGGCGGCTCTTACCTCGCTTGGTATTGATTCAAGCTTTGGTGAGTGAGATAATTATATTAAGGAAAAGAAAAACAGGAAAAGCAAGGGCTTTTCCTGTTTTTATTTGTTTTCTTCCTTTGGCGGATATTCTATAACGCCTTCTTTTGCTTCAAAATCCTTTATTTCGCGGCGCAAAAGATAGAGTATCTCACCATTTGCCGAACGGCCCTCGTATTTTGCAATGTAATGTAGCTTGTAATGCAATTCGGGGTCAATCTCTATTCCTAAGTGCTTATTTTTCTTGTTTCTCATTTTTTACCTCAAAATAATCTGAATTTAAGTATATTTTAAGATTATTTTGTGATATAATGTTGTAAGTATACTTAAAATAAGTATACCAAATTCAAGAGGAGAAAAGAGAATGAAAATAGCGGTGGTCGGCTCAAGAAATATAGAAGTGCAGAATTTTGGGGAGTATTTGCCCGATGATGTTAGCGAGATAGTGTCGGGAGGAGCAAAAGGAATAGACAGATGTGCGGCAATTTATGCCAGAGAAAATAACATTGCTCTTGCCGAGTTTTTGCCAGAGTATAACCTTTATGGGCGAGGAGCGCCTATTGTGAGAAACAAGAAGATAGTTGACTATAGCGACAAGGTGCTCGCCTTTTGGGACGGAGAATCTAAGGGAACAAAATCGGTTATTGATTACTGTAAGAAGGTAGGCAAAGAATGCACGGTCATTTATGTGTGACAAATAAGGGATTTAATCGGCGTAAGGGATTCGGTCTCGCCTGCGGGATGTGGAAGCGTAAGGGATTCAGAACCCAAGCGCTCGGAAAGTTTATCCTTGCCGTTTGTTTGGCGCACCTCGCGCATACGCATAAAAGACGCAACGCGCCTTTTTGCATGGGTTCTTCATCATATCACAATACGAGAAAAGGCGTAAGGGATTCGGTCTCGCCTGCGGTCTCGGAATGTTGAGCGTAAGGGATTCAGAACCCAAGCGCTCGGAAAGTTTATCCTTGCCGTTTGTTTGGTGCACCTCGCGCATACGCATAAAAGGCGCAACGCGCCTTTTTGCATGGGTTCTTCATCATTTCACAATACGAGAAAAGGCATCAAGGAAATATCCTTGATGCCTTTTCTGGCACGGCGTAAGGGATTCGAACCCCCGACCTTTTGGTTCGTAGCCAAACACTCTATCCAGCTGAGCTAACGCCGCAAGCGTACTTTCGTACCCGAATATATTACCACAGCTTTTCTTGTTTGTCAAGCCTTTTCTAAAGAATTTTTCAGAAATTTAATTTTCGACAAATTATCTCTTTATTCTTACAAGCGTCCTAAGCCCGTCTGCGAGTGCATTTGCGAGTGCATCGACGTCATCCTTCGTGTTATACTTCGAGAAGCTTATGCGCACCGTCGAGTCGGCTTCCTTATCGGAAAGTCCGAACGCAAGAAGGGTGGGGCTTGTGTTGAGTGAATGCGATGAGCAAGCCGAGCCACTCGAGACGCATATTCCGCGTCCGCTGAGATGGCTGAGCATAGTCTGGCTTTTGATGTCGGGGAGGGTCACGCTCAGCACGTGAGGTGCGGGCACTGCGGGCTCGTTTATTTTCAGCTCAAGTGCCGAGAGGCGTTCCTTTGCGTATTCGCGGAGCGAGGCAATATAGGGTACGTCCTTTGCCATTGACGCAAATCCCTCCTTGGCTGCCGCCGCGAAGGCGAGTATGCCGAGTGTATTTTCGGTTCCCGAGCGCATTCCGCTCTCCTGTCCGCCGCCAAAGAGGAATGGAGCGATGCGCTTTTCCTTTATCATTCGGGGCGAGATATAAAGGGCTCCTATGCCCTTAGGGCCGTGTATTTTGTGGGCACTCAGGCTAATGAGGTCAGCGCCGAGCGTCATTGGGGTAAATCTTACCTTGAGATACCCTTGGACGGCATCGCAATGCGTTATTGCCGAGGGGTATTTTTTCTTTATCGCGTCAAAGGCGCTCTTTACGTCATAGAGTGCGCCCGTCTCATTGTTGACGAGCATAAAGGTAGCGAGGAATATAGGCTTTGAAAGCGCCGCCGCGAGCTCGTCGGCATTGAGTATACCGCCCTTTGTCGATATTTTTACTATCTCAAAGCCGTCCTTTGAGAGTCTGTCAAGCGCGCGGTAAGTAGCGGGATGCTCCGAGTCGGTTGTGAGGATCCTCGTCGCCTCACGGCGTTCCTTGGCATAAGCCGAGCCGAAAATTGCCGTGCTTGTCGCCTCGGTTCCGCAGGATGTGAATACTAACTGGCGCAGATGCTCGTCGCTTGTGGCTCTGACGCCGAGCGTTGCGAGAATTTCCTTTCGTGCCTCCTTGAGCGCACGGGATGCGCGGTCGCCCTCGCGGTGCAGGGAGGAGGGGTTGCCGAAAAGCTCCATCGCCTCGGTCATTTTCGCCTTTGCCGCCTCGCTCATCTGCGTCGTCGCGCTGTTGTCAAGATATACTGTCTTTTCCATAGCTTATCTGAATGTGAAGGCGTCTATCATCGCCTCAAAATCCTCGGTGTGAAGGGGCGCGTCAGCGGTCGCTGTGTAGGTTATGTTGTAAAAGAGCTCAAGCTGCGGATAATACACGATCACTTGACGGATGACGTATTCGGTCTCTCCGTACTTTGCGGTAAAGGCAAGCTCTGCCGCAGGCTTGTCTGCAACCGTCATATCCTTTGTGATATACTCTACC
The DNA here is from genome assembly GCA_045633625.1 of Eubacteriales bacterium. Lineage (GTDB taxonomy): Bacteria > Bacillota > Clostridia > Oscillospirales > CAG-272 > HGM12713. Next base: position 12,877 of record JAZQYP010000052.1, read on the forward strand.
GAATAGCCTGCGAGAGTGTTTTGATAATTTTTGTCGGTCATCTCGATATAGCTATCAAGTGTCATAGCTTCGTTTGGTGAATAGGACGTAACGGTGACGTTGGTCTTCTCGCTCTCGGGATAATATGCCTCACTTACGCCGCTTTCTGAATTGCATATCCACGCCTCAGGCACGTAAAATCTGTACTCAAGGTTGTCTGAGGAGGCTATCTTCATGCCCTCGGGGGTGTTCTTGTCGACCTTGTTGTCTGAGGTGACGGGCACCTTGTCTGTGAGGGTGAAATAGGTGAGTATCTCCTCTATGCCATCCTCAAAAAGCTCGGGGGTTTCAGTCGAGATATAGAAGGTGAGCGATATCATATCTCCCTTGTGCTTGGTTATATACTGACGCACACTATAGGTCTTGCCGTTGTTTGTGAGTGTGTACTCCATTTTCTTTGCGTCAAGTCCGCCGAGCACTGTTGCAGAAAGGGATACGAGCTCGGTGTTAGTGCCGCTTGCGGTATAGCTCTCGCTAAGGAAGGTGACGTATTCGTCAATGGTCATATCGGTATCGGGCGTGAAGTAGCGCGCCGTTACGACGATAGAGTTGTTGTAATCTGAGTCGAAGGTCATATACGCGCTCGACAGACCGCTTGCGGTGTTCGGTGTATACGTCTTCGGGACATAGAGCATAAAGGGCTCGCCTGCCACTGTTGCGGATTGCATTCCCTCGGGAGCATCGCTCACCGAGCATGCCGCGAGGGAGAGAGTTATTATAATGATAAAAATTATTGAAAGAAATTTCTTCATCTTTGTTTTTGCCTTTCTTTTGAAGGTGTTGGATCTATTATACCGCGAACATTTTATCTCTTGGTAAAGGATTTGTTAATTTTTTCTCGTTGTTGCCGACGAGCTTACAAATTCAAGCACTTGCGCGCGAAATGCGTTTCCGCGCTCCTCGAAATTTTTGAATTGGTCAAAGCTCGTCGATGCAGGGGAGAGAAGCACCGTATCCCCCGCCGTGGCTATTTCGCGCGCTTTGTCGGTCGCGCCCGCAAGGTCGGTCTGAAGATATACGGGGAGCGCCTTTTCATCAAAATCGGGGCAAGCCTTGAGCGCCGCGAATATTTTTTTTGCCGTCTCGCCATTGAGCACGACTGCCTTTGCCCTCGCACACAAAACTGTAGCAAGAGGCGCATAATCTGTATTTTTGTCGGCACCGCCGCAAATGACGATAGGCGTCTCGCAAAGAGCCGAGAGTGCCGCCGACGTGCGAGTAGGGGTAGAGTCTATTGAGCTATTGTAGTATTTTACGCCGTCAATCTCCCCGACAAGCTCAAGTCGGTGTGCAACTCCCCCGAAGGTGCGTGCGATCTCGCGGTATATATCCGTGTCAACGTCACCGAAGGTGAGGGCAATAGCCGTCATATAGTTTTCAATATTGTGTCTGCCGCGAAGCTTTATGTCACCCACGTTGAGAACGATCTTCTCGCTTTTACCATCAAAATACACGATGCTTTCGTCCTTTATATAGACAAGCTGTGCATCAGTCGGGAGCTCGTCTTTGGTCTTTGTTGACGAGAAGTATACGCGAAGGGCGTTTTCGGGGCGGAAGTCAACTGTGATCTCGTTGTCGGCATTAAGGACGATTTTTTTCGTCTTGTCGCCGCAGATAGCAAGCTTTGCCGACACGTACTCGTTCATATCGGTATGCCAATTGAGGTGATTCGGGGTGATATTGGTTATCGCCGCCGCCGAGGGAGAGTGGCGCATTCCCATAAGCTGAAAGCTTGAGAGCTCAAGGACAGCCACGTCATTTTCGCTCATTTTGTTGGCAAGGGGCAAGAGGGGCGCGCCGATATTACCGCCCACGAAGGCAGTGCCGCCGTGTCGGCGCTTGTGCGCGTCAAGAAATAGGTGTGTGAGCGTCGTGGTGGTCGTTTTACCGTCGCTTCCCGTTATCGCGTATATTTTTGCGGGGGAGAGCTCGAAGAAGAACTCCATCTCGCTCGTTATATAAGCATCGGCGGGCGCATTTATCGCGTCGGCGCGAATACCCGGAGTACGGAAGATGACCTTCTCGGTAACGTTAAGATAACTCTCGCCAAGCACGAGGCGGACACCCCGCTTTTCAAGCGCGTCAGCCGTCTCGCCAAATGCTTCACGCGTTTTCTTGTCGTAAACTGTGACACGCGCGCCGCGCGAGAGCAGAAAATCGACAAGAGGGGCGTTTGAGATGCCGTAGCCTACCACCGCTACGGGCTCTTTATCTATTAAATTTATGAGAAATGAATTTTTCATATAGACCTCTGTATCGGCAGATGGATTTATCTACATACATTATATAATCATATCTCGCTAAATGCAACAGAAAAGGCAAAAAATTGTGCCCAAATAAAAAATAATTAAAAAATCCCCCTTTTCAAAGGTGAAAAAATTTGGTATAATGAAATATAATGAAAAAATTATAAGGAAGCAAATAGATGGCAGAAAAAAAGACAACACAGAAAGCAGAATATAACGACCAAAGTATAAAAGCCTTAAAGGGTGCCGACAGAGTCAGAAAGCGCCCTGCCGTAATCTTTGGATCTGACGGACTTGACGGCTGTGAGCACTCCTTCTTTGAGATACTCTCAAACTCGGTCGACGAGGCAAAGGAGGGTCACGGAAGCGAGATAAGGATCACTGTCTTTGCCGATAAATCGATATGCGTCGAGGACCGCGGACGCGGAGTGCCTCTCGGATATAACGAGGCAGAGGGCAGATGGAACTGGGATCTTATATATTGCGAGCTCTATGCGGGCGGTAAATACGATAATAACAACGGCGACGCGGCGTACGAATACTCGCTCGGTCTTAACGGACTCGGCGCGTGCGCGACGCAGTACAGCTCGGAGTTTATGGACGTTTTCTCCTACGATGGAATAAAGGAGAGCAAGATAAGCTTCCGCAAGGGTGAGCCCGTCACAGAGCTTGAAGTGCGCGAGCTCGGCAAGGGTGAGCGTCGCACGGGTACGCGTATACACTGGCGTCCCGACCTTGAGGTCTTTACCGACATAAATATCCCGATAGATTTCTTCCGTGAGACGCTTAAGCGTCAGTCGGTGGTAAATGCGGGCATTTCCTTTGTGCTCCTTATTGAGACGGGAAAGGGCAAGTTTGAGGAGGAAAAGTATCTTTACGAGAACGGAATTGCCGACTATATTACCGAGCTTGCGGGCGAGAATACCCTCACGCCTCCTGTTCTCTGGCATCTTGAGACCAAGGGACGCGACAGAGCCGATAAGGACGAATACAAGCTCAAAGCGGATTTTTCCTTCTGTGTCTCGAACACGGCAAACGCAATAGAGTATTATCACAACTCAAGCTTCCTTGAGTACGGCGGCTCGCCCGACAAGGCGGTACAGGTTGCCTTTGTTTATGCGCTAGACAAATATCTCAAGGCGAACGGAAAATATAATAAGACCGAGTCAAAGATAAAGATCTCCGACATTCAGGACTGCCTTGTGCTCGTGATAAACAGCCAATCGACCATGACGTCCTACGAGAACCAGACGAAAAAGGCTATAAACAACACCTTTATCTACGAGGCGATGGCAGACTTTCTCAAGCAGAATCTTGAGATATATTTCCTTGAAAATCCTATGCAGGCAGAGGTCTTCGCGAATCAGGTGCTTGTCAACAAGCGTAGCCGCGAGTCTGCCGAGGAGCAGAGAATAAAGATCAAGAAGGATCTCACGGGTAAGCTTGATATTGCCAACAGAGTCGAAAAGTTTGTAAGCTGTCGCTCGAAGGATCCCGAGAAGCGTGAGCTTTATATAGTTGAGGGAGACTCGGCGCTGACTTCGTGTAAGCTTGGACGTGACGCCGAATTTCAGGCAATAATTCCCGTAAGAGGAAAGACGCTCAACTGTCTTAAGAGCTCTTATGAGAAGATATTCAAGAGTGAAATTATTACCGACCTGCTCCGAGTTATCGGTTGCGGAGTCGAGATAAACGGCAAGGTCAAGGGTGACATTGCGGCCTTCGATATGAGCCTTCTGAGATGGTCGAAGATAATAATCTGTACCGATGCTGACGAGGACGGCTTCCAGATAAGAACACTTCTTCTCACACTCTTCTACAGACTTTTGCCCACACTTCTCAAGGAGGGCAAGGTGTATATTGCAGAGTCGCCTCTGTTTGAGATAACCTGCAAGGACGACATCTATTTTGCCTATAACGAATTCGAGAAGGCAGAGATAATGAAGAAGCTCGAGGGGCAGAGGTACACCCTTCAGCGTTCAAAGGGACTTGGTGAGAACGAGCCCGAGATGATGTGGCAGACAACGATGAATCCTGCCACAAGACGTCTTATTTCGGTAACTCCTACCGACCCTGTAGCCACCGAGGTTATGTTTGATACCCTCCTTGGCGACAACCTTCCCGCCCGTAAGCAGTTCATAGCCGAGCACGGCAGTGAATATCTCAAGGACGCGGATATTTAATTGATGAGAATAATGCAGGGGGTGCTTTTTGCAAAAGCACCCCCTGCACCCCCTTAAAAAACTTAAAATAGGGAAGAATTCAAATTTTGATTTATCGGTCTGTTTATAGAGAGTAAGACATCATTTCTGATTGTAGGGGCGCGCACTGCGCGTCCGCAACAAATGCCAAAAAACGCCGAACGGACGGCCATTGGCCGCCCCTACAGTGTTTGTAAAAAATCGTTCGTTTATCCCCTACACAATATCCCCACGCCCCCAATTTATCAGTATGTCATAGAAAAAAGCAGGAGAGATCTCCTGCTTTTTTTATTCGCGGTCAATCGTCACCACAACGAAATAATTTGGGTCAATTTCACTTACCTTGTCCGCAACGGCGCGTTTTAGGTCGTCGTTAGATATCTTTAGCTCAAAGGGAGCGACCACGTCAAAGATAAGATTTGTGTGCGTCGTGCCCTCGACGAAGCGGAAGTCGTGAATAGTAAGGCGCTGGTCAATTTTTTTGACGGCTGCCACAGTTTTCTCACGAAGCACCGAGACGCGCTCGTCATCTATGACTATGGGGTCAAGATGGATAGTTGCTCTGACTCCAAGACGATTATAGAGGGCATTTTCGGCGTTGTCGATAACGTCGTGGGTGTGGAAAACGTCGGCCTTTCCGTCAACCTCTGCATGAAGGGATGCGATAGTGTTGCCGGGACCGTAGTTATGTACAACCATATCGTGAATACCGAGAATTTCGGGATATTCTGCGACAATGGTTTTTATCGAGTCGATAGTTTCGGGGTCGGGCGCACTGCCGAGAATGGAATTTTTCGTTTCGTTGAGTATTTTTGCGCCTGCGATCATAATGATGACCGAGACGATGATTCCCATATATGCGTCGGTCTCAAAGCTTGTGAACTTGGAGATAAGCATCGATGCAAGCACCGCTGTTGTGGCGATAGCATCCGAGAGACTGTCGGCGGAGGTCGCCTTCATAACCGTGGAGCTTATCTTTTTGCCGAGCTTGCGATTAAAGAGGCAGAGCCAGAGCTTTGCGATAATAGAGACAGAGAGCACTATTACCGAGAGCCACGAAAACTCGACGGGTACGGGATTTATCGCCTCTCTTACCGATTCTGCGAAAAGCTCAAAGCCGATAAGAAGGACGATAAATGAGACTATCATCGACGCGACGTACTCTATCCTTGCGTGACCGAATGGGTGGTCGCGGTCGGCGGGCTTTGCCGATATCTTGAAGCTGATAAGGGATATTATCTGCGCACCCGCATCGGAGAGATTGTTCGTAGCATCGGCAGTGATGGAAATTGAACCGAACACAAGACCGACCGTCAGCTTTGCCGCCGAAAGAAGCAGGTTGATGACGATACCCGTGACGCTCGCGAGCGTGCCGTAGGTCTGACGCACTGCCGAGTTTTTTATGTTGTTTGGATCTTTTATAAATAGCTTTATAAGCAGGGAAGTCATAATTTACTCCTGTTATTGGATTTACTGAATTTTTCGTAATTAAGGTATCGCTTTTTTCTTTGGCGGAAAAAGGCGCAAAGAAAAAAGCTCGCTCCTTTGTCGCTTCGCAAAAAAGAAACGCCGATAGGAGCTGTTTCGCTCTCTGCGGAGAGCGACAAACCCCTTTCTTCGGAGAAAGGGGCTTGACACCAAAGAACGTTGATCTTTTTAGTCCTTTAGGACCTCAAGCGCGGCGCTCATAATTCCTATCTTGCCGCTCTCATATGTAAGTCCGCCCTGGAAGAAGGCGGTGTAAGGCTCGCGAAGAGGACCGTCGGCAGAAAGCTCAATTGATGCGCCCTGCACGAATGCGCCCGCCGCCATAATTACCTCGTCGGAGTAGCCGGGCATAGCCCAAGGCTCGGGAGTGACGTAGGAGTCAACGGGAGAGCCGTACTGAATTCCGCGGCAGAAAGCGCAAAGCTTTTCGCGCGAGCCGGTTATTACCGATTGTATTATGTCGTATCTTGTTTCATTCCACTTTGGTTCAACGGTATAGCCGAGTGCCTCAAACACGTATGCCGCAAGGTGTGCGGTCTTAAGAGCCTGAGCCGTTGTGTGCGGCGCGTAGAAAAGTCCCTTAAACAGACTCTTGTTCTGACCGAGTGTAGCACCCACCTCACAGCCAACTCCAACCGACGTCAGTCTATAGGAAGCAAGCTCAACGGCGCGTGCGCTTCCTGCAATATAGCCGCCGCATTCAGCCATTCCGCCGCCGGGGTTCTTTATGAGCGAGCCGATTATCATATCCGCGCCAAGAGCCGTCGGCTCAAGGACCTCGGTGAACTCGCCATAGCAGTTGTCAACGACCACGTAGCAGTCGGGGCAGATTCCTTTGACAAACTTCACCGCCTCGCCGATGTCGGCACAGGAGAGAGTCTTTCTGTTCAGATACCCTTTGGAGCGCTGAATAAACACTACCTTCACGCGCTCACCGTGCTCACGGAGCACCGCCTCAATACCATCAAAATCGAATTTTCCGTTCTCGTCAAGGTCGCACTGCTTGTACTCGACCCCGAAATCGCGGAGGGATCCGTTGCCTGCCGTGCCCGTGTTGCCGATCACCTCGTCAAGCGTGTCGTAGGGCTTGCCCGCGATAGAGAACATAATGTCGTTAGGGCGCAGAAGTCCGAAAAGACCAATTGTCAGCGCCTGTGTGCCGTTTACGATATTGTGGCGCACGAATGCGGCCTCCGCACCCATAACGTCAGCCCATATCTTGTCAAGCGTGTCACGGCCGTGGTCATCGTAGCCGTAGCCGCTCGATGCCGCAAACATAGCTTCACTTACTCTGTGCTCCTTGAATGCCGCCATGACTTTTTTGGTATTTTCAAAGGATACGCGGTCAATTTCTGCGAATATGCCCGCGAGCTTTTCTTCCGCCTCGGCGACAAGGGCGGTCACTTTTTCTAAATTTTCCATTTTAGTTAAAGACTTTCTATAAATTTGATCGAGAGATCGGCGCAGGCCTTTACGTCCTTCATATCTATCATCTCAACGCCCGAGTGAATGTAGCGAGAGGGGATAGAAAGCGCACCTGCCTTAGCACCTGTGCCCGTCATCTGAATGGACGAGGTATCGGTGCCGCCGTAGAGAAGGATCTCGGTCTGGTGTGTGATCTTATTTTCCTTTGCAAGCTCGTGGAGCTTCTCGACCACCTCTGCGTGACAAATGACCGATGCGTCCTTTATCTTTATCGCCGCACCGCCGCCGACACTCACAGCCATGGGCTTCGCTCCGGGGGTGTCTCCCGTTCCCGTTACGTCATAAACGAGCGCGTAGTCGGGCATAATGGAGTAAGCCGCGGTCTTCGCACCTCTGCAGCCTACCTCCTCCTGTACCGAGCAGACGAAATAAATATCGTCCTTGGGCGCGTTCTCTGCAAAATGTCGCGCGAGCTCAATAACGATAGCACAGCCTATCTTGTCGTCAAAGGGACGTCCGCAAATTCTGCCGTTCATAAGACGTGTAAGAGTGGGGCGGCAAACGAAGAAGTCACCGATAGCGACCTTTTTCTCTGCGTCCTTTTTGTTCTTCGCGCCGATGTCGATGTAGAATGCGTCGGCTCTGTAGTCCTCGGGCTTAGTACCCGAATTGGGGGCGAGAAGTCCCGCAACACCCTTCTCTGAGACGACCTCGGTGAATGCCGATGCCACGAAATTGATGCCGCCAACGGGCGCTATGCGAAGCATTCCGCTCTCCTCGATAAAGGTAACAAGGAAGCCTATCTCGTCGGCGTGTCCGCAGAGCATAACCTTCTTTTTGTCAGCTTTCTCGCCGTTACCGTACTTTACCGCAATGACGTTGCCCATGTTGTCGATCTTTACCTCGTCGGTAAGGGGTGCGAGTATCTCGGCAATCTTTGCCATAACCTTTTGTTCTCTACCCGAGATAGAGGGAATAGAAATAAGTGTTTTGAGTGTATTATACATATCAGTTAAGCCTCCAATTCGTAATCATTGTGTAAACGAGCTCGCGCATCGAGCAGTAGTCGTCAAAGGACGCCACGCAAACGGGGGAGTGCAGGTATCTTGTAGGTGCCGAAAGAGCAAGTGTCTTGACTCCAACTCCCGACTTATGAATGTGTCCTGCGTCATTTCCGCCCGAGACGTATTTCTTGACCTGAACGGGTATGCCGTGCTCCTTTGCGGTGCCTAGCGCAAAATCAACTATCTCGCGGCCGTATATCGTCGAGCGGTCCATAAGGGATATCGTGCCGCCCTCGCCGACCTTTGATACACGTGTTGCCTCAGGCACGTCGGGAAGGTCTGCGACTGCCGTCGTCTCAAGGACGATCGAAAAATCCGGGGCTATCGTCTGCGCCGCCACCTGTGCGCCCGAAAGACCTATCTCCTCGCGCGTGGTGAAGCAGAAGTAAAGCTCAAGAGGAAGGGATGCGGGGTTCTCATCGTGAAGACGGCGCATTATCTCAATGAGTATTGCACAGCCAAAGCGGTCGTCAAGAGCCTTTGCGGCAAGCATCTTTTCGTCCTTGCCAAATCTTTTGAAATTGGGAGCAAAGGTAGCAAAGGTGCCAACGTCGGCATATTTTTTTGCCTCATCCGCATCCTTCGCACCGATGTCGATAAAGAGGGAAGAAATTTTCGGTGCGTTCTCGCGCTCCTCTTTTTCCTTCTGATGTATCGCCTTTGAAGCGATAACTCCGTTTATCTGCGATCTCTCGTCGCCGACGACTACGTGTCTTCCCGAGAGCACAGCGCCCGCGATGCCGCCTACGTTCGATATCTTAAGATATCCGCCATCGGTCACCTCTGTGACCATAAATCCGACCTCGTCCATATGAGCCGAGAGCATGATCTTTTTCTTCTCGCCCGCACCGAAGCTCATTTTTGCAATTACGTTGCCGAGTCTGTCGCGGTGAACGTCAGCACCGAGGTCAGCTATCTGCTCCTCGATAAGAGTTGCTACTGCGTCCTCACAGCCTGTGGGCCCGAAGGCGTTCGTAAGCGCCTCAAGAAGCTCTATCGTATCTGTAATTTTTCTCATCTTCCGAACACCTCCGCAATCTTTTCCGAGCACACGAATTCGCGAATAACGCGTGCGAGCACCTCGCTGTCATTTATATCTATCATCTCGGTGTAGGTGTGCATATTTTTGAGGGGAAGTCCCACGTCAACGACGGGCACTCCGCGTCCGACAAGTCCCAAGGGAGTCGCATTTGTTCCGGTATGAGAGGGAGATGCCACGCGGGTGTACTTTATCTCTTTTTCGCTCAAGACCTCTGCGAGCATATTGGTAAGCTTGCGATTCGTGACGGCAGAAACGGTGAGGATCACACCGTCGCCCATAGGCACACACTCGCTTTTCTTGGTGTCGGGCACGAGGGCAAAGCCAACGTCAACGACAAGTGCGTAATCGGATGTGATACCGAATGCCGCCGCCGTGACACCGCCAAGTCTGTCGGTCTCCTCGTGACAGGAGAGAAGAAGGTATACGTCAGCCGCAAGTTCCTCTTTGTCAAGGTCCTTGAGCGCCCAAACAGCCGCCGCCGCGCAAGCCTTGTCGTCAAAGGACTTGCCTACGATGCGCTCTCCGAGAAGCTCTCGGTAGACGGGAGCAAATCCTACGGGAGTGCCGAGGCTGACTATCTTCTCGAGCTCTTCCTTCGGGTATCCTGTGTCAATTATAAGCTCGTTTATGGGCTTGAGCTTCTTTGCCGCGTCGGGCGTGAGCAGATGGGGGGGAGTTGACGCCACGATGCCGTGTATCGTCTCCTTACCGTAAATTTTTACCTCGCTCGCCTGCATAATTGAGGGGTCAAGTCCGCCTATCGAGGTGACACTAACGAAGCCGCCCTCCTTTATGTCGGTGACTATCATTCCAATCTCGTCAAAATGTGCGTCAACGAGAGCTACGGGTGCATTCTCCTTTCCGCATCTCTTGATAAATAGGTGGTTGCCCACGGCGTCTGTGCGGTACTCGTCAAAATATGATGCGACGAGCGCGCTAAGTGCCTCTGAATTCTTTGCCTCATATCCCGATATCGACATTATGCCGCAAAGGGATATCGTAAGTTCTTTTAAGTTCATAGTGTTTTTTCTTGGGAAAACTTTTTAGGAAAAATTTTCCGTGACCCTTTCAAAAACTTTAATTTATTCTGTGATTTTTAATTCCAATATTTCTTATCAAGGCTACGGTACTGAATAGCCTCGGCGATGTGCTTGGCGGTTATTATCTCGCTCTTATCAAGGTCGGCAATAGTCCTTGCCACGCGCATGATTCTGTCGTGACCTCGCACCGACATTCCCATTCGGTCGTATGCCGATTTGAGAAGTGCGTCAGCCGCCGTATCGGTCACGCAGTAGCGTCGAATATCGGCTGCATCAAGCTCTGCGTTGCAGAAAACTCCGCTTTTGTCCTTCATTCGAGTCCTTGCGAACTCTCTTGCCGCAACCACTCGCTCGCGCACCGTAGCCGAGCTCTCGGCAGGCTCACCTTTTACGTTTATCTCGTCGTAGGAGAGTGAGGGGAGCTCGATTTGAATGTCGATTCTGTCAAGCAAGGGTCCGCTTATCTTCGAGACGTATTTTTTAACGTCTGTATCGCGGCAGGTGCAGGGCTTTGTGGGGTGCCCGAAATATCCGCAACGGCAGGGATTCATCGCCGCAACGAGCATAAAGGAGCAGGGATACGTGACACGTCCGCTTGCACGCGTTATCGTAACGCGTCTGTCCTCAAGGGGCTGACGGAGCGAGTCGGTAACAAGCTTCGGGAATTCGGGAAGCTCGTCAAGGAAAAGCACTCCGTTGTTTGCGAGGGATACTTCGCCGGGAAGGGGATTTACGCCACCGCCCACAAGGCTGACGGCACTCATCGTGTGGTGAGGTGAGCGGAATGGACGTTCCTTAAGAAGAGAGACGCCGTCGCGCAGAGTCCCCGCCACCGAGTGCACCTTAGTGGTGCTTATCGCCTCGTCAAAGGTCATAGGCGGCAGAATTGTGGGAAGTCTTTTTGCAAGCATCGACTTTCCCGTGCCGGGAGGGCCGATGAGAAGTATATTGTGTCCGCCCGCCGCCGCAATCTCCATGGCTCTCTTTGCCATAGCCTGTCCGCGTACGTCGGAGAAGTCTATCTGCGAGTCGGTCTCGACAGAGGTCTTAAGCGCCTCACGTCTGTCTACAGGCAATAAGGGGGCTGTGCCGTTGAGGTGGCCTACAAGCTGTGCCATGCTGTCGACAGCATAAACGGTAATACCCTCGACCGCCGCCGCTTCCTTTGCGACTGTCGTGGGGGCGTAAAACTCACGCATTCCCGCCTCCTTTGCCGAGGCGCACATACAAAGCGTGCCGCGTACTGCGCGAAGCTCACCCGAGAGGGAGAGCTCGCCCACAAAGCATTTGTCGGATAGGTCTGTCTCATATCTTATTATGCCCGCCGAGCGCAAGATCCCTACGAGGATGGCACAGTCAAATGCCGAGCCCTCCTTTTTTCTGTCCGCGGGGGCAAGATTTATCGTAAAGGCGAGGGAGGGGAAGTGGAATCCCGAGTTCTCGCACGCAGTTCTGACTCGTTCCTTTGCTTCCTTGACAGCAAGGTCGGGAAGACCAACGAGCTCAAATGCCGGTATTCTTTTTTGTGCGTTGCACTCGACGCTGACGATAAAGCCGTCAATGCCGAAAAGTCCCGCACTGTAGACTGTTGATAACATCAAGCGTCCTCCATTTCATCAAAAAGGTTTATAAGCTCCACACCCTCTGCGAGCGCATATCGGCAGGTATAAGCCGTGCCCCCCTCGCCTTTTGCGAGAAATGCAACGCAGTAGTCCGAGCCGTCGACGAGCATTCGGTTTCTTTTATACATACATCCGCTTGCGTATCGCTCGGAGGCGTATCTTACCGCATCGGCACGCTCAAGAATATATCCGTAGACGTATTTTTCTCGCTCCGACCAGCCACTCGTCTGATCGCGGCAGGGAAGAATAAGCTCAAGACGCACGTCGGGGTGCTCCATTTTTGTCTCAAGCACCTTCAGCGCGCATAAGGTGTCAAAGCCGACGGCACCGCCCGCGCGAAAGGTGCGAACGCCCTTTTCTATAAGCGCGTCAATCGTTTTTGTAAGTATCCCCGGAAGCCGCAGTATGTGATTTTCTGCGATCCTTCTGTGGCCTGTGAAGCAACAGATCTTATTTTGTCCCATACCTGCCTCCCATAAGAAAATTTACATTATAAATTATTATACTATATTTCATCAAAAAATGGAAGAGGAAAAGAAATATTTTTTATCTTTTATTATACGGGGCATAAAAGAATAGGGGAGTTTATAAAATTATTTTAAGAAATATTATTTTCGGAGGTAATTTTATGAAAAGGAAATTGTTTTTTGCGATCCTTGCGGCAATAATTTTTTGCCTTGCGGCTCTTACGGTCTCGGCAAAGGGAGAGAAGAAGGCGCCTCTCTCACCCGGTCTTTTGGTGCTTGCCAAGAGGGCAGATATGGCAAGATCGGCACTTTTGGGTAGTGAGATAAGCTTTGAGAAGGCAGATTTTGCCCGTGCGCTCAATCTCTCGCGTGTGGAAAACGTGACTGTTACTAAAGTTCCCGACGCGAGTGAGGGCAAGCTTATGGTGGGAAACACTGTCCTCACCGACGGGCAGACGGTGCTTGCCTCGAACGTATCTCTTATGAAATTCGTGCCCGCAGAGAAGTCGTGCGAGAGTGCCAGCTTTTGCTTCAGTGTGGGTGACGCACCGTATGAGATAGAGTGCACTATGTATTATCTTGACAAGATGAATTATTCCCCCACGCTCTCCCTTGCGTCCTCGGCTACAATGGAGGCAAGCACCTATCGCGGAGTGTCCTACTACGGCTCGCTCTCGGCGTACGATCCCGACGGTGACGAGATGGTTTATGAGATAGTTTCCTACCCCAAAAAGGGAAGTGTGACGATGATAAACGAGAGAACGGGCGAGTATAGATACACGCCTGTGTCAAGCTTTGTGGGCAAGGACTCCTTTTCTTATATTGCACGCGATAAATACGGCAATTACAGTGCCTCTGCCGAGGTAAGCCTTACTATAAAGAGCAGTGCCTTGTCGGTGGGATTTGACGATATGGAGAACTCGGGGGCTCACGCCGCGGCGATAGCGCTCACTGAGAAGGGAATAATGAGCGGTACGAAGGTGGCAGACGGCTATTATTTTAACCCCGAGGGCACTGTCAGCCGTGCTGAATTCGTTGTGATGGCGATGAAGGCAAAGGGAATATCGACAATGAGTGAGAGTGAGACGACGGTATTTGCCGATAACGATGATATTCCCGCCGAGATGAGAGGATATATTTCGGCGGCGTATGAGCTTGGCTACGTCAAGGGCTCGATGCGTGACGGGGAGCTCTGCTTTTTACCGCACGACACGATAACCCGTGCCGAGGCGGCGGTCATCGTCGGCAGAATGATAGATGCGTCCGTGCCGACCGTCCTTCCTGTGCTCGATGATAGTGAGGATATTCCCGCGTGGGCAGAGGCGTCGGTAAATTCACTTGTGCATATGGGAATGCTTGACACCGAGAACGGCGAGGTGCGCGCGGCCGAGCTTGTCACCCGCGCCGATACGGCAAGAATGCTTTGCAGTCTGATAAAATAAAAGTGCTTATACAATATTTGGAATTCGAACTTTGATTTGACGGTGTGTTTGTAGAGAGTAGAACACCATTTCTGATTGTAGGGGCGGCCACACGAACGAAGTTCGTAGCCTTTGCGAAGCAATATGTGGCCGTCCGCAACGAACACCGAAGAAGCGCGAGCGGACGCGCAGTGCGCGCCCCTACAGTGTTTGTGGGAATCGTTCGTTTATCCCTCTACATAACATCCCGATAAATCCCAAATTCTCACTTGTAAAACCTCCTTTTTAGTGGTATAATAAATTATCAGAAGAAAAGGGAGGGATATACTTGACTTTCGTGATAACTGCGGATGACGCGGGCAAGAGCGTGCTTGAATTCTTGCGTGTGAGAACGGGTATGTCCCGCGCAATGCTGCGACATCTTAAATTCATAGAGGACGGCATCACCGTCGGTGGCTCGCACGTCACGGTGCGCTATATATTAAAGGAGGGGGACTCGCTCGCAATAAAGGCTGAGGACGAAGAAGCCTCCGAGAAGATAGCACCCGTGGAGCTTCCCGTAAAGATCGCCTTCGAGGACTCAGAGCTCGTTGTGCCCGACAAGCCACCCTTTATGCCAACGCATCCCTCGCGAGACCACTATGGCGATACTCTTGCTAACGCGCTGGCATTCAGATATAAGGATGAAAGCATCCCATTTGTTTTTCGTCCTGTCAACAGACTCGACCGCAATACAAGCGGTCTTTGTCTCGTTGCCAAAAACCGTATCGCCGCTTCAAAGCTTTTCTTGGCTATGAAAAGTGGCGATATAGAGAAAAGATATATAGCTGTGCTCGACGGAGCTTTGCCCGAAAGGGAGGGCGAGATAAAGACCTACATCGGTAGGACTCCCGAGAGCATAATCGTGCGGCGCGTCTGTAAGGAGGGTGAGGGAGACCTCGCTATCACGAGGTATAGGGTTCTTTACGAAAATGATAGATACTCCATTGTCGAGGCAACGCCCGTCACAGGCAGAACGCATCAGCTCCGCGTGCATTTTTCGCATCTTGGCGCGCCTATCGTCGGTGACGAGCTGTACGGCAATGAGAGCCCACACATCAGCCGTCACGCGCTTCACGCGGCAAGCCTTAGCTTCCCGCACCCCGAAACAAAGGAAAAGATAGAGCTCGTCTCACCCCTGCACGATGATATGAGATCGCTCATAAATACGCTTTTTGACGGAGATATGGATGAAAGAAAAAAGAAAGTCACCGAAAACTTTTTTGCGTGAGATACCCTTGTGGTCAAGGATATTCTATGCTATATTTCTCGTCTCGCTTGCCATTGCGGTGGTATATATGATAAGCGAGCCCTTTGCCGACCTTTTTAACGAAAGTGTCGCATCGCTCGTTCGCATCATTCTTGCAAAGCTTACGGGCATTTTGTCCTTCTCGCTTGCGGAATACATTATAATAATGTTGCCTGTCGTCATAATATTCGTGGCGTATCTTGCGGCTAAGGGATTCTCTGATTCGTGGCGCAGAGTAGCGGTGTTTTGCGTCTCGCTCCTCTCGCTTCTTTCGCTGCTTCTCTCGGTATTTCTTGTAGGCTACGCACCGGGATACCACGGCACCACACTTGACAAAAAGCTCTCTCTTGAGCGCCGCGAGGTCAGTGCCGACGAGCTTTATGATACGGCAAAGATCCTTCTCGACAAGGTGAATGCCGAAGCGAAAAATATAAGCTATCGTCCCGATGGATTTTCGCTTATGCCATACTCTCTTGACGAGATGAACGAGAAGCTGATCGACGCATACCGTTCGGCGGCAGAAAAATACGATTTTCTCGGTAGCTTTGACAGCCGTCTTAAGCCCGTGATGCTAAGTCGCGCAATGTCCTATTCGCACGTTACGGGAGTTTACTCCTTTTTTACGGGCGAGGCAAATATAAACGTAGATTTTCCCGACTACACTATACCGTACACGTCGGCACACGAGCTTGCACATCAGCGAGGTGTGGCACGCGAGGATGAAGCAAATTTCGTGGCATATCTTGTGTCTATCGAGTCGGATGATCCGTATATTCGCTACAGTGCCTATCTTAATCTATATGAATACGTCGCGTCAGCCCTTTACCGCGCCGATGCCGAGAGATACTACGAGATCTCGAGAAAGCTTGCTCCCGAGGTGCGCGCCGAGCTTGCGGCGTACTCGGAATTTTTCGATCAGTACCGCGACTCGGTGGCAAGCGAGGTCTCGGGTGCCGTCAATAACACCTTCCTTACGATGCAGGGAACGGCAGGTACGGCAAGCTACGGAATGGTCGTTGACCTTGCTGTGGCATTCTATAAAAATAAAATGTAAAAAGCCCTTTATTTTTTTAATAATGTATGTTATACTATATACGTATATAAATCTCCAAGGAGATAACGATGAAATTTATTACTGTAAACGGAGGAAATAAGCTCAAGGGTAAGGTCAGAGTCGACGGAATGAAAAACGCCGCCCTGCCCGTTATTTTTGCGGCTGTTCTTACGAATGACGTGTGCGTAATAGAAAATATTCCCAACGTAAGCGACATTCTGCTTTCCTTTGATATACTTCGTCTGCTTGGCGCAAAGGTGGTCTACAGTCCCACGGCAAACAGCGTCGAGATAGATACGCGGCCTATGAATAAGACCTATGCCACACACGATATGGTCAGCCGTATCCGCGGCTCAACCTATCTTATCGGTGCGCTTCTCGGACGTTTTGGCGAGTCGCACGTCGGTCTGCCCGGCGGATGTGATTTCGGCACGCGCCCGATCGATCAGCACCTCAAGGGATTTTCGGCACTCGGTGCGGATATATCCTATGACGAGGGTTACGTCAACGTTGAGGCGAAGAACGGACTTCACGGTGCGAGCATTTATTTCGATATGCAGTCGGTCGGTGCTACCGTCAATATTATGATAGCGGCTACCCTTGCAAAGGGAACTACCGTTATCGACAACGCGGCGCGTGAGCCCCACATTGTCGACCTTGCAAACTTCCTTAATACTTGCGGCGCCGATATTACGGGCGCGGGTACGACAACGATAAAAATAAACGGAGTGGAGAGTCTTCACGGAGCAACGTACAAGATAGTTCCTGATATGATAGAGGCGGGAACCTATATGGTCGCGGCGGCGGCTGTGGGCGGAGAGGTGACGGTAGAGAACGTTATACCGAAGCATATGGAGACCGTTACGTCAAAGCTTCTCGAGATGGGCGTGGAGCTTGAGGTCGAGGATACAGCTATCACCGTGCGTTCTGACGGTGGGCTTCACGGCGTGGGTGTTCGCACCCTTCCGTATCCGGGATTTCCCACCGATATGCAACCTCAGTTTGGTGCGCTTATGTGCTTTGCGGGCGGTATCGGAACTATTACCGAGAGTGTTTGGGATAACCGCTTTAAGTATTTGTCGGAGCTCAAGAAAATGGGCGCTATTTGCGACGTTGAGAAGAATAAGGCTATCTTCTCGGGTCCTTGCGCTATGAAGGGCGCCGAGGTGCACGCAACTGACCTGCGCGCCGGAGCGGCTCTGCTTATCGCGGCAATGGCGGCAAGCGGCACGTCACGCATTACAGGCGTCGAGTACATAGAACGCGGATATTACGATATTGTCGGCAAGCTTCGCGCGCTTGGCGCAGATATAAAGCTTGTAGAGGAATAAAACAAAAAATGAGAGGCGACTGCCTCTCATTTTTTTATTATCTCGACCTTGCCCGCGTCGTCGATAAGCATCATATATACGTCAGAAAGCGCGACCTTTTGCTTCTCAAGCTTTTTCATAATATCTTCCTTATATATATTGAGTCGCTCAAGTGTCTTTTTGTTTATCTTGCCCTCACATACGGCAATATGCTGAATACCGCTTTCGCTTGCCTTGATTCCAAGATCCTTGAGTGTCGGTTGCCTGTTCTCGGCTTTTTCGATGACTGTGACGTTCCCGTTTTGCTCAAGAATGGCGTACTGTACCTCATTAATGTCGGTCACCCCTTGCTGTCGAAGCTCGCTGATCAGCTCATCGGCTGAAAGACGCACCTTCATCATAGCCTTCCTATCGACCTTGCCTCGGTTTATAAGCATAGTCGGGCGCGCTGAAACAAGATTTTTTATCGAGGGGAAGCGAATGAGAAGAAGAGAAGAGCCAACCTCAAAGGCAACAAGTGTAAATATTGGTATGAGCGCGTTGATGATAGGAAAATCGTTCTCGGTTATCGGCACGGTTGCTATTTCGGATATAAGTAGCGTCGTTACGAGATCGGACACCTCAAGCTCGCCTATCTGCCGTTTGCCCATAATACGCATAGAAAATATAAGAATAATGTAAATAAGCACTGTTTTTAAGAAAATAACGGTCATAATTGTACACCTCGCTAAAGTTTCATAATAAATAATTGACTTTTGTGCAAAAAAATAAACAAATTTCAAAAAAAATGAAAAACTCTATTGACAAGTGGGAAAGATAGTAGTATAATAGACAGGCTCACCAAAATTAAAAAGCATTGTAGGATGCCTTAAAATATTTCAAAAAAATATGAAAAAAGGTATTGACAAGCGAAAATGGTTGTGGTATAATACTCAGGCTGTCGCGGAAAGCGGGAGCGGAGAAATTGGTCATTGAAAATTGAACAACAAGAGATAAGTACAAAGCATTGCAAGTGCGAAAAATACTGATCTCGTCAGAGTTTATTGAGAATACTACTCAAACAAAAAGTAAAGCTAAGATAAAATAGCTCGAGAAGATGTTAAACGCAGGAATGCGGTTAATATATAATTTTTTCGAGAGTTTGATCCTGGCTCAGGATGAACGCTGGCGGCGTGCATAACACATTCAAGTCGAACGGAGTTATGAGGATTAATCCTTCGGGAAGCGTCCGATTAACTTAGTGGCGGACGGGTGAGTAACGCGTGAGCAACCTGCCTCTGTATGAGGGATAACGTCTGGAAACGGTCGCTAATACCTCATGATGCATAGAGACCGCATGATCTTTATGCCAAAGATTTATTGTACAGAGATGGGCTCGCGTTGGATTAGATAGTTGGTGAGGTAACGGCTCACCAAGTCGACGATCCATAGCCGGACTGAGAGGTTGAACGGCCACATTGGAACTGAGATACGGTCCAGACTCCTACGGGAGGCAGCAGTGGGGAATATTGGGCAATGGGCGAAAGCCTGACCCAGCGACGCCGCGTGAAGGAAGAAGGTCTTCGGATTGTAAACTT
>JAZQYP010000053.1:0-22245 GCA_045633625.1 Eubacteriales bacterium
CGAGCGTATTTTGAAAATTTTAATAAAACCCCTTTGAAAAATTCTTTGAAAAGGGGGGTGCGGGGGAGAAAACTTTCTTTTAAGAAAGCTTCTCCCCCGCATAAAACCTCATCCAACAAAACGCAAAAACGCATCTGCGAAAGCAGATGCGTTTATTTGCGTTTTCCAAATAGGTAGGGTTGAAATTACTTAATTTCAACAGTTGCGCCAGCCTCTTCGAGCTGCTTCTTGAGAGCCTCAGCCTCGTCCTTGGAAACGCCTTCCTTAACGTTCTTGGGTGCGCCCTCAACGAGATCCTTAGCGTCCTTAAGTCCAAGACCTGTGATCTCACGAACAACCTTGATAACGTCGAGCTTCTTAGCGCCGAACTCCTTAAGAACTACGTCAAACTCGGTCTTCTCCTCAACTGCGGGTGCTGCTGCGCCTGCTGCTGCAACTACGCCTACGGGTGCTGCTGCGGATACGCCGAACTCCTCTTCAACTGCCTTTACAAGGTCAGCAAGCTCAAGAATTGTAAGAGTCTTGATCTCTTCAACAATGTTTGTGATCTTCTCAGATGCCATTTTTAATTTCCTCCTGATAATTTCGAAATTTAAGTGTGTTTTTCGCGCCGTGCGCGATTCTTACGCGATCATAGGAATTTTATTTTCGCTATGCCGCTTCATGCTTTGGCTTACGCCTCTGCGGGTGCTTCCTCTGCAGGTGCTGCCTCGCCGTTCTTGTCGATAACTGCCTGGAGAGCATATGCAAATCCGTAAAGAGGGGACTTGATGCTTCCGAGGAACTTTGCGATAAGAACTTCCTTCGAGGGAATGTCTGCAAGTGCGTTTACTGTTGCGCTGTCTACTACTGCGCCGTCAAGGTATCCTGCAAGGATCTGGAAAGACTCGATCTTTTCAGCGTACTTCTTGATTACCTTTGCGGGTGCAATGGGGTCCTCAGAACCGATAGCGATAGCGGTCATACCGGAAAGGTACTGCTTCATGTCGCCAAGGCCTACTTCCTCACAAGCTCTGCCTGTAAGAGAATTCTTCACGACCATGTACTTAACGCCTGCTTCACGCAGAGCCTTACGCATTGCTGTGTCATCTTCAACGGTGATACCCTGATAGTTGACAACAACACCGGCGGGAGAATTCTTAAGCTTCTCGGCAAGGTCAGCAACGACTGCCTGCTTCTGTTCAAGAATTATTTTGCTGGGCATTGTTTTTACCTCCTGTGGAATTTTAGCAAGTCAAATAAAAAGAAAAAAGCTTTCTTGGCGCAGTTTTGCACGAAGAAAGACTTAACACATTATTATGGTTTTTGTCTGTCCTCGGCAGGGAGCTTTCGCCATTACTGTGACCTGCTGTCTTTGGATAACAACGGGATTATACCACAAGTGCCGAGATTTGTCAATACCTTTTTGAAAAAATTTTATTTTTGCGAAATTTCTTTCATTTTATGGCGCATATGAGTTGCAAAACGCAAAATATTGTGATATAATGTATGTTGGATTATAATATATAGTAAATCAGGAACTTTTATGAGATATATTTTAGCCTCGGCATCGCCGAGAAGAAAAGAAATTCTTCAGTCGGTTGGACTGAAATTTGAAATAATAGTGGCTGATGCCGACGAGTCCAGCGAGACGCGGGACCCAATAGCGCTCACAAAGGAGCTTGCAGCAAAGAAGGGTCGCGCAGTTATGGACAGGCTCGTAGACGAGGGAAAATATGACGGCGAGACCGTCATAATCTCGGCTGATACGGTAGTCGTTTGCGACGGCGAGATACTCGGTAAGCCGAAGAGCCGTGCCGATGCCGAGAGGATGCTCCGTATGCTTTCGGGCAGGACACACGACGTGGTAAGCGGCATTGCGCTGACCTGTAAAGACAGGACGTATACCGACGCAACTGTGACGCGCGTCACCTTTGATACGCTTGATGAGGAGTTCCTCGCGCACTATCTTGACTCGGATGAGCCATATGACAAGGCGGGTGCGTATGCCGTGCAGGGCGTTGCGGCAACGGTTGTAAACAAGATCGAGGGCTGTTATTTCGGCGTGGTCGGGCTCTCGCTGAACTGCCTTGTAAATTTAGCAAAGAAAAATAATATTCCGTTTGAGATATAAAAACGGTCCGTCGAGGACACGGTCCCTACAAAGCAAACACATAAATTCTCGCGAGAGGAGGCGATACTGTGGCAAAGTTAATAGGCGTTGACCTTGGAACGTCGAATACCTTTATATATTCGAAGATGCAGGGCATCATAATGCGCACTCCCTCTGTGGTGGCAATAGACAAGCAGAGCCGCGAGGTAGTTTCGGTGGGTGCTGAGGCAAAGAGAATGCTCGGCAAGACTCCCGAGGGAATAATCGCCTTCAAGCCTCTCGTTGGTGGCGTTATAGCCGATTACGACGTTACGGCAAAGATGATGCGCGCCTTCTTCGAGATAACTAACTCCATTTCCCTTTTCAGCCGCCCGTCGGTCATCGTAAGCATTCCCTACGGTGTCACCGAGGTAGAAAAGCGAGCCGTCGAGGACGCAACTCTTGAGGCGGGTGCAAAGACCGTTGCACTTATCGAAGCACCCCTTGCTTCTGCCATCGGTGCGGGAATCAACATAGGACAAGCAAGAGGAAGTATGATAGTTGACATTGGCGGTGGCACGACCGAGGTCGCAGTAATGAGCCTGAGTGGCGTGGTATCTGCAAACTGTCTGCGCTCGGCCGGCGACAATCTTGATGCCGCTATCATCGAATATATGAGAATACACAAAAACATACATATCGGTCAGGCGACCGCCGAGGACCTCAAGCGCCATATCGGCTCGGCTCATCCTACCGCCGACAAGGGCGAGATGACAGTCTTCGGACGAACCGCCGTTGCGGGCGCTACGACAAGCCGCGCGGCCACGGCAACCATATCCTCCGAGGACGTAAGGCTTGCTATAAAGGGCGAGCTTGACAAGATAGTCGGCGTGATACTCAAGACCCTCAAGGAGACTCCCCCTGAGCTCTCCTCGGACGTTTTTGATCGCGGTATGATGCTTACGGGCGGAACCTCCCTTCTCCGCGGCATAGACAAGCTCATTTCTGAGCGTACGGGTATTCGCGTTATGACCTCAAAGCGTCCCTTTGAGAGCGCGACCTTCGGCATCGGCAGAATAATCGAGAGCGAGGGTGCTCTCGGCAACCTTCTCAAATACAGAGGAAGATAAGTAATGAAATTTTTCAGATCGAAATTCTTTATAACCGCGGTAATAATTGCGCTCGTGCTCGTGCTCGTGCCCTCGATGCTGTCGATAATGGGCTACACGGGTCTTATCCGCAGTGCACTTAAGACGGTGGCGACGCCCTTTGAGTGGCTTGGATCTCAGGTGGCGGGTGCTGTCAACGGATTTACCTCGGTATTTACCGAATACGATGACCTCAAAAAAGAAAATGAGGAGCTGCGCGCAAGGGTCGCCGAGCTTGAAGCGGCACAGAGTGACGTGGCTGTTCTTCGTGAGCAGAACGCGTGGCTTATGAAATACCTTGACCTTAAAACGCAGACCCCCACTATGCTTCTGACCGACGCAACGGTCATTGCGCGCGAATCGGGCAGCTATGCAACGGTGCTCACCGTAAACAAGGGCTCGCTCCACGGACTTATGCGTCAGATGCCCGTTATCACTGAGGAGGGCGTCTTTGGCTACGTCTCGGAGTGCGGACCCAATTGGGCAAAGGTAGTAAGCATCGTTGAGACGGCAAGCTCGGTCGGCGTTTACACAGAGCGTGCGGGCGTGACGGGTGTCGTTGAGGGTGATGCGACCCTTCGTCAGAGCGGGTACTGCGTTATGACCTATATCCCCGCGGGTGCTGACGTTCAGGTCGGCGACAGAGTGCTTACAAGCGGCGGAAACAGCGTTTATCCCTCGGGGCTTCCCGTAGGCGAGATAGTAAGCATCACGGCGGATGAGACGACGCGAACTCTGCGTGCTGTCATCAAGCCCGCGATAGACTTCACCGAGATAGGTGACGTAAACCGTCTTATGATAATCACGGGCTATAAGTCGGGAGGCAACTGATGAGAGGTAGCTTCAGAGTTGAGTCAAAAAGCCAGCTTCTCCTTCGCAGGAGTCTTGTCTATATCCCCGTAATATTTCTTATTGCCATAATTCAGTGCGCCTTTTTCTCGAGCCTTAAGATACTGCCCGCAGTTCCCGATCTTATCCTCGGTCTTGTCGTTGGTATCGCTATGCTTGACTCGCAGAAGGCGGCAGTAGTCTGCGGCATCGGCGCGGGCTTTGTTATCGACGCCATCGGCTCGTCGGGTCTTTCCCTCTCACCTCTTTTTTATATGCTCATAGGCGCGCTTTGCGGTGCGCTTGCAAAGAAGATGCTTCCGAGATTTCTTTCGTGGGTGGTAAACCTCCTTATCTTCTCGGCGGCAAAGTCTATCCTTACGGTACTCAATCTTCTTTATCTTCCGGGCGGATTTTCCTTTTACGACAGCCTTATGTCCACACTTCTGCCCGAATTTGTCTGCACCTTTATCATCTGCTTGCCTGTATATTTTATAGTCAAGCTCTGTATGATACCCATTGACCAGAAAAGACAGCTTCGACTTGATAAATTCAACTAAAGGATAATTATCAATGCGCAAAAAATATAACCGCGCTCTTTTCGAGCGATATGAACCAAACAGAATGCGCGGTGGCAAGAGCCGATATCTCTCTCCGAGATACGTGGGTATTGCCGCCGTCTTTTTGCTTGTGCTCGTTTTTTACGTCATAAAGCTCGCGATCATCGGCTCGGAGGGCGAGGAAATAAACATAAAATCAAATGACAACGTCACAAGGACATACACCGTAGCGGGTCTGCGCGGCGAGATATACGACAGAAACGGCGTACTGCTCGTTGGAAACAAGCTAAGCTATGACGTGGTCTTTGAGTACGGTGCGATCCCCGACACAACGCACGAATTCAACCGATCGATCCTTGAAGCGCTCAGAGCACTTGAGGCAACGGGATGCAAGGGCAATATGCCAAAGAGCTATTGTGTGCTTGAGGGAAGCTATGAAAATTACGGCTATACGAGCGCGCTTGCCGACAAAGCAAGTGAAGAATACAGATACTTCATGCGTATTATCGACGCAAATAAGCTTGATAGCGATATGACGGCAAACGAATTTGCCGACGCCCTTCAAAAGAAATACAAGCTCTACGAGGATTACTATTCGCCTGAGGAAATAGACGCTCTCTTACGCATAAGATACGAGATGGAGCGCGTAAAATTCGGCTATTATCAGCCCTATACACTTGCCGAGGACGTGCCCATCACACTCATAAGCTATATTGAGGAGCACGGCATCGAGGGAGTGAACTTCAAGGTGAGCTCAGAAAGGTATTACGCCTATCCGGGCTACGCCTCGCATATTCTCGGACGCGTCGGCAAAATACAGGCAGAGACGCTTGAATATTACACCGAGGAGCTCGGCTATTCTATGGACTCGCTCGTCGGCACGTCGGGCTGTGAGAAGGCGTTTGAGGAGTATCTGCACGCCGAGGACGGCATTCTCGCCATCGAATACGACAAGAGCGGTAACGTGGTAAGCAAATACTACGAGCTTGAGCCGATAAGCGGCCACGACGTATATCTTACTATCGACATCGAGCTTCAGATAGCCGCCGAGGACGAGCTTGCAAAAACGGTAGCCGACATACAAAGCGCCGAGGCGGGAGCGGCAGTTTCCCTTGAGGCAGACAGCGGCGCAATACTCGCCCTTGCCTCTTACCCAACCTACGATGCAACGAAAATAAGCGATCCTGATTACTACTCGGCAATACAGTCAAACGCGGCGCTTCCTGAGCTCAACCGAGCACTCAGCGGTGTTTACGCGCCGGGTTCGGTATATAAGATAGGCGTGGCTCTCGCCGCGCTTGAGGAGGGCTCGATAACCTCCGCTACAAGATACACCTGCAACCGCGTCTTCCCTCACCTGCACCAGCCTACCTGTCTTGGCACTCACGGCTCCTTCAGCGTTTCTGAGGCGATACGCGAGTCGTGCAACGTCTTCTTTTATTATATCGGTATGAATATGGGCACCGACAGGGTGACGAAATACACCTCGTCGTTAGGACTTGGTAAGGCGACGGGCATTGAGCTGCCCGAACGAGTCGGAACCATCGGTGGAAAGATGAACTCTCCCGATCCGTGGAGTACGGGAAACGATCTCTCGGCGGCAATCGGTCAGGCAAATCACGGCTATACGCCCCTTCAGATAGGCGTTTACATAGCGTCGGTGGCAAACGGCGGAAACAGATACGCCGCACACCTTTTGCACTCGGTACGCGAGTTTTACACGGGCAAGATCATTTATGAATACACACCAAGCGTGCTTGAAAGAACAGAGATAAGCGGCACAACGCATTCGACACTTCTTAACGCGATGAGAACGGTCGTCACGTCACACGACACAATCGCGCGCAACTTTTCTTCCCTTCCCGTAGCGGCGGGTGGCAAGACGGGTACGGCACAGGTGAACGGAAAGGCCGACTACGCAGTCTTTGCGGGAATCGCGCCCTATAATGACCCCGAAATAGTGGGCGTGTGTATCATAGAGGAAGGTCTTGCGGGTGGCAACGCCTCAAGAACTGTCGGAAAGATATTCGGCGCGTACTACGCACAAAAAGAAAACACAAACAACGAGGAATAAATAAAATGAGTGGAAAATTTATTGTTTTTGAGGGAATTGACGGCGCGGGCAAGACCACGCAGGTAAACCTTCTGCTTGAGAGGCTTGAGGCGGCGGGCAAAAGCGCATATCTTACCGCCGAGCCGACAGATCTTCCCACAGGCCGCGAGCTTCGTCGCGTGCTCTCGGGAGAGGCGAAAAAATCAAACTGCGAGATAGCCACCCTTTTCACGCTTGATCGCATAGCGCACAACAAGGACGCGGTAAGCGGAATTGAGAGGGTGCTTGCGGCAGGATATGACGTCATCTGCGACAGATACTATTACTCGACCCTCGCATATCAGGGATTTTCGACAGATTACGAGTGGGTGAAGTCGATGAACGTCGGCTGCCCCGAGATCCGTCGCCCCGACCTCTGCATTTTCCTTGATCTGACGCCCGAGCAAAGCATCGAGCGCATACGGAAGGGCCGCGACAAGCTCGAGATCTACGAGAACGTCGAGACACTCACAAAGGTACGCGACGCCTTCCATAAGGCACTTGAGGATTTGAAAACAACCGAGAATATCGCGGTAGTCAACGCATACCGCACACCCGAAGAAATTGCGGATGAGATTTGGGAGATTTATTCTAAGCTATAATAAAAACGCACCCCGAGGCTTCCGCCTCGGGGTGCTGTGATTTTATCTTCAATTATTTTCAAATTTTGATTTGTCGGTGTGTTATGTAAGGAGTAGAACATTATTTTTGATCGTAGGGGAGGGGTCTGCCCTCCCGAAAACGAACAAATAATGATTGCTTTGTTAGACGGAAAAAACCTTGAATTATATTGCTATTCGTTTGTTTTTCTAAATCGATTGTGGCGGGAGGGCAGACCCCTCCCCTACGGACAATAATAACATTTATCCGCCTATGCAACACACCGACAAATCCCAATTTATAATTGCGTGCAAGGCCTTGCAAAAAAGAGGAGCAATTTGCTCCTCTTTTCATTTTGAAACGATTTCTTTCAATCTCTCGGCATTCATTATTTCATATTCTGCGACGTGGTCTCCCACATACAACTCGGTATAATGCGAATCAGTATGTGTAACACACTTTGGGTACGGATAAAGCAAAAGCACCTGCTTTGCTTCTGAGAGCTCTTTTGGAGTAATATAAAGCCGTTCTCTCTTTATTCGCGATTCTCTCTTATATTGCTCTGCATGCTCCGCTTGAGCAGTGTTTATATATCTTTTATAGAACAGGCTACTTGCCCGTCTGCACTCAACGTAATATCCGTCTTTGACCTTTTCAAAATTCCATCTTCCGTGAGTCGAAACAAAGGAGATCACGCACACTTCAAGCTTTTGTGCCGAGGTTTTGATAACGCAATCCACCTCTCCCTTTTTTCCAAAAAGGATGTTAAAGAAATTTCGTCGAGATTCAACCTTAACGCCGTTCTCACCCATTCTTGAAAAAAGAATTTTGAGAGCCAACATCTTCACCGCGTACCATATAACCTTATATATTCCATAAATAATCGCGGCGACTACGATAATGGCAAGAGGATATATTATCAGTTCTATAATCATAGCAAAATTCCTCTCCCGTCAATATTTTGTTGTCGTTTCGTGAACTATTAAGTCCTCGCGGTCTTTCTTGCCCACTAACCAATAGCGGCGATATATGCCAAGAACAAGCAATAAATGTATAACAGCGTAAAGCAGATAGCATATAATAAACACAAGAAAGTCTGCGAAATTACTCTGTAGTGCGCTTCTCACCAATTCGTGTCTACCCGTCCACAAAAGGTACGTGTTTTCAAAAAGGAGAGGCGGGAGAAAAGCAAAATATCCCGTGCTGTTAATGTGTCCTAACGTGCTTGCGCAGACAACAAGTCTTAAAATCTCTGCAGGGAGTACGAGTGTGAGACAACTCTTTGCCCAATGCCATTTGTCATCACTCGGCATGTAGTGATTTCGCGCCATATTACGAAAGAAAAACCAAATAACAACACACGGAATGCCAAAGCAAAGCAAGATGTCTATCGCAAACACAGCTATTGCAAGCAACGCAAAAGGAATTTTGTCTACAAGCGGCATGAAAAGTGCCTGTGTTAATCCAACCGCGCAATACGATGCCGCAAGATTTGAAATGAAAATTATCGGTATGTATTTTATAATATCAAAAAAATTAACATTGTACCGCGCCCTTTTGTTTGCTTTCATTTTGCTTCCTCCCGTTTCAGTCTCTTTTCAAAGAGGAGCAAACTGCTCCTCTTAATTTGTTTGTTTATATTTATTGTTCCTTGACAGTCTCAACGATTCCCTGCGCAAGACCCGCAAAGCCCTGAATTTCCGAAGGGATAATTATCTTTGTTGCCTTGCCGTCGGCTGCCTTTGCAAATGCATCAAGACTCTTGAGCTTGAGTATCGCATCGGTCGGTGCCGCATCGTTAAGCATCTTAAGACCTGCCGCAGTTGCCTCCTGAAGCTTGAGAATAGCCTCGGATTCACCCTCTGCCTCTCTGATCTTTGCCTCCTTAACTGCCTCTGCGCGAAGTATCGCTGACTGCTTTTCTGCCTCTGCGCGAAGGATTGCCGACTGCTTTTCACCCTCTGCAACGAGGATCGCGCTATTCTTCTCACCCTCTGCGCGAAGGATTGCCTCACGGCGCTCACGCTCTGCCTTCATCTGCTTTTCCATTGCCTCCTGGATCTCTCTCGGAGGCATAATGTTCTTAAGCTCAACACGGGTCACCTTTATACCCCAAGGGTCAGTTGCCTCGTCAAGCGCCGCGCGCATACGTGTATTTATAACGTCACGCGAGGTAAGCGTTGCATCAAGGTCAAGCTCACCGATTATGTTTCTGAGCGTTGTTGCGGTAAGATTTTCAATAGCGACTATGGGTTTTGTTACACCGTAAGCAAAGAGCTTACAGTCGGTGATCTGATAAAATACGACGGTATCTATCTGCATTGTAACGTTATCCTTTGTGATAACGGGCTGGGGCGGAAAATCCGACACCTGCTCCATAAGGCTTATCCTCTTTGCTATCTTATCGATAAAGGGCACCTTGATATGCATTCCCGTTTTCCAGGTTGCATGGTACATTCCAAGTCTTTCAACAACGTACGAATTAGCCTGCGGAACGATATTGATGCAACAGATCAACACGACCAAAAAAACTACTATTATACCAATTATTATAAACATATTGTTCTCCTTAAATTACGTTATTTTTTCACTATCAGCTTTACGCCCTCGACACGTTCAACGACAACAACGTCGTCAACGTCATAAAAAAGCGTATCTTCTACCGCGCGTGCTGTCCACTCCATTCCGTCAAGCTTCACCTTGCCGGTGCCATGGATGTTGTCTATCCTTTCAAGAACAACTGCTTTTTTCTCAATGACCGAATCAATGTTGGTTTTCGTTCTCTTCTTTGCGCCAAAGAATTTTCTTGAAAGGAAAACAAACAAGACCGACAACAAAAGAAACACGATTACCTGAACTACAACGGGCACATTCAAAATCTCAAGCAGCATAGAAACGAGAGCCGACGGTACAAACCAGATAGCAACCAAGCCCGGCACTATGATCTCGACAATCACCGCAAGAACAACAACAGCAAACCAAGCGTATATCATAAAGCTTTTCCTCCCTATGTATGAATTCTATCGCAGGGTGTGAGGCACCCTGCGATTAATTTTACTCAGCCTTCTCGCCGTCTACCTTTTCGCCGAGGTAGGAAGGAAGCTTGAGTCCTGCCATACCGAACATTTCGTCAAGCGGGGGTACCGACTTCATCATACCGGAGATGAAGTTTGCAGTAGACGTCTTGCCGTCTGCATTTTGACCGCCGTCCCAAACGGTTACCTTGTCGATCTTGATGTTCTTGATAGCCTCGACCTGAACCTTCATGAGCTCCTCGAGCTTATCAGCGATAAGGAGCTGGAGAGCCGCATTCGAGTCGCCGCCTGCAGACTGAACGATCTCAGCAAAACCTGCAGCCTGCTTCTTGAGGATCTCCTCAACGCCTCGTGCCTCTGCTTCCATCTTTGCGTAGATAGCATCAGCTTCACCCTTAGCGATACGGCGCATCTCTTCTGCCTTTGCCTCAGCCTCGAGCTCGATCTCCTTCTTCTTTGCCTCTGCGCGAACGATTATGTCAGCATCAAGAGTTGCCTGCTCCTTGTTACGTCTTGCAACCTCGGCAGCCATCTCTGCAGCGTAGGACTCTTCAAGCGCCTTAGCCGCCTGGATCTTCTCTGCGGCAGTTGCGATCTTCTGTGCCTCTGCCTCTTTTTCTTTAAGAGCAGCCTCGGACATAGCGATCTTCATTCTCGCCTCGTTCTCACCCTGAATAGCTACAGAGTCAGCCTCTGCGACCTTGATTCTCTGCTCCATTCTTGCGTTTGCCTCACCGATAGAACCGTCTCTATCCTGCTCTGCAACGCTCTTCTTTGCGTCGTTGATAGCCTTTGCAGCTGCCTCTTTACCAAGTGCTGCAATGTATCCCGACTCGTCGCTGATATCGGTTACGTTAACGTTGATAAGGCGAAGTCCTATCTTCTTAAGCTCTGTCTCAACGTTCGAGCTTACAGCCGCGAGGAACTTGTCACGGTCTGTGTTGATCTCCTCGATGTCCATTGTCGCGATGATAAGACGAAGCTGACCGAAGATAATATCCTTCGAGAGCTCCTGAATCTCGGAAAGCTGAAGTCCGAGAAGTCTCTCTGCCGCGTTCTGCATAACGCCTGCCTCGGTAGAAATACCAACGGTAAATCTTGAGGGAACGTCAATACGAATGTTCTGTCTTGAGAGGGCGTTCTTGAGGTCGACCTGAATAGAGATAGGTGTCAGGTCAAGGTACGCGTAGGACTGGAACACGGGGATAACGAACTCCGCACCACCGTGGATACACTTCGCACTGCGGTTTGTGCCGTCCTTGTTCTTACCTATCGAACCGTAAACAACCATGATCTTGTCGGAAGGACACTTTTTATATCTTG
This sequence comes from Eubacteriales bacterium, assembly GCA_045633625.1. Taxonomy (GTDB): domain Bacteria; phylum Bacillota; class Clostridia; order Oscillospirales; family CAG-272; genus HGM12713. The sequence goes on from JAZQYP010000053.1 coordinate 11,658, forward strand.
AGCAGACCCAAGCGATAAATGCCACAAAGACAAGGACCACTGCCACAATAAGAAAGATGATTTCCTGTTTCATAATTTTTCCTCCATTGTATAAAAAATTTTATTTATTTTCTTCTGACTACGAGAGTCGTGCTTCCGCTGACGCCGATGACGACCACCTCACTGCCTGTAGGGATCGCTTCCTTATCGTCGGTAACGGCATTGCGGTCAACGAAAGAGCCCTGGAGCATTATCTGCACCTTGCCCTCGCCGCGTCTCTCTGCGGGAATGGTGAGATATACCTTGCCCGCGGTGCCTATTGCGTTTCTGTTGTCTATATTTCCGTCACTTCTGAGCTTTAAGACAAGCTTCATAAGAAGGGCGAGAAGGAGCATCGTAAAGAAGCCGCATATCGTTGCTACGGGAAGTGTGAGCCAAAGAGGCACGCCCGAGCCCGTCATCACGACACCGACCCAACCGAAGACCACGAGAAACGCTATAATACCGCGCACCGTAAGGATCCTCAGTCCCTCAAGCCCGAACGCGTCGGCAGTATGTGCGACACTGTTACCACCAAACACACCGTCGATCTCATCGCTATCGGGAAGATCAACGTCAACGACGTCGCCGTCGGGAATCTCCGCATCCGAGATATCTCCATCGTCTCCCATACCGATAAACATCATTATCGTCTGTATTAAAAGTATGAGCGTTGAGGGTATTGCTATGCAGTAAAATATCTGCGAAATAAGTCCGAGTGAATTCCACCAATCAAACATAATCTTATGTCCTTTCTAAAATTATTGAATAAAAAATATTTCTCACTTTATTGAGCCAAGCATATTTTCGGCGTGTGTGCGAAGCATTGACGCCACGTGAGCCGAAAGCATTATTTGAAGAATTACCGAAAGAGTTTTTCTCGTCCCGTGTATTCTCTCCTCTATTCTTTCTGCCGCCGCATCTGCCGCCGCCCTTGCCGCTTCTACGTCAGAGATCTCTATGCGCCCCTCTGCGAGCATATCGACGTAGCTGTGATAAAGCTCGTCATCGAGAATAATATCGTCGTCCTTGTCGGCACTGTCTCCCTCGATGATGCGGATGAGCGAGCAGATGTCCTCAAGCTTCAGCGCCTCTCTTAACATATTTATTATTACGATGCGTGCAAACTGCCCCCGCGAGTAAACTCTGTTTTTCGGGGACTCGACGTAGCCTCGCTTTACCCAATTTTGAATTATATATGGCTCAAGCCCCGTCATAAGAGAGACCTGCGAAAGCGTGATCCCACCCGTTGTAAAGATGCCGTCAAACAGGTGGCGCGAGCTTCCCTTTTCCACCGTGGAGACCTCTATCGTCGTTCCCGGAAAGGTCTTTACCATTATTTCACCTCCTCTAAAGAGTTTTTTCCTTGTAATCTATCATTTGTTTACACTATGATTATAACACACGGTCAAGTGATTGTCAATAGGTGTCGCAAGATTTTTGTGTTTCTCCGTTTTGCACAAATCTCTTTTTTTGTTTTGTGCATTTTTAATAATTTCAATTTGAGCAAGGATAATTAAAAAGTAAAGTCACTTTAAAATTGGAATTTAACGAACTGTTTACTTTTTGACACAATGTCACTACAAAGGCTCCCTCCGGGAGGGAGCTGGCGCCGCAAGGCGACTGAAGGAGAGTGCGTAAACGTTAAGTTTTATAAGGCTCCACATTCACGCGGGCTCCTTCCGTCACTCGCTTCATCGCTCGTGACACCTCCCTCCCGGAGGGAGGCTAAGGTTAGATTTGCACTAAACAAACCCACCGATAAATCAAAATTTGAATGGTAAATTCATATTGACAATTATTTTTATATATGGTAAAATGTTTTTGCGACACAATTTAACAACTATACATTATTAACCCTGAAAGGAAAATACTTTTTTTGATAAAAAGTGTTTTCTTCCTTTTGTCTTCCTTTTGGGGTAATAAAAGTATTGAATTGTGTCGCAGCTATTCGAAGGAACACTTTTTTGTGCGTCCTTCGGGGCGCACTTTTTATTTTGGAGAAAAAAATGGAAAACACGGAAAACGGCTACGCATTGCTTTTTGTAAGATATTACGGGATTGAATTTTCCTCCCAAATCGAACGAAAGACCTATGAGGACGAAGCGCAAGCGGAAATGTTCTCCCTTGCTCATTCCGAAAGGCTCTCAGAATGCGTTGGAGAGGATAAAGCGGCCAATCTATTATTTTTTATGAACGCGGCAAACGCTGTTGCCTGCAAAATAGGCGCGCTTGTGACGTTTGAACTTTATGAGGAAGAAAAAAGACTTATTGCGACGATCTCTTATGAAAACGACCGTCTTGCAGTTATTGAAAACGACGCCCTAAAGCACTTCACAACCTTGTCCGGCACGGCAACCTCCATTGAAATAGACTTTATTCATCCAAACGTAATCGTTGCCGCAACCTTTTGTCTCAAATAATTAAACCCCGCCGTATTGGCGGGGTTGTTTTTATACCGAGAAGTACTGCCTTCTTTTTCCCTTTGTAATATGCCAACGCCACGCAAAGACGTTGAGATAGTGATCGTAATATCTTTCCATCTCAGATTCGTGTCTGCCGAAGGATTCGAAGAAATTCTCTGCCGCCTCGTCAGCCTCATCACTCGTGCCGTGGCAAAGTATCTTCATAACCTCTGCCGCGCCCTCACAGTATTCGAGGTAGCGAAGGAAGAGAATCATAGAAACAGTCTTTACTCTGTCGGCGCACTTGTAGTTTGCGAGTGCGTACTCACGGTACTTCTCGCATATTCCCTTAACTCGCGCAAAATCTGCCTCTCGGTCGGGGTCATACTGCGTGCCCTTGGTGTAATCCTTACTCTCAACACCGATCATATAGCCGTACTCAAATATCTCGGTGAGCTTTTCCATACACTCTCTGATCACGTCTGCATGCTCACCATATGCATATGAGAAATATTCTCTCACCTGCTCCTCGTAGCCAAGAGACTTATCGAAAAGGGTGTTTGCATAAACGAACATATTGAGTCCGTGCGGGAAGAAGCATCTCTGCGATCCGTCCTCGACGTAACCCGAAAGGCGCTGTGCCGAAAGCTTCTGAATGTCCTCGTAAATGCGCTTTGAGAAGTACATTCCACCCATATCGTAGTGCTGATATACGAAGAAATGGTACTCAAAACCGAAGCACGCACCGCCATAGACCTTCTGCCACTCGTGAAGGAAGAGTGAGAATTCGTCTATCTCGGTAGGTATCTTCATCGCGGGATCATTAAGTCTGAATTCGCGCGGACGCGCGTCCTCGGGAACTCCGTCAAAGCTCGATTTGTAATCACGGTTAAGCGGACAGAACATAAGGATAAATCTATCCTCGTTCTTGATCCTCTCGCTCACGGGCGGCCACATCGTCTCATAGTACGCGGGGAAAACCACGCGAGAGTTCACACCGCGGCGCGTCATTTCGGCATCAAGGTCGTTGAGCATAACGACCAGCCAATCAGACGGAGTCTTCTTGCGGCACTCGGCGCACTCACAGTGATTGTGATGATTGTCGGCAAGCGCTATGCTGATAATATCCACGTTCTCGTGGTTGTCAAGATATCCCATAACGGCATTCACGAAAAGCTCTCTTCCCTTTTTGCTTGACATACACATATTGGTGTTCATAGGAACACCCTTATAGAACTCGCGCTTGCCGCCCACCTCTGCTAGATAAGGGCGAACGTCATCGGCTATCTCTGCCGTCGAATCCGGCTCCCAGCCGCTTGCGGTGGAAAGTCCAAAGGACTCTACCGTCCAGCCGTGACCCACGTCCATAAACTGAATTCCACGCTTTGCTATCTCAGTCTCACACATCTTCTTCCACTGAATGACCTGCTCCTTCGTTATCGGCTCGGGCAGTCTGTGGGACAAGTTATTTGTGTGCGCGTAATAGGAATCGTAATAGAAAAAGGGCACGAAAAACTCAATTGAAAAGGTGTTAAGTCCGACTTTGGGAGCAAATTCGATAGCGTCCATCATACACTGCTGACTCTCAGCGCCCTCGTTGCACCAGCCACGATAACGGCTGTCTGCCATCTTGTGATATTTCACCCCGCGCACCGTCTGCATAGGTATATACTCGCCGTCAATACCCGGAAGAAGCCAACGGCAACCGTTCTCGCGAAGAAAACGATACGTCGCGATGAGCACGCTTCGGGGGTTGCTTCCCGCGATTATACCCGCCGTGTCGGTGGTGTCAATATGTACTATATCGTCAAGCTCAGTATTCTGCGCCTCACTCGTATCAAGCGAGAAGTCCTGCATAGTGCCAAGGCAAAATCCATCGTCACGCACACCGTCGGCGCGCTCGATCCTCACGTCTCCCGCCTCGGGCATCATCATACGCAGATATTTTTTGAGCTCCTCTGCCGCAAGATCGACGGGAGAGCAGTCTGTTATTTTATAAATTTTATATGACATTTTCTCTTAAGCCCTGTAGATTATTTTTCCTTCACGAATTGTAAGAAGAACGTTAAAATTCTTGTCAAGCACACAAAAATCAGCGCGCTTGCCCGTGGCAATACTGCCGCGCTCACCATAAATTCCGAGAAGCCTTGCGGGGTTAGCACTTGCCGCATCAACAGCATCGCAAAGCGAGACACCGCAAAGGTTTACAAGATTCTTTACGGCAGTATTCATCGTAAGAACACTGCCCGCGAGAGCACCGTTCTCGATTCGCGCCGCGCCGTCCTTAACGATAACTCTCTGACCGCCAAGCTCGCTCTCACAATCTCCAAGTCCCTTGGCGCGAATTGCGTCGGTCACAAGCACGAGCTTGTCGGTGGGCTTGTTCTTGATGAGCAGCTTCATAGCGGGAACGCTGATATGTATTCCGTCAGCAATAAGCTCGGTATACAGCTCATCGTAAAGAAGCGCGCTTCCCGCAACTCCGATATCTCTGTGATGCACGCCCGACTGAGCGTTGTAGGTGTGCGTAACGCTCTTGGCGCCCGCATCTATCGCCGCGCGGACGTCGCTCTGTTTTGCCTCGGAGTGACCTATCGAGACAACCACACCCGAGCGGGTTATATGCTCGATAAACTCACTCGCGCCATCCTTTTCGGGAGCGAGAGTGACAATCTTTATAAGTCCGCCGCTTGCCTCAAGGTATTCGTCAAACGTCTCTGCCGATGGCTCTGCGATATACTCCTTGGGCTGAGCGCCGCAGTATTTTTCGCAAATAAAGGGACCCTCAAGGTGAACACCGAGAAGCTCGGCGCCACTCTCTTTCTGCGACGCGCCAAAAGCCTTTGCCGCCGCGAGCGCGTTTTTGATGTTCTCTCGGCTCTGCGTCATAGTCGTCGCAAGGAATGCCGCCGTTCCTTCTTTCGCCAATGCCTCGGAGACCTTTGTGAGTGCCTCGCCCGAGGCGTCCATAGCATCGGCGGTCGCCGCGCCGTGAACGTGAACGTCAATAAATGCGGGAAGAACGATGGCATCCTCGGGCAAGCTCACAAGCTCGTCACAAGACACGTCGCTACCGATATTTTTTATGTGCGTATCGAAACAAAGGCTTGTTCTCACAAGCCCCTGTCCCTCAACGTATGTATTTACGTTTTTAAGTGCTAACATTTTGCACCTCGTGTATTTTAATTTAGATTTTTGCTCTGAGGAAGTCAACTGCCATAACTATGTCAGCCTCAGGGTCAGCACCCGTCTCGCGCTCGATAGTAAGGAAGCCATCATAACCAATATCACGGAGCGCCGCAAGATATGCGTTCCAATCTACCTCGCCCTCTCCAAGAGGAACCTCCTTAAATCCCTTGCAAGCGTTGAGCGCATCAACACCGCCGATAGCGAACGCGTGGTAAACGTCCTCGGGATTCTGGTTCTTATCGATCATAATACCGTCCTTTGCGTGTGTGTGAACGATATGGTCGCGAAGTATGTAAACACCCTCAACGGCATCCTGTCCTGTTACCATTGTGAAGTTTGCGGGGTCAAAGTTTACACCAACGCCGCCCTTTGTGTCCTCAATGAACTGAAGAAGAGTAGTTGCCTTCTCGGGACCTGTCTCGATAGCAAGCGTTACTCCTCTTTCCTTTGCGTAAAGACCGCACTCGGTAAGCGCGTCAAGCATAACCTTGTATCTGGGGTTAGACTTGTCAGCAGGGATAACACCGATGTGCGTCGAGATGACCTTTGCGCCAAACTCAACTGCAAGGTCAACTATTCTCTTTGTCTTCTCTACTCTGTCAATATTTCCGTCAGCCTTCTCAAAGCCGTGACCGCCCATATCTCCGCAAAGAGCCGACACAACAAGTCCCTTCTCTGCAAGAAGCTTCTTGTAAGCCGCCTTATCCTCCTCGGTAAGCACGTGGGGAGCAAAAGAGCCTGTGGTCGCATATATCTGAACTCCCTGACAGCCAAGGGCCGCCGCCTTCTCTATTCCCTCGAAATGACTCTTCTTAAAGCAGTCTGTAATTACTCCTATTTTCATTTTTTCATTCCACCTTTATTGTAAATTTCGCAAATAAGTCTGTGTGTTTTGAGAGCCTCCTCGCCGTCTATCTCAAGAGGCTCGTAGCCAAGACACGCGCGATAGAAGTTGGAGAGCTGACGGATATGCCAGTTGCCCCAATATTCCTTGCCCTTCGAGACAAGCGGAGATTTTCTTACCTCTTCCGTAGTGCCGTCGTTATAAGTGATGAGCGCCTCACTGTAGCCAAAGACCACCTTACCGTTCTCGCAGTAAAGTCTTATCTCGATAGGCTCGTTACAGCCGTAATTGTTCATACACCAAAATCCGTAAGTCGCACCGCCCGCAAAGCGAACGAAGCCCTCTGCAGTGTCCTCAACGCTCATAATGCTGTGTCCGCGGTTAGCCATATTACAGCTTACGCTTACCACCTCATCATCGATTATCCAGCGCACAAGGTCGATAGAATGGATAGCCTGGTCAATTACGACACCGCCACCTTCCTTGTCCCACGTGCCCTTCCAATCGCTTTCCGAATAGTAATTGTCGGGGCGCGCCCAAGTAAGTGTGGAGCGTGCGGAAATTATCTTTCCGAGCTTTCCCTTCTTGACGGCTCTCTTAACGAGCTGTGCCGAGTTATTATAACGGCACTGGGAGATAACTCCAAACTTTCTGCCCGTCGCCTTCGAGACCGCAACAGCCCTCTCGGCAGACTCAAGGTCAACGTCCATAGGCTTCTCGGTTATAACGTCAAGTCCGTGCTCCATAGCATAGATAGCTACCTTTGAGTGCAGATAATGAGGCAGACAAAGCTGAACTGCGTCAAGCTCCTCCTTCTCTATCATCTCCTCATAGGAATAGTATGCGCGTATTCCGTGCTTTGCCGCCGCCTCATCGGCGCGCTCGGGCTTAATGTCGGCACAAGCTACAAGCTCTGCCTCTTCAAGATTGGCTGCCGACTCAAAATGCATAACGGAAATTCGTCCGCAGCCTATAATACCAACTCTCAGTTTTTTCATTTTCTTATATTTTCTCTACCTCGCGGACTACTGCCTCGCGAAGCTTCATTACCTTTAGTGTTTCATTTGTGTCAAAGGATGCCACACCCTCGTTAAAGAAACGGAGAATGTCAGCGATAAGCAGCTTGAAATAGTCAGAGCTTATATTCTGGGGCTCGCCGCCATCAGCCGCAAGTGTGAATGCCATCTTCGGCGCGTATGTCATCTTAGCGCTCTTGCCGCCCTCAAAGGTCGCCTCGCAAGCATAGCCGTTCTCTGTCTTCTCAACCGTCACGCCCGTAGGCTCGGCGCGGAGCACCTTTATTACCATCTCTGCCTGATGGATTATGTACTCTGCAATGTTTCCGCCGCCGCCCGTTGTCTCAACGCGTGTGGCAGAAAGACCGTCAAGCTCGGTGCCGTAGCGAAGCGCACTTGACGAGAAGAATTTCGTGCCGTTTGCCTCTGCTATATCGAAGATCTTCTTTGCCGTCGCAAGATCGGGCGCGAAGGTCTTGTCAATATAGGTGTTCTTGCCGTAAGTCAGCACCTTCTCTGCATAGCCGAGGTGCTTTTCGGGATTTGAGGGAGAAAGGATAACGATAAAGTCGGACTTCTCGCAAAGCTCCTCGATCGTCTCGCACTTCGTAACACCAAACTTCTCGCACCACTGGTCTGTGGTCTCATTATAGACGGGAGAGAGGTCCTCTTCCGCCCAAGCGTAAGCCACCTCGAAATCCTCGCCCATAGCATCGCTCGCCTCCTTTATCCACGCGGGATAATTGTTGGCGTGCCACTCGCTGATATAAAAATCAACAAAGCCTATCTTTTTCATCAGAGCTTGATCTCCTCGTTTCTCTCGGAGGACTCGTAAAGAACCTCAAGAAGTCTTGCGCTCTCAAGCACGTAGTCGATGTGGTTCTTGTCCTTAACACCGCTGTCGATAGAAGCAAAGAACGCCTCCTCTTCCTTCTGGTACATATCGGGTATCTCGTGATCGCTCTGTGTCATCTCAAGGGTCTCACCGCTCCAGAATCTGAACTGCTTGCAGTAGTCAAGACGTGCACCGCCCTTGTCACCCATAAAGTCTATGTACATCTCGTTGATGCCAACGTTCTGCGCCCAAGCACCTGTGAAGGAGATGTTTGCCTTATCTGTACGAACGTAGCCCGAGATAAAATCGTCAACGTCGTTAGTACCGTTCTCGATATCCTTGGTATCCTCTGCCCACATGTTAGTGTACTTATACGCCTTCATATCCTTTGCCATCTCGTTGTACGCGTTGCAGGTTACGCTCTTGAGCTTTGCTCCGCCAAGAATGTAAAGAATGAGGTCAAGGAAGTGTACGCCCCAGTCGATAAGCACACCGCCGCCCGACTGCGACTTCGTTGTAAATGCGCCGCCAAGTCCGGGAATGCAACGGAACTGTCTGTAGCTGCAGTGAACGTGGTAGATCTTACCAAACTCGCCCGCTTCAACCATTCTTGCGATCTCCTCGACCGACTTGTGATGACGGTTGCAGACACCGATATTAAGCATCTTGCCCTGCTTGTTAGCCTCCTCTGCCATCTCGCAGGAGAGCTTGTAGTTTACTGTGATAGGCTTCTCGCAGAAAACGTGCTTGCCTGCGCGGAGCGCGTCCATCGTTACGGTATAGTGCGCGTAATTAGGTGTAAGCACGAGCACTGCATCTACCTCGGGATCTGCAAGGGCTACCTTATAGTCCTCGATAACGTTCTCTATCTTCGGGAATTTCTCCTTTGCCGCCTCTGCCTTTTCGATAATGATGTCACACGCGTACTTAATACGTACGTTGTCCTGATTTGAAAGCGCGGGAAGGTGCGCGTTGTTTGCGATTCTTCCACAACCTATAACTGCTACTGTTTTCATAAAAAATTTCCTCCAAAAAGAAGTTTTTTGCGGGCAAATGCGCTTCTGCCCTATCTTACGATTCTATTATAAACCGAAAAATCTACTTTGTAAATATCTTTGCTTTATTCTTTTTTATCATTTTTTTGGATTTTTACGAAAAATCGAGGTTTTTTTAATTATTTTTTTATATTTTTGCTTGACGGTACTGCTACGTGAGTGTATAATTGAATTATGGATACAAAAAACACACTTCACGAAGCATTGCCGACACCTGCCGACAAGCTATATCACCTCGACTATTATTTCAGAGAGCCGAAAAAATACGGAAGCATCCGTCTTGTGCAGATAGGCAGACTTTACTGCGACAGAACGACCGTGGTCGAAAAGCACCTCCACCTCAACTGGTTTGAGCTTACCATCGTCACCGACGGTGAGGGAATTCTTACCACAAACGGAGCGGAAATACCTATAAAGAGAGGAGATATCTACCTCTCCTTCCCCGCCGACCGCCACGGAATAATAAGCGATGCCGAAAATCCCCTCAAATATGACTTTTTCTCGTTTTTTACCGAAAACGGCGAGTATGCCGAGGGGCTTGAGAAGATAATGCAAAAGTTTGGCGATCCGAGGAGCCGCCTTTTTTCTGACGAGAAGATACGAAGCCTTGTGCAAAACTCCATCTCCGAGTTTGGCGAGACGAGCCGTTCTATGTCCGACGAGCTTATTTCCCACGCATTTGAGATGATACTTATCTATCTTTTCCGAGATTTTCCTCTGTCGGACAGTGAGGAAATGCTTGTTACCGGCGGTGCCGAGGAGTTTTGCTACAACCTTATGAACTATATCGACACTCACGTGTTTACCCTCAAAAATCTTGAGGAATTGTCCGAGATGACAAACTACAACTACAGCTATCTTTCCTCGCTTTTCCGAAAGACCACGGGGCGCACCCTGCTTGACTATTATTCAAGCTGCCGACTGCGTGTCGCGCGCTCGCTCATCCGCGAGAACAAGATGAAGATAGGAGAGATCGCCGAGCTTCTTAACTATTCGTCGGTATATTCCTTCAGCAAGGCATATAAAAACAAATACGGCATCTGCCCGACGGATGCGAGAAAGAAATAAATTGGGATTTATCGGGATATTGTGTAGGGAGATAAACGAGCGATTTCTACAAACACTGTAGGGGCGGCCATTGGCCGTCCGTTCGGAATTTTTCGTCGTTTATTGCGGACGCGCAGTGCGCGCCCCTACAATCATAAATGATGTCTTGCTCTCTACAA
>JAZQYP010000054.1:0-12218 GCA_045633625.1 Eubacteriales bacterium
CAGAGCCACGTGATATGCACTTCGTGCGTTGTAATTTAGAGGCGAATAGAATATCACTGTGAGCGTTGCGAACAATATAACTGCGAACGCAGTGAGCAATATCACGCCGTGCAAGCACGGCATATAACTCCCCGATAAATCAAAATTCGAAAGCATTCCGCATTTTGAGGCACCGCAAAAATTTATTTACAAAAAAGTGTAGAAATTTCCTTTTTAATTTGATATAATAAGAACATAAAATCTGAAAGGATCAAAAAAATGATGATTATGAGAAAATATAAGCTTGCGGCTCTCGTAGCCCTCTGCCTTGTGGCAATTCTCGCGCTTTCGGCGTGTGCTCCCTCAGGCATCAACAGAAATGCGCCAAGCGCTAACGGCGAATGGGGCGAGAACGTAACGTGGAAATACGATTCTGGCACAAAAACTCTCACCATTTCGGGCGCGGGAGATATGAAGGAAATGACCTCCTCTGAGGAGATCCCGTGGCGTGACGCCAATATGAGCGCAGAAAAGCTCGTCGTTGAGAAGGGCATCCTTTCCGTTTGCGACTACGCCTTCTACGGATTCGGTGCACTCAAATCGGTAGAGCTCCCCGAAGGACTCACGTCGATCGGCTCCCTCTCCTTCGCATTCTGCGGCGCACTTGAAACAATCTCGTTCCCCTCAACACTCACGTCTGTAAAGAGCAGCGCGTTTGAGTGGTGCTCCTCGCTCAAGAGCATAAACCTCGGCTCAAGTCTCTCAGAGCTCGACGAACGCGCATTCGCATACTGCCGCTCCCTTGAGACTGCATACCTTTGCTCCGAGGGTCTTGTTATAAAAAACGAGGCGTTCCGTGGCTGTGAAAAGCTTCAGACCGTCGTCATTCACACCGCAGATAAGGACACCGTAAATGCACTCGCATTTGACGAAGGCTTTGATCTTACGAAAATAAGAGATGATGAGACGGCAAACGATGAAATAACTATTACCGTAAACTTCCTCTATGCTGACGGCACAAAGGCGGCAGAGCCTAAGGTGTTTGAAGCAAAGCTCGGCACCACATATCCTATCACCATACCCGCCATAGAGGGCTATACCTCTGACGTTACCGAGCTCACTGTCGTTGCAGGTACCGAAGACGAGGAGTACACCGTAACCTACACCGCGATCCCCGTTGAGACCGAAAGCGAGACAGCAGAGATCGTGACCGAGCCCGAGCCCGAGGGAGAAAAGAAGAGTCTTGGTATCCTTCCTATAATCTTCCTCGTCATCATCATCGCGGGCATCGGTGTTGGTGCATTCTTCCTTGTAAAGTCTAACAAGAAGGAAGAAGAGAGACAGAAGAACCAAAACAAGGCAAAGAACAGAAAGCAGAAGTAAGATATGGGAACGAAGAACAGCTATAACGTAAATATAAAGCTCTCCGAGGATCTTCTTCGCAGGCTCCTTTATATCTCGGACTCAGAGGGAAGAAACCCGTCGAGCCAGTTCACCTTTATGCTCCGCAACAATATTGCGTATTTCGAGCGCACAAAGGGCAGAATATCCGACAAGGATCTAAAGGCAATAGACATCTCGGAATACGAGCAAAAGCAAGAGCCGTAATCAAAGCTTCTTTGCACCGATAAATCTGCTTTATGCATAACATCAAAAAAAGGAAGACCTCTCGGTCTTCCTTTTTCATTTTAGATTATTTTCTTCAACAGCTCCGCGCTCTCGGCGATAGCGGGAAGGGTATCCTCTCTGCCCTCAAATTCAAGGGTCAGCCATCTGTCGTATCCGCTTGCCCTGAGCATTTCTATACACGCCTCAACAGGAACGATTCCGCGTCCGACCACCGTTCCGCAGATAAAATTGCCTCCCGTAGTCTTGAAATAACCCTCGGCGATGCCCTCGTCGGCACTGCGACGCAAAAAGTCCTTGACGTGCGCATGTACAACGTAGGGAAGAGCAATCCTTACCGACTCAGTAGGCTCGGCATCGGCGCAAAGGAAGTTTCCGATATCGCAAAGCCAGCCGTAATTGTCGCACGCGACAGTATCCATGAGGAATTTAACACGCTCGGGCGCTTGGAAGATAAAGCCGTGATTTTCGGTGCAGGTTCGTACACCCTTTCCCCTCGCGTATTCACTAACGCGGCGGATATGGGGTGCCATTTTTTCGGCAGCCTCTTGCCACGTCATGCCCTCGGGAAGAGAATAGCAAACGTCGTGGCGCATAACAGGCGCGCCGAGCTCGGCACACACGTCAACACATCGACAGATCCTCTCTATCTCTGCATCGATATCCTCAAGCAAGAAATCGGCTCCTATGGCATAAGCCACTACCGAAAGCCCAATTTTAGCGCAATATTCACGTATCTTTTTTGCTTCCGCAAGAGGCTCGCACTCGATCATAAGCGCCTTGTCGTCAAGATTTATAAACTCAATACCCTCAAAGCCCATCTCTTTGGCAAGGTCACAAATATGCTCGTAATTACACTTTTCTCTCTTTGCATATTTTGCAAAGCTATAGCTCGATACCGAAAGTTTCATCTGTTTTTCCTCTCCATTAAAGAATTTTGTCAATATCTGATCAGACCGTCAAGCATCCGCTCCACGCGCGGCGTCCATGCTTGTCGGTGACGTAGGCGCGGACGTACTTTTCTCCATCACGAGGCGTGTAGGTCACGCTTGTGAGAGCATCGCCAAGGAAGACGCGCTTTGCCGAGCACATATTCGATTGAAAAACAACCTCGACCACCTCGGTTGAGTTTACGGTAAAGGTGCCGTCATCATTCCTTAAAAGGTGGATTTCGGGACCCTGCGACGCGTAGAACTTGCCCGCCTTGATAGCGGCGAAGAGTGACGCACGGTCAAGGCTCTCACACTCAACACAGATGAAGGATTTTGCCAATTCATCCATGAAATCGTGAGTATCATCAGCGGCGTGGAGGGGATAGAATTTGCCCTCAACACCAAGCATATCAATTATAAGCGAGGAATCGCCGCGGCGGTTTTTTCCAACGTCGGAAACGGTGTTGTATATCTCAATTCCGTCAAGATTACGAAGCTTTGCGATCTTCTCGGGGGTGTTGAGCGACCACGCGGGATGAGCGAGAATTGCAATTCCTCCCGCATCGTGAATTGCGTCGATTATCTCCTGAGGGGTAGCACTTCTCATAACGAATGGCTTTTTTTGCATAAGAACACCGACGATATGGTAGACACCCGAAGCGGCATCCATCGTGCCCGTATTGTATTCACAGCCCGAAAGTATAGTCAGACCGCTGATCCTGCCGCCCTCGCCATACTGCCAATGGTCGGTTATAGCGATAGCATCAAAGCCTGCCTCGCGGTAGAGGCGAGCCGCCTCGTCGGGTGTTTTTCTGCCGTCCGAGAGGGTGGTATGGATATGCAGACCGATCTTTTGTCTCGTTTTTCCGAATTTATCCTTGAACATTTTTTGCTCCTTAATTTTTAATCAAGGTAATTGTATCACAAAGGAAGGTGTTTAGCAAGGGAATTTTACAATTTTAATTATGAAGTTAAAAATTTAGGATTTGACGGAGGATTTGCTTTATTGAAGGGACCGACAAATCAATTTTTAAGGCATTATATATTCTGTGTCAGAGCCGACAAAAAAGAAATTTTCAAAAAACTCTTTACAAATTCATGCATATAGTGTATAATGAGAGAACAAAATAAGTCAAGGACGGGGAAGAAACCGCGAAAAACCGACCAGAGAGTCATCCTCATAGGCTGAAAGGGATGACGCGGAATAGTGGCTTGTGCGCCCCCGAGACTCCGATGAGGAAGCCGTAACGGTGCGTATTTGTCGGCGCTGACCGCGTTAAAGTCCGAGAGTATAATTCAGAGTGGAACCGCGCATGACGCCTCTGTGCCTTTGGCACAGGGCTTTTTTTATTATATTTTTGCAGAAAGGATCAAATATTATGACCGACAGCAAGAACAAGAACAATATCAACATCAACGTTGAAGTAAACGCAAACTATGCAGAAGCAAAGGAGCTCGCCACAAAGGCGGCAAAATGCGCAAAAAAGAATATAAAAAAGGCAGTATGCACGCTTAACAAGATCGCCGAGTCGGTAAAATACGACGTAAAGGCGGTTCGCGAGCGCGACCCTGCTGCAAAGAGCGATGCAGAGGTACTTCTTCTCTATTCGGGAATGCACGCCCTGCTCGCTTATAGAGTATCCCACTATCTGCACCAGAAGGAGCTCTACCTTCCCGCTCGTGCAGTCAGCCAGTTAGCAAGATTTGCAACGGGAATTGAGATTCATCCGGGCGCTAAGATCGGCAAGGGACTCGTTATCGACCACGGAATGGGCGTCGTTATCGGCGAGACCGCCGAGATCGGCGACAACTGCACGATATATCAGGGTGTCACGCTCGGTGGTACGGGTAAGGACATCGGAAAGCGTCACCCCACGCTCGGCGACAACGTGCTTGTCGGCGCGGGAGCTAAGGTGCTTGGCCCCTTTAAGATAGGAAACGGCTCAAAGATCGCGGCAAACGCCGTAGTTCTTGACGAAATACCCGAAAACTCGACCGCCGTCGGCATTCCCGCAAAGGTAGTAAAGCGCGAGGGCGCAAGGGTAGAGGACCTCGACCAGATCCACATTCCCGACCCCGTAGCACAGGAAATAAAGAGACTTGAGGCAAAGCTTTCCGATCTTGAGGCTCAGCTTGAGCTTATCACTCCCAAAAAATACAAGAAATAATAAAGCAGAATAAAGGACTAAAAAATGTATATTTACAACTCACTGACAAGAAAAAAGGATAAATTCGTACCCAACGTAGAGGGCAAGGTGTCAATGTACACCTGCGGACCTACCGTTTATCACTACGCGCATATAGGAAATCTGCGCTCCTACATTATGGAGGACGTGCTTGAAAAATATCTTCGCTATGCGGGATATGACGTGACTCGCGTTATGAATATCACCGACGTCGGTCACCTCACAAGTGACGCCGACGAGGGCGAGGATAAGATGCTCAAGGGAGCTAAGCGCGAGAAGAAGACGGTTATGGACATCGCAAAATTCTATACCGATGCTTTCTTCGCTGATTGCGACAAGCTCAATATCAAGACTCCCGACGTCGTAGCTCCCGCAACGAGCTGTATCGACGAGTTCATAAAGGTCATCTCGACGCTTCTTGAGAAGGGATACGCATACGAGGCGGGCGGAAATATCTATTTTGATACCTCGAAGCTCGAGCAGTACTACGTTTTCAATGATTTTAAGGAGGAGGATCTCGCAGTCGGCGTTCGTGAGGGCGTTGAGGGTGACTCCAACAAGAAAAATAAGGCAGATTTCGTGCTTTGGTTCACAAAATCGAAATTTGACGATCAGGAGCTCAAGTGGGATTCCCCTTGGGGCATCGGTTACCCCGGCTGGCACATTGAGTGCTCCTGCATCAGTATGAAGAATCTCGGTGAATATCTCGACATTCACTGCGGTGGCATAGATAACGCCTTCCCCCACCACACCAACGAAATTGCGCAATCTGAGGCATATATTGGTCATAAATGGTGCAATTATTGGTTCCACGTCCACCACTTGAACACCACTTCGGGAAAAATGAGCAAGTCGAGCGGCGAGTTCCTCACCGTCTCTCTTCTCGAGTCGAAGGGCTACGATCCCCTCGTATATAGATTCTTCTGCTTGCAGTCGCATTACAGAAAATCGCTCGTATTCTCCTATGAGAATCTTGACAACGCAACCATCGCGTTCAACAAGCTTCTCGCAAGACTTGTGGCTATCCATAAGGAAGACGCAGGCGAGTACGACGCGGCGACAGCAGAGGCGCTTAAGGTAAAATTTGTTCAGGCACTTGATGCCGATATGAACACCTCTCTTGCAGTCACAACCCTCTATGACGTGCTCAAGGCAAACACGACCGCGGCAACAAAGATAGCGCTTATCGACGATTTTGATAAGGTGCTTTCTCTTGACCTCAATGCAAAGGCAAAGAAGCTTATTGAGGACGAGGCAAAGGCGGCGGCAGAGAAGTCGAACGATCCCTTCATCGTTGAGATCGAGGCGCTTATCGAGGAGCGTAAGGAAGCCAAGAAGGCAAAAAATTATGCGCGCGCTGACGAGATTCGTGCGATCCTCGCCGAGAAGGGCGTAACCCTCATAGACACCGCACAGGGAACACAGTATAAAATAGATTGATGTAAAGAAAGCGGGGAGAACTTTTTTAGAAAAAGTTCTCCCCGCACCCCTTTCAAAAAACTTTGAATATGGGATAAAGGAAATGAAGAAAAGCCCCGACGATTGACGTCGGGGCTTTTCTGTTTTATTTCATCGTATTCTCGGCAACCTCGAATATCGTTTTCATTTTTTGTCCTTAACAACAAGGCATTCGGTGATGCCGTAATAGGCAAGGGTGTTTGCCGCCGTCTCGTCAATTACCTCGCCCGACACCACTATCGGCACTGCGGGCGGGCAAGCCGCCGTGGGAAGCGCGCAAACGCGACCAATGCATTCGTGTGTCGGCAAAAGCTCGGCAGGAGAGAGCGCCGCCTCGCGAGGCGACATCTCGTACATCGGCAAGCAAAACGTAGGTGCGATGAGGCTTTCAGGAGCTTTTATTTCGCCTTTTTCTACCGAAAGAAGCGCTTTTCCCATAATTTCAAGCTCCGCGTCGGTGTTCTGAGGTGTGAGCATAAGAACAAGATGGTCTCTGTCCGAAAACTCGCACTCAACACCACACCTGCGAAGGATCTCGGCAAATTCTGCGCCATCATAGCCAAATTCGCTCGTTTTTATCGTAATTTTTGTCGGCTCATCGCCAAAAAGGGTGTAGCCGTGGTCGGCAAGCTTATCCTTCAGCGCCTCGATCTTGGGCAAAAACGCTTCAAGCTCGTCTCTGAGATTTTTGTCAAGATAATCGTTTGCCGCATCAAGCGACTCCATTATTACGTAGGAAGGGCTCGTTGATCCGAAAAGCGAAAGCGCGCGTTTGGCATTCTCCGCAAAAAATGGGTCGGCATCGTGGTTTACGTGCAGATAAGCGCCCCCCGTCAGCACGGGAAGGGTCTTGTGCGCAGAGTCGCAACAGATGTCAGCTCCAAGTGTTATCGGGTGGGAATCTTCGGGCAAAAAGCGCAGATACGCGCCGTGTGCGTTATCAACGATAAGAAGCACTCCGTGCTCGCGGCAGACTGCCGAAAGTCCCGCAATATCACTCACAGCACCGAGATAGTCGGGCGAGGTGATATACACCGCCGTCGGCTTCTCCTCGGTGACCGAAAGAATCATATCAAGATCTTCGGGGTCGACCTTCATCGAAAGATAAGAGTCCTCAACGTCGGGGAATATCCACTCAACCTCGGTGTCAAGCATAATGAGAGCCGAAAGAAATGCCTTGTGCGCGTTCCGCGCCGCGAGTATCTTAGGATTCTCGCCTCTCGCCCTTGCATAAAGGGTTACAAGATAGAGCATCGCGCGGATAGCGTGCGACGAGCCCTCGGTGGAATAGAAGGTATGAGCACCAAATATCTCGGAAGCGTATTTTTCGCTCTCGCGGATAATGCCGTCAGCCTCAAAAAGACTGTCAGCCCCCGCTATTTCGGTGATGTCGTACTGCTCCACCTCGCCCATGCCCTTGTGTCCCGGCATATGTGCGCGAACGTTTCTGCTCTCGGCATATTTTTTTGCAAAATCACAAATAGGTCGTTTCATTTTTCGTTCCTTTTGGTTTGTGTATGATGAAAGGATTATTTCAAATTTTGATTTATTGGTATGTTATGTAAGGAGTAGAACATTATTTTTAATCGTAGGGGAGGGGTCTGCCCTCCCGAAAACGAACAAATAATGATTGCTTTGTTAGACGGAAAAAACCGTGAATTATATTGCTATTCGTTTGTTTTTCTAAATCGATTGTGGCGGGAGGGCAGACCCCTCCCCTACGGACAATAATAACATTTATCCGCCTATGCAACATCCCGATAAATCCCAATTTATCTATTATTTATTCTTCTTTTTCATCGTGCGGGCGATCTCGACCATTATAGCGCACTCCATTCTCTTGCGGAAGAGCTCACAGCCGTACTTGTATACGCCCGTGACAGATCCCGTTGAGTGATATGCATTCGCGGCACAGCCGCCCGAGCAGTAAAGCTTTGCCCAACAATCGCGGCAATCCTCGCGCGCATAGACGTTGCAAGCGCGGAACTCGTCCTGTGTTTGAGTATTGGTAACACCCGTCCAAATATCGCCGAGCTTGAATTTCTCCTCGCCGACAAACTGATGGCAGGGGTAAAGGTCGCCCCAAGGGGTGACAGCCATATATTCCGTTCCCGAGCCACAGCCCGAGATTCTCTTATAAATGCAAGGTCCGCCCGTGAGGTCTATCATATAATGGTAGAACGTGAAGGGCTTGCCCTCCTCGTCGCGCTTAAGCATAAGCTCGGCAAGCTTTTCGTACTGCTCAAGAACAATCGGAAGATCCTCACGAGTGAGCTCCGCAGGGTCACCCTCAGCACACACAACAGGCTCCATACTAAGCTCCGAGAAGCCAAGGTCGAGCATCGTCTTTATATCCTCAAGAAAATCGGGATTCGCGTGTGTAAACGTGCCACGCATATAGTAATTCTTGCCCTCACGCGCCTTTACAAGCTCCTGGAACTTAGGAACGATACGGTCAAAGCTACCGTTGCCCGCGTAGTCAACACGGAAGCGGTCGTGTATCTCCTTACGACCGTCAAGAGAGAGAACTACGTTTGCGCACTCGCGGTTGGCAAAGTCAATCACGTCATCGTTGATGCCAAGACCGTTTGTCGTGAGTGTGAATCGGAAGTTCTTGCCCTTTTCCTTCTCAATTGAACGCGCATAAGCCACAAGCTCTTTTACCACCTCAAAATTCATAAGGGGCTCACCGCCAAAGAAGTCAACCTCAAGGTTACGTCTTGTTCCCGAGTTCTCCACAAGGAAATCAAGCGCACGCTTGCCCACCTCAAAGGACATAACAGCTCTCTCACCGTGGTATTTACCCTGCGATGCGAAGCAATATGAGCAGTTGAGGTTACAGGTGTGCGCGATATGGAGGCAGAGCGCCTTTATAACGCCCGCCGTCTTTTCCTTGAGCTTATCTGCCATAGGCTCGAAGGTGTCGGGAGAGAAAAGCTTGCCTCTCTCCTTGAGCTCTGCGACCTGCTCGTAACATTCGGCTATCTCGCCGGGCTCAATACCGGGAACACCCGCGTATTTTTCCTCAAGCGCGGCAATAAGCGCATCCTTTTCCTTGTTTTCAAAGCCCTCAATGACGTCGTATGCCACGTCATCCACCACGTGAACGCCGCCCGATGCCGTGTCAAGCACGATATTGTATCCGTTAAGCTTGTACTGATGTATCATAAAAACTCCTTAAGGTTAAATTGCATTAAAAATGCCGCCTTGGCGGCGGCACTTTTTTGACCTATTACTTGGTCTCCTTGTTCTCGCACTGCTGGTTAGCAATACCACAGCTGGTCTTGCAAGCAGACTGGCAGGAGGTCTGGCACTCGCCGCATCCGCCGTTCTTTGCGCTCTCGCAAAGGTTACGAGTCTCAATGGTTTCGATATGTTTCATAATAAAAACCTCCGAATATGATGATTACATATTATAACACAGTTTTTTACTAAAGTCAATATTTATTGAAAATTTAGATAAAAAGTAGGGAAGGGACTGAAAAGTGGCGGGGTGTCTATCCGCACTGCCTCGCGGACGGTGACCCGTACGGTCGTTTGGTGACCCGTACGGGAATTTGACGCAAAGCGTCAATATTTGCTCGCCCTTCGTCTGACAAGCGAGCTTGTCGATCTTCGGGCGGCAAATGCGAACCCATACCGCGCGCCCTTTATCCACAAAAAAGCCCACCGGCTTTGCGCGCGGTGGGTTCGTACGGTCCGTAAGGACCGTCAAAAACAAAAACCACCTCAGTTGAGGTGGTTTTGTTTTTGGTGACCCGTACGGGAATCGAACCCATGTTTCCAGCGTGAGAGGCTAGCGTCTTGACCGCTTGACCAACGGGCCGTCGCCTTGACAGCTTTGATATTATATCACACAAAAAAAGAAAATGCAATACCTTTTTTAAAATTTTTTTGTTTTTTTTTATTTTTTTCAAAAATCTTTGTTTTTCGTGCCTCCTTGGCCTCTATTTTTTTCCAAATCTTATATATTTGTGCGGAATTTCTTGACTTTGACCAAGTTTTATAATATAATGATTGTGTATGATTAAACGCCTTTTGGCAAGTATAAAAATTTCGGAGGAATATAATGGAACTTTCAAGAAAGAACGAGTTGCAGAAGATTGCAACCGAAATCCGTCTTGGCGTACTCGAGGGAGTTCACGCCGCCGCTTCGGGTCACCCCGGTGGATCGCTCTCTATCGCCGATATGATGGCTTACCTCTATTTTGAGGAAATGAATATTGATCCCAAGAATCCTAAGTGGGAGGACCGCGACCGCTTCGTTCTCTCCAAGGGTCACTGCGCTCCTGCGCTCTATGCGACTCTCGCTCTCCGTGGCTTCTTCAGCCCCGATGAGCTTAAGACTCTCCGTCAGGTAGACTCCTTCCTTCAGGGACACCCCGATATGAAGGGCACTCCCGGTGTTGATATGACCACAGGCTCTCTCGGCCTTGGCATCTCCGCCGCTTGCGGAATGGCTCTCTCGGCAAAGCTCTCGAATAAGGATTACCGCGTTTACACCATTCTTGGTGACGGTGAGACTCAGGAGGGTCAGGTTTGGGAGGCATCTATGTTCGCAAACCACTACGGTCTCGATAACCTCTGCGTTATCATCGACTGGAACGGTCTTCAGATCGACGGCCCCGTTGCCGAGGTTATGAACCCCACTCCCTACAAGGAGAAGCTTGAGGGCTTTGGCTACCACGTTATCTCCATCAATGCGCACGACCTTGACGAGATCGCGGCAGCGCTTGCAGAGGCAAAGACCGTAAAGGGCAGACCCACCGCAATTATCGCAAAGTCGGTAAAGGGTAAGGGCGTATCCTTTATGGAAAATCAGGTCGGCTGGCACGGATCTGCTCCCAACGACGAGCAGTACGAGAAGGCAGTAGCAGAGCTTAAGGCTACACTTTAATAGGAGGGCAGAAAAATGGCAGAAAAGATAGCAACAAGAGAAGCCTACGGCAACGCGCTTGCTGAGTTTGGCGATAAATATGATTTCGTAGTGCTTGATGCAGACCTCGCGGCTGCTACAAAGACAGGCACATTCAAGAAGAAATTCCCCGAGAGATTTTTTGACTGCGGTATCGCAGAGGGCAACATGATGAGCGTTGCAGCAGGACTTGCCGCAACAGGCAAGACTGTTTTCGCATCCTCCTTCGCAATGTTTGCGGCAGGCAGAGCCTTCGAGCAGATCAGAAACTCTATCGGTTACCCCCACCTTCCCGTAAAGATCGGTGCAACACACGCAGGTATCTCGGTAGGTGAGGACGGTGCAACACACCAGTGCCTTGAGGACATCGCTCTTATGAGAACGATTCCCGGTATGGCGATCATCAACCCCGCAGACGCTGTTGAGGCAAGAGCGGCAGTTGAGTTTGCAATAAACTTCAACGGCCCCGTTTATATGCGATTCGGCAGACTTGCAGTTCCGGTCTACAATGACAAGGAGACATACAAGTTTGAGTTTGGTAAGGGAATCGAGCTTCGCGACGGTAAGGACGTTACCATCGTAGCGACAGGTCTTATGGTAGATATGGCAGTTGAGGCCGCAAAGATGCTCGAGGCAGAGGGAATCTCCGCTCGCGTTATCAATATCCACACCATCAAGCCTATCGACAAGGATATCATCCTTAAGGCTGCAAAACAAACAGGCGCTATCGTTACCGCTGAGGAGCACAACATCATCGGCGGTCTTGGCTCTGCAGTTGCAGAGGTAGTTTGCGAGGGCGCACCCGTTCCCGTAGTTCGCGTTGGTACTATGGACAAGTTCGGTAAGTCGGGCAAGGTTCCCGCGCTCCTTGAGGAGTACGGACTTACTGCAAAGAACATTGCAGAGAAGGCAAAGGCGGCAATCGCGCTTAAGTAAAAAGCATTCAGGGGAAGCCAAAAAGCTTCCCCTTTTGTTTATCCCAATAAATTGGGATTTATCGAACTGTTTAATGTTTGGCGCAATGTTACTACAAAGGCTCCCTTGTGTAAAGGGAGCTGTCGCGATAGCGACTGAGGGATTGTTCACCTTAAATCTATATTTTACAATCCTTCCGTCACTCCG
>JAZQYP010000055.1:0-13460 GCA_045633625.1 Eubacteriales bacterium
CGTAGTCGAAGTTTTGGGGAGGAAGTGGCAGAAGGAAGCCACGAGCCGAGCCAAAACCTGCGCACCGACGTGCGCAGGGATCTATGAGCTGTTTTTGATACCCTTCTATGTGTTTGTAACGTCAAGAAAGATCGCAAAAAACATTACATACATAGAGCAGGTCTGCAAAAAAACAAAATAGATCCCGCCGCGGCTCTGCCTTGCGCTTTTGCTCGCTCGCGACTCCCTCACGCGCTCGACCCGCAAAAGTTCGACTGCGGACTTCGTCCTCCGCTCAGGATGACACGTTAAGGGGTGACCGCAAAAGGTGTTTGCTCTCTACAAACCCACCGACAAATCAAAATTTAGTTATTCCGCCCTTTTCTATTGACAATTTTTATCCTTTGAGGTATAATAGGGTGATAGAAATTTTTGGAGGTACACCAAATGAAAAGATTTTTGGCAATTCTCCTTGCCGCAATAATGCTCCTCGCTCTTGTCTCCTGTAACGACGAGACCACACTTATCGAGGAAGACGAGATAGTGGTAAGTGACAACAGAATTACAAACAACGACGGACTCGGATATTTTACTTATGAAGTAAACAGAGACGGTCACTATTCTATAACAGGATACGAGACGATCTCCGCTAAAAAGCACTCCATCGAGATCCCCGAGACGATAGACGACATCACCATCACGGGTATTGCTGCAGAGGCGTTCAAGTCCTGCACCAATCTCACGGCAATCAAGATACCCTCGACCGTTACCTTTATCGAGGACCTTGCATTTTTCGGCTGTGATGCACTTACCGAGATCACCATTCCCGATTCTGTAACAGAGATCGGTGCAGGCGCTTTCCGCGAGTGTACTGCTCTTGAGACCTTAAAGCTCTCGAAGAATCTCACAGCATACGCAGACGAGCTTTTCTGGAACTGCACCTCTCTTAAGGAGATAAGCTTTGAAGGAATCGAGACGATCGGCGACGGCGCGTTCTACGGCTGTAAGGCACTTACGAGCATCACTCTTAGCGTTTTTGTAAAGCAGGTCGGTGACGCTGCATTCTGCGAAAGCGGACTTAACACTATCACTGTTGCTCCCAATGCCGAGATCACGTTCGGCGATGCAGTATTTGCAAATCTTGGCGGCGAGATCACCATCATGGATGACGGAAGCTTTGCAGATTACATTAACGAAAAATACCCCGAGTACACTATAACTCTTGGTTAATCAAATAAAAACAGCGCTGGACTTCAGCGCTGTTTTTTTGTCTTCACGCGTCTGATAACGAGTGCCGAGACGGCGCCCACGGCAATTCCCGCAAGCACTCCCGACAGCAAAAGAAACGGAAGATAATAAATTATTACGTTTGTCTTGAGCAATATGCACGCCACGATTATCTGTCCTACGTTGTGCCCTATCGCACCCGCAACACTCACGCTCACCTCCGAGGCGGGCGTGAATTTTTTTAGCAGTAGCATTACAAGAAAGCTCAGCGTCGCGCCGCCAAGGCTATATATCGCACTCACAGGCGTGCCAAAAAGCATCGATACGGCGATTATTCTTATGACCGAGACGATAATGGCTTCCTTTGCTCCAAGCCTGTATAGCGCGAATATCACGGCGATATTGGCAAGTCCGACCTTGACGCCGGGGATCGCCACAAGCGCGGGAATTTGGCTCTCAACAAAGGAAAGTATCATTGCAAGGGAGGCAAGAAGCGCGAAGGTGGTAAGTCGTTTTGTCCTTTCCATAGCACCTCCTACGAAATAAGGTCAACGCCGCCGTCCGAGTTGCCTCTGACGCTTACCGTGAGCTCATTCGGCAGACAAACTATGCTCTGCCCCGCGTATTTTATTCTGCCCGTTCTCACACAGGTGTGGTCGGGGCAGTCGGCATATGAAAGATAAGCCTCGCCGTTCTCGATAACAAGAATATTCGTGCCGCCGTTAAGGCTATACTCACCGTTCTCGTAAAGGCTATATTCCGCGAGTGTCTTGCCCGATATCTCGACTGTCACCCTGTCCCCACCCTTGCGAGCAAGAAGCAGAATACCCACGGCAACCAAAGCGATAATTAAAAGAGAGGCTATGAGATAAACGTCAAAGCGCAGACTCTTTTTATTGTCCGTTATATGCTTTTCCATATCCATAACCTCTCTTTTGTTTATGAGCGTGTCTCGCAGATGAAGCTACCCTCGTGTATACACTTTACAGGGCAGACGTCAACACAGCTTCCACAGCCCGTACATTTTGAATAATCTATCGTTGCAAGATTGTCTTTTACAGTTATCGCGCCCTCAGGACAGGTCTTCTGACACTTCATACATCCGATACAGCCGTTTGTGCACGCCTTGCGTGTCACAGCGCCCTTATCGTGATTCGAGCACTCTACTATCACGCGAATGGTATCGGGCACGATGTGGATTATACCGTTAGGACAGGTTCTGGCGCAGATTCCGCATCCGATACACTTCTTAGGGTTTATCCTTGCAACTCCACGCTCTATTTCGATAGCGTCCTGCGGACACACAGTCATACAGTCGCCGTAGCCGAGGCACGCGAAGGTACAAAGTCTGTCGCCCGCATAGCTCATATTTGCTATACGGCAGGATTTTATTCCCTTATAATCGTATTTTTTAGGCATATCGCATCTGCCGTTGCAGGCAACGTATGCCACCTGCTCGACGACCTCACCCGCCTCAACGCCAAGTATTTCGGCTATCTGCCTCGAACAGCCCTCTCCACCGGGAATACAAAGGTTTGTCGCCTCTGTCTCACCCTCAGCGAGTGCCTTTGCGTAGCCGTCACAGCCACTGTAGCCGCACGCACCGCAGTTAGCACCGGGAAGGCAGTCGCGTATCTCAAGAGCCATCTCGTTCTCCTTGACCGAGAAGAAATGGGACGCAAGTGTAAGTACTATGGCGCAAACCGCCGCGATTCCGAAGCATATAAGCACAGGTATTAATATTTGCATTACACCGTCCTCCTTATGCTAAAATATTTTCCACAACGCCCGAGAAGCCGTAGAATGCAAGAGCAACTATCGATGCCGCAATAAGCGTTACGGGAAGATTTTTGAAGACTCTGGGTGCAGGTGCATAGTCAACGCGTGAGCGAACTCCCGCAAAGAGCACCATTGCAAGTAAAAATCCAAGGCCTACACCGAGAGAGGAAACTATAGACTCTACAAAGTTATATCCGTCGGTGATATTGTTGATCGTTACGCCGAGCACGGCGCAGTTTGTAGTGATAAGGGGCAGATAAACGCCGAGCGCCTTGAAAAGAGAGGGTATAAATCTCTTAAGAGCGATCTCAACGAACTGAACGAGTGTTGCGATAACGAGAATGAAAACTATTATCTGCAAGAACTCAAGTCCCATAGGAACGAGAAGGTAGGTGTATATAGGCCAGGTCGCCGCCGTAGCAAAGAGCATTACGAAGATTACCGCCATACCCATTCCCGTTGCCTGATTTATCTTCTTTGAAACACCAAGGAAGGGACATATTCCAAGGAACTGCTGAAGAACGTAGTTGTTTATGAGCACTCCGCCCATAAGTATGATTATCATTTCCTTAAGCATTTGCTACACCCTCCTTATCATCGGTCTCGGGCGCGTCGCAGGAGGACTTTCCGCATATGCTTGCAGAGGGACAGCCCTCACAGCTGAAGCTCTTTCTTCTCACGCCGCCACTCTTTGACTTGAGCTTGTTCATAACGGCGATAAGAAGTCCGAATATCATATATCCGCCCGGAGCCTGTGCGAGTATCGGAATAGCGATGCTCTGCATAAAGGGTATCTCGATTCCCGCAAAGCTGCCAAGACCGAATACCTCACGTATCGTTGCCATAAGCAAAAGCGCTACGAGGAAGCCAAGTCCCATTCCCGCGCCGTCGAGCACGGAGTCAAGGACGGGATTCTTTCTTGCGAACATCTCGGCACGTCCGAGAATGATGCAGTTAACGACGATAAGCGCAAGATACACGCCAAGCATTTCGTATATCGCAGGCAGATACGCCTGAAGGAGCATCTGCACAGCGGTTACAAATCCCGCGATGATAACGATATAGCAAGGAACTCTTACCGTATCGGGTATCACCTTGCGGAGCGCCGAAATAACGGCGTTTGAACAGATAAGAACTATCGTTGCGGCAATTCCCATAGAGAATGCCGAGATAACGTCACCGGTCGTCGCAAGGAAGGGACAGGTTCCGAGCACGAGAACGAGAACGGGGTTCTCTGCTATGATTCCTCGAAGCAGAATAGCCATTTTATTATTCTTACTCACCCTGTGCACCTCCTGTCAGTATTTCGAACGCATCGAATGCGTATCCTATTGCCTTTTTATATCCGCTTGTTGTAACGGTAGCGCCGGCTACGTTAGATACGTCGCCGTAGCTTGCGGAATCCTTACCGTTGAACTGTTCATAGTAATCGGGGTTAGCGCTGACGTCTCCGATTCCCTCCGACTCATTCTGATAGGTCGTAAGAGTCGAGATTATCTTTCCGTCGGCAGATATAGCAACCTTAAGCTTGATATATTCGCCTGACGTATGCCACTCGCCGTTTATACCGTAGCCCGCCGCCTTAAGCTCGAATACGTAGTTGCCGCTTGCAGTTACGTAAGCCGCCACAACGTTCTTGTGCGCGCCCTCGGGAATAGCCACCTCGGTAAGAGTTGCCTCACTGTAGGTAATATACGAGCTGTTTACGGTAGCGTACGTTGCGTCGCCGATAGTCTCGGTCTCGCCCGTCTCGGCATTAACACCGCTCGTCGATACCGTTCCGTCAGCCGCGATTCCTACGTAGTAGCCGTCAGCAAGTGCTACTGCACCGTCATCGGTGATATAAAGCGCATCAGCACCTATGACCTCGCAAGCAAACCACTTATGGAAGGTCTTGCCCTCGGTGCCGAGCGCCGCGTTAAGATTATCCTGAAGGATCTCTTCGGGAGTTCTGAGGTCTACCTCGCCGCCGTTAGCTATTGCGAAAGCCTGAAGCGCCGCCTTGACTGCCTCGGAGTAAGCTCTCGAGGTAAGCGTTGCGCCCGACACAAGGTAAGGCTCAAAGCCCGCGATATCCATTCCGCGATAAGCCGCGTCGGTGTTCGGGAACACCTTTTCGGAATAAGAGGGTGTCTCCTCGTCGGAGATTACCGTTGTGGCAACGATCTTTCCGCTCTCGTCGATACCGCACATGATAACGAGTCCCGAAGACTTACCCGTAACCGACATCTGGAAAACAAATCCGCCATCTGCCTTATATCCCATATCGACTACTGCGGGATAGCTCTCGTCGATAGTCAGCTCCTCAAAATTCTTTCCGTCAGGAAGCACCTCAAGAAGCGCGGCATTTGCCTTATCCTTCATTGCCGCATCTATAATGGGGCCTGTGAAGGTGTTTACAACCGAAAGAAGAAGAGTTACAACAATACATATAGCGCTGAGCACTATTATAGGCATTATTTTAGTTTTCATTCTTCACACCTCCAAACGCGCGGGGAGCGCAAAGCTTGCTTATATAGGGTGTAAGAATGTTCATAAAGAGTATCGCAAAGGAAACTCCCTCGGGGTACGAGCCCCAGAATCTGATAAGCACCGTGATAAGTCCGCATCCGAGTGCGAAGACTGCCTTGCCCGATCTTGTGGAGGGCGTCGTTACGTAATCGGTCGCCATAAAGATAGCACCGATAAGGAGTCCGCCACCAAGCACCTCGTAAAGTGCAACGGTAAGATCCTGCTTGATGATAAGCGAGAGCAAAAAGACGGTTCCCACGAAGATAACGGGAGTATGCCAGCTGATAACTCTACGGCAAACAAGGTACACAAATCCGATAATGAGCGCAAGAGCACAGGTCTCACCTATAGCACCGCCGCGATTTCCGAGGAACATATCAAGGAGCGAGGGAAGCTCGCTTCCGCCACTCTTTATGACCTCAAGAGGTGTCGCGCTTGCTACGATCTCTGTAAAGCGCGTCGTCACGCCGCCCGCGATCGTTGAGCTGAAGCAGATCAGAAGAAATACTCTTGCCGTAATAGCGGGGTTTGCGAAGTTACAGCCAAGACCGCCGAACACGCACTTGACAATAACGATTGCGAACACCGCGCCGACTATGCACTGCCATACCGTCGCCTTTGCGGGAAGGTTCAGCGCGAGAAGCAAGCCCGTAACGGCGGCACTGAGGTCGCCTATAGTCTGCTTTTTCCTGATGCAAAGATTGAATATGAACTCTGCCGCCACCGCAGACACCACGCAGGTGCAGATGATGAGCAATGCTCTGAGTCCAAAGAGCACCACTGCCGCGATAGCCGCGGGAGCGAGAGCTATGAGCACGTCGCCCATTATCGAGCGGGTGCTTGTCTTCTTATGTATATGAGGCGAAGACGTCACTATTAAATTTTCCATATCCGTCCTCCTTATTTCTTAAGCTTTGCCATATGTGCGGCATCGGCGCGAAGCTGTGTCTTACCAAGTCTGCTGTTCTGCACAAGAGGTCTTGATGCAGGGCAAACGTAGTTACAGCTTCCGCATTCCATACAAAGATTTACCTTATGCTTTTTGAGCGCGGCAATTCTCTCCTCGTTGTTCTCTATCGTAAGAGCCTCGGAGTACGCCGACGCGTTCAAGTTCATAGGACACGCCGCAATACATCTGCCGCAGTGAATACAAGCCGTAGGCTCGGGCTCGATAACCTCATTCTTTGAAAGACAGGTAATGATACCCGTAGACTTGACTATCGGCTCGTCAAGCGAATGAGCCGCAAAGCCCATCATAGGTCCACCGAAAAGTATTTTTCTCGGAGTCTCCTTAAAGCCGCCCGCAAACTCGATAATATCTCCGATAGACGCACCTATAGGCGCCGTTACGTTCTTGGGCTCGGCGATAGCGCCGCCGTCGACCGTAAGCGTTCTCGAAACGAGAGGCATTCCCGTCTCGACGTATTTTGCCATAAACGCAAGGGACGTTACGTTTATAACGAGCACTCCCACGTCAGCGGGAAGCTTGCCCTCGGAAATGATGCGCTTTGTCGAATTGTAGACAAGTATCTTCTCTGCTCCCTGCGGATATTTCTCAGGAAGCACCTTTATTTCAACGTCGCTATTGCCCGCAAATCTTGCCTTGAGCAAGGAGATGCATTCGGGCTTATTTCCCTCGATCGCGATGACGAACTTAGGAGACACGGGAGCGTATTTTCTGAAAAGCTCAAGTCCCTTCTCTATCCACTCGACGTCATCTATCATCGTGCGCGTGTCGGAGGTGACGTAGGGCTCACACTCAGCCGCATTGATGATTATGCAGTCGATGTTTGCTCTACCGAGCGCCGCAAGCTTTATGTGCGTCGGGAAGCCCGCACCGCCAAGTCCTACAAGACCCGACTTCTTTATTGCCTGAATAAAGTCGTAGCAGTTTTCTACCGTAGGGGGAGCTATGCTCTCGTCGAGAGTCATAAGTCCGTCGCTTGCGATACGTACCGAGGGCACGTGATCTCCGTTTGAGGTAAGATAGTCCTCGATCTTGACTACCTTTCCCGAAACGCTCGCATAAATGTAGGAGGACATTCCTCCCTGCGCGTCACCTATCTTCGTGCCTACCTTTACCTCGTCCCCAACCTTAACTACGGGTATTGCGGGAGCGCCTATGTGCTGTGCCATAGGTATAAGGACCTCATTAGGAGGGGGCATAGTCACCGCGGGGATGCCTGCCGTCTTTTTGTGGTGCGGAAGTCGCACGTTACCAAGAAGCTTAAAAAATGCCATAAAAACCTCTCATCATTTTATGAATAGCAAATACATACAAAAAACACCGACGTTCCGACATATCAAGCGAAGTCAAAACGACCGATGCCGTTAGCCCGCGAAAAAAAGATTCGCAAGCTTTTTTACATCAATATTATATATTAAAAGCGGCTCCTTGTCAATAGCAAAGAGCCGCCAATTTTAGAATAATTCTACAAAAAAGCTTATTTTTGAGCTTTTTATTTTGTCAAAAATTTGACAATAAGGACTTCCATCAATTGACAAGAATTTTGTCAAATCCGTCGGTCATTTTGCGCTCGCCGTCCTCATACACCCAAAGGACCTGTATATCGCCAAGCGACTCCACCAAAGCGAGTCCCTCCTCGTATGACATACAGAAAAGTGCGGTCGAGAGCGCATCTGCCAAAGCACTGTCACGGCATATGACCGTTACCGAAGCAAAATAATTTGCGGGCATAAGAGTTTCGGGATCGATTATATGGTGATATCTGACACCCAAATACTCATAATATCTCTCGTAGTTACCCGAGGTAACACAAGAGCTATCGGTGAGAGTTATGCGAGCGCAAAACCTCTGATCCGACGATTTATCGGGGTTGGTAATGCCCGTTTCCCAACCGTTTTTTCCATCCTTTGTGCCCACCGCACGAATATTTCCACCAACGTTAAGCACGTAGGAGCTTACACCCTTCTTTTCAAGTGCATCAGCGCAAAGATCGGCAACGTAGCCCTTTCCGAGCGCACCCACGTCAAGCTTAAGCTTGGGATCCGAAAAGCTTATAGCAAGTCTCTCCTCATCAATAACGAGTGCATCGATATCGATGTGCTTTGCCGCCTCACGAAGATCATCCATTTCGGGAATATATGCGTTTTGCGGCTCATCCTCCGCAGTCTCTCTCGCATCGTGCCAGAGTGTCAGCACCGCTCCCATTGCAATATTTGTTTTTTTATCGGTTACAGCATAAATATCCTTTGCATAAAGCAGAAAATCCACAAGCTCCGCGCTCACAGACACCGCCTCTCTGCCCGCCTTTTTGTTGACGGTGCAAAGGTTGTTTATACCCGAATATTCATAATAGATATCAAGCTCCTTGTTATATTTTCCAAAGATCTCTTCTATCATACGGCAATTCTCAAGAAATTCCTCCTCAGACTCGTCGGCATATGAATATATCGCGCAAACAGTATCAAAATATTCAAAATAGCTCTTTACCATAGGCTCTCTCTCCGAGCAAGCCGCAAGAGGCAGCACCGAAAGGATAGCAAGCACTAAAGCCAAAAATCTTATTTTTTTCATAACCGCACCTATAAAAGAGGGAGAAAGGAAGGCTTCCTTTCTCCCGCATTTTTTGTTTGTCAATTATCTTGCGTTGCTTGCTGCACGGATAATGGTTGCCTTGTAACCACCAACGTAGATGGTGCAGCTACCCTCGATCTTATCGGTGGAAACGCCCTCAAGCTCTGCAACGGTCTTGCCAACGGTTGTATTAGCAAAGTTCTGAGCCTGAACGTACCAAGTGCCGGAAGCCATGGGAGAGTATGCGTCGTAAGCTGTTCCCTGCTCGTTCTTAGAACCGCTGTAGGAAGCAGTAACGTCATAAGCCTCGTCCTCTTCGTTATAAGCGAAGGTGTAGGAGCCCTCAGCAGAGTCGAGCATAGAAGCTACGACCTTGTCGCCTGCGATAACAACTGCTGCGAAGTCAGCGGCAACCTTAGCGCCATCCTCAACGGAACCGCTAAGCTTAGCGTCGATAGCAAGACCAAGAGTAACAGCCTCAGCAGTCTTGAAAGCAACCTTGTTCTCGTAAGCTGCTGCCTTAGCAACAAGCTCCTGGAATACGGGCATAGAGGACTTCATGGTGCAGCCTGCAACCAAGCCGGCATCTGCGCCCTCAGCTACGAATGTCATAGCAGCAACTTCTGCAGCAGTCTTGCCAACGAGGAACTTCTCGAAAGCGTCAGCCTGCTGTTCCCAAGATCCGGCGTTCATACCGGTGTACTCCTCACCCTTCTCAACCTTAGTGGTAAGTCTATCAGAGGTAGCGATCTCACCCTCGGTAACCTTGAGGGAAGCCTCAACGCTGTCAAAACGAGCAGCAACGATCTTGCCGGCCTCGTCAAATACGATAGCGAGAGTGATGTTAGTAACCTTACTCTTGCTTACTGTGCCAAAACCGTCATCAGTAGCGATGGAAAGTGTGTACTCAGCCTCCTTGGTTCCGCATGCAACGAACATTGTTGCAACGAGAGCAAGTACCATAACAAGTGCTAAAATCTTTTTCATTTGTTTTTTCTCCTTAAATTAGTTTGTTTAATTTTAGACAAACATATTATACACAACGCATGTGTCTTTTGCAATAGTTTTTTCCATTTTGTTTATAAAATAATTAATTTTTTTCACTATTGCAATAAAATTTTACAATTATTTAAGCTTTGCGAGAGCCGCGAGCACTCCGTCGAGCTTCTCACGGTATTTTGCGAGCTTTTCCTTCTCTGCCTCAACGACAGCGGCGGGTGCCTTTGCAACGAATCCCTCGTTCGAAAGCTTCTTCTGGAGTCTATCTATCTCGCCGACAAGCTTCTTCTCTTCACCCTCAAGTCTTGCGCGCTCCTTCTCGGTGTCGATGACGTCGGAAAGGGGCAGATAGATGGTAGCCGAGTCGGTGATTATCTGTACCGAGTCATCTGCGGAAACAGCTCCGCCGAAGCTCTCGGCGATCTCAACCTCGGAAGCAGATGCAAGACGTGCGAAGAATACTGCCGTTCCCTCATTAAAGGAGTCTCTGTACTTTGTCTCAATATATACCTTTGCCTTGCGGGAGGGTACTACGTTCATCTCGCTTCTGCGGTTTCTTATTGCCTTGATAGCCTCGATAACGCGAGCCATTCTATCGGCGTCTGCCTCAAAAACGAAGTCCTCGCAGAACTTGGGGTAAGACGCGATCATGATGCTCTCACAGTCGTGAGGAAGCGCACCGTAGATCTCCTCTGTGATAAAGGGCATAAAGGGGTGAAGGAGCTTAAGGATTCCCGTGAGAACGTACGCGATAACGTTCTGTGCCACAAGATTTGCCTCGGTGTCCTTTTCGTTGAGTCTTGCCTTCGAGAGCTCGATGTACCAGTCGCAGAATACGTCCCAAGTGAAGTCGTAGAGGGACGCGAGCGCGACACCTACCTCAAAGCGGTCAAGCGCGCTTGTTACGTTTGCAACGAGAGCATTGAACTCATTGAGTATCCACTTGTCCTCGGTCGCGAGCTTGTCTGCCGCGGGGAGAACTATCTCGTCGATAGTAAGGTTCATTCTAACGAAACGCGATGCGTTCCAGAGCTTGTTTGCAAAGTTTCTTGCCGCCTCGATCTTCTCGTCGGAGAAACGCATATCGTTTCCGGGCGAGTTACCCGTTGCAAGCGCGTAACGGAGCGCGTCAGCACCGTACTTGTCGATTATCTCAAGGGGATCGATACCGTTGCCGAGCGACTTCGACATCTTTCTTCCCTGCGCGTCACGAACGAGTCCGTGGATAAATACCGTCGAGAAGGGCTTCTCACCCATATGCTCAAGTCCTGAGAATATCATACGTGATACCCAGAAGGTGATGATATCGTATCCCGTAACGAGAACGCTTGTGGGATAATATTTCTTAAGATCCTCGGTCTGTTCGGGCCAGCCGAGAGTCGAGAAGGGCCACAGGGCTGACGAGAACCACGTGTCAAGCACGTCCTCGTCCTGTCTTACTGCCGCACCACACTTAGGACAATTTGTGATGTCTTCCTTAGATACCGTCATCTCGCCGCACTCGTCGCAGTAGAAGGCGGGAATTCTGTGACCCCACCAAAGCTGACGGGAGATGCACCAGTCAAGGATGTTGTTCATCCAGTTGAAGTAGTTCTTCGAGAATCTCTCGGGAACGAAGTTGATGTCACCCGTCTCAACCGCCTTTATAGCAGGCTCAGCGAGGGGCTTCATCTTAACGAACCACTGGTCAGACGTCATAGGCTCGACAACCGTTCCGCAACGGTAGCAAACGCCTACGTTGTGGGGGTGAGGAACCGTCTTTATGAGGTAACCCTCAGCCTCAAGATCGGCAACGAGTGCCTTACGGCAGGCATATCTGTCCATACCCTCGTACTTGCCCGCGCCCGCGTTCATAGTCGCGTCGTCGTTCATGACCTTTATCTGCTCAAGTCCGTGTCTCTGACCAACGAGGAAGTCGTTGGGGTCGTGCGCGGGAGTGATCTTAACACAGCCCGTACCAAAGCCTATCTCAACGTAATCGTCGGCGATAACGGGAATTTCTCTGCCAACGATGGGGAGAATAAGCGTCTTGCCGATAAGGTGCTTTGTAGCCTCGTCCTCGGGGTTAACTGCAACGGCAGTGTCACCGAACATAGTCTCGGGACGTGTTGTAGCTATCTCAACGAAGCCGTCCTCGCCCTTGATGGGGTACTTTATGTGCCAGAAATGGCCTTCCATATCCTTGTACTCAACCTCGGCGTCGGAAAGAGCCGTAAGACAGTTAGGACACCAGTTGATTATACGGTATCCGCGGTAGATAAGTCCCTTATCGTAAAGGTTTACGAAAACCTCGCGAACGGCTCTCGAGCATCCCGTATCAAAGGTAAATCTCTGTCGTGTCCAGTCGCAGGACGTGCCGAGCTTCTTGAGCTGGCTTGTGATTCTCGACTCGTACTTGTCCTTCCAAGCCCATACTCTCTCAAGGAATTTTTCACGTCCGAGATCGTATCTCGAAAGTCCTTCTTCCTCGCGAAGTCTCTCCTCAACCTTTATCTGCGTTGCGATTCCCGCGTGGTCGGTGCCGGGAACCCAAAGGGTATCAAAGCCCTGCATTCTCTTGTAACGAACGAGAATATCCTGAAGGGTATCGTCAAGCGCGTGACCCATATGGAGCTGTCCCGTTACGTTAGGAGGCGGGATAACTACCGAGAACTTGGGCGCATTCGAGTCCTTCGCGGGCGTAAAATAGCCCTTGTTGCACCAATTTTCGTATATTCTGTC
The DNA here is from genome assembly GCA_045633625.1 of Eubacteriales bacterium. GTDB lineage: Bacteria > Bacillota > Clostridia > Oscillospirales > CAG-272 > HGM12713. The sequence continues at coordinate 12,755 of JAZQYP010000055.1, forward strand.
CTCAAATTCCTGAGGGGAATATACCTTTGGCAATTCATTGTAAGAGTTCATAATTTATATCCTCCGTAAAATTTTTACATAAAAAAAGCCACACCCATACATCAGGGCGTGGAAACGCGGTACCACCTGATTTCACACTCCAAAAAGGAGCATGCACTCATTAAGCCGTAACGAGGCCGACGTTGGGGGCTACTCTTTTCTTACGAAAAGCACTTCACCCTCACCGCTCAGGGACGACTTCGCGGACTCTTGTGACGAACTCGCACCAACCGTTCGCTCTCTGCACACAGATTTTCCTCTACTACTTCCCTTCATAGCGTTTAGAGTAGTATAACATAAATAAAATATGTTGTCAAGAAAGAAATGAAAAAATAAAGATAAACCTAATATTTGGAGTGTAAATTGGGATTTAAGGGGGTGAAGCATAGGAGGAAAATTTTTATTATTGTCCGTAGGGGGGGGGTCGGGTCTGCCCTCCCGCATATACAAATGCCTTCGTATCGATCCTTAAGAGTGTCATCCTGAGCGTAGTCGAAGTTTTGGGGAGGAAGTGGCAGAAGGAAGACACGAGCCGAGCCAAAACCTGCGCACCGACGTGCGCAGGGATCTATGAGCTGTTTTTGATACCCTTCTATGTGTTTGTAACGTCAAGAAAGATCGCAAAAAAACATTACATACATAGAGTAGGTCTGCAAAAGAACAAAGT
>JAZQYP010000056.1:0-2498 GCA_045633625.1 Eubacteriales bacterium
TTGTGTAAAGGGAGGTGGCACGAAGCAAAGCGGAGTGACGGAAGGATTGTAAAATATAGATTTAAGGTGAACAATCCCTCAGTCGCTATCGCGACAGCTCCCTTTACACAAGGGAGCCTTTGTAGTAACATTGCGCCAAACATTAAACCGTTCGATAAATCCCAATTTATCGGGATATTATGAAGTACAAAATCACTACTATGCCGAGTACGATTCGGTACACACCGAAGGCGGAGAAGCTATGGCGCTTTACGAAATCGGTGAGGAATCGGATGGCGGCGAGGGAGACGAGGAATGCCGTAAGGCACGCGACGGCGAGGATCAACCACATTTCTGCGGGAATCGTGTGCGAGCCGTCAAGTGCGAATTTGAGAAATCCGAGCGCCTTTACTGCCGACGCGCCCGCCATTACGGGTATCGCCATAAAGAAGGAGAATTCCGCCGCGGCACTTCTTGAAAGTCCCATACACATAGAGCCGAGTATTGTTGAGCCCGAACGGGAGGTCCCGGGGATCATCGCAAGCATCTGAAAGATGCCGATTGAAAACGCCTTGCCGTAGCTGATGTCCGAGACGTCGGTGACGGCATAGGTCTTGTTTTTATTGAGCTTTTCTATCACGATAAAGAGAATTCCGTAGATTATGAGAGCCGCCGCGACGACGTATGCATTATAGAGCCAGCCGTCGATATCCTTGCCCGAGAGCTTCTCGATTATCTTGTCGCCAACTATGCCGACGATAGCCGCGGGAAGACTTGCCACTATCACGCGCGCCCAAAGAGAAAAGGTGCTTTTCTGCTCGGTGCGGCTCTTCCCTTTCCCAAAGGGCCAAAGCTTTTTCCAATATATCACCACAACGGCAAGTATCGCGCCAAGCTGAATGACCACCTCGAACATCTCAAGGAATTCTGCCATAAGCTCCTTGCCGATGCCGTCGCCCGCGTGAAAGCTGAGGAATTCCTCAAGCAAAATGAGGTGTCCCGTGGAGCTGACGGGCAACCACTCGGTGATGCCCTCAACTATACCGTAAATTATGGCTTTTATAATATCTTTAATAAATTCTATCATCTGTCTGAGCTCCTCATAATATCTCCTGCTTTTACTTCAAAGGGCACGCGAACATAAAATTTCATAAAGGGGTGGGGGGCGCAGTCGATGGGCGCTCCCTTCTCGTCATAAAGCTCGGTCACCGTGAAGGCACGACCCGTCATAGAGGGGGAGATCACCTCAGCGCCGTCACCAAGCTTTACCTTGTTTTTCTGCATAAAGAGTGCGAGCCTGCCATTTTCGTTCTCGCACACGAGATTTTCGGAGAGCTCACTCTCACTATATTCAAGCGCCGTTGCGAAATATGATTTTTCGCGGATATATCCCACGTTTGAGGCAAGCTGTGCCTCATCCATCGGCGCGTCGAGGTAGTATCCCGTGCAGTATTCGCGGTGGGACACGCTGTCAAGCTCGACTAAGAGCTCGTCGTTCATCTTATAATTTTCGGGGTCGGCAAGGTAGGCGTCAATTGCCATTCGGTAGGCATTGGTGACGACTGCCGTATAGTATGCACTCTTCATTCTTCCCTCTATCTTGAAGGAGTCGATGCCCGCCGCGATAAGCTCGGGGATAATTCCTATGGTGCACATATCCTTTGAGGACATAATGAAGGTACCAAGCTCGTTTTCCTCGATGGGCAGAGGCACGTCGGGGCGCGTTTCCTCGACTATCTTATAATTCCAGCGACAAGGCTGGGTGCACGCACCGCGGTTGGCGTCGCGCTCGGTGAGATGATGCGAGAGCATACATCTGCCGCTATACGATACGCACATAGAGCCGTGGACAAACGCCTCAAGCTCGATGCCCTCGGGGAGCGCGTCCTTTATCGCCTTTATCTCGGAGAGGGTCAGCTCACGCGCAAGCACGAGTCTCTTTGCGCCAAGTGCCGCGTATGCGAGAGCGGCGGCGGGGCTGACGATGCTTGCCTGCGTGGAGATATGGATCTCCATATCGGGAATTATCTCCTTTATCGTTGCAAGGACACCGAGGTCGGCGACGATCATCGCGTCGATCCCATAGTCCTTTATAGCGAAAAGATAGGCGCGAAGGGCTTCGTACTCATAGCCGTGGGGCATTGTGTTGACGGTGAGATAGACCTTGACACCTCTCTCGTGAGCGTATTCTACCGCCTCGCGAAGCTCATCGTTAGTGAAATTGTCGGCAGCCGAGCGCATACCGAAAAGATTACCCGCAAGATATACGGCATCAGCGCCGTAGCGTATTGCGGCGCGCATTTTTTCAAAATTACCTGCAGGAGACAAAAGTTCGGGCATTGTATTACCTCTCAAAAATCATATAAATTCGGATTTATCGAACTGTTTAATGTTTGACGCAATGTTACTACAAAGGCTCCCTTGTGTAAAGGGAGCTGTCGCGATAGCGACTGAGGGATTGTTCACCTTAAATCTATATTTTACAATCCTTCCGTCACTCCGCTTTGCTTCGTGCCACC
>JAZQYP010000057.1:0-4333 GCA_045633625.1 Eubacteriales bacterium
CGACTGAGGGATTGTTCACCTTAAATCTATATTTTACAATCCTTCCGTCACTCCGCTTTGCTTCGTGCCACCTCCCTTTACACAAGGGAGGCTAAAGAGTGATTTGCACTAAACAAACTCACCGACAAATCAAAATTTGAATGGTAAAAAACAGCCCGAGGGGTCGTGCTTTCCCCTCGGGCATCATACATATACAATATTTTTTGGTGGTTCCTTTCCTTGTGTGCGCAAAGAAAATAAAAAGAGCACAATAGTGTCGCATATGCTTGATGTTATCATAAGATTGATACTTTGCCAGATGCGAGACCATTGTGCGTGATGCTGTGGTGTTGGTGCCGCCGACAGCATTGTTATTATACATCAACACGCCCGTTTTGTAAATACTCAATTTTGACGATTTTTGAGATAATTTTTAGCTCGAAAAAAGGCGTGGGGAGAAAAAAGGAAATTAAATGTCGTAGCTAATTGTGCATTTTTGCCAATGACTTGGAAGAAAATGGTAATGGCAAGTCCAAAACAAGCCTTGATTTTCAAGGAAAATGGGGGTATTCGGGGTGTTTTTGTACATTTTGACATATCGAATGAAAAAGAAAATTTTTGAGAAGAAAAATTAAAAAAGCTATTGACAAAGTGGCCGATGTGTGGTAGAATAGCGGAGCAAAGAAGCAGAACTCTCCGTTCTCACCGTGCCGCAAAGGCGCGTACGGTCCAATATTTTCCTTTATATCGCGTACCTTGCGTATTTTAGGATAGTTGTGTCATGCGGAGTCTTTTGCTCGGCGTGATTTTTTTTACCGTTTTTTCGGTTTGGAGGTGTATTTAGTATTAGCACAAAGGATTTGCTTATCAACGAAGAGATCAAGGCGAAGGAAGTAAGAGTCATCGGCGAGGACGGTGAGGCTATCGGCGTTATGAGCGTCGACAAGGCACTCGATCTTGCATATGACCGCGGTTACGACCTCGTTCTTATGGCTGCGCAGGCAACCCCGCCCGTATGTCGTATTATGGACTACGGAAAGTACCGCTTCGAGAGAGATAAGAAGGAAAAGGAAGCAAAGAAGAAGCAGCAGACCATAGAGATCAAGGAGATACAGCTTTCGTGCAGAATAGACACTCACGACTTTGAGACCAAGCTCAAGCACGCACAGCGTTTTCTTGGCGAGGGAAACAAGGTAAGAGTTGTAATGCGCTTCAAGGGAAGAGAGATGAGCCACGTTGCAATCGGTCAGGAGGTAATGACCAAGTTCATCGAGGAATGTAAGGACCTCGGTGCTTCCGATAAGGCACCCGTGCTTGACGGAAGACTTATGAGCATCACTCTCACTCCTCTCAAGTTCAAGTCGAACTAAAACGTACCTAATTTAATTCAGTCAAAAAATGGCGATTCTACGCTTGTTTTGATAAACAAAAACAAAAAAGGAGAATAGAAAAATGGGAAAGATTAAGACACATAAGGCATCTGCTAAGAGATTTTCCGTTACCGCTTCGGGTAAGGTAAAGATCGGTCACTGCCACCACAGACACAACACCGGTCTGAAGACCGCAAAGAGAAAGAGACATCTGCGTTCGAGCGCGATTCTCAGCAGTTCGATGACACCTAACATCAGAACTCTCATCCAGAAGTAATCGTAAGTAAATAGTATTAGGAGGAATTTGAAATGGCAAGAATCAAGGGCGCAATGATGACGCGCAAGAGAAGAAATAAAATACTTAAGGCTGCAAAGGGCTACTGGGGTGCAAAGTCTAAGCACTTCAAGATGGCAAAGCAGGCTGTTCTTAAGAGCGGTAACTACGCATTCGCAGGCAGAAAGCTCAAGAAGAGAGATTTCCGCAGACTTTGGATCGCTCGTATCAACGCACAGGCAAAGGCAAACGGCATGAACTACTCTACATTCATGCACGGTCTTAAGGTTGCTGGCATCGACCTCAACCGTAAGATGCTCGCTGAGCTTGCAGTATCCGATAAGGCTGCATTCGCAGAGCTTGTAAATAAGGCAAAGGCTGCTCTTTAATCAGAGCTATAGAAGGGGCTGTTGTAAAACAGTCCCTTTTGTTAAGTAAAAATAAGGGTGAAATATATGTCAAGAGAAACTATAACTTCAAGACAAAATCCGACGGTCAAGCTCGTTTGCTCGCTTCTTCGCAAAAAGGAGAGAGAGGAGGCGGGCCTTTTCCGCTTTGATGGTATAAAGCTTCTTTTGGAGGCGATCGAAAAGGGTGTTCAAATAGAGCTTTTGATCGTTGACGAGCAGAAAATAAACGATATAGAGGCTTTGCTGCCCCAAAACGTGCGTACAGTCGTCGTGCCAAACGAGCTTTTTTTGAAAATGAGTGACGAAAAATCACCCGAAGGCGTGATAACCGTCGCAAAAGCTCTTGACAAAATAGATAAAATTGCTACAATAAATAATAAGGGTCAAAATTTTGCGCTTCCCGAGCCTTCTGACAGAGTGATGGTTTTTGAGTCGGTAAGAGACCCCGGCAACCTTGGAACTATCATAAGAACGGCGGCGGCACTTGGCATTGACAGGCTCGTTGTGTCGTCCGATTGCGCAGACCTTTACAACCCCAAAACGATACGCGGAGCAATGGGCGCGCTTTTTACTATGAGTATAGACGTCATAGAGGGCGAGCTTTGTGAATATATAAAAGCTCTTCGCGCTTCGGGCAGACGCGTATACGGAGCGGCTCTTCATACCGAGGCGCTCGTGCTTGGTGAGCTTGAGGTCTCAAGGAGTGACGTCTTCGTTATAGGAAACGAGGGGCACGGGCTTACAGACGATGTAAAAAACGTCTGCGACGCTTGCGTTCTCATTCCTATGAGAGCGGGCTCTGAGTCTCTTAACGCGGCTATGGCGGCGGGAATATTTATGTGGGAAACGTCAAGGGCAAAATAAATTTTTTGGAGGGTGCTATGCAAAGGAAGGACGTGCTTTATTGGATATGGCTTGCTCGCGCTTTAGGTGCGGCATCAAAGACCTTTGTGCGCCTTATAGAAAAATTTGAGGATCCTTATGAGATATACTCGCTTGAGAGTGAGGAGATAGAGCGCATTGAGGGGCTATCGGTAGAAAAGAAAAACGCGCTTTCCGATAAAAGCCTTGACAGCTCGTATGAGGTCGTAAGGTTTTGCAGGGCAAATAAGGTGGAGATAGTCACCTATGCCGATACGCGATATCCCGCAAGGCTTCGCTCACTTTCCGATGCACCGGTGCTCCTTTTTGTAAAGGGCAAGCTTCCCGATTTTAATTCCCGTTTGGCGCTCGCTATGGTGGGTACAAGAAAAATGAGCGAATACGGAAGGTATTCGGCGTATAAAATAGCCTATGAGCTGGCGTCGGCAAACGCTATAATCGTTAGCGGAATGGCGCTCGGAGTTGACGCAGTTGCGGCGGCAGGCGCACTTTCTGCGGGCGGTAGCACGGTTGCCGTGCTTGGCTGCGGCATTGACGTGGTCTATCCGCACGAGCATAAAAGGCTTTATGACGAGATATGTCGTCACGGGGCGGTAATTACCGAGTTTATGCCCTCGGAGCGTCCTGACAGATACAATTTTCCAAAGAGAAACAGAATTATGAGTGGACTCTCACAGGGCACACTCGTCATTGAGGGTGACGCAAAAAGCGGCTCTCTCATAACGGCAAAAATGGCTCTTGCACAGGGCAGAGAGGTATTTGCTCTTCCCGGCAAGATAAACGAGAGCAATTCGGAGGGACCCAACGAGCTTATCCGCTCGGGCGCATATGCCACACTCTCGTCCTCAGACATACTTGAACACTACGATTTTCTTTACCACGACGTTATAAATTACAAGGACCACAAGGCATCGAAAAAGCACTCCGAGCTTGACGGACGAGTGCTCGACAAGCTTGAGATAGGCTCAAGGACTTATATCGCGCCTCTTGCGACGGCAGAGGAGAAGGTGGAAGAAAAGAGAACCAAAAAGGAAGAAGCACCGCAGACACAGGTGGCCGAAGCGAAACGCGCCGAGGAGCCGAGTCTTGACGGACTTGACGAAACCGCGAAGCGCGTCTTCTCGGAGATGCCAATCGACGCGGCGGTAAATCCCGACGCGCTCTGCACGGGCGGGCTTACGGCGGTAGAGGTCATAACGGCACTCACGATGCTTGAGATTTCGGGGCTCGTTGCGTCTCTTCCCGGCGGACTTTACATAAGAAAATAAGGTATAGATAAATTGGGATTTATGCGTCACTATGTGACGCAACTCTATTCGCCTGCGGCGAGTTATATTGCTACGCAGTGATATGTGGCAGAGCCACGTGATATGCACTTCGTGCGTTGTAATTTAGAGGCGAATAGAATATCACTGTGA
>JAZQYP010000058.1:0-11068 GCA_045633625.1 Eubacteriales bacterium
GTCCGCCACCCTTGCCACCGGTAACGGCTGCAACTGCGGAAACGATCTTACCTGCGTGTGCGCCAGCCTTGACAGCATCGGCACCGCAAACGGTGATGAAGTTGAGCTTACCGTCGGTTGCAACTGCAAGAACTGCAACGACGTCTGTGCGGCTTGCCTTGATCTCGTCTGCGAGAGAACGTGCAACCTCGATAGCCATTCCGTCGAAGCGAGCGGTGCAGAGAGTTACGCTGCCGACTGCCTTTGCGCCTGCGAGGAGGGAATCGAGCTTGGTAGCCGCGAGCTTGGAGTTAAGGGACTCGATCTCGCGCTTTGCGTTTGCAAGCTCTGCAACGGTAGCCGAAGCCTTCTTTGCAACGTCCGCAGGATTCTGAACCTTAAGCTCACGTGCGGTCTCATTAATAAGTGCGTCCTTCTGGTTGATAAGCTCAAGAATGTTAAGTCCGGTAATAGCCTCAATACGTCTTACGCCTGCGGCAACCGAGGACTCGGAAATGATCTTGAACAAGCCAACCTCGCTGGTGTTTGCGCAGTGAGTACCTCCGCAAAGCTCGGTAGAGAAGTCACCCATCTTGACCATACGAACCGTCTTGCCGTACTTTTCGCCGAAGAGAGCCATTGCGCCTTCCTTCTTTGCGGTCTCGATATCGGTCTCCTTGGTTATAACGGGAGAAGCCAACATGATCTGCTGGTTAACGTGATTCTCGACCATCGCTATTTCCTCAGCGGTGAGAGCCTGGAAGTGGGAGAAGTCGAAACGGCAGATCTTGTCGCTGACGTAGGATCCTGCCTGCTCAACGTGATCGCCGAGAACCTTGCGGAGAGCCGCCTGGAGAAGGTGAGCTGCCGAGTGGTTGCGCATAACGTCCTGACGGTGGGCAACGTCCAAGACAACTCTTACGCTGTCGCCAACCTTGAGGGTGCCGTTATGAATTTTTGCCATATGAATGTAAACGCCGTCAGACTTCTGGGTGTCATTGATTCTGGCATAAGTGCCGAAGGTGGTTCCATCAGAGATGGCACCCATATCACCGATCTGTCCGCCGCCCTCGCCGTAGCAGGGGGTCTTGTCGAGAATTACGGTGACGTCACCCTCGGATACCTCGTCAACGGGCATATCGTCAACGATAAGAGCGATGACCTTAGCCTCGGTGTCGAAGGAAGTGTATCCGACGAATTCGGTCTTGGGCAGATCTGCAAGCAGATCCTTGGAGGAATCCGACCAGCCGCCGATGTTTCCGCGTGCGGCTCTTGCTCTCGCTCTCTGCTCCTGCATAAGAGCGGTGAAGCGATCATTGTCGATAGCAAGTCCGCTTTCCTCCGCGATCTCGCGGGTGAGGTCGATCGGGAATCCGAAGGTATCGTAAAGCTTGAATACGTCGTCGCCCGAGATAGTGGAAGCGTTCTGCTCCTTCGCGGTTGCAATAAGACCCGAGAGGATCGAAAGACCTGCGTCGATAGTAGCGTCGAAGCGTTCTTCCTCGATCGAGAGAACTCTCTTGATGTAGTCGGCTTTTGCGGAAAGCTCGGGATATGCGCCGCAGCTCTCGCCGATAGCTACCTCGACTACATCGGTGAGGAAGGGATGATTGATGCCGAGGAGCTTACCGTGGCGGCAAGCGCGGCGGATGATACGGCGGAGAACGTATCCGCGTCCTTCATTCGAAGGAATAACGGTATCGGAGATCATGAACATTGCCGAGCGGACGTGGTCGGTGATAACACGGATGGAGATATCGTTATTAGCATCATCTCCGTATGCCTTGCCCGAGATCTCGCATACCTCGTCTATTACCTTACGGATAGTGTCTACCTCGAACATATTGTCAACACCCTGCATTACGCACGCGAGACGCTCAAGACCCATACCGGTATCAATGTTCTTCTGTGCAAGCTCGGTGTAGTTGCCGTTTCCGTCATTGTTGAACTGGGAGAATACGTTGTTCCAGATCTCCATAAATCTGTCGCAGTCGCATCCGGGCTTACAGTCGGGGCTTCCGCAGCCGTACTTAAGTCCGCGGTCAAAATATATCTCGGAGCAAGGTCCGCAGGGTCCGCTTCCGTGCTCCCAGAAGTTATCTGCCTTACCAAGTCTTACGACGTGCGCAGGATTAACGCCTATCTTGTTTACCCAGATATCGTAAGCCTCCTCGTCGTTCTCATAGATAGAGGGCCAAAGAAGGTCTGCGGGAATCTCAAGCCACTCGGTGAGGAATTCCCAAGACCAAGCGATAGCCTCCTCCTTAAAGTAGTCGCCAAAGGAGAAGTTGCCGAGCATCTCGAAGAAGGTACCGTGACGTGCTGTATGACCAACTCTCTCAAGGTCGGGCGTACGGATACACTTCTGACAGGTGGTACCTCTGTTGCGGGGGGGCTGCTCCTCACCCGTAAAGAACTTCTTCATAGGTGCCATACCCGAGTTTATAAGAAGAAGGGATTTGTCGTTTATCGGAACGAGCGGATAAGAGGGCAGACGAATATGTCCCTTGCTCTCAAAGAATGAGAGATATTTCTCTCTCAGCTCATTAAGTGATGTCCATTTCATAAAAATTGCCAAGCCTTTCTTTTATGTTAACTATTTATCAAGTTATTATACCACTTTGGTATCTTTATGTCAATAATAAAAATTAGCGCCGACCTGCTTTATATCTATTGTCTTATAAAGCTCCTCGTCGACCGTCACAAGAGCCTTGATGGGCTCAAGTCTTTGTGCGATGAGCTCTGAGCGGAGCGTGGGCAAGAAGGCATACGTGCCTGTAGAATTGCTGATAAAGAAGTCGGAATTTTTCTTGTCGGCATATCCGCCCTCATCGAGCTCGTATTTCATAACGATATGTATGCCGTAGTCGGAATAGACCTTGCGTATCTCTCCCTCCTCCATATCGAGAAGTGCCTCGATGACCTCGGGGGAATCATAATTCGATTCAGCCGTCATATAAAAGCCGTTCTTGTACGCCACGCTTCCCTCGTCCTCGCTATAGCTCTCAACGAAGCTGTCAAAGAGAGCGTAGTTGCCCTCCTCGCCGTCGAGCTCCTCCATAAGAAGAGTTGCGTGGTCGCTGACCTCGATAAGCTCCTTTTGCGTAAACGCGCGGGTCATAATATATCCGTTCTCGTCATAGACGGGCTGTCTTTTGCCGTTTTGCATATCGTAGGCAATAAATCCGTCCGCCGTCTCGTAAATAACGTCTCCGTTTTTGTCGGTGGCAACAGCTCCCGTATCATCGCGGCGCTTTTGTGCCGTGGTATCGTAAGCGATGCGTCCGTCAGCGGCGTAATATATCTCCTTGCCATCCTCATCCTCGACGTAAACGAGGGCGTAGGTGTAGAAGAACACGTGCTTGAAGCGGAAATAATTATTTTCATAATACTCCGAGATGACCTCTTCGCTTATCTTCTCACCCCTTAAGCCGTAAAGGTATTCGTTAAGGTAGGAGAGCTTTGCCTCAAGCAGATACGCCTCGCGAAGCACGTCGTAGTTCGCGCCGTATTCGGAGAGGATTGCGTTGAACGCCGTCTTCGAGCCCTCTGCGTCAAGCTCGACAAGCTCTGAGAGCTCTGCGTCTATCTCATCGACGTAGGAGTCGGGGAGCTTAAGACCGAGTCTGTCAAACTCGTAAAGTGCCGCAACGTAAGCTTTTGCGTCGGAGAGCACCTGCGCCTTGTAGGCGTCCCCGCGGGTCGTGCCGTCGGACGCGACCGTCGCATCCCAATAGGCACTCGTGAGTGCCTCGACACCTGCGTTTGACGCCGACGCCACAGTTCCCTTTATTCTCGAAAGAAAGAGCATAAAGGTCGCGTCGGTTATATTCACCGACTCGTATTCAAGCAAGGGCTTACCAAGAGAGGCACAGCCCACAAGGGTAGCTATCAAAAGCAGAGTGCAAAGTGCAAGTGACGCCGCCTTTTTTAATATTTTTTTCATTTTTTACTCCGTTTTAATAAAAGTTCAAATTTTATTATACCACTTTTTTCGCTCTTTGTCTACCCGTTTATCTCTTTTTGGCACTCAAGATATTTTGTAAAGAGCTTATACATTATAACGGGAAGGTCCTCGTTCTTCATAAACTTAAAGTGCACACAAACGCTCTCGCCTGTGGTGAGCTTGAGTCTGTTTTTGAAGATATCGGAAAGCTCCATCCATATCGCCATATTGAATTTTTCGGGGTAGATACGCACGTCCGAGACGTCCTCGACAATTGATGACACTCCGCACTTCATTGCCGCAGAGCGAAGGAGCGCGATATTGAGTAGGTTCATCGTCGGCTTCGGCACGTCGCCGTAGCGGTCGATGAGCTCGTCAATAATATCGTCCTTATCCGCGGGAGTCTCTATCATTGCCATTCGCTTGTAAAGTCCCATTCTCTGCGCCGAATATTCGACGTATTTTTCGGGAATATACGCGTCGCACTTAAGAGACACCGTGCAATCGGGCTTTTCCTCGACGGTCTCGCCCTTTTCCTCAAGCACCGCTTCGTTTAAGAGCTTGATATAAAGCTCGTAGCCCACGGCATCAAGATGTCCGTGCTGCTCGGAGCCAAGAAGATTTCCCGCGCCTCGAATCTCCATATCACGAAGCGCGATTTTGAAGCCCGCGCCAAACTCGGCATATTCCTTTATCGCCTCAAGTCGCTTGGTGGCGATCTCATTTACCGATTTGTCGCGCGGATAGGTAAAGTATGCGTAAGCGCGGCGCGCCGAGCGTCCTACACGTCCGCGTATCTGATGAAGCTGAGAAAGACCCAAGCGATGCGCGCTCTCAACGATAAGGGTATTTGCGTTGGGAATATCAACTCCCGTCTCGATAATCGTCGTACAAACGAGAATGTCTATCTTACCCGTCAGCATCTCCTCCCATATCTCCTCAAGGTGCTCCTTTTCCATCTTTCCGTGCGCCACGGTGATGCGTGCACCCGGTATCTCGCGTGCAAGACGCGCCGCACAGCCGTCTATGCTCTCAACGAAATTGTAAAGATAGAAGACCTGACCGCCACGGCGAAGCTCTCGCTTTATCGCCTCGATAATTATAAGATCATCGTGCTCAAGCACGTAGGTCTGCACGGGAAGGCGGTCAACGGGCGCCTCGTCAAGCACCGAAATGTCACGAATGCCGCCCATCGCCATATTAAGTGTACGCGGGATAGGCGTTGCAGTGAGAGTGAGCACGTCGATATTGCCCGCCATCTGCTTGAGCTTTTCCTTTTGCGCCACACCGAATCTCTGCTCCTCGTCAATGATGAGAAGTCCGAGATCCTTGAATTCTATATCCTTCGAGATAAGCCTGTGTGTACCGACTATGATGTCGACGTCGCCCCTCTTGAGAGCGCGAAGCGTCTGCGCCTGTTGCTTTGCCGTCTTGAAGCGCGATATCATATCAACGTTCACCGAGAATGCTCTCATTCGGCTCGATATCGTCTGATAATGCTGAAGCGCGAGTATCGTTGTAGGCACAAGAATTGCGACCTGCTTGCCGCCAAGCACCGCCTTGTATGCCGCGCGAAGCGCCACCTCGGTCTTACCAAAGCCAACGTCGCCGCAAAGAAGCCTATCCATAGGCGTCGGCTTCATCATATCTTCTTTTATGTCGGCTATCGCATCAAGCTGTGCCTCGGTCTCCTCATAGTCAAATGCCGTCTCAAAATCGCGCTGAAGATCGTCGTCAGCGGGGAAAGCAAAGCCCTCGCGGCGCGCTCTCTCGGCGTAAAGCTTGATAAGATCCTTCGCAATATCCTTGACGGCGGCTTTCGCACGCGCCTTTGCGCGTCCCCACTCGCCCGTGCTGAACTTCGAGAGCTTGATAAGTCCGTCGTCGGAATGCGCTCCGATGTATTTTGACACCTTGTCGAGCTTGTCGGTAGGAAGCAGGAGCCTGTCGCTTCCCGCGTAGTGAATGTCTATATAGTCACGGCTGACACCGTCTACCGTGAGGTTGCGTATACCCATATACTGACCGATACCGTAATTTTCGTGAACGACGTAGTCGCCAACGTCAAGCTCGTTATAGGAAAGTATTGCCTGCGTTCCCTTTTTGCGCTTCTTGCTTTTCTTAAGATTAGATGCGGCGCTCATCGCTCCGTCGCGGCTCTCGGGGTTAGTCGAAAGAACGGCGATTCGTGGGCTCGTAAGCTCGTATCCGCGGATAAAATTGCGGTACACCACCATGATCACGTTCTTCGGCAGATTTGCTATCGTATATTCGCCCTCGGTCGCCTCAACGATCGCAGTAAAGCCACGGTCGGTAAGAAGTCCCGCAAGGTTCTTTGCCGCAGTCTCGTTCTCGGCGGTCACAATCACGCGGTAGCCTCCGCGACGGTAGCCGTCGATATCCTCGCAAAGAAGCGCAAGATTATCACTGTAGGAGACCATATGCTTTGTTCTGAAATTAAACATTGCCGAGAGCTTTTTGCCGCTCATTCCACCGCCAAGAGAATCAAAATGAAGGGCGGGACGAGCCGCAAGGAAGACCTCAAATGAGGTGGAGGGCTTCGCATAATCGGTGTATTTTGCCGATATCGTGCCGCTCTCAAGAAGCTCCTTGACCATCTCGTCTCTATGCCAATCGGTAGCCTTGAGTCTGTCGTTTATAGCCGCCGTAGAGCGCAAGAATACCGCAGGACAGCCACGCAGATAATCGAGAAGTGACGCACGCTCGGGATAGATGAGCGTCATATATTTGTCTGCAAAGCTCACGTCGGCATCGGTCTCGAGCGCGGCAATTTCCGCCGACATCTCAAGGCACGCGCGCTCGTCCTTGCATTTTGCAAAATGAGCCTCGATAGCCTTTTTTATTTCAGCTCTCTTATCGTCGGTCACAAGCACCTCGCGCGAGGGATGTATCTCGATAGAATCAAGAGAAACGGTCATTCTCTGCGTTGCGGGGTCAAAAAGCTCCATTCGGTCGATCTCGTCACCGAAAAGCTCAATTCTGAGCGCCACCGAGCCACCGCCCGAATTTCCGTCCATATCGGTATAGGAGCTATAGGGTGCAAAAATGTCTATGATGCCGCCGCGAAGGGCAAACTGACCCGCCGCGTCGACCATCTCGACGCGCGCAAATCCCATAGAAACAAGCTTTGCCGCAAGCTCGCTTGTCTCAGGACAGGGATTCGAATACTCAAGCCTTATGCGGTTCTTCTCAAGAAGTGCTGGGGGCATAGTATAGCCGAGCGTGCAATCGGGTGTCGTCACCACCGCATCGTACGCACCGCCAAGTATTCCCGAAAGCACCTTAAGCCTCTCATGCTCGTACTCATGGGAGGCGGTAATATTATATAAAGTGAGGTCACGTCCGACAAAAAATGCCGTACGCACTCCATATTGCTCAAGAAAGACCTTTGTGCGAACGCACTCCTTCTCCTCGGCGCAGATAAGCAGTACGGGGGCTTTAGCACCGCCTGCCTTAATGTCCTTGATAAGCGAGGCATAGGTCGCGTCAGCCGCGCCCTCGCAAAGACCCGTAAGCAGAATTGGCTGAGGATTTGCCGAGCTCCAGAGCTTCTTTAGTGTTTTGAGTATCTCGATATACTCCTTGTCAAGCCTTATAGGCGAGGTTAAAAGATTCATTCTGCCGCTCCGTTCACACCGTTGCACACCTGCATAGCGCCGTCAATATCGCCCTGCACGAGCTTCTCAAGTCCCGCGTAGGACGCCACAAAACAGTTAAAGAGTGCCTTTTTGTCGCTTTCTGAGAACTCACCGAGCACCCAATCCGCCATATCGTAGTCTGGGTGAGGCTTCTTGCCAACACCAAAGCGGATGCGGGGGAAATTGTCCTTGCCAAAGCGTGTGATTATCGAGCGCAGACCCTTCTGTCCGCCGTCGGAGCCACCCTTGCGAACTCTCATACGTCCGACGTCAAGATTTACGTCGTCGGAGAGCACGATGATATTCTCCATAGGTATCTTATAGAAATTCGCCGCCTCGATAACGGCGTCACCCGATGCGTTCATAAAGGTCTGGGGCTTCATAAGGAGCACTCGCTTGCCCGCTATCGTTCCCTCGCCCACAAGAGCCTTGAATTTTGCGCGATTGACCGTCGCTCCGCACTTTTGCGAGATATAATCCATCGCCAAAAATCCCGCGTTGTGACGGGTGTAAAAATATTTGTCGCCGGGGTTACCAAGACCCACGACTATATGAGTTATAGGCTCGCGCGATACCGCTTCCTTTTCCTTTTCAAGCTTCTTAAAAATATCGAAAATGTTTGACATACTTTTCCCTCTCAAACAAAAAATTCACCAACGCCAATATGCACCGAAAGTCGCCCTCCGGTGTTTTGATTCATAATATTTGATTGACATTTACAATTATACAACCGAAACAGGCAAAAATCAAGACGATTTGTGCACTCTCACGGGCGTTCACAAAAAATTTACATATATAATGAGGTATAAATTTGTAATATATATAGTTATTTGAGGAAAATTGTGGTATAATATTTGTTGCTCTACGGCACCCCCTGCCGTAAAGCCTTAAATAAGTCAAAAAAAATTATTTCAAATATGGAGGAATTTCAAATGGCAAAGAAGTATTGTTACCTCTTTACAGAAGGTAATGCAAGCATGCGTGAGATCCTCGGCGGTAAGGGTGCGAACCTCGCTGAAATGACCAACATCGGTCTTCCCGTTCCCCAGGGCTTCACTATCTCTACTGAGGCGTGCACACAGTACTATGAGGACGGCCGTCAGATCAACCCCGAGATCATGGCTGAGATCATGGAGTACATCACAAAGATGGAGGGTGTTACCGGCAAGAAGTTCGGTGACCTTGAGAACCCCCTTCTCGTTTCCGTTCGTTCCGGCGCTCGTGCATCGATGCCCGGCATGATGGATACCATTCTTAACCTCGGTCTTAACGAGGAAGTTGTTGAGGTTATGGCAAAGAAGTCGGGCAATGCTCGTTGGGCATACGACTGCTACCGTAGATTTATCCAGATGTACTCTGACGTCGTTATGGAGGTTGGAAAGAAGTACTTCGAGGAGCTCATCGATAAGATGAAAGAGGAGAAGGGTGTTAAGCTCGACGTTGAGCTTACCGCTGACGACCTCAAGGAGCTCGCAACTCAGTTCAAGGCTGAGTACAAGGCAAAGATCGGCGCTGACTTCCCCACAGATCCTAAGGAGCAGCTCATCGGCGCAGTTAAGGCAGTATTCCGTTCTTGGGATAACCCCAGAGCTAACGTATACCGCCGTGACAACGATATCCCCTACAGCTGGGGTACAGCCGTAAACGTACAGGCAATGGCATTCGGTAACATGGGTGAGGATTGCGGAACAGGTGTTGCATTCACACGTGACCCCGCTACCGGTGAGAAGAAGCTCATGGGTGAGTTCCTTACCAATGCACAGGGTGAGGACGTTGTTGCCGGTGTTCGTACACCTATGCCCATTCAGGAAATGGCTAACAAGTTCCCTGCAGCTTTCGAGCAGTTCGTAAAGGTTTGCGAGATCCTCGAGAACCACTACCACGACATGCAGGATATGGAGTTCACAGTTGAGAACGAAAAGCTCTACATGCTCCAGACAAGAAACGGTAAGAGAACCGCTCAGGCTGCTCTCCAGATCGCTGTTGACCTCGTTGCAGAGGGACACAAGACCGAGCAGGAAGCTGTTCTTATGATAGACCCCAGAAACCTTGATACACTTCTCCATCCCCAGTTCGACGCTAAGGCTCTCAAGGCTGCAACTCCTATGGGTCGCGGACTTGGTGCATCTCCCGGTGCTGCTTGCGGTCAGGTAGTATTCTCTGCTGAGGATGCTGAGGCTTGGAACAATGCAGGCAAGAAGGTTGTTCTCGTTCGTCTTGAGACGTCTCCCGAGGACATCACAGGTATGAAGGCTGCTCAGGGTATCCTCACAGTTCGTGGCGGTATGACATCTCACGCAGCAGTTGTTGCAAGAGGTATGGGTAAGTGCTGCGTTTCCGGATGCGGCGAGATCGCTATGGACGAGGAGAACAAGAAGTTCACACTCGCAGGCAAGACATACGTTGAGGGCGATTACATCTCCATCGACGGTTCTACAGGCGCTATCTACGACGGTATCATTCCTACCGTTGATGCAGAGATCTCCGGCAACTTCGGTATTATCATGGGCTGGGCTGACAAGTACAGAACACTCAAGGTAAGAACCAATGCTGATACTCCCACAGATGCTAAGAAGGCTCGTGAGCTCGGCGCTGAGGGTATCGGTCTTTGCCGTACAGAGCACATGTTCTTTGAGGCTGACAGAATTGCAGCGTTCAGAGAGATGATCTGTGCTGACACTGCTGAGGAGAGAGAGGTTGCTCTTGAGAAGATCCTTCCCTACCAGCAGTCCGACTTCGAGAAGCTCTACGAGGCTCTTGAGGGCACACCTGTTTGTATCAGATTCCTTGATCCCCCTCTCCACGAGTTCGTTCCTACAACCGAGGAGGACATCGCTCTTCTCGCTAAGGCAGAGAACAAGAGCGTTGAGGACATCAAGGCTATCATCGCATCTCTCCACGAGTTCAACCCCATGATGGGTCACCGTGGATGCCGTCTCGCAGTAACATACCCCGAGATCGCAAAGATGCAGACCTCCGCAGTTATCCGTGCAGCTATCAACACACAGAAGAAGCACGCTGACTGGAAGGTAGTTCCCGAGATCATGATTCCTCTCGTAGGCGACGTTAAGGAGCTTAAGTACGTTAAGTCCGTTGTAGTTGCAACAGCTGACGCTGAGATCGCAGCTGCAGGCGTTGAGCTTGACTACGAGGTTGGTACTATGATCGAGATCCCCAGAGCTTGTCTTACAGCTGATGAGATCGCACAGAACGCAGACTTCTTCTGCTTCGGTACAAACGACCTCACACAGATGACATACGGCTTCTCTCGTGACGACGCAGGTAAGTTCCTCTCTGCATACTACGATGCAAAGATCTTCGAGAACGATCCCTTCGCAAGACTCGACCAGAACGGTGTTGGTAAGCTTATGGATATGGCTCTGAGACTCGGTAGACCTGCTAACGAGAAGCTCCACGTAGGTATCTGCGGTGAGCACGGTGGTGACCCCACATCCGTTGAGTTCTGCCACAAGCTCGGACTTGA
>JAZQYP010000059.1:0-4432 GCA_045633625.1 Eubacteriales bacterium
TTCAAATTTTGATTTATCGGTGAGTTTACAAGAGTAATTCCCCCCAGAAAAAGCCTTCCCCTTGAGGGGAAGGTGGCACGGAGTGTAGCGGAGTGACGGATGAGGTGTCGTAGGATTTGTAATGTTTATCACTACTCATCCACCGCTGTCGCGGTCCCCCTTCCCTCACAAGGGAAGGCTTTAAAAGTTGTCTACGACAAAAAACTACATACCGATAAATCCCAATTTATGCATAAAAAAACGAGTGGCTTTGCCACTCGTTTTCTTTTTCAATTTTTATTCCTTGACTATTTCGATCGTCTCAATTACAACAGGCTCTGTGGGAACGTCCTGCATATACCAGCCGTAGTTGCCCGTCTCAACCGATGCTATCTTGTCAAGCACGTCATAGCCGTCGGTGAGCTTTCCGAATGCCGCGTACTGTCTGTCAAGATGGGGGGAGTCCTTGTGCATTACGAAGAACTGCGAGGATGCCGAATCAGGCACCATTGTGCGCGCCATAGAGAGAACACCGCGGGTGTGCTTGAGGTCATTCTGGGGGAATCCGTTTGCCGCAAATTCGCCCTTTATCGAGGGAGCGTCCTTGTCGGTCATAGACTCGTCATATCCGCCGCCCTGAATCATAAATCCCTTGATAACGCGGTGGAAGATAAGTCCGTCAAAGAACTTCTGCTCGATAAGGCCGAGGAAATTTTCAACAGTCTTGGGTGCCTTGTCGGGATAAAGCTCGGCGGTCATATCGCCGAAATTCTTAACCTTGATAACTATTTTTGTGTTTGCCATTTTTATATCTCCTTGTCAATATTTTTCATTATTCTATCGGTATTGTATGCTTCCTTGAAGAGCTCGCTTATGCGCTCGTGTGCGCCCGAGAGGTAGAGGTAGCCGAAAAGGGCTTCCATGCCCGTAGCCATGCGGTATTCCGATACCGATGCCGACTTCGGTGTACTTGTGTGTCCGACGTTTCTACCGCGGCGGAAAACGGCGGATTCTTCCTCGGTAAGAATCGGGATTATGCGCTTGACCGCCTCTGCCTGCGCCGATGCGCGAACGTATTTGAGAGCCTCTGTATTGAGGTGCGCCGAGGTGGCAAGACCTCTCTCAACGAGATAACGTCTCACACAGACCTCAAGCACGCTGTCGCCAAGATATGCGAGGGCTGAGGTCGATACGGTTTTTAAATCTACGTTATGTTCCATCTTTACCTCTTAAAAATTAACTCGGTTGATCTCTTTCACCTTGCCGTATGACTCGTCAATATCAACGAGGAGGGCGTTTGCCTCTATCTCGCCGCCCGCAACGGTAAATCTCACGGGCAAATGAGTGCGGAAACGCTCGATAACGGCATCCTTATCGGTGCCGATAATGCTATTTTTCGGGCCCGTCATACCAACGTCGGTGATATAAGCCGTGCCGCGCGGAAGCACTTGCTCGTCTGCGGTCGGCACGTGTGTGTGAGTGCCGAAGATTATGTTGATACGGCCGTCAAAATAGTAACCGAGAGCCTTTTTCTCGCTCGTTGCCTCTGCGTGAACGTCAAGCACCGAGAGGTCATAATTGCCCGTCTCGCGCGAAAGGATGCGGTCGACTGTCTCAAAGGGGCAGGCAAGGGGCTCAAGGAGAGCCGTGCCCATTACGTTGATAATAAGCACGCGGTAGCCGTTTACGTCATAAATTGTGTATCCGCCGCCGGGGCAGGTGGGCGGGTAGTTTGCGGGGCGAATGACGTTCTCCTCGTCCGAGAGGAAGGAAAGTATGTCCTTTTTGCCGAATGCGTGGTTGCCGAGTGTGATAACGTCAACTCCCGCGCGGAGGATGTCGCGCGCCGCATCGGCAGAAATTCCGTGAATTTCAGAGGCATTCTCGCCGTTAGCGATAACAAGGTCAAGCTTCATAGTGTCGCGCAGACGGCGGAGCTTTGATTCAAGATATTCAACGCTTCGCGAGCCTACAACGTCGCCGATAATAAGAATTCTCATTTTGTTTTCTTTCTATATAAGTTATGAATTTTGTTCGATGGTATCGGGGGTGGGCTCTTTTTTCTTTTTTGAGACCGGCTCGCCGAAGAAAATTGCTATTCTGAAGGCAAAATAGACTATCGCAAGACCGAGAATCGGTGCCTCGGAGTGTGTAAGCACGTCCGCGTGCCACTTTATGACGGTGAAGATAAGCAAAAATGCAGAGAAGCCGAGGTCGATAAAATACGCGCCTCTGAAAATAAAGGAGACTATGACCGAAACGATTACGAGTATGGCAAGGAGCATCATAAGATCGCTCTGCTCGGGAGTGATCACTTGACGCAGATCTATTCCAAGAAGCTCGTATTTATCTATTGTAGCCTTGGCGGCATCGTCTATTTTAGTCGGGTCATCCGTGACTATTGTAGTAAACAACGAAAGAGAACGAATGCGGAGAAGAATATTCATAAATGATACGCCAACAAGTCCTGCCGCCGCATGAGTAAGCAGTCTTCCTTTGTCTCTATCGGCGCGTAGTGAGTCATAGAGCGCGCCCGCAAGACCTACGCCGAGGCAGAGGATATAGAAAAAATCGTCATTGTCAAGTATGCCGTCAAAAAAGAGAACTACCGATAACAAAAGAGGGAAGGGAGCGATGATAGCGGAAAGCGCAGGGAGCTTAAAAAATATCATACTCACGAGAAAATAAAGCATGATAAGTCCCACAAAAAGCGCAAAATGACGGGGTTCTCCCTTGGCCTCAGGCGAGAGAAAAAGCTTTACCTTGTCTGTAAAACCGAGCATCATTTCCTCGTCCGTAAAGGAGTAATTCATATATTTTCTTAAAAGCTCAATGCCACCCATAAGGGCACAGAAGCCGACGAGAACGTCGGAAAATCTCTTAAAAAAGCTCATAAAAAACCTTCTTTTAAAGTTGATAATATTATTATACCTTATATGGAAGGAAATTTCAACAAGATTTTGCGAAAATGCCTTGTGAGAGGCAAAAAGGTGTGATATAATTGATACATAAAATCCCATGGAGGCTAAAATGAAGACATACGAACTTAAAAATTATATATTTGACGGCAAGCTTGACGGAAGATTTGCCGAACTTTACGGCTGTGACAAGATAGAGGAGGCACGTTCGCGTTATGCGGGTGCGCTCGACGGCTTTGAGGCGCGATTTGGCGAGCAAGAGGTGAATATTTTCTCGGTGCCCGGCAGAACCGAGCTTTCGGGAAACCATACCGACCACAACCTTGGCCGTGTTATCGCCGCATCGGTAGACCTTGACGTTATCGCGGTAGCAACACTCACCTTAGACCAAAAAATTACCCTGCTTAGCGAGGGATTTGGTGAGGATACCGTTGACCTTGCGACCTACACCGAGCCGCGCGAAGACCTTTTTGGCAAGACCGCGGCGCTTATTGCGGGAGTTGCGGCAGGCTTTAAGAAAAACGGACACAATATAGGCGGTTTTTGCGTTTATATGACCTCAAACGTGCTCGGCGGCTCGGGACTTTCCTCCTCGGCGGCATTTGAGAACACAGTCGGCACACTCTTTTCTCATCTTTACAATGAGGGCGGGGTCGACAACGTCGAGATAGCAAAGATTTCGCAGTATGCCGAGAACGTATTTTTCGGCAAGCCTTGCGGACTTATGGATCAGGTGGCGTGTGCCGTTGGCGGTGTGGTTGCCATTGATTTTGAGAACAAAAATGACCCGAAAATAGAGAAGATAGATTTCAGTCCCACAGACGCGGGCTATGCCCTTTGCATTGTGAACACAGGGTGCAACCACGCCGACCTTACTGCCGATTATGCGGCAGTTCCCGCCGAGATGAAGGCAGTGGCACGTGAGCTTGGTTGTGAGGTCTTAAGACAGAGCAACAGAGACGCGCTTATGGCAAAAATGCCCGCTCTTCGCGGCAAAATTTCCGACAGAGCTCTGCTTCGTGCCGTTCATTACTTTGACGAGAACGAGAGAGTTTTGAAGATGACCGAGGCACTCAAGTCGCGTAACGTTGAGGCTTATTTTGAGGGAATGATAGCGTCGGGACGCTCGTCATATTGCTATTTGCAAAACGTATATACCACCAAAAACGTCGAGGAGCAGGGAATTTCTTTAGCCCTTTGTCTTGCCGAGGGAGAAATAAGACGCACAGGACGTGGCGCTTGGCGAGTTCACGGCGGTGGCTTTGCGGGAACGATTCAGGCATTCGTTGCGCGTGAGGAGCTTGATAGCTTCAAGACGGCTATGGAGAATGTTTTCGGTGAGGGCGCGTGCTACGTGCTGAAGATCCGCCACGACGGCGCGATAAGAGTTATATGACAAATTGGGATTTATCGAACTGTTTATTATTTGACGCAATGTTACTACAAAGGCTCCCTTGTGTAAAGGGAGCTGTCGCGATAGCGACTGAGGGATTGTTCACCTTAAATCTATATTTTACAATCCTTCCGTCACTCCG
>JAZQYP010000060.1:0-22766 GCA_045633625.1 Eubacteriales bacterium
GTTTGTAGAGAGTAAGACATTATTTTTGATTGTAGGGGCGGCCATTGGCCGTCCGCAACGAACACCGAAGAAGCACGAGCGGACGCGCAGTGCGCGCCCCTACAGTGTTTGTAGAAATCGCTCGTTTATCCCCCTACACAACACACCGATAAATCACCAATTTATCATCTATCCGTATTATATCACAAACGGGGTTAGATTCAAGTGCATTTTGTTTGTTTTAGGTATCATTTTGTCGTAAATAAAAAACTCCGCAAAATTATTTTGCAGAGTTTTTGTTAAACTTAAAGAGCTCCTCCATCGGTACGTTAAGAACCTTTGCGATGATATAGACCTCTCTGTCGGTGGCAGTTCTGATCTGCCCCTCGAGCTTCGAATAGCTTGTGGGATTCATATCGCATCCCATGACCTGGATCTTGGCGATAAAGTCCTTTTGCTTTATCCCTCTTTCCTTTCTCATGCGCTCAACGTTTTTGCCGATCATATTGCTTGTGCCGTAGTCTTGTTTTCGTAATTTCATAAATCTGCCTCACAGACCGTTTTTCTGCATTATATAATAAAAACAGCTTGACAAAATTCCAAAAGAGAAGTATAATGTCCGTAATTATACTCTAAAAAAATATGACGCGATAGGATTGCGATTTTTTCTTGATTTATATAGGGTTGCGAGACTTTTGTCTAAAATGCATAAAAAATTGAAATTTTTTGTTAATATTTTTATTGAACAAGAAAAAATTAAGAAAGTGTAAATTTTTTTGTTTATGCAAATTGCTAAAATTGTCCGCTAATGCTTGACATTCCCTGAAGTAAGGAGTATAATTATAATCTACAGCCATCATATATTCTATATTATATATATGTAATGTAGATTTTTTCAAAAGCACGAAAGGGGAGGAACTTTATGGATCACAAGACATCAGGCAATTCAAAAAATAAATTTTTGATCCCTATTGTCATAGTATCGGCGCTTCTTATGGCGGTTATCGTGATGCTTTTTGCAATAGTCTTGGGGCAGGATGCTGACAATTCGGTTTCCAAGGGAAACGTAGTTGGCTCTCAGAGTGCCTCGGCTGTGGCGGATTTTGCTCCCGGAGCTCTGGCGCTGCGACGCACCACGCCCGTGACAACTTTACTCTCGAATGCCGAATCAAGTGAGAAGATAACGATCTCCCGATGGTCGAATTTTGACGCAGAGAGAGCGTTTACGGTATCAAATATGATGCCCGGAGACAAAAAGTTCAAGGAGTATACACTTAAGATAAACTCAAAAGATCCTCGGCGACTGATCTTCGACGTGGAAATAACCGAGACCTCGGTGCTTGAGGAAAAGCTTAATATCACCGTCAAGGTCGGAGACGAGACACTTTATAGCGGACTTCTTACCGACGCAAAAGAGATCGAGTACGATATGACGGACGTGACGGAGAGCGAGATAGTCTACACGCTTATAGTAGAGCTTTCCACGAGTGCCGACAACAGATACGCATACAAATCGCTCAAGGCAAACTTCACGTGGACACTTGAGGAGGAAGAGGAAACCGAGACCACACCCTCAGGACCCACCACGGTCGTTTATCCTATAGAGCCTACGAGCTTTGATAACATAAAGATATCCGTTAACAAAAACATCGAGGGAGATACCTACGAGGGCGACGAGGGATTCACCTTTGCCCTTGAGTATCTGGATCCCGAGGAGGGATACGTTAACGTGGGTATGCTTGCGGCGACCAAGGAAGGAAGCTATGATCTTTCCTCTGCTATGAGCTCCTTCGTATTCAAAAAGATCGGACTTTATGAGTTCCGTATCGTGGAGAAGGCGGGAAGCGCCGAGGGAATGACCTACGATTCGTCCGAAAAGGTATTTCAGATATATGCTGACGACAGTGAACACGATAACAACGGAGAGCTCGAGATATTCGGACTCGCCGGAGTCAGCGGAGTGAGCGTTGTGTATGACGAGGAGACGGGAATATATGATCTTACGGTATCCTTCACGAATAGCTACGAGAAGGAGACTGAGCCCCTTGAGACAGATCCCGTTGAGACGGATCCTCCCGAGACAGATCCCCCCGTGCCTGACGATATTGAGATCATCATCAAGGCAGAGAACGTCATAGCGAACGATGAATCGGGAGTTGTTGGCGCCGAGGGCTTTGTCTTCGTGATCGAGAACGTCGAGTCGGGCGAGAAGCAGTTCGTTCTTACCGATAAAAACGGAATTGCAGAGTTTAAGCTCAAGTACACCGCTGACGACGTTGGAAAGACCTTTACTTATAAGGTGTATGCCCTCGCGGGCGGCGATACCGAGATCGAGTACAGTAACACGGTATACGAGATCACGGTGACGATCTCGCAGAACGCGGCGGGAGAGCTTATTGCTACGGTCACGGTAAACGGTGAGACGGTTGACGCAAAGGACGTAAGGATATCCTTTACAACTACATACGTCGGTACACCCAGAGAGCTTGACAGTCTTATCCCCGCAATAATAATCACTGCTATCATACTTGTTCTTGAAATGGTATGGTTCATCTATAAGAAGAATAAGGATAAAAAGGAAGAAAAAGAAGATAAGAATGACGTGAAGCTGGCTTCCTTTGCTTCTCCCATAGTCTTCCTTGGACTCTTCGTTCCTCTGTGGCAGGTGGTAGTGCTGCTCACACTTGTGGCGGCGGCGATCGCGATGCTTGCGGTAAACGTCGTATATTACGTGCGCACAAGAAAAAAGAAAAAGGAAGAACAAACCGAAAATAATACAGAGACCCAACAATCACAAGACAATTAAAAGAGCGGAAGGAGGATGCTTATGAATGAAAAAAATCTCTTAAAAAGAATTACGGCGGGCATTGTAGTTTTTGCTGTGCTTTGCATATGTCTTGGCATCACGACCTTCGCGCTTATATATGCGATGGTGACAGTTGAGGACAACGTCTTTACGACGGGCTTCGTTGATATAAATCTTAACGACGGAAAGCCTGTCATTTACGATCCCGAATTTATGTTTGAGCCCGGAATGACGGTCAAAAAGAGTTTCTTTGTAGAAAACACCGGAACAACCCCGGTCTATTACAAGCTTTATTTCAATAACGTTGACGGAGACCTCGTAGAGTTTATGCAGATAACGATAACCGACGCTGGTGTTGTGTTGTACGAGGGAACGGCGGCAGAGCTAAGTCGATATATCGTCGAGCCCGTCAAAAATAAGCTTGAGGCAGGAAAGAAGAGAGAGCTTGAGATAACCTTCTATCTTCCGGAGGATGCCGGAAACGAAGCACAGGAATGCACGCTGAGCTTTGATCTATGTGCCGATGCAGTTCAGTCGGAGAACAATAACTCTGAAGACCCCGAATTTCCAGATGAAATTCTCCCGTATAATTAAAACAAGAGCAAAACCTGAAAATAATTAAAGGATAGGAAAATTTTCATTATGAAAAAATTTTTGAATGTGCTTTGGACGATCTTCGTTGTGATCGTTGTCATCATTGCCGTTGGAATGATGATTTTTACAATAGTATCGGTTAACACGTTCGATAGAACGAACAGAGATATCTTCGGATACAAATTCTTCATTTCGCAATCAGACTCCATGTCTGCGACGCACTTTAATGCGGGCGATATCGTAATCGTTCAGGAGGTAGACGTATTCTCACTCAAGGAGGGTGACGTTATCACCTTTATCTCGCAGAGCGCGGGAAGCTACGGACAAACGGTAACGCATATGATCCGTGAGGTCAAGAAAGACGGAGAGGGCGGCGTAGGCTTCGTTACATACGGTACTACAACCAACACCGATGATGAGGCACTTGCGACTATTATCATAGGTAAATACGTGGGCAGAATTCCCTACGTTGGAAAATTCTTCGTTTTCCTCAAGACGACCCCGGGATACATTTTGTGCATACTCGTACCCTTCCTTATTCTCATCATCTCGCAGATAATCAGCACCGTAAGACTCTTCCGTAAATATAAGAGAGAGCAGACAGCAGAGATCGAGGCTGAGAGAGCAAAGCTTGAGGCGGAGCGCGAGGAGAACAAGAGGATGATGGCAGAGCTCCTTGCTCTTAAGAATCAGCTTTCGGGTAACGTTGCCGAGGCACCCGTTGCGACGGCACCGCCTGCAGCACCCGTAGTCGAAGCTCCCGTAAATGAGACTCCCGTAAACGAGACCCCTGTGGTCGAGGCTCCCGCCGTAGCAGAGAAGACCGAGACTCCCGCAACCGCCACGAAGAAGGTTGTAGTGGTGCAGAAGAAGACAAAGTCGTCCTCTGCAAAGGTCATCGTAAAACCCAAGAAGTAAATGATGTGACGCGCATACGCCGCATGATTTATAAATAAAATTTTTCTAAAAAGGAGAAAGAAAAAATGTTCAAGAAAAAGTCAACAGGCACTATCCTCACGATGAGTGCAATCGTAGTCTGTGTTTGCTTTGCAATGCTTCTCGGAACAACCTTCGCTTGGTTTACCGACACAGCATCAACGCAGGTAAACACGATCCAGTCCGGTACTCTCAGAGTAGGTCTCTATGATAAGGATGGCGTTACTCTTGAGAACACCACAATCGCTTTCGTAGCCCCTGATGGAAGTGAGCTTGATCCCACAACAACTTATTGGGAGCCCGGCGCAACCTATCGCACCGAAGCATTCGTCATTAAGAATGAGGGCAAGCTTGCATTCGATTTTAAGGTTGCTGATCTTTTCACCAATGCAAAGCTCAATGCTGAAGCAGTAGCTGGTGTAACAGGCACAGCAAGCCTCTTTGACGTAATCAGCTTCACAATCTATGAGGTTGATGCAAATGGAGCACTTACAAACACAGTTCTTGCAGTTGACGAAGAGGTTAAGCTTCTTTCCGGCGAGTCCAAGACCTACGCAATCGTTGCAACTATGTCTGATGTGGCAACTAACGAATACCAGGATTGTGCTATTTCCAATATAGCTCTTAACATTACTGCAACACAGACACCTCACGAGACTGACAGCAATACTGATCAGTACGATGTGAACGCAAACTAAGCGTAAAACGTCAAATTTAGTTCTATTAGTAAATGATAAGGAAAAAAACTATGAAAAAATCTACTACAAGACGCGCTCTCTTTATGAGCTTCGCTTCGATGTTCCTTTGCTTTACAATGCTTCTCGGAACAACCTATGCGTGGTTCACAGACAGTGTAGAATCAGACGTAAATAAGATCGTTGCCGGCAACCTCGACATTGAGCTTGAGTACTGGAATGACGGTGCATGGGATAAAGTTGGGGACAAGGATAATATTTTTAACCCCAATGCAAAGTGGGAGCCCGGTCACGCTGAGGTGGTTTACCTTAGGGTAAGCAATCTTGGTGATCTTGCACTTAAGTATCTGTTTTCTATTGACGCGGTAGAGGAACGAATCGGTTTAACTAAAGATGGAAAGCAGATCAAGCTTTCCGATCACCTTCTTTTCGGTATAATCGATAACGTTGACGGCACGCCGATCACCGCAGATATGTTCGGTACAGACCGAGATGCAGCAATCGCCGCCGTAAAGAATCCTCAGCCCTTTTCGGAGACTATTTCCGACCAGCACAGCGTAGCAAGCAGCTTTGGCAACCTCGCTGCAAAGGCAGAGAATGAGGTAGAGTATCCTAACGATACTATTGCAGTCGTTGTTTGGATGCCTTCAACTGTAGGAAATGAGGCAAATCATAACGGCGTTAACATTCCTATGATCAAGTTCCAGCTTAACCTTATGGCAACGCAGGATACCGTAGAGAACGATTCCTTTGACCATCTTTACGATAAGGATGCAGAGTTCGACTTTACAGGAACAGGCGTTACTACCATTGTAAGTAGTGACAATACAGTTGCATATGAGGTTCAGGTTAGAAACAATGTAACCGGCGCAAAGGTTGGTTCGTTTGTAGTTCCTAAAAATGCTCTTAAGGATGGCACTACCGAGATCCACGGAATCATCAAAGAGGGAACAATGCATGCAAACCTTGTAGCTGACCTCGCAGGAAAGGATACCATTACATATGAGGTTGAGGTTCCTGAGGTTAAGGATGGCAATACTGAACCTGTCATAGTTCGTCTCCGCATTCCTGCGGGACTTGACCCCAGTAAAGTTGTTCTTTACCACAAAGATCAGCCTGTTACCCCTGTAGTGTATGATACACATACAGGCTACGTAATGTTTGAAACCACCAGCTTCTCACCCTTTACAATAGTGCTCGATGCTGATTCGGAATACGTACCTCCTGTAGCTAAGCCTGAGGATCTTCCCGAAGCTAAAGTTACTGAGTGTCCCGAGTTAGTTAATGCTGAGATCGAGTGGGGAAGCGCAGGCGGTTTTGGCCCTGACCTCAGTGTAGATGCAAATCCCAAGCTTGAGAGTGTTTTCAAGTTCGTGAGCCCGCATGATGCTGAAACCGTGGAAGAAAGTCCTTATGCTGATTGGTACTGTGATTTCTACGTAAAGCTTGACTGCCCTCTTGGTGAAAACCAGATATTCCTCGGCGGTAACTACGGTATCTTCGGTTGGGTAGGCTTCCACAACGGCGACCTCACTCTTGAGGCAAACACCGAGATCCCGCTTCTCGGTAGCGTTGTAGTTAACGACTGGACTTATAGACAGATTGCAAGCTTTGTTAGTGAATTCACCTGCGGTGTAGGCGACGTTAACGATGCTCTTAAGGGTGCAACGTTTACTGTAATGCTCCGTCTCACCAACCCCGAGAACGAGGCAGAGTTCTATAACGTAGCTACGATCACCCACACATTTAATTAATTTATCTAAAAAATAGTCTTTTATCTTCCCACCCAAGTCCTGTGGGCTTGGGTGGCAACCAAAGAGTACAAATCAAATAGATTTGTATTTTTTGGCTCAGGATAAAGACAAAAAATAATATTTTTTTCAAAAGGAGAAAGACAAAAATGAAAAAGACAACAAGACGCGCTCTCTTTCTTAGCTTCGCTTCGATGTTCCTCTGCTTTACAATGCTTCTCGGAACAACCTATGCGTGGTTCACAGACAGCGTAGAATCAGGCGTAAACAAGATCGTCGCAGGAAACCTTGACGTTGAGCTTTACAACGCTATCGGCGTTGATAATGGCGCAAAGGTAGACAACACAACAAAGCTCTTTGATAAGATCGAGCTTTGGGAGCCCGGCGCAGTAGTTTATGAAAATCTTACCGTTGCCAATGAGGGAACACTTGCGCTCAAGTATCAGCTTGGAGTCGAGATCGCAAAGGCAAACGAAACCAAGGACCTTTCCGAGGTTCTTAAGGTAGCAGTTGTTAAGGACGGCATTACAACCGATGACCGTGCAGCTCTCCTCGCTTCTATTACCGATTGGCAGCCTATGAAGAGCTTTATTGAGGAAGGAAAGCTTGAGGCAAGCACCACAAGTACACCCACAACAAAGACATACGGTATTGTAATCTACTGGGAGCCCTCACCCAATGATAACGACTACAACATGAACAATAACAAGGGTGCTGCTCTTGAGCTTGAAATCGGTGTTAAGCTCTACGCAACTCAGCTTGAGGCAGAGTCCGATAGCTTTGGTTCTGACTACGACGAGGCTGCAGGAACCGCTTTCACCAGCGGAAAGGGTACAGAGGATGACCCCTACATCATCAATGAGGCTTCTCAGCTGTTGGGCATTTCTGATTGCGATGAATATACCTACTTTAAGGTTGCAGACGGCGTTGCTACTCTTGATATGACCGGCATCGGCAAGATCAAGCTTAACGGTAGCTTCGACGGAAACGGCGTAATTATGAACAACCTTACCACAGCCCTCTTCCAGAGCGTTGGTGATATTGGTGCTGCTCAGGATATCGTGATCTCCAACTTTACAGCTAACGTTCATACAACTGACGGAAGTGCGCTTGTAAAGAACATCTACAATCCCGGCACAACAACCTTTGAGAATGTAACTCTTCACGGCTACCTCGAGGGTCAGTACAATGTTGGTTCCTTCTATAACTACGGTACAGCTAACCACGGCAGCAGCGACGGTAGCGATTACACTGTAAACTTCGTTAATGCTAAGTCTGATGTAACTCTCGTATGTACTACCGGCAACGCGATCGGCGGTATGCTCGGTCACGGCTTTGAGGGTGCGAGCTTTAAGCTTTCTATCAACATGGACAGCAACTCCGGATACACCGGTAAGATGTACTCCACAGGCACAGCAACCTGCTACCAGGTTATGGCAATGTGCTCTCACGGCACTTACGTGCTTAACGGTGTAGAGGTAAGCAGATATGATAATACATATCCTTCCGAAAAGCTTACTAAGGTCGCTCCTACAGCAGAGGCTGACGGATATTACGTTGCTCCCGTAGCCGGTGCAGACCACTACGTAGTTTACCTCAACTCTCAGCTTACTGCATACGATGATGCGGGAGTTAAGATCGATAACAAGGCAGGTATGACATGGAACCTCGGTAAGGAGACTGTTACCGCCCTTGACGGTAAGATCTTTGACCTTATCACTTCTGCACAAATTGTAAATGATGCTAACGGCGAGCTCGGCTATACTATGAACAACGGCGAGCTTACCATCAATTCCGGTAGAGCTGATAACTATGCATCCGGTTGGGTAACTCTTCAGGTTAACCAGTACGATACTGACGGTACTCTTCTTGCAACCGGCATCGTTACCGTTTACACATTTGTAGAGCCCTAAGCTATTATTTGTACTATCATATAATATCCGCCCAACCCATCGGGGTTGGGTGGTGATCAAAGGGCATAAGCCTTGTATTATGCCTTTCGATCACCATTTGACATTGCAATATGATATGACGATATATGAAAGGAGACGGCAAATTGAAGTCCTCGACTAAAAGAGAAGATATAAATAAAAAAGATAAGACCGCCGAGAGGGCATTTGTTCAGAATTTTATTATTTCTATCATTTGCGCCCTCGTGTGCATTACCGCGCTGAGTGCTTCTACTTGGGCGTGGTTCAGACAGGGTGTGAGCTCGGATACGCAGATATTTGAGATAGCTAACTGTGATATAGAGATCGTTGTAGCCCACGGAACAACAGGCGATGTGATTCTGCCTGAGGAATACCCCGACGGCGGCAAATACAAGCTTGAGAAGGGCAATACGTATATCGTAACTCTTAAGGGAACGGGAACGGCAACCACGTGCTATTGTAAGCTTCTTGTTGGTAGCGAGGACAATGAATACTATACCGAGCAGATCACCATGAGCTATGATGAGCTGACGGGTCAAAACGTCGGTAAGATATCCTTTACTCTTAGCTTTGATGCTGACACATACGTATATATTTTGTCCAGATGGGGAACAGGAAGCATGACCGATAGAAAGTTTAAGAATGGCGGTGTTTATAATAACACCGATTTCCCCGAGCTTTCTGTGATTGTAGCGGACGAAGAGACAGAGACAGAGTCTAAGACCGAGGAACAGGCACCTGCATCAGAGGCTGAGAGCGAGACCGAGGCAACGGAAAGCGAAACTATGACGGCTGAGAGCGAGACTGAGGCACTTGAGTCCGAGCCCTTGCCAGAGACAGAGACAGAGACAGAGAGTGAGTCGGCTGAAGTCGAGGCTGAGCCCGAGATCGAGGCAGAATCCGAATCAAACGAGCCACAGAGCGAGCCCTCGTCTGAGGAAGAACCCGAGGCTTGACATATAACGGCATAAAGCATTTTAGGAGCTATGTGTTTTAAGTAACACATAGCTCTTTTTTTGTCAACCTTGCCTTCCGGTGCATACAATGAAAATGAAGCGTAGGCGAAATTTGTCGCTGACGCTCACAAGTAACGGAAAGGTGTGAAAAAATGTATTTAGATGACGATCGTATGCCTCGCTGTGACGGCGGTGACGCGCTTCTCGGCAGGCTTTTCGGGCCGACAGACTCGTCATATGACGAAAAGAACTGCGCTTGCGGCTCGTCGGGCTGTGGTGTGGGTGAATTCGACACTACGTGGGGTATAAAGGGCAATCCCAAGGCAATGGTTTACTCCGTTCTTCAGGATTTTGACGGGCTTTATGACAAGGATAAGGCGCTTTTGAGGGGCACGCTCTTTGAGGGGCTTGATCTGCCCTTCCTTGGCTCGTCGAGCGGCACAGGCGCCCCTGGCTGCTCGTGTGGAATATGCGGAGGTGCAAGAGATGATTGACAACAGAATGACTCGTAATTCGCCCTCCTGTCAGGGCGGCTCAAACGGCTGTGCGGGGCTTATGAAGAAGCTTAGGACAGTCGATTTTGCAATAATTGAGACGGCACTCTATCTTGACGCGTACCCGAAGTGCCGCAAGGCGCTTGACTATTACCGCCAGCTCACAAAGGAGCGCGAGATGCTCGCAGAGGCGATAAATCACAAGTGCGGACCTATGACTATTCGCGACAACGAGAGCTGTGACGCGTGGACTTGGACTGACGGTCCTTGGCCCTGGGAAGCAGAAGCAAACTGAGGGGGTAGTGAAATATGTGGATATATGAAAAGAAGCTTGAGTATCCTGTAAAGATAAAGAATCCCGACTGGCGGGCGGCGCAGATCATTGTATCACAGCTCGGCGGTCCTGACGGTGAGGTAGGCGCATCGATGAGATATCTTAATCAGCGCTATGCCTGCCCCTTTGACGAGGTGAAGGGAATTCTTACCGACGTAGGCACCGAGGAGCTCGCGCACATGGAAATGGTGGCTGCAATAATCCATCAGCTCACCAAGAATTTGAGCGAGGAGGAGATAAAGGGCTCTCCCTTTGCTACCTACTTCGTTGACCACACGGTAGGCGTCTATCCCGTCTCGGCGGCGGGAGTGCCCTTTGATATGAAATATATCGCTTCAAAGGGCGATATCCTTACCGATCTGCACGAGGACTTAGCTGCCGAGCAGAAGGCGAGAACGACCTATGACAACATTCTCCGCCTTGTTGACGACCCCGACGTAAAGGACGCAATAAAGTTCCTTCGCGCTCGCGAGATCGTGCACTATCAGCGCTTCGGCGATGCGAAACAATCAGGGTGAAGCACTCGACAATTACATAGTAAAACGCAGATAGAGATTGATTTCTCTGTCTGCATTTTTTGTTTCGGTGATCGAACAACATTTACTTAATAATAGATTTGTTTTGCTCTATTATGGTATTACTGGAGGTGATTTATATGCCATTTACATAGTAGAACAAAAAAATGGCAGGGGTCGAACATTTTTTATAATAAAGGGTGTTTGATTTTTGCATATAATTTAAAAACCAAAAGCAAATTAAAAAAATTGATTTTGAACACACCTCTTTGAGGTGTCTAACCTATAAAAGGAAAAAGACAACATTTTGAAGTGAAAAGTTAAACTTTATCTAACGGTTCAGCTTCTTTAAAGCTGTCTTTCGACAGTATAGGTTAACGCACACGTTGTCGTGTGAAATGTTTATATTCTATTATCTTAAATTTATTTATTAAAACAAAGGAGATATTTAATTATGTTCTTATATTCAACTAAAGCAAGTCATTTAAGCTTTATGGAAAGATACCATAAAGAAACTTTAGCAAAAGCAAGAGCACACACCTTTCAATACCATCGTTATACACAAGAAGAGATTAACGCTTATAATACAGTTAACCTTGTTCATCTGTGTATTTACATGTCCGAAAACGCTATCTCATATCAAGCTGGTAGATTGGTTGTTCGTTCTGCTCCACACGTTATTATATATCCAGAGGGATTTTATGACACTAAATCTCGCAAGTGTTATACTCCTGTCAATGGATTAAAAGCATTCTTTGAATTTGACTTTCTCCAAGCTTTGTATATTATTAAAAGCTATTTTGAGAGTGAAGCTCTCTTTCATATGGATGAGTATACTAAAGAACACTATCCATTGGTCTGTGATTCTTGTTTGGCTACTGATTATAACCTAAACTATGTATTGAAGTACAATCTTCTTGATAGAAAAGATAATAATTCGCTAAAGATGGTTTATAGTGTTCTTCATAATCGGATGCACATTGAACGTGATGTTATTACAAAGTTCCTTCGTAGTAAAAAACTCATTGTTTATGGTGGCTTTGACCTCTGCTTTTTGGAGTATCTCGATGAAAATGTTATTGCTGTTACAAAGAAGCTCCAAAACAAAGATCACATGGCTACCGAGGTTATGACAGTAAAGCGTAATACTACGTTTACTTGGGATAATGATTCAAGCCTATATTATTATAACGTTTATATCTTTGAAGATGTCTATCAGATTATGAGCTATTTAAGCTTGATAGAATTAGGTCTTGTTCCTCCGCTTGTAAAGAATAACATTATGATTTCCTTGAATGGTATGAGCTTCGATGCCCTCAAAGCCTTTTTGAAGGAGCATAGCGAAGTTAAGTCTATCTATGCTTGTTTATCAAATACAAGGCTTTCTATTGATACCATTAAAGACATTCCTTTTGATGCGGAAAAGGTAATCAATATGCAGACATACTTAAAAGATTACACCGCCGAAAACGGTCTTGTTGAAACTTGGAATGATATGCTCAAAGCAGAAGCCAAAAAGAAATCTTAAAGCATAACAAAGGCTTTCCCAACCAGTTATCATTACCGGTTGGGAAAGTTTTTTAATATTAGACGCTTTCAATGAATATTTAACAAATATCGACAATATAGTATAGTGTAATGATTATTTCATTATGATGTAAGGAGCAGAATTCGGTAAGTCTTCTAACAAAGCAAGGTGGTACGCTATTATGAAGAATCCGTTAAAATTTCTTTTTGATTTTCCTTTCTTTTCTTTTCCCAATCCTAAAATATATTTTAGCCATAATAATATTTTAGCCATATATTGATTGTAATAGCGTACCATCCCCCGAAAGGGGGAAGCAGAACCGCAAGGTTCGAAATAAGAAAGGTTCATATAAAAAGAGCGATGGGGTGAGATATTCATTCCATAGCTCTTTTTTGTTTGGAGAATTTTGACTTCGGGATACAAGTTTAGAAATCAAAATGTTATAAAAAATTAAACCAATACTATGGATTTTATTGGAATGATATGGTATAATGATAAAAAGACTAAAAGAACTTGATTGTATTCGAGCATGACGTGAATAATGAGAAATATCAAATCACAGACACGGGCAATATCGTCTTGAAAACACTCAGTGGTCGGGAGGATTAAGGGATGAAAAATAGATTGTTGTCGATTATAGTAACTGTTTTATGTTGTTTGATGATTGTGCCTATGACAGTGTATGCTCGCTCCTATACCGTTGGAGAAACTGATTTAAGTATCAACATTGATGATACTTCGTGGTATGTGTTTACTCGCAATAATATTAAAAACAATTCTGAACTTGCTGATTTAGGCATTACATACGATTATATGTATGAGCTAATGTACGATAACGAGATATACCTTGACGCGATCGTTTTTTACGAGGATAGCGATGAGTATTTAGAGTTGTTCCTAAGAAAAAGAGATATTGATGATATTGAAAACCTTTCCAAATATTCCGATGATAAGGTGTTGGAATTAACAAAAGCACTTGCAAAGAAGCAAGGATCAATGGATTATTGCATTTATAAAACAGCATATAAGTTTATGAAGATGGAGTATTACCAATCGGGTTTCTATGTTATGGAATACTCTACTGTGATGAATGGCGACAATTACGCCTTGACATTTCAAACAGCGTCCGCGTTTAGTGATTGGGAATATGAAGAGATGGACGATATAGTTGATAGTATAGATTTTGACGTCGCTCCCTCTTCATTAAACAATAACTCCGCTTCATTATTTGATAGTTTACTTGAAAAGTTTATCAGCGGTGCTGTAATTGCAGCGATTGTAGGTGGTGTTTCTTTGCTGCTTACACGAAAGAAAAAAGGAAATGGAGAAAACAATATGGGGCTGTTTAGTAAAAAGAAAAAAATGACCGTAGACGATATGTCTATGCAGATGATGCTTGCCGCCAGCGATGTTATCGGTAAACTTAGAGGTTTTGACGATGTGGACGATAGACAATCTATGGCAGTTAGTATGGGTTACTTTTACGGTTTCTTGAAACTACACCTTAACAGTATTACAAGTTTGGACACTGCAAACACTATCGTTAACAAATCCATTACAAATCTTGAAAATGCCACCAAGAGTAATCCCACGTTCGAGAACTTCGGGTACAAGGTTAGAACAATGGCAAACAATTCTTCTGCCAATATGCAATATGCACTGAAGGATTTGAAAGACAATCCGTTTAAGGGTATGGCGATATTCTATTTGAATGACTTGTACAACTCTACCACCATTGACATTAGCAAGGTGGATGTTGCAGAAAGCAATATGAAAATGTTATATGGAATGGTGTCTAACCTAACAAAAGATATTAAAATCGTAAAATAATATGTAAATGGAGAGGTCATATATGAGGCAAGAAATAGGGCGAATACTCCAATATACACCGTATAATTCTTACGAAGATTTATTCGGGGCAGTATATGGTAACAAAGCAACTGTCAAACTTTCTAACAATGCTTGCCGACAAATAGCTCAGAAAGAAAAACCTATACTTGCTAATCTCGGAATACATTTCGGTTTTATACCCTCAGCGATTATGACGATTGCCTTTGCAATCTATTCCGCAAATTATCTGCTTTTGTTTTTACTGCTTGCCGAGTGTATTTTCTCCTTTGCTGTTTACTTGTTACATAATCTAAAAATCAAGACGTGGTTTATTGCGGGAATTGTTGTAATCTGCGATTTGTTCTTTTTTGAGATGCCGTTGTTTGTCTTAATCTTGGCATTAAGTTGGTTGTTCAATTCTTGGGCGGTACATTGGTGGCAGAAGAAAGTATACATAGAAAGTGTTAAAATCTTGCAATACAACGAGGATGCATTTGAGTGGGCATACAATTCTCATAATCTGCTGATCGAAGATTGCTACGGAAATGTTTATAGTAAACTTCGTCAAAACGAATTAGAGGCAACTGCATATGAACGACTGCTGAGAGTGATAAAAATCGGTGCTGGTGCAGACGATGTTGATAATGCCATAACCAAGTTCTCTGCTTTTTATCTCAAAAAAGGAAAAGAGATTCCAAACGAGTTGTACTGGGGTGTTGCACACCTTTCCAAACAGGAAAAATGCGAAAATCTTTTGAGGATTTTAGAATTGGGTATTGGTGTTTCAGGTATTAAAAATGTCACCAATCGTCTAATTGATTTTTATAAGGCAAAGGGCATAGAATTTCCTTATGACATATAATCTATAATTGTCAAAATATTTACACCATGATTACATTTAAGGATCTTGGTCGGTGTTAGCTACACAGACCAAGGTCTTTTTACCATATATTCAATAGACTTTCCTATTGATTTCAATAATAAAATACGATCAGAAAAAATTCCCGCCGCGAAGCGCGGGAAATTTTTTCCTATAGCTGTTCTTCAAAAGAGTTTTGATTTCCTATTTTATACTGGCGAAAAAAGTATCATCTTGAGTTGTAAGATGATACTTTTTTTACTATAGTACAATATATCCGTGAAAATCCGCGGTTAATGAAAGGATAAACGAATTGTGAAAGGAGTGAAATAAGCAAGGATTTACAAGGGAAAATGAGCTTGGGGCGTTGTTTGGCGTTTGATGATAATGAACGCTATACAACGCTTATAAGGGTCATTTTAGAGTATGAAGAAACAGACGAAGTCTGCTTCTTCATCAAAAAAGTCGGTTAAAAAGCAAGAGATTTTTTAACTACATTGTGCGGTGGTTTAGCTACGCTTTCCCGACGGTACGCCGTCAAAAAGGTGGTCGAGTTCTTAACAGCGAGGTGAAAGAAAATGTCGAGGAATAAGAAAAACATCAAGATGCAAATGCTTGAGAAACTGGATTCATTAAATAGAATAGGCACAAAAAAGGATAAAGAGGGCGGCGGTTGTAATCGTGCTTGCGGAGTCCATTCGATATCGTCATTAAGGACATATAGGAGTAGTATTTGCACATTTGCGGATTGGATGAAAAGCCATCATTCCGATGTCAAGAGGATGTCCGATATTAGCACGGAAATCGTTAAGGAGTATGTTACAGAGCGTTCGAAAACGTGTAGCAACTTCAGTATAAGCAAGGATATAAGTGCCCTTAACAAGGTCTGCCATGAAGAAGATAGACAGTTTTGGAATCTGTCCGAGTTTGGGGATTACAGACGGCGTAGCCAAGATATCGTACATAACAGATTGATATTGACCGAGAATCACACAAACGATAAGGCACGCAATGCGTCCGCTATCCTTTTCTGTAGAGCTTTTGGTATAAGACGGCAGAGCGTGGATAAGATTACAACCGCCAATTTGGTATATCACCCAGTTACAAATGAGGTCGCGGCTCTAAAAGTCTGCGAAAAGGGCGGTCGCAGTAGACTCTGCTACTGCCTCCCAGAAATGAGAGCCGAAATCAACAGCTATATCTCGGAACGTGTTGCAAGACTTGGCGAGGGGTGTCAGCTTTGCGACCACGCCGACTCAAGGTGCAATTTACATATATACAGAGCTTTCCACGCCGAAAAAAGTTACGCAGGATTGGTGCAGGCACGCCAAGAGGGGCGAGATTACTTCGAGGGTATGCGTTCGCATATAATCAATGAAAGTAAGCTCCAACACGCCCTAAAAAGATATACAACGGCTTGCGGCGAGTACAGAACGGTAAAGGGCTACCAAAGTTACGAGTTATGCTTGACCAGTCAATTGATCGGACATAATAGGGCGAGCATTGTATATACAAATTACCTCGGGCACGGTATGGACGAGATATAACTCATTAACCTAACCTTTTCTTTTATAGGTTTATATAAATACATATATTGTAGGCAATCTATCTGTTTTGGATGGGTTGCCTTTTTCTTTTGCAAGTTTTTGCAACAAATTTCCCGATTTTCTTATCGTTTGAAAAATCGTGCACTACTATAAACTCACGTCCTTTTTTGCTCGGCACGAATCCCCACTTTTCCCATGTTGATTGGTGGCGGAATTAGTCGAATTAGCGTTATAATCACGATTTCAAATTTATAAAATCTTAAGGAATACAATTTGAAAGGTCGTGAATTATGCAAGGACAGTAATTTTGAATGGAGGAAAACATATGCTTGAGTTCATTATATTGCAAAAAACCAAAATTATCAACACTTTTAAGAAATTAGAAAGGTAGAAACTGTATGAAAATCTTTATTACTAATCTTGGAAAATACAACGAGGGTTATCTCGTTGGCAAATGGGTAAAGCTCCCCGTAGCTGATGATAAGCTTGACGAGGTTCTGAAGGAAATTGGAATCGACCAATTTTACGAAGAATATTTTATTTCGGATAGCGAAAGCGACATCATTGGGTTAAGTGATGTAATCACGGAGTATTCAAGTATATCAGCGTTAAACGAACTCGCCAAACGCATTGAAAAACTGACGGATGACGAGGCAGACAAGCTTGGTGCGATATTTGAATACGAGGGGTGCTGTAGCGTTGAAACGGTCATAGACATCTTGGACAATCTTGACAGCTTCGATTTAGTTACTGGTGTTACAGATGACGAAACGCTTGGCTACTACTACGCAGACGAGCTGTGCAGTATCGACATCCCCGAACACCTTAAGTCTTATTTTGACTACGAGGCATATGGGCGTGACATCAGGCTTGAAAGTAGTTGTCTTTACACAAGTTACGGCTTCTTGCTCGATAACAGATAGGCGGTGGTTTGGTCAATGAAACAAGCTTATCTGCATATTATTAGAGAAAGGAGAGTGATAACGCCTTGACAACCAATTCTTCCTATACAAAGACATTGGAAAGGAATGTTGAAGGTCGTCGTTACACGGTTTGCTACATAGAGCCGTCATTCGACAAGGAAGAAAGGAAACAGGAAGTAAAGAGTGATATGGCAAAACAGCTATATGACATTTTTTCAAAATACTATAAAAATACAAAAGACAAATAATACCGTCATAATGGTATTAGGAAAGGACTATTAAATGATTGCTATATATGCAAGACAATCCGTCAATAAGATGGATAGTATTTCGATTGAAACACAAATCGAAGAATGTGAAAAGCAACTACGCAAAGGCGAAAAGGCTTCGGTGTATTTTGACAAGGGGTACAGCGGAAAGAACACCGACCGCCCCGAATTTCAACGACTTCTTGAGGATATTCGCATCGGTAGTATTAGCAGGGTTATTTGTTACAAACTTGACCGTGTCAGCCGCTCGGTTTTGGATTTCACCATGATGATGGAAACATTCTCAAGGTACAAAGTTGATTTTGTTTCTTGTAATGAGAAATTTGATACATCAACACCCATGGGGCGTGCTATGTTAAGTATCTGTATCGTCTTTGCACAGCTTGAGCGTGAAACAATACAACAGCGTGTTGTTGATGCCTACTGCTCACGAAGCCGTAAAGGGTACTATATGGGCGGTAGATGCCCTTACGGGTATCGTCTTGAGGAATATATGATAGACGGCATCAAGACATCACACTACGTTGTTGTTCCGGAAGAAGCCGAGGCTTTGAAGCTGATGTATTCTATGTACGCAGAGCCTCAAGTATCGGTGGGTGATGTTGTCAAACGTCTTATAAAGCTTGGGATCAAAAACAGCCGTGGTAAAAAGGGATGTTGGGATAAGGCGAAAGTTGCCAACATGATGAAGAATCCCGTATATGTTAAAGCATCAATGGATGTGTATGAGTTTTTTAAATCACAAGGAACTGTGATACATAACATTCCCGAGGATTTTATTGGTACAAACGGATGCTATTTGTACTCCGAGAAAGAAGCCAAGAGAAAGACGATTAGCCTTGAGGGACATCACTTGGTGGTTGCCCCTCACGAGGGTATCATTGATGCGGATATTTGGCTAAAGGTTCGAAAGAAATGCCTTGGCAATAAGCAAGTCGCAAAGCCTATCAAAGCAAGGAACACATGGCTTGCAGGCAAGATCAAATGCGGCAAGTGCGGTTACGCTCTCAACGTTCGCAAATCAAACACCAAGGTAGGAAGATACCTTGTTTGTAGCCGTCACGGACAAACGATTACTGGATGCGAAGGCGTGGGCGGTCTGCACGCAAAGGACATCGAAGACATTATCTTTGATTGTATGGTCGAAAAGCTGAAAGAGTTTTCTGCTCTTTCGGCTTCGACAAGCGTGGTTGAAAATCCTAAAATTAACGAGCTTCGTATTGCGATTGCAAAGCTCCAAGACGAGATTGACAGTTGGGTGGCACAAATCCCTAACGCCGTTCCTGCAGTTATGAAGCTTATCAATGAAAAGGTTGAGAAGCTTGACGGGGAAAAGCAAGAGCTTGAAAAGGAGTTGCGTGACATTACAGTAGCTCAAAGCTCGTCGGGGTGCAACGTGGACGAAATAACCGACTATATGTCTAAATGGGATGAGCTTGAAGTTCCCGACAAAATGGCGGTTGTTGATGTGCTTATCAGCGTTATTCGTGCAACTCAAGATACGCTTGAAATCGAATGGAAGATTTAATGCTTCATGTTGATTGTTTTGGCGAGGCACTCCGTATAGCACAGGATAAGCTTGACTCGAAGAATTTCTATGCGATAAATCCCGGCTTTGATAAGCAAAAGGTGATGCCGAGACGCGCTCGCGGCGGCTACAAGAAATAAAAAAGGACCGAAGGGCATTGCCCTTCGGTCTTTTACTGGAAAATTATTTTTTTCTTACTACAAACGCTGTGCACGTGCCAAGTGCTGCAACGAGCGATATTACTGTCGCAAGTATCGATGCACTGCATCCTTTGTCAACTGCGGGAGCGTCGGGCGCATCCTGCGTGGTGGGAGCCGACTCGGTGGGTGCAGTCTGTACGGGCTCGGTATTAGCGGGAGCTTCCCCAAGGGTCATCATGTGCGGGAAGCGGCGTCCGTCACGCGCTCTGCCCCAAAGCTTACCCTCTGCCTCTGCCGCGTCTGCGCTGCTTGCAAGTCCCTCATATTCTCTGGGAACCATGCAACCAAACCACATCTCGGGATAATCGTTAGGATAATTTTCTACGTCGCGGTCATCTCCCATTACAAGAAGAAAAGAAAACTCTGTTATTTCGCTTGCGTCCTCTGCGCCGATATAATCGGCAAGTGCCGTTCTTCTTATAATGAGCTCGTAGGTAATGACGTTGCCGTCCTGAGCGGTATTGAATGCCTCTGCCTCACTTGTGTTCGGAACACCTCCGTATACGTAGTATACAGCTATGCCGTCAAGGAAGTTTTTGTGATTGCAGGAGAGATAAAAGGTTATGTCCTCGCCGTCAAGAGTTTCGGTCTCGGTTATCTCTGCGCCTATATAAATGCTGTTGTCGTCATAGCTGAAATAAAGGTTGAAATTCTCAACGTCGAGTGTTGCGGGGTCAATGCAGAAGAATCTGTCGTCTGTCGCGTCATCCAAAGGATTCATATCCTTGACCTCAAGAGTGTACTCGCCGGGATCAATAACTCCGTC
This sequence comes from Eubacteriales bacterium, assembly GCA_045633625.1. GTDB lineage: Bacteria > Bacillota > Clostridia > Oscillospirales > CAG-272 > HGM12713. The sequence continues at coordinate 20,442 of JAZQYP010000060.1, forward strand.
AGCAATGGGAGGATTTTCGGTTTTACCCTCAATGACCCAATTCTGCTGACCAAAATCGCCAAGATCGCTTACAAGATATTCTTGTGCAGATACTGATACCGATGCAAGTGTTACGAGCATCACAATGCAAATTAAAAGGGAAATAGCTTTTTTCATTTTAATACCTTTTTTTTTATTTTATTTTTTAAGATCTGACGATCAGGTAATACATTGAACGGGAGGTGTCGCCGAGCTTTATTTTAAGCTTGCCGTTCTCATAGGAGGTGGGAACTGTACCGATGTAGTAGCCCTCGGCGCTGATAGCCCAGACCGAAAGGTCGGAAACGCTTGTGTCAAGCTCGATCTCTGCCTCGATATTCTCGATTATCACGGGAGCCTCTCCGATGTCGTGAAGTAGTCCGTGATCCACCTTATAATTCGTATTTTGCGCCTTGCCTATCGTTGTAAGCAGGATATGATCAGACTCCCGGATAGGCTTATCAGTGATAGAGGAGAGCGCGATGACGGCAAACTCGTTGTCACAGCGCACCTTCATACCTTTTATTTCAATGTCGCCATTCTTCATGAGCGAGCCGTAGACGCACTTGGTCATCTCGGTGTCGATAAATCCTAGCTCCTTTGCCCAGTTTCTGTATATCTCACCCGTGTCGGAGAGAGAGTAGTCGGTTATGGGCTCGGTGGGAAGGAGGGGCAGATCGGTCTTGCCGTAAATATCTTCGACAAATTTGAATCTCTCGATTGCATTTACGTTGATAGCCTCATCGTCCCACTCGTTATAGTTGTTGTTGACGTGTCTGTAGAGAGTCTTGCCCTCCTTTACGTCACCACGGCGGGTAATGAGCGCGCCGTAGTAGAAAAGTCCGATCTTTGCGGGGTCATTCCACGTCGCAAACACGCCCTGACGCGCGGGGGAGCCGCCTATCTTCGAGGCAAATACCTCGCTGCCGAGAATACTTACGCCCGAATGACGGGTGCTGTAGGAATATGTATGAACTGCAAAGCCCGACCAGCCCTGAAACATACCTATCGCCGCCGAGTAGACGACCGATTCGGCACGTCGCTCAATGGGGCAGGGCATATCCCACTCGGAGATATAGGTGGGCATATCCTTGTGTGAAGCATATCCGCTCCTCGTGATATAAGTCGGCTTTTTCTGTGAGAAGGGGACTGTGGTGCAACGCTTGTCAAACTCCTTCCACTCGCCGAAGGTATAGCAATAGGGGTGGGTGTCAATGAAGTCGCAGACAAGCTGTGCGCGGTGGTTTCCGGGTCTGTGGTTCCAGTTGGTGCCTGCGATCGGGATCTTGACACCGACCCCACGCATACACTCGATAAGCTCCTTGTAATATCCGACCTGAAGCTCCTCACGGAAGTCGGAAAACTCCTTATCGTTTATATCTGCCGCCTTTGCCTCGGCATCGCCCTCAAGCCTTTTCTTTGCCAGCCACTCGCCAAATCGTGTGACAAGCTCGGTGCGGTAGGGCTCGGGAATACTTGCGGTGCTAAAGCCCGAGAAGAGATCGCTCTCGTTTACCACCTCGGTAAGAACGATAGCGGGCTCATCGGCATAAGTAAGCTTGGTATAGGGATTATAGTGTGTCCAAAGCTCGCGGCAGAACTCCTTCTGAAGCTCGATAAGACGTCTGTTATAGTTGCAGGCGGGCTTTGCCGCATCCTTGAGCGCGTGAGCATTCTCGACACCCTCATCGGAGCGGAACTTACGGTAGGTGAGCAAATCGAGATAGACGTAGATGCCCTCCTCCTTAAGACACCAAATAAGGTAGTCAAGGCGTTCCATGGCCTCGGGGTCGAGGCGACCGCTTACGTTTCTCTTGCCCTTTGTAAAGCTGAAGATATTCGGCGTATGCCACTCGGCATCAAGCTGATGGAAGCGCACGATATTAGTGCCCATCTTGGCAAGACGGCGTGCAACCTTCTCTGAATATTCGTGAGACGGAAAGCAAGCCGCACCGTTGAAGTTTACACCCCAGAATTTTGCCTTAGTACCGTCCTCGAAGACGAAATCTCTGCCCTCTGCGTGAAGAAAGCCGTGCTTGCCCGCAGGCTTCTCGTCAGCAAAGAGGTGGGATATGTCTATCGGCATATCGTCGGGGAAAAAGGGGTAGGGGTAATAATTTTTCATATAAAACCTCGTATAAAACGTTGATCTTGAAAGATAAATTTGGATTTAGCGAACTGTTTAATGTTTGACGCAATGTTACTACAAAGGCTCCCTTGTGTAAAGGGAGCTGTCGCGATAGCGACTGAGGGATTGTTCATCTTAAATCTATATTTTACAATCCTTCCGTCACTCCGCTTTGCTTC
>JAZQYP010000061.1:0-35295 GCA_045633625.1 Eubacteriales bacterium
CGGAGTGACGGAAGGATTGTAAAATATAGATTTAAGGTGAACAATCCCTCAGTCGCTATCGCGACAGCTCCCTTTACACAAGGGAGCCTTTGTAGTAACATTGCGTCAAATAATAAACAGTTCGATAAATCCCAATTTATATTTCAAATTTTGATCTGTCGGGGAGTTATGTAGAGAGAGTAAGACATCATTTTTGATTGTAGGGGCGCGCACTGCGCGTCCGTTCGTAATTTCTCGGTGTTCGTTGCGGACGGCCATTGGCCGCCCCTACAGTGTTTGTGGAAATCGAATGCCAATAACTCCTCGACAAACACCAATTCATAATCACCTTCAAAAAAATTCCTGCCGATCACTCGGCAGGAATTCATCAAAATGCGTTTATGTTGTTAGTAACGTAATCGTTAAGCTTTTTTCTTATGTAGCCCTTATTTCCGACAAGGAAATCACGCACGAGCTTGAGATTTATCGGCTGTGCCGATTTGAGCTGACGAAGCATATTCGCCATCTCGGTGTCGCCATTCTTCGCTATCGATGCCGCGATAAATCCTACCGTCGCATCAGAGCAAAGCACAAAGCACTTCCAGCCCGCCTCGTTGTCAAACTTAGCAAGATCGTAAAGAAGCTTATACGCTATTGCAGGATAAAACTGAGGCTCAACGTCATCTCTTTTCTTATCGAAAACGCCCTCTGTCCATATTCTGCCCTCCGATTGTGCAAAGGCAGAAAGATATTTGTTCATTCTCGCATCGATCTCGTCGAATGTGAGCTTCTCGGGAGAGGAATTCTTATTTATCAAGGGATTAAACAGAAAATAGTTGGGCTTTTCCTCGCGCAAAAGCACCCACAGATACAAAAGCTCTGCCGCAAGCAAAAGCACGAGCACCGCCGCGACGAAAAGAAGCACCTTTGCAAATCCACCGCCCGCATACGTCGCTCCAAACACGAAAAATGCTATCGAAAGCACCAAAAAGACGACAGAAGCAATAAGCATATACTGTCTTATCTTATTTTTGTCCATTTTAATTTCCTCCAAGAAAAGTAGGATCAAAGCGCACCGAGAAGTGCCTCAACCGTCTGGGCATAGCGTCCGAAGGACTCTATCTCTATTGCCTCGTCGGGAGAATGAAGATCGCGCATATTAGGTCCGCAGGAGATAGGATCCATATCGGGAAGCATCGACTTGATAATTCCGCACTCAAGTCCTGCGTGAATGGTCAGTCTCTCTATTTTTTTGCCGTAAAGCTTCTCGCAAACGGCACAGTAAGCATCAGCCATAGCACTCTCGCCTGCATATGCCCAACCGGGGTATCTGTTGTAGTGGCGGCATTCCGCGCCCGAAAGCTCTGCGAGTCTTGTAAGCTCGCGCATAGCGGCATCAAGCTGACGGTCTATTGCCGAGCGGGTCGAGAAGACAAGGTGGACCTTTTCGTCCTCGGTTCTCATAGTACCGAGATTTCTTGAATATTCAACGAGACCCGAGAGCTTCTTGCTCATCTCGATGATACCGTTCTTAACTACTGTGATAAGAGAAATGATATTGCTTGTGGACTTCTTATCGAGCATCTTATCGTAGCCCGACACTTCTTTGAGAGTCACTGCGAAATTCTTGTCGTCGTCATTCAGTTCAACTGCCATTTCTCTCTCAAAGCGCTCTGCGATCTTCTTGAGCACGTCGGCATCGTCCACAGCAATAACTGCGACAGCCTCACGCGGGATCGCGTTGTCCTTCGAGCCACCGCGAAGGCTTACGAGTCGCGTATTGGTGCTCTCTGCAATTTCCGCGATCAGACGTCCCATAAGGATATTTGCGTTAGCTCTGCCCGAGTGGATATTCTCACCCGAATGTCCGCCGTAAAGTCCGCTTATCTTTATCTCGACGGTTTTGCCCGAAAGGGCCTCAAATTCGGGAGTAAAGGTGATATCGGTACGCATTCCGCCCGCACAGCCAACGATGACCATGCTCTCGTTCTCACCGTCCATATTGAGCATACGGCGAGCGGTTATCCTCGAATAATCAAACGCCTTCGCGCCGTCAAGACCTACCTCCTCGGCAGTCGTGAAAAGGCACTGAACGTAAGGATGCGCCGCCACTCCGCCCTCGATGACGTAGAGCATAATAGCCACTGCAACGCCGTTATCGGCACCAAGAGTCGTACCCTCGGCGGTAAGCCAGCCGTTCTCCTCGTATATCTTTATTCCTTCAGAGAGAAAATCGTGCTCTGTTCCCTCGTTCTTCTCGCACACCATATCGGTATGACCCTGAAGAAGCACGGGCGCGTGGTCCTCATAGCCCTCTGTAGCCTTTACGTTTACGAGGACGTTATTTGCCTCGTCGCGATAGTATTCACAGCCGCACTTATCTGCAAATTCGCAGATAAATTCAGCAATCCTTGCCTCGTGATAGGAGGGTCTTGGAATCTCACTTATCATCTCGAAAAGCTCTCTTACCCTCTTTGCCGCATTACTCATATTTGTATCCTCCAAAAAAATTACAGCTTTCTGTGCATTCTCGACAGTCTTGAGAGGTCTATCGTTCCCTCGGGCATATTGTCAAGATATTCAAGAGCGCGTCCCGTGCCGTATACGACACACATCGAGGGCTCCTTTGCCACTCTTGTTTTTATTCCCGTGACGTCCTCGATAAGCTTATCGAGTCCAAAGAGCATACTTCCTCCACCCGTCATAACGATGCCGTTCTGAAGAATATCTCCGATAAGCTCGGGAGGAGTTCTCTCAATTACTCTGCATATCGTATCGATCACCGCCGAAATAGGCTCGAAAAGTGCCTCAAGTATCTCCTTTGAGGAGACTGTTATCTCGCGGGGCAGACCTGTGAGCTTGCATCTGCCCTTGACGCTTATCTCCTTCGCCTGCTTGTGCTCGTAGACCGCGCCGATCCTTATTTTTATGTACTCGGCAGTTCTTTCGCCGATAAGCACGTTGTATTTCTGACTGACGTAGCTCATAAGCGCCTCGTCAAATTTATCTCCCGCCGACTTTACCGACTCGGATACCACCACGCCGCCAAGAGATATGACTGCCACGTCGGTAGTTCCGCCGCCGATATCGACCACCATATGTCCTGTAGGACTGTAGATATTGAGTCCCGCGCCGATAGCCGCCGCAACGGGCTCCTCGATAAGATAGGTCTTTCTCGCGCCCGCCTGCGTTCCCGCATCGATCACTGCTCTCTCCTCGACCTCACTGATGCCCGTAGGCACGCAGATCATAACTCTCGGGGGGATTATAGCATTTCCCGAGGCGCGACGTATGAAATACTGTATCATACGAAGCGTTACGTCATACTGGTCGATAACTCCGTTGCGAAGGGGTCGCACGACCGAGATGTTCTCAGGGTTTCGTCCGATCATCGCCTGCGCGTCCTTGCCGACCTTCGTTATTGTGTCTGTATTGTTGTCTATTGCAACGACGGAGGGCTCCTTGAGCACCACTCCCTTTCCCTGCACAAAGACGAGAACGGTAGCGGTTCCAAGGTCTATTCCTATGTCTTTTGAGATCCATTCCTTAGGACTCTTTTTGAACAAATTGAACAAGTTTAATTCCATTACTTTACCGCCCAATCAAAAAATTAAACACCTATTAGATTATTATACACTTTTTTTTGCTATTTTGCAATAGTCAATCGTTAAAAGCTATTGAAAGACCGAAAATATTTCTCACGCCCGCCTTGTGCAAAAGCTCGGAGGCTCTCGCCATACTCGCCCCACTGCTGACGATATCGTCAAAAGCTATGACCGACCTATTCCCGATAAGCTTCTCTGCCCCATCGACAAGCATTATTCCCTTTGCGGCGTTCTTTGCTCTTGCCGTGACACCAAGGCGCTTTTGCCTCTTGGCATATCTGCGGCGACAAAAGAGCTCTGCCGCCTCTATTCCGCACACGGCAGACAGCTCGGCAAGCACCATTTTCGACTGATCAAAGCCGTGCTCCGCCATCGCCCTCTTTGTTCTCGGGAGGTAGGTGAGGACAAAATCCTCCCTGTGCTCGCCCGTCTCGCGCAGAAGCTCAAAGACCTTGTGCGAGAGCTGCTCCGCGGCAAAATGCGCCACCCTTTTATTCTTATTTCTCTTGAGAAAATAGAGCATTTTATTTTCGGGCTCGTTTGCTCGCTCCGCCTTATAAAGCGTGAGCTTTTTGAGAGTGAGCATACCCGATTTTGAGAGCAGACGCGGCATACATTCGCACTCGATTGCGGCATTACCGCACCTTTTACATTCGTCCGTCTTTGCCATCTCCCATTCTATTCTGCAGGCAGGGCAAAAGGCGTCATTTCTCATATCGTATCCGAGAAGCTCGGAACAGCCCGCGCATCTGCGAACGAAAATATATCTTTGAACAAATTCCTTTATCTTCATTTTCCCTCGCGAAGCAGATCACAAAGCCCCGTGTGGCGCATCGTCTGTCGGTTGTTGCCGACCATAATGTCCACTACGTCCTCGTCGCCGACGAGTATTACCATATTCTGCGCTCTGGTTACCGCCGTGTAAAGCAGATTTCGCGTCAGAAGCATATGAGGCGCACGCCCCATCGGCATTATTACTATCGGGTATTCACTTCCCTGACTCTTATGCACCGTTATGGCGTACGCGTGCTCAAGATCCTCAAGGAGCGAGAAATCGTAATAAACTATCTTATCGTCAAAGTTTATCACCATAAGCTTATCGCGCTCGTTGATCTCGTCGATAACGCCTATGTCGCCGTTGAAAACTCCGCTTCCCTCCTTGCCGTCGATCTGCCTTTGCCAGATGAGGTCATAGTTGTTCCTCGTCTGCATAACGCGGTCTCCCTCACGGAACACGACCTCACGGAAGCGGTGCTCGCGCTTATCGTCAGAGCGAGGATTGAGCGCGCCCTGAAGCAAAAGATTGAGGTTTTCAGTACCCGCCTCCCCCTTTCTTGAGGGGCAGGTTATCTGCACGCCGAGCCTTCCCATCTCGCCGTAGGTGCGAGGCAGACGCGTGCGGCAAAGCTCGACTATCGTCCTTGCGATGTCAGCGTCACTCGCGCGCTTCATAAAGAAGAAATCGTTGTCCTTCACACAAAGGTCGGGCATCTGTCCCTTATTGATCCTATGCGCGTTCATAACGATGAGGCTCTTTTGCGCCTGACGGAATATCTCGGTGAGGCGCACCGACTCAAATCTGCCGCTGTCTATGAGATCTCCAAGGATATTTCCCGCGCCTACCGAGGGAAGCTGATCGGAGTCACCGATGATTATAAGTCTTGCACCCGGCTTTATTGCAAGGCAGAGTGCGTTCATAAGCAGAAGGTCTATCATCGACGCCTCGTCGACAATGATAACGTCCTCGCAGAGCTTATCGTTCTCGTTTTTGGCAAATTCCGCCCTTCCCGTCTCACCGAAATTCATCTCAAGCAAGCGGTGGATCGTCTTTGCCTCTCGCGAGGTCGACTCGGAAAGTCTTTTCGCGGCGCGACCCGTGGGTGCGGCGAGCGCCACCTTCATATCCATACTCTCGAATATGTGAATGAGGGCGCGAACAACGGTGGTCTTACCCGTTCCGGGACCTCCCGTAAGTATCATCACACCGTAGCGCAGAGCGTCGGTTATCGCCTTTTTCTGCAAGGAAGCATAGCTCAGTCCCTGCTTTGCCTCCTCTATCTCGATAAATCTGTCGATATCGGGCAAGGAGACGGCGTAGCACATCGAGTCGAGCGCACACAGCTTTTCCGCCACAAACTTCTCCGCCTCATAGTTTTCTCTTGTGTAGAGCATCTGCGTCTCGCCCTTGAGCCTGTATCTCAATTTTTCCTGACGGAGAAGCTCTGAAATACCCGCGTCGCAAAGCTCGGGCGTCACCTCAAGGAGCCTTGACGCGCTCTCCAAAAGGGTCTGGCGAGGCAGACAAACGTGCCCGTTCTGCATAGCGTTTGAGTTCAGAATATAGTACAGTCCGCTCATAATTCTGTCAAGACTGTCGTTAACTATTCCGATTTTTCGCGCCATACTGTCAGCCTTCTCAAAGCCGATGCCCTCTATCTCATTGCAGAGTCTGTAGGGGTTCTTTTTGGCTATATCTACCGAAGCCGAGCCCCATTTTTTGTATATCTTGACGGTGAGTGCAGAGCCAAAAAACTCTCTGAAAAAGAGCATCGCGGTACGCATTCCCGTCTGCTTTTTGAAGTCCTCCGACGCGGCATTGGCGATTTTGAGGGATATTCCCTTTATCTCGGTCAGCCACTGCGGATGATTTTCTATGACGTCAAAGGTGTCCTCGCCAAAGCGGTCGACTATCCTCTGCGCCGTTTTTGGTCCTATTCCCTTTATAGTTCTCGACGAAAGATAGCGGAGCATCGACTCGGTGTCGGCGGGAAGCTTTTTCTCGTATTTCTGCACGCTGAACTGCCTGCCGTAGCGAGGGTTGTGCACCCATTTTCCGACAACCGAGATGCTGTCCCCCGCCCCCACGAAGGGCATAATACCCACTATCGTCACTATCTTATCGTCGGACGTTGCCATATCACAAATCGAGTATCCGTTTTCCTCGTTTGAGTATATTATCGCCTCGATACTTCCCTCAAGGCTCTCCTCGACGTCTTCCTCGATAGCAGACATCATAAAATCGTCCATATAGCACCGTCCTTTCCTAAAAAATTCACGAAAGGAGAGCCTACGCTCTCCTATCGTCAAATATTAGCCAATAAGCTTCTTAAGCTCGTCAACAAGGTCTCTCTTTTCCCACGGAATATCGAGGTCCTCACGTCCCATATGACCGTAAGCGGCAAGCTGACAGTAGATGGGGCGGCGAAGGTCAAATCTCTTGATTATTGCCGCAGGACGAAGGTCTACGAGCTTATCGATTGCCGCCGAGATCTTCTCCTCGTCGACCTTACCCGTACCGAAGGTGTCGATCATAACCGACACAGGCTTCGCGACACCGATAGCATAAGCTATCTGCACCTCGCACTTATCGGCAAGACCTGCCGCAACTATGTTCTTTGCCACGTATCTTGCGGCATAAGCTGCCGAGCGGTCAACCTTTGTGGGATCCTTACCCGAGAAAGCACCGCCGCCGTGACGGGAGTATCCGCCGTAGGTGTCAACGATTATCTTTCTGCCCGTAAGACCCGTGTCACCCGCAGGTCCGCCGATTACAAAGCGTCCCGTGGGGTTTACGTATATCTTTGTGTTCTCATCCATAAGTCCCTCGGGGATGGTGGGAACGATTATCTTCTCGATAACGTCGCGACGGATCGTCTCAAGGTCAACGTCAGCGCTGTGCTGGCTCGATACTACTACCGCGTCAACTCTTGCGGGAACACCGTCGTTATATTCAACGGTCACCTGTGTCTTTCCGTCGGGACGGAGGTAGTCAAGAGTGCCGTCCTTGCGAAGCTCGGTAAGGCGGCGCGCCATCTTGTGAGAAAGCGATATGGGAAGGGGCATAAGCTCGGGTGTCTCGTTACAAGCAAAGCCGAACATCATACCCTGGTCGCCCGCACCCGTATCGTTCTCGTCAGCATCCCCCTCCTTTGCCTCAAGCGACTTGTCAACGCCCATAGCAATGTCGGGAGACTGCTCGTGAATAGAGCTGATAACCGCGCAGGAATCGCAGTCAAAGCCAAACTTTGCACGTGTGTAGCCTATCTCGCGGATAGTCTCGCGGACGATCGCCTGAATGTCAACGCAAGCCTCGGTGGTTATCTCACCCATTACCGATACAAGACCCGTTGTGCAGAAGGTCTCGCACGCAACACGCGACATAGGATCCTGACGAAGAAGCTCGTCAAGTATCGCGTCCGAAATTTTGTCACTTATTTTGTCGGGATGTCCCTCGGTCACCGACTCCGATGTAAAAAGCATTTTTTTCATTTTCTATTCCTCATTTTTTTATTTTCTCAAAAAAAGGCTCCGTCGCCAGACGGAGCCGTATCTTCTCTCATCTGTTAGGAATTAGCACCTTACCTGAGGCAGGTTGCCGTGGTTTCACAGGGCCTGTCCCTCCACCACTCTTGATAAGAATTTCATATTCATTGTGCACTATATTATAGCACACGTATTTATATTTTTCAATAGTTTTTTTGACATTTATCGAATTTTTCTTACACCGTAGCCAACAGAGAGCCTTCCGCCCGAAAGCACGTGTGCCTTAAGACCTCTCTGCAAGCTCGTTTTTGCCTCGAATTCGGCAATATTTTCGCGTGTTGTCGACTTTGAAAACACAAATATCAGCGCATCATCTCGCTGTGTCTCACCTATCGGCTCAAAGAGCTTTCTGAACCTAACGATATTTGAGTTCTCACCGACAAAAGCGTCAAGTCCACGCCACAAAAGCCACGAATAGCAGACGAATCGCGTAAAAGCAAGCTCAGGAAAATGCCTTTGCATAAAGCTCTTCGCCTCCTCCATTGAAGCAAGGCAGGCATCCACGTCGAGCCTCTTTGAAGCACGAATGTGGACGTTTAGCGCCATCTCGCCCTCTTCAAGCTCCAACGGGAACCAATCAGCACCGCGAAAGAGCTGAAAATCAAGACAGCCGATCCTGAAAAGCGAGTCCTTGGCAAGCACAACGCACATCCAGCCGACCTCGTATATGCCAAGCTCACCGAATTCAGCCCTTGTGGCAAGCGCCTCTTCCTTGATTATTGAAATAAGCTCGTAAAAATATTTTTCCTCGATTCCGCGGGCATCAAAATTTTCCTTGACGCTGTCGCAAAGCGACAAAAAATACACAAGATTAAGACCCAAGTCTCCTTTTTGGATCAAAAACTGCTTCGCATCATCTCTCGGCACTCTGACGTCCTTAACTCTATTGAGTATCAAGGAAAATTCCGCATCAAATTCACGCGGGAAGCCAAGCGCTTCATACCACCTTTTTGCAGTGTCTACCATACGTGTTCCCTCATCAAGCAAATATCGCAACGACCCCGTAGGATATGAGTGTCATTATAACGCCAGCCGTCAAGACACCTATAAGCGCTGAAAAGAAGGCGCGCCAGAATTTCATATTTATAAATGCGGCAACGAGTGAGCCCGTCCATGCCCCCGTCATAGGAAGCGGTATGCCAACGAAAATGGCAACTCCCCAAAAGGAGTATTTCTCTATCCTTGCTCTGTTCTTCTCCGCCTTCGCATAAACCCAACTTGCAACCTTGTTAAAGAGCTTCACCTTGCATCTGAGCATAAAGTCAAGAACTGCCTTCACAAAGAGCAATATTATTGGAACAGGAAGCATATTTCCCGCAACCGACAAAAGATAGCTCTGCCACCACGGAAGACCGAGTGCCGCGCCAAGCGGTATCGCTCCGCGAAGCTCTATTATAGGTATCATTGAGCAGAAAAAAACGCACAATTCTCTGCCAACTGTTTGGAGAAAGAAGTTTTGTATAGCTTCAACCATATATTAGTTCCTTATATCATTTTTCGACACAATTATTTATTGATTATACCGTCAAGAAAAGATATTTTTCCACCAAGTACAACAAAAATCACCACAAGAGAAATCGCTATAACCGCAAGTGCTACCACGGTAACCACTATGGATTTCTTTTTGTTTTTCATCTCGGGTTTTACATTTTCCGACACATTTATTTCAAGCAGCTTGCTCTTCTTGAGTGCCCTTGAGAGAGGCTTGTAAAGCAAGAGAACAATTGCCGCATTGAGTGTACCCTTAACAAGATTGAAGGGCAAAAGCATAGTAGGAATAAGGTCGACGACCTCTGCCTGAGAAACTCCCATATAGAAAGGCGTGATAAAAAGATTTGCTACCATCATTACAGCCGTCATTGTAATGACCGAAACGCAAAGGCCGAGTATCGCACCCTTTAGCGTCTTTTTATACCTATATATAAGTCCTACGGGAACGCATAGCGATACCGAGGAAATTACGTTCATAATAAGTCCGTATTCTGCCGTACCGCTTACCGTTATATATTCAAGGAAAGGCACGAGCACAGCAGCAATTATTCCCGACGGAACGCCGAAAAACAAGGTGCAAAGCACAATGATAGAGTCCTTTACGTCCATCGTCAGAAACATTACGGGAAATTTTATCAGCACGGTGCACAAAAACGCGAGCGCGCAAAGCATTGCAACCGTAGTATGTCTTTTTAGTCTTTTAGAAAAAGATGTATTCATAAAAAAATCCTCCATAAGATAAATTATGGAGAAGATGGAAATTATTCGCTTTATTAACTGTGCAACTACACAGTATGGGCTTATTTATCTATCTTCTCTCATCCGGACTTTACCGTCGGCGCAGGAATCTGACCTGCTCGGCTCTTGCGAGTTCGTGGGCTATACCACCGGTATGGAATTTCACCATTCCCCAAAGATATTGTCTTTGTTTAACACCGTGGTCAGCAAAGCCGACCACGGTGTATAATAAGTTTAGAGTTAATTTAAGTTATAAATTACTCGATGATGCTGGAAACGACACCAGAACCAACTGTTCTACCACCCTCACGGATAGCGAAACGGAGACCCTCTTCGCAAGCGATGGGAGTGATGAGCTCAACAGTCATATCAACGTTGTCGCCAGGGCGGCACATATCAACGCCTGCGGGAAGCTCGATAACACCGGTAACGTCAGTTGTTCTGAAGTAGAACTGAGGTCTGTAACCTGCAAGGAAGGGCTTCTTACGGCCGCCTTCCTTCTCGGTAAGAACGTAAACGTGACCTACGAACTTTGTGTGGGGATGAACGGAGTTGGGCTTAGCAAGAACCTGTCCACGCTCGATCTCATCCTTAGCTACACCACGAAGGAGTGCGCCGATGTTATCACCAGCCTCTGCCTGGGGAAGAAGCTTGTGGAACATCTCAACACCGGTAACGGTTGTGGACTTCTTCTCGTCAGAAAGACCAACGATCTCAACAACGTCACCAACCTTAACGGTACCTCTCTCAACTCTACCTGTAGCAACTGTACCACGGCCGGAGATGGAGAATACGTCCTCGACAGGCATAAGGAAGTCGAGGTCTGCCTGACGCTCAGGAGTAGGAATGAAGCTGTCAACAGCATCCATAAGCTCGAGAACTGCTGCGTACTCGGGAGCGCTTACGTCTGTGTTTGTGCTCTCAAGAGCATCACGAGCGGATCCACGGATGATAGGAGTATCATCGCCGGGGAAGTCGTAGGAAGAAAGAAGATCTCTGATCTCCATCTCTACGAGGTCAAGAAGCTCATCGTCATCAACGAGGTCCTTCTTGTTCATGAATACAACGATTGCGGGAACGCCAACCTGACGAGCAAGAAGAACGTGCTCTCTGGTCTGCTGAAGAGGTCCGTCTGTACCTGCAACAACGAGGATAGCGCCGTCCATCTGAGCTGCACCAGTGATCATGTTCTTAACGTAGTCAGCGTGGCCGGGGCAGTCAACGTGAGCGTAGTGACGAGTAGCGGTCTCGTACTCAACGTGTCTTGTGTTGATTGTGATACCTCTTGCTCTCTCCTCGGGAGCGTTGTCGATCTGGTCGTATGCCATGAACTCAACGTTACCGTTCTGGAGACCAAGGGTCTTTGTGATAGCTGCTGTAAGAGTGGTCTTACCGTGGTCAACGTGACCGATAGTACCAATGTTTACGTGGGGCTTTGTGCGTTCAAATGTAGCCTTTGCCATTTTGAATTTCCTCCATATAATTTTTTAATTAATTATTTTTTAAATTTGATTAGTTTTTAGCTCTCGCTGTAACGATCTGCTCCTGGATGGACTTAGGCACTTCTGCGAAGTGGCTGGGCTCCATGGAGTAAAGACCACGACCCTGCGTCATAGAACGAAGGTCTGTTGCATATCCGAACATTTCGGAAAGGGGAACCATTGCGGTAATTTCCTGAACACCGTTCTGAGCTTCCATAGACTGGATAGTACCACGGCGGGAGTTGAAGCCACCCATTACCGAACCGAGATACTCGTCGGGAACGATAGTAACAACCTTGGTGATAGGCTCTGTAAGCACGGGGTTAGCCTTTCTCATAGCCTCCTTGAACGCCATAGATCCTGCGATCTTGAACGCCATTTCGGACGAGTCGACCTCGTGGTAAGAACCGTCGTAAAGTGTTACCTTAACGTCAACAACGTTGTATCCTGCAAGAACACCGTTCTGCATTGCGCCCTGAATACCCTGGTTAACAGGCTCGATGAATTCCTTCGGGATCGCACCGCCGGTAACAGCGTTGATAAACTCGTATCCCTTGCCGGGCTCGTTAGGCTCAAGAATGATCTTAACGTGACCGTACTGACCGGAACCACCGGACTGACGCTTATACTTGCACTCGTGGTCAACTCTTGCACGAATCGTTTCCTTATAAGCAACCTGAGGCTTACCGATGTTAGCCTCTACCTTAAACTCACGAAGGAGACGGTCAACTATGATCTCGAGGTGAAGCTCACCCATTCCGGCGATAATAGTCTGTCCTGTTTCCTCATCAGTGTAGGTACGGAACGTGGGGTCCTCCTCTGCGAGCTTCGCAAGTGCGATACCCATCTTCTCCTGACCTGCGCGGGTCTTGGGCTCGATAGCAACGCTGATAACGGGCTCGGGGAATTCCATGTTCTCAAGGATTACGGGGTGCTTCTCATCACAGAAGGTATCACCCGTAGTTGTGTTCTTAACACCGACAACTGCCGCGATATCACCACAGTAGCAAACGTCGAGGTCGGAACGGTCGTTCGCATGCATCTGAAGGATACGTCCGAAACGCTCTCTCTGGCGCTTTGTGGAGTTATAAGCGGTAGAACCGGCTGCGATGTTACCCGAATATACGCGGAAGAAGCAAAGCTTTCCAACGAACGGGTCTGTCATGATCTTGAACGCAAGAGCCGAGAAGGGCTCCTCATCCGATGCATGTCTCTCTTCCTCTTCCTCTGTATCGGGGTTTACACCCTTGATAGCGGGAATATCGGTAGGAGCGGGCATGTAGTCGATGATAGCGTCAAGAAGCTTCTGAACGCCCTTGTTTCTGTAAGAAGTTCCGCAAACAACGGGAACGATCTTATTAGCAAGAGTTGCAGTTCTGAGGGCAGCCTTGAGCTCGTCGATGGAGATCTCCTCGCCCTCACAATACTTCATGAACAGATCCTCATCTGTCTCGCAGATAGATTCGATCATTGCTGCGCGGTACTCTTCAGCCTTCTCGCGCATATCAGCGGGGATCTCCTCAACTCTCATGTCCTTACCGAGGTCGTCGTAATATACGTCAGCCTCCATAGCCATGAGGTCAATGATTCCTCTGAACTGTGCCTCAGATCCGATAGGAAGCTGGATCGGCACAGGATTTGCCTTAAGTCTGTCCTTTATCATGCCAACAACACGATAGAAATCAGCACCTGTGATGTCCATCTTGTTTACGTATGCCATACGCGGTACGCCATACTTGTTTGCCTGACGCCAAACGGTCTCAGACTGAGGCTCAACTCCGCCCTTAGCGCAAAGAACTGTTACAGCTCCGTCAAGGACACGGAGGGAACGCTCAACCTCAACTGTGAAGTCAACGTGTCCGGGTGTGTCGATGATGTTGATTCTGTGTGTGTTCTTCTTTACCTCAGCGGGATTCTCGTGGTACTTGGAGTGTGCCCAGTAACAAGTTGTAGCTGCAGAGGTGATTGTGATACCTCTCTCCTGCTCCTGAACCATCCAGTCCATGGTTGCGGCACCCTCATGGGTCTCGCCTATCTTGTGTGTTTTACCTGTGTAAAACAGAATTCTTTCCGTCGTAGTAGTCTTACCGGCATCGATGTGAGCCATGATACCGATATTTCTAGTACGCTCAAGTGAATATTCTCTTCCCATTAATTTGTCTCCTTAAATTATAAGACAGATTAATATCTGTAGTGTGCAAACGCCTTGTTTGCCTCTGCCATACGGTGTGTCTCTTCCTTCTTCTTGAATGTTCCACCCGTGCTGTTCTTTGCATCGAGTATCTCTGCTGCAAGACGCTCTGCCATTGTTCTCTCGGAACGGTTTCTCGAATAATTTACGAGCCAACGAAGACCGAGTGTCTGACGGCGCTCTGCTCTAACCTCCATAGGTACCTGATACGTTGAAC
This sequence comes from Eubacteriales bacterium, assembly GCA_045633625.1. Classification (GTDB taxonomy): domain Bacteria; phylum Bacillota; class Clostridia; order Oscillospirales; family CAG-272; genus HGM12713. Next base: position 14,026 of record JAZQYP010000061.1, read on the forward strand.
CACCTACACGGCGAGCCTTGACCTCAAGGACAGGCATAACGTTCTCAAGTGCTTCCTGGAATACTTCAAGGGGATTCTGTCCAACCTTGGCTTCGATCGATGCGAATGCATCGTAAACGATTTTCTGGGCAACGCCCTTCTTGCCGTCGAGCATTACGTTGTTGATAAGCTTTGTTACGAGCTTAGAACCGTAAAGCGGATCCGGCAATACGTCTCTTTTGGATATACGACCTCTTCTCGGCACTGTACTTCCCTCCTTCATTAATAGTTATGAATTCATAGGTACTCAAAAGCATTCTTCTGTAAGCGCGCTCTGCGTTTTGTATATAAACATTAAATTACAACGTCAGTCGGCTTTTTTGCTTTATACCTTTCTTTGTGGCTCTCTCTTATTTCTTCTTAGGAGCCTTTGCGCCGTACTTGGAACGGCTCTGGTTACGATTTGCTACACCCTGTGCATCGAGTACGCCACGGATGATGTGGTAACGTACACCAGGCAGGTCACGAACTCTACCGCCTCTGATGAGGACAACAGAGTGCTCCTGAAGGTTGTGTCCGATTCCGGGAATGTAGGTTGTCGCCTCAAGACCATTGGTAAGTCTTACTCTTGCGATCTTACGGAGCGCGGAGTTAGGCTTCTTAGGGCTTGTTGTGGATACCTTTGTGCAAACGCCTCTCTTCTGGGGCGAAGACTGGTTAGTAGCCACGTTGTTAAGGGCATTAAAACCTTTCTGAAGTACGGGAGCCTTGGACTTGTATGTCTTGTCCTGACGTCCCTGTCTTACAAGCTGGTTAAAGGTTGGCATTCTTCCTTTTTTCCTCCTTCTTCAAAAATTCAATGTTTATATACAGACGCACTTTTTCGTGCGATTCTGTCCCTTTTTGGTGGGTTTTTTCCCTGAATTTCCTTGCAATCCGCAAACAAATTCATTATATTATATCATTATTACGTCCATTTGTCAAGTTTCAGCGCATTTCACGCAAAAATTCTCCCTTTTGCACAATAATAACGAAATTTCTTTGTGTTTTTGTGAACTTTTCACAAAAATACACTTTTATGGGGCTGTCAAAAGACAGCCCCATGATGAACTATTGATAATTAACCGACAAGAGTTTCGCTGTTTTCAGCCTCGCTCTCCTCGTTTGCCTTAACGACGTTAACGTTATGGTAGCAGCCCATACCCGTACCTGCGGGAATAAGCTTACCGATAATAACGTTCTCCTTAAGTCCGACGAGGTTGTCGACCTTACCCTTGATAGCAGCCTCGGTAAGAACCTTTGTGGTCTCCTGGAAGGATGCTGCCGAGAGGAAGGACTCTGTCTGAAGAGATGCCTTTGTGATACCGAGAAGCACGGGAGTTCCCTCTGCAAGGCTGAGATTTGTCTCGCCCGCATCGATTCTCGCCTGGATCTTTGCATTCTCCTCTTCAAACTCGGTGATATCAACGTTAGCTCCGACAAGCATCTCGGTATCGCCGTTCTCAGTGACGTTGATCTTTCTGGTCATCTGACGTGCGATTATCTCGATGTGTCTGTCATTTACGTTAACCGACTGTGAACGGTAGGTCTTCTGGATCTCCTTGATGATGTACTCATAAACGGCATCAAGACCAAGAATAGCCATAATATCGGAGGGAGCCTTGTTACCCTCGGTAAGAGCCTGACCGCGAACGACGTGATCGCCATCATTGATAGCAAGTCTCATGCCGTACGGGATCTGGTACTTAATGACCTCATCCTTCTCATCTGTCGTGAGGATAACGTCGCTGACGTTAGCCGTCTCACCTGCATGGATACGAACGATACCGTCGTACTCTGCCATAACAGCGGGCTTCTTGGGTGTTCTTGCCTCAAAGAGCTCTTCAACTCTGGGAAGACCCTGTGTAATATCGCTTCCTGCGACACCACCCGTATGGAAGGTACGCATCGTAAGCTGTGTACCGGGCTCACCGATAGACTGAGCCGCGATGATACCAACTGCCTCGCCGACGTTAACGACCTTACCACTCGAAAGGTCGGAGCCGTAGCAGTGAGCACAAATACCCTGCTTTGCATGACACTGAATAGCAGTTCTGATGTAGACCTTATCAATGCCTGCCTTAACGATCCTCTTAGCCTGCTCCTCGCTGATCATCTCGTCATCCTCAACGATCACCTCGCCCGTTGCGGGATCAACGACAGCGCCGATGGTAAATCTACCAACGATTCTGTCCTCAAGAGGCTCAAGAACGTTCTTTTCCTTCTCGTCGATGATCTCGCTTACCCAAGCGCCCTTCTTTGTATCACACTTGACCTCGCGAACGATGACCTCCTGCGATACGTCAACAAGACGTCTTGTAAGGTAACCCGAGTCAGCCGTCTTAAGCGCGGTATCGGAAAGCGACTTACGCGATCCCTTCGCACCCATGAAGTACTCGAGAATATTAAGTCCCTCACGGAAGTTAGACTTAATAGGAAGCTCGATCGTCTTACCGTTCGTAGCAAACATAAGTCCACGCATACCCGCGAGCTGACGCATCTGTGCAGTAGAACCTCTCGCTCCCGAGTCAGCCATGATCTTGATCGGGTTGTAATCGTCAAAGCCGTTCTGAAGCGCTGCAGTTACGTCCTTTGTGGTCTGATCCCAAACCTTGATTACGTTGTTGTAACGCTCGTCGTTCGTCAGGTGACCCATAAGGAAGAACTTGTTTATCTGGTCGACCTTCTTCTGTGCCTCTGCAATGATCGGCTTCTTCTGTGCGGGAATAGTCATATCGTACACAGAGATCGAGAAGGATGCCTTTGTGGAGTAGCGGTAACCCATTTCCTTGATATCGTCAAGCATATTTGCACAGATAGCCGCGCCGTGCTTCTTTATGCAGCGGTCGATGATCTGTCCGAGCTCCTTCTTCTTGACGACCTTCTGGATCTCAAGCTCGAACATAGCGTCCTCGTTGCTTCTGTCGATAAATCCGAGGTCCTGAGGAATGGGATTGTTGAATATAAGTCTACCGAGAGTAGCGTTAACAAGCTTGGTTACAGGCTTGCCGTCTATCTCCTTGGTTATTCTTATCTTGATAGGTGCATGGAGACCGAGCGAGCCGTTCTCATACGCCATCATAGCTTCGTTGAAGTCGCGGAATGCTCTTCCCTCACCGGGCTCGCCTGCCTTATCCATAGTAAGATAGTACGAACCGAGGATCATATCCTGAGAAGGAACTGCAACAGGACGACCGTCAACGGGCTTAAGAAGGTTGTTTGCAGAGAGCATAAGGAATCTTGCCTCTGCCTGAGCCTCTGCCGAAAGGGGTACGTGAACAGGCATCTGGTCACCGTCGAAGTCAGCGTTGAACGCCGTACATACAAGGGGATGAAGCTTGATAGCTCTACCCTCAACAAGCACGGGCTCGAATGCCTGAATAGAAAGACGGTGAAGTGTAGGTGCACGGTTAAGAAGCACGGGGTGCTCCTTGATAACGTTCTCAAGCGCATCCCAAACGCAGGGATTCTCGTGTGCCTTTTCTATCTTCTTTATAGCGTCCTTAACACCGGGAACCTTGCCCATCTCCTCAAGTCTCTTAACAACGAAGGGCTTGAAGAGCTCAAGTGCCATTTCCTTAGGAAGACCGCACTGATAGATCTTAAGCGAAGGTCCTACGACGATAACCGAACGTCCCGAGTAGTCAACACGCTTACCGAGAAGGTTCTGACGGAAGCGTCCCTGCTTACCGCGGAGCATCTCGGAGAGCGACTTGAGCGCACGGTTGGAGGGTCCTGTTACGGGCTTTCCACGGCGACCGTTGTCGATAAGTGCGTCAACTGCCTCCTGAAGCATACGCTTCTCGTTACGGATAACGATCTCAGGCGTACGGATCTCCATAAGCTTCTTAAGACGGTTGTTACGGCTGATAACTCTACGGTAGAGCTCATTGAGGTCGGAGGAAGCAAAGCGTCCGCCGTCGAGCTGTACCATAGGACGGATATCCGGAGGAATTACCGGAATTACGTCAAGTATCATCCACTCGAGCTTATTGCCCGACTTTCTGAAGGACTCGACTACCTCGAGTCTCTTGATAACTCTTGTCTTCTTCTGTCCGCTTGCTCTTGTAAGCTCGCTCTTGAGCTCAACCGAGAGCTCCTCAAGGTCAACGGCTGCAAGAAGCTCCTTAACAGCCTCAGCACCCATACCTACTCTGAAGTCGTTGCCGTACATTTCACGGTACTCAACGTACTGTCTCTCGGAAAGGACTGTTCCCTTTACAAGAGGAGTAAATCCGGGATCAAGAACTACGTTCTCCGCAAAATAGAGAACCTGCTCAAGCTGCTTGGGAGATATATCAAGCACGAGTGCCATACGCGAGGGTATTGCCTTGAAGTACCAGATGTGAGACACGGGAGAAGCGAGCTCAATATGACCCATTCTCTCACGTCTTACCTTCTTTGTGGTTACGTCAACGCCGCACTTTTCGCACTTGTGAGGCTCCTTGTTGTGCGAATTCTTGTACTTTCCGCACATACAAGCGCCGTCCTTAGTAGGACCAAAGATACGCTCGCAGAAAAGTCCACCGACCTCTGCCTTGAGCGTTCTGTAGTTGATAGTCTCAGGCTTTGTTACCTCGCCGTAAGACCATTCTCTTATCATATCCGGAGATGCCAGACCGATCTTTATTGAATTAAATTCATTATGCTCCATAGCTATTCTCCTTCCATATTATATTTCGTCATCGAAATCGTCACCGAAATCGATCTCTGTGCCGTAGAAATCATCCTCTTCTTCCTCGATGAGACTTCCGTCAGCATCTTCTATAAGGAAGGAATCCTTGATATCATCGGTCTCAACGTTCTCCTCCTCAAATGCAGCAAGTGCCGCCTTGTTGGAGTAAGGAACTACGTCATCCTCGTTGCAAAGTGTCGAGAGCTGGATCTTGTTTCCATCCTTATCAAGCACACTGATATCGAGTGCGAGGGACTGAAGCTCCTTAACAAGCACCTTGAAGGACTCGGGAACTCCGGGAGTAGGAATGTTCTGACCCTTGATAATTGCCTCGTAAGCCTTACGACGTCCGTTGATATCGTCAGACTTAACGGTAAGGATCTCCTGAAGCGTGTAAGCTGCGCCGTACGCCTCAAGTGCCCAAACCTCCATCTCTCCGAATCTCTGTCCACCAAACTGCGCTTTACCGCCGAGAGGCTGCTGAGTAACGAGAGAGTAAGGACCGTTCGAACGTGCGTGGATCTTATCGTCAACGAGGTGATGGAGCTTGAGGTAGTACATGATACCTACGGTTACGGGGTTGTCGAAGGGCTCGCCCGTACGTCCGTCGTAAAGCGTAGTCTTACCGTCGATTACCTTAACGGTATTCTCGGCAAAGATCTTTGCCATAGCCTCAGCGTCCGCTCTTGTCTCTGCGGGAATGAGCTGAAGATCCTTCTTGCCCTCAGCGTCGGTAGTCTCAATAAAGAGCTCCTTACCGTCGACGTTCTCACCGGGATAGATATTACGAGCCATGCCCGCCATACGCAGACACTCGATAATATCCTTCTCGTTTGCGCCGTCGAATACGGGGGTCATTATCTTCCAGCCAAGCTTTCTTGCGGCGATACCAAGATGCACCTCAAGCACCTGACCGATATTCATACGCGAAGGAACTCCGAGGGGGTTAAGCACGATGTCAAGAGGAGTACCGTCGGGAAGGAAGGGCATATCCTCGGGAGGAAGAATGCGCGATACGACACCCTTGTTTCCGTGACGTCCCGCCATCTTGTCTCCTACGGAGATCTTTCTCTTCTGTGCGATATAAACTCTTACTACCTTGTTTACGCCTGCAGAGAGATCGTCACCGTTCTGGTGCGAGAACTCCTTGACGTCAACAACGATACCCGACTCACCGTGGGGCAGACGGAGGGAGGTATCTCTTACCTCTCTTGCCTTCTCACCGAAGATCGCGCGGAGAAGTCTTTCCTCAGCGGTAAGCTCTGTCTCTCCCTTGGGAGTGATCTTACCGACAAGGATGTCACCTGCACGAACCTCAGTTCCCTTCTTTACGATACCGTCAGCGTTGGGGTCCTTAAGTGCGTCCTCACCGACGTTGGGGATCTCACGGGTGATTTCCTCCGGTCCGAGCTTTGTATCTCTTGCCTCGTGTGTATATTCCTCAATATGAAGCGACGTGTAAACGTCGTCTCTTACGAGTCTTTCATTAAGAAGTACCGCGTCCTCGTAGTTATAACCCTCCCAGGTCATAAATCCGATAAGCGCGTTCTTACCGAGCGAGATCTCGCCCTTTGCGGTCGCAGGACCGTCGGCGATGACCTGACCTGCCTCGACAGCCTCGCCTCTGGATACGAGAGGACGCTGGTTGTAGCAGGTGCCCTGGTTTGTTCTCTTGAACTTGATAAGGTCATAGACCTTCTTTGTGCCGTCGGCGGACACGATAACTATCTTATCAGCGTCGACCTTCTCGACAACACCTGCCTCCTCGGCAACGACAACAACACCCGAGTCAACGGCAGCCTTATGCTCCATACCCGTTCCGACGATGGGGTTGTCTGTTACCATAAGCGGAACTGCCTGCTTCTGCATGTTCGATCCCATGAGCGCACGCGAGTTATCGTCGTTCTCAAGGAAGGGGATACAAGCGGTAGCGACAGAAACGACCATCTTGGGAGATACGTCCATAAAGTCGACCTTGTTTGCGTCGATCTCAACGAACTCACTCTTGTCACGAGCAGTAACTCTCTTATTAAGGAAGTAACCGTTCTCATCGATAGGCTCGTTTGCGGGAACTATTACGTAGTTGTCCTCAACGTCAGCCGTCATGTATATGACCTCGTCGGTAACGCGTCCGTCAACTATCTTTCTGAAGGGCGCCTCGATAAAGCCGTAGTCGTGTATCTTTGCATAGGTTGTAAGGTACGAGATAAGACCGATGTTAGGTCCTTCAGGCGTCTCGATAGGACACATACGACCGTAGTGGGTGTAGTGAACGTCACGGACGTCGAAGGAAGCTCTGTCACGGCTAAGACCGCCGGGACCGAGGGCAGACAAACGACGCTTGTGAGTGAGCTCTGCGAGAGGATTGTTCTGATCCATGAACTGCGAGAGCTGAGACGAGCCGAAGAACTCACGGATAACGGTAGTCACGGGTCTTATGTTGATAAGAGCCTGAGGCGTGAGCTTCTCGTTGTCCTGTGTGGTCATTCTCTCCTTGATTATCTTATCCATTCTCGTAAATCCGATACGGAGCTGGTTCTGAAGCTGCTCGCCAACAGAACGGATACGACGGTTACCGAGGTGGTCGATATCGTCGATAGTTCCAACGCCGTGAGAAAGTCCGAGAATGTAGTTGATGGATGCGAATATATCGTCCTTGGTGATGTGCTTAGGACAGAGCTCGGCAATTCTTTCCTTTGCCATAGCCTTGATAGTATCAACGTCACCGCCCGACTGCTCAAGGATCTCGAGAAGCACGGGAATACGCGCCTTCTCGTTTACTCCGCAATCCTGAAGACCAAATCCGATAATATGCTCGGGATATATCGTATTGTTAGAGAATACCTTAACGACGTTGCCGTTCTCGAGCTTGATCCTTACCTCGTTTACAGCGGCGTTCTCGATAGCGTGAGCCATCTCGTTTGTAAGGTATGTTCCCTCCTCGTAAAGAAGCTCGCCCGTGATGCGGCTTACTACGTCCTCTGCGAGAACGTGGTTACGGATACGGCTGTGGAGCGCTACCTTCTTGTCGTACTTGTATCGACCGACGGGAGCGATGTCGTATCTCTTGGGATCGAAGAAGAAATTGTTGATGAGCGTCTGTGCCGACTCAACGAGAGGAGGCTCGCCGGGGCGAAGCTTCTTGTAGATCTCCTTGAGTGCCTCAACACCAACTGTGGAGTTGTTGTGGAGAGCAAGCATCTCACACTCGTCCTTTTCAAGAGTAGTGGTGAGGATCTCCTCCTCGCCGAACATAGCGTAGATGTCCTCTCTTGACTCTATTCCGAGAGCTCTTATGAACATGGTCAGGGGCAGCTTGCGGTTCTTGTCTATACGAACGTACATAACGCCGTTTACGTCAGTCTCGTACTCGAGCCACGCACCGCGGTAAGGAATAATAGTTGCGTTGTATGTTGTTTTACCGGACTTGTCGATGTCCGAAGCGTAGTACATTCCGGGCGAACGGATGATCTGGGAGACTATAACTCTCTCAGCACCGTTTATTACGAAAGTACCCGTCTTTGTCATTATGGGGAACTCACCCATAAATATATCGGTCTCCTTGACCTCACCCGTCTGCTTGTTTGTCAGACGAACGTTGACCTTAAGGGGAGCTGCGTAGTTTGCGTCTCTCTCCTTACACTCCTCAACGGTATATCTCGGCTTCTGATCGATCGAGTACGACACGAACTCGATAACGAGATTACCCGAATAGTCGGTAATGGGGGATACGTCACGAAGCACCTCTCCGAGACCCTCATCAAGGAACCACTTAAACGATTTTGTCTGAACCTCTACGAGATTCGGAAGCTCAAGCGAAAAGCGAGACCTCTGAAAGCTCATTCTCGTGTTCTGACCAAGCTTCTGCTCTTTTACGTTGACCATTAATTCAATCACTCCATTCAAAGTAATAATCACACTGGCGCATCTCGTTCACGGTATCGAAATGCGTCGTATCTGCCGACTTTCGCGCATATTATTATATGGAAAAAATTTCGGCAAACACCTGCTTTTATGCAAAATTGGGCATAATAAGCAATTATAATGCAGTTTACAATTATAGCAGACTTGTCAAGAGTTGTCAAGAGATTTTTTGCAAAATTTCGAATATTTTTTCGTTTTTTTGTTTTTTCTCTTGTTTCGGTGGCAAAAACACAAAAAAATCGGAGAAAATTTCCTTATTCGCTTGACTCGGTAAAAGCGGGATGTTATAATGTGCTTGCAGAGTAATAAAATATATATATTTTATTTGTGCAACATTTTTCGCTTTTTGTACAAAGCAAACTTTATTTTGTACGCAAAAGGAACGAACAAAGGGTATAATTGTATTATAGCGGCAGAGCCGCAAGAAAAAGGAGACATCAATGAAAGCAGGATTTTCAAGACTTGACATAACACCCCCGCTCGGTGCCGTGCTCAACGGCTACTACCGCGAGAGATATGCCGACGGAATACTCGAAAGATTATACGTAAACACCATAGCCTTCAGTGACGGCGAGAACACGGCTGTCGCTATAAGCCTTGATATATCGGAGATCCTCCAAAAAGATACCGATATTATAAGAAAGCTTGTCGCAGAGCGCACGGGACTTCCCTTCGAGGCAATTTTCGTGGCTTGCATACATACGCACACAGCTCCCGTTATCAGTGAGATAATCAGCTTCTTCAAGTGCGACCCGAACTACATCGATTTCTTCCACAAGAAGATATGCGACTCGGCGGCATTCGCTATCGAGGATATGAAAGAGGCAACGGCTCACATCGCGCGCAGAAAGTGCGAGGGTATATCCTTCCTGCGCCGCTTCCGTATGCCCGACGGCTCGATCACGACCAATCCCCCTCAGGGTGCGATCGTTGAGGGTCCTGCGGGTGAGGTCGACGAGACGGTTCAGCTTGTCCGTCTGAAGCGTGCGGGCGCACCTGACATCGCAATCGTCAACTTCGGCACACACCCCGACGTTATCGGCGGCACGAAGATCTGCCCCGACTGGCCGGGCTTCCTCCGCATATATCTTGAGCAGGCAATGGCTGACGTTGCCGACGGCAAGGGTCTTCGCACCATATTTTTCAACGGCGCGCAGGGCGACGTAGCTCACGCAGACCGTTTTGATCCCGTCACCAAGACCCTCTCAAAGCAGGGCCGCCGCGGCGTTGAGCACTCACGCTACATCGGACGCGCGCTTGCGGGTGCTGTAATGCAGATGTACGACTATGCCGAGGAGGTTAACTCCGATAAGGTATTCTACAAGCAGACCTTCGCGAAGGTTGCGGTAAACAAGGGCACTCCCGAGCAGGTAGAGTGGGCAAGAAAGAGAAATCAAGAGTTTCTCGATGCCGAGGATAAGCGCGGCATTCCCACAGAGGTAGTTGAGGCAAGAAGATATCTGCGCCTTGAGAACGTAGAGCCGTGGGTCGACCTCAACGTAGTGACCGTCGGCTTTGGCGACGTGGCATTCGTTGGCTTCCCCGGTGAGCCCTTCACAAAGATCGGAACCGAAACAAAGAAAAATTCTCCCTTTACTATGACCATTCCCTGCTGTAACGCAAACGGCTCGGAGGGATATTTCCCCACCGACGACGCGCTCATTCACAAGGGCTACGAGGGCACAAGCTCCCTCTTCCTCCCCGGTGTTGCAGGCGCTATGATAGACACGGCAAACAAGGTGCTTCACGAGCTTAAAGAAGAGCTTGACAAATAATGAAGGTCGGATATTCAAGACTTGCGATAACGCCGCCTCTTGGGGTAAATTTCGGGGGCGGCGCGCCGAGGACTATGATAGGCGTGCTCGATGACATATGCGCTACGGCTATCGCCTTCTCTGACGGAGAAAGGACTGCCGTAATAATAACTATCGACATACTCGAGCTTGCAAGGCGCGATAACGATATTATACGCGATATGATATCGGAGGCATACGGCTTGGAGCGCGATGCGATATTCGTGCATTCGACACATTCGCACTCAACTCCCGAGGTCAGCGGACATATGTACGAGCCAAATAGCGCATACGTCGATTATTTTCACAAAAGAGTAAAGGACGCGGCGGGCTTCGCCATTGCCGATATGAAGGATGCAACATTCTTCTCTTCGGTGGGAGTAGCCGAGAACACCTCCTTTGTACGCAGATATATTCTCGGTGACGGAAGCGGCAAGACAAATCCCGCGCCCGACGCCGACGTAGTGCGACACGAGACCGAGCCCGATAACACCGTCCCATTTATAAAAATAACGCGCAAGGGCGCTCACGATATCGTCATCGTAAACTTTGCCGCACACCCCTGCACCTGCACGGGCAGACGCGCAACTGCCGACTTTGTGCATTTCGTGAGGCTGACGCTTGAGCTCTCTCTCTCCGACGAGGCAGACGGACGCGGTGTCAAGGTCGCATACTTCAGCGGTGCGCTCGGTGATGCCGTCGCACAGCACTATTCGGACAAAACCGAGCTCGGCTATAAATATTCCCGACACGTGGGAAGAAAGATAGCGGCGGCTGTCATGTGTGCATATACCTATGCCGAAGAGATAAATACCGACAGGATAGTCTACCGAATTGATGAGGTGGACATTCCCTCCTTCAAGGCAACGGGCGAGCCGTACAAGCTGCTCCTTTCCTGTATAGGAATCGGTGACATCGCTTTTGTCGGATTCCCCGGAGAGCCTTATACCGAGATTGGCAGACGGGTAAAGCGCGACTCGGCGTTCAAAATGACTATCCCCTGCTGTAACACGAACGATTGGCACTCGTATATTCCTATGGAATACTCCTATCCCAACGGCGGCTACGGAGTCGAGATGAACGGTATTCGTCCGGGCGGTGCCGAGATATTTATCGAGAAAGCAATTTCTCTTACTAAGGAATTAAAAAAATAACATAAACCGAAAGGAAACAAAACTATGAAAGCTGGAATTTCAAGACTTCAGATAACACCTCCCATTGGCGGAGTTATTTCGGGTGGACACAAGCCCGTTATCTCTACGGGAATACTTGACGACCTCTACGCAACGGCTATCGCATTCAATGACGGCGAGCGCACCGTTGTGGCAATCACGCTCGACATCCTTGAGCTTGCAAAGAGAGATACCGACGCTATCCGCGCTCTCGTTTCCGAGAAGACGGGACTTGACGCAGATGCGGTGCTCGTTCACTCGATACATACACACACGGGTCCTGAGGTATCGGGCATTATGCACACACCCGACCCCGCATACGTAAACTACCTTTTCAACAGAATTGCAGATGCAGTAAAATTTGCTATGGAGGATATGTCCGACGCTAAATTCTTTATCGGCAGAGGCGAGGCTCCCGGAGCTACCTTTATCCGCCGCTTCAAGATGAAGGACGGAACAGTCAAGACAAACGCTCCTTGGGGCGACCCCGACGTTGTGGGCACACAGGGCACTCCCGACAACACCGTTCAGCTTCTTAAGATCGTTCGCGAGGGCAAGGCTGACATCGCGCTCGTTAACTTCCAGGTTCATCCGGCAAGCCTTGGCGGCACAAAGATCTCGGCTGACTTCGTTCACTTCGTAAGACTCACTCTTGAGCAGGCACTCGCGGATGAGGCTGACGGCAAGGGTACTATCGTTGCTTACTTCAACGGAGCGCAGGGCGACTCCAACCATATCGGTTACTCCAAGCACCCCGGCTCGCGCTACAACCATATGCTCCGCCACGTAGGACGTCTTATCTCTGCCGCAGTTCTTACCTGCTACACCTATGCAGAGGAGCTTACCTGCGAAAAGATCGCTTACAAGCAGATAGACGCCGTAGTTCCCGAATATCAGGGCTATCCCGAGACTATCCTTCACATTACCTGTCTTGCAATCGGCGAGATCGCATTCATCGGCTTCCCCGGTGAGCCTTATGCCGAGATAGGCAGAAGAGTCAAGGCAGGCGCGCCCTACTCTATCGTAATTCCCTCCTGCAACACAAACGGTTGGGTAAGCTACATTCCCACACGCGAGGCAATTCCTTACGGCGGTCTCGGTGTTGACACCGATGCAAACCCCGACATCGAGGACATCTGCGTAAACTCGGCGGTAGAGCTTGCAAAAGAACTTAAAAATCTTCTGTGATCGGCAAATTTGAGAAAAAATTAAAATTTTTTGAGAAATTGTAAAAAAACACTTGATTTCTTGAAAAGTTTGTGGTATCATACATAACTGTATGGACGAAAGTGCGCGTACCCTCTCATACGTGCATTGAGACTTAAATTATGTTATTATTTACGGAGGAAAAACTGATGGCAAACATTAAGAGCGCAAAGAAGCGTATTCTTGTTAACCAGACAAAGGCTCTTCAGAACAAGATGTTCCGTTCGCAGCTCAAGACCGATGTGAAGAAGTATCAGGCAGCTCTCGCAGCAGGCGATGAGGCTCTTGCACAGACCACATACAAGGCAGCTGTAAAGAAGATCGATCAGGCAGCAGCTCGCGGTATCATTCATAAGAATGCAGCAGCTCGCAAGAAGAGTCAGTTTACAAAGGCACTTAACAATATGTAATTATTGGTCGTACATAGTCTCTCACCGCTATGTACGACTTTTAATTTTTTAGGAGAAAATTATGATTTACAATTCGGTAACAGAGCTTATTGGAAACACTCCCCTATTCAGACCCCACAGCTTCTGCAAGGAAAATAACGTGCCCGAGAGCACCGACCTTCTTTGCAAGCTTGAATATTTCAATCCCGCAGGAAGCATAAAGGACAGAACTGCTCTCTCTCTTATACGCGAGGCGGAAAAGGACGGCAGACTAAAGCCGGGCGCGGTAATTATCGAGTCAACGAGCGGAAACACGGGCATAGGACTTGCCGCTATCGGCGCGTCCCTTGGCTATAGAGTTATCCTCACGATGCCCGACACAATGACCGTCGAGCGCAGAAAGCTGCTTGCGGCGTATGGCGCGGAGATAGTGCTCACAAAGGGCAGTCTCGGAATGAAGGGTGCAAACGATAAGGCAGAACAGCTTGCAAAGACGATAGAGGGCGCTTTCCTCGCCTCGCAGTTCTCAAACCCCGCAAATCCTCTGGCGCACAGAACGACAACGGGTCCCGAGATATACGCTGACACCGAGGGCAAGATTGACGTTCTCGTTGCGGGCGTCGGCACGGGCGGAACGATCTCGGGTATCGGAGCTTATCTTAAGGAGCAGAACCCGAATATTGAGATAATAGGCTTTGAGCCCTCAAGCTCTCCCCTTCTCTCGCGCGGCAAGTCGGGCTCGCACGGTCTTCAGGGTATTGGAGCAAACTTTATACCCGACAATCTTGACAGAAGCGTTATCGACCGCATCATCACGATAAGTGAGGCTGACGCATACGGCGCGGCTCGCAGTCTTGCAAGAACCGAGGGTATCCTTTGCGGTGTAACCTCGGGCGCGGCTCTCGCTGTGGCTCTCTCTCTGACCGAGGATAAGCGCTATCAGAACAAGACTATAGTCGCTCTGCTTCCCGACACGGGTGACAGATATCTTTCAACACCCCTTTTCGAGTAAAAATAACCAAAAATCAAAGGCATTTTTTGTGTGAAAAATCACTTAAAAAAATGCCTTTTTTTCTTTATATTTATTGACATTGTACGCCTTAAATGTTAAAATATTTATAGTAAAAAATTCCCTATATTTCAAAGGGAAAAATACAAGGAGGAAACAACTATGAAGGTTGGATTTTCAAGACTTGAAATTACCGCTCCGCTCGGTGAAAATATAATAGGTTATCCACAAGAGCGACCTGCAGACGGTATACTCGACAGCCTTTACGCAACGTCGGTGGCATTCTCTGACGGAGAGAATACCGTTGTGGCTATAACGCTTGATATCCTTGAGATGTCAAAGGCAAATTGCGATATCATCAAGAACCGTATTGCAAAGAGAAATAATATTTCTCCCGACGCGGTGCTCGTTCACTGCATACATACGCACACAGGACCGCAGATAAATAACGGTCGCCCCGAATACGTTGATTTCTTCTTCGGGAAGGTATGCGACTCGGCAACCTTTGCTATTGAGGATTTGAGGGAAGCAAAGCTTTTCGTTGCAACGGGTGAGGCAAAGGACGTTTCCTTTATCCGCCGTTATCTTATGGAGGACGGCACGATACTAAAATACATCCGCGGGCCTGAGGACCTTGCGAAGATAGTTGGCGTCGACGGCGTTGCCGACGAAACCGTACAGCTTGTCAAGATCGTACGCGAGGGCGCGCACGATATAGCAATAGTTAATTTCCAGACACATCCCGACACCATCGCGGGAAACAAGTTCTCTGCCGACTTCGTTCATTTCGTAAGACATACGCTTGAGCTCGCCCTCGCCGACGAGGCTGACGGCAAGGGCGTTAAGGTCGCATATTTCAGCGGTGCGCTTGGCGATATGGCAAACAGAGACCTTAAGCACCTCTCAAGAAGGGGCTACCCCCGTCTTCGCCACATAGGCAGAGTCATTGCGGCGGGAGTGCTCAGCGTTTATACCTATGCCGAGCCTATCGACGCCGATAAGATCAGCTTCAAGCAGGTCGAGGTGGGTATGTCGGTAAGAGACGAGACCGCTCCTTACGAATGGCGCGAGCTTCGCGTAAGCTGTCTTGCTATAGGGGACCTCGCCTTCATCGGTCTTCCCGGTGAGCCCTTTGTAGAGATGGGCAGAAGGATCAAGGCTGGCTCCCCTTTTAAGATGACAATTCCCTGCTGTAATGCAAACGATTGGTTCAGCTACCTTCCTATGCGCGAGAGCTTCAGACTCGGCGGCTACGGTGTTGACGGCAGAAGACTCAACCCCGACATTGCAGATACCCTTATCGATACGGCGATAAATTTGACCAAAGAACTAAAAAAATAAACATACACGAGGTAAAATCATGAAAGTTGGATTTAGTAGACTTGACGTAACAGCTCCCCTTGGCACAGTCATCAACGGCTATCGCGAGGCGAGAATCTCGAACGGTGTCAAAGACCCCATCACAGTAACGGCAGTTGCCTTTTCGGACGGTGAGAAAACCGCAGTCGCTATTACTATGGACATTCTTGAGATGGTAAGAGTTGACTGCGACAATCTGCGTGCTATGATCGCAGAGCGCCACGGAATAGATGCCGAGGGCGTGCTTCTTCACTGCACACACTCGCACACGACCCCCGAGATAAGTGGAGTTATGTTCGAGAGAAGTGAGCAGTACCGCGATTTCTTCTTCAAGAAGGTGACTGATGCGGCAGGCTTTGCTATTGCAGATATGAAGGAGTCTAAGATCTCGATAGCCACAGGCGAGGCAAAGGGAGTCGCATTCAACCGCAGATTTATATACACCGACGGAAAGTGCAACGGATACCCGAAGACCCCCGAGGATATGGCAAATATCGTCGGCACCGACGGTGAGCCCGACGAAACAGTACAGCTCGTCAAGATCGAGCGCGAGGGCGCACACGATATAGCAATAGTTAATTTCCAATCCCACCCCGACACGCAGGGCGGAAATCAGTTCTCTGCCGACTACGTTCACTTTGTAAGACTTACTCTTGAGCAGGCGCTCGCAGACGAGGCAGACGGCAAGGGCTGTATGGTCGCCTTCTTCGATGGCGCGCAGGGTGACACGGGATACGTTGATCTTAAGAACCGTCAGAGAAGAGGCTATACACACTGCCGCCATATCGGTCGTGTCATTGCGGCGGGAATCCTCTCCGTTTACACGTATGCCGAGCCTATCGAGGCAGATAAGGTGTTCTTCAAGCAGGTAGACGTACATATCCCCGCAATTAACGAGCAGGCAAAGGACCGTGACGTCCTTCTCTCCTGTCTTGGCTTTGGCAACGTTGCATTTATCGGTCTTCCCGGTGAGCCCTTCGCCGAGGTAGGCAGACAGATAAAGGAGAAATGTGCGTTTAAGATGACCATTCCCACCTGTAACACAAACGACTGGATGAGCTATATTCCTATGAAGGAGTGCTTCAAGTACGGCGGATACGGCGTTGGCGGAAGAACGACCTTCAATCAGGACACAGCTGATATGCTCATTAACACAGCAGCTCAAATTTCTGAGGAATTTACAAAGTAAATCAATATACAAAGCGAGGTACCATTTATGAAAGCAGGATATGCAAGACTTGAAATAACACCAGGACTCGGCGACGTCATTTCGGGTTACCACCAGCCGAGAATATCGACAGGAGTTCTCGACGAGCTTTACGCAACTGCGGTTGCATTCAACGACGGAGAGACCACCGTTGCGGCAATATCACTCGACCTTCTTGAGCTTACGAGAGAGACGACCGTTGAGATAAGAAATCTCGTTGCAGAGAAGACGGGGCTTGACGCAGACGCAATTCTTGTTCACGCAACTCATACACATACAGGCCCCGAGGTTTCGGGAATCCTCTTTACTCCCTGCCCCGAGTACGTAGACTATCTTTACAAGAGAATTACCGATGCCGTAACCTTTGCAATTGCAGATATGGCAGAGGCAAGATTCTTCGGCGCTATAGGCGAGGCAAAGGGAGTTTCCTTCGTTCGCCGCTTCATTATGAAGGACGGCTCGGGCAGAACAAACCCCGCGCTGAATGACCCCGAGATACTTCACCCTCAGGGCACACCCGACGAAAACGTTCAGCTCATAAAGATCGAGCGCGACGGCAAGCCCGACATTGCTATCGTAAATTTCCAGACACATCCCGACTGCATCGGCGGCACTATGTTCTCGGCTGACTTCATTCATTTCGTAAGAATGACGGCTGAGCAGGCTCTCGTTGACGAGGCTGACGGTCTTGGAGCAAAGGTCATCTACTTCAACGGCGCGCAGGGCGACACCACCTGCCGTGATCTTACTGCCAAGCCCGGTCCGAGATACGATAGAATTCGCCATATGGGACGCGTTATCGCGGGCGGAGTTCTCAGCGTTTACACATACGCTGAGCCTATCGAGTGCGACAAGATCACATTCAAACAGATAGAGGCAAACGTCCCTGCTCACGCGACCACGGAAGCATACGATCTTCACCTCACAAGCCTTTGCCTTGGCGGATTTGGCTTTGTAGGCTTCCCCGGTGAGCCTTACACAGAGATAGGACGCAGAGTTAAGGCAGGATCGGCTTATGGCATGACCATCACGTCCTGTAATACTAACGGCTGGGTAAGCTACATTCCCACACGCGAGGCTATTCCTTACGGCGGACTTGGAGTTAATCCCAACGCAAATCCCGACATTGAGGACATCTGCGTAAACGCGGCAATCGAGCTCACAAAAGAGCTTAAGAAATAATTGGAGGTACAAAAAATGAAAGTAGGATATTCAAGACTTGAGATAACACCCCCTCTGGGTATTACCATTAACGGATTCTGGGAGCCCAGATACGCTGACGGCGTGCTTGACCCGCTTTATGCAACAGCTATAGTTTTCTCTGACGGTGAGAAGACAGCCGCTGTGGTTACTCTCGACATTCTCGAGCTCACACAGAGCGACACCGATCCTCTCCGCGCTCGCATCGGTGAGAAGTTCGGCATCGATCCCGACGCAGTGCTCCTTCACTGCACACACACACATACGGGTCCCGTTGTAAGTAAGATACTCTTTGAGCCTGACTATAACTACGTAGATTTTCTCTTCAAGAGAATAACCGACGCGGTTGGATTTGCTATTGCAGATCTCAAGGAAGCAAAGGCATTCATCGGCAGAGCCGAGGCAAAGAACGTGGCTCACATCCGCCGTTACATTATGGCAGACGGAACTCTCAAGACTCATCCCCGCCCCGGCGATCCCGATATGAGAGAGAAGCAGGGACTTGAGGACGAGGAGGTTCAGCTTATCAGGATCACCCGTGAGGGCGGCCACGATATCGCTATCGTTAACTTCCAGTGCCACCTCAATTCTATCGGCGGCAATAAGATCTCGGCAGACCTTACCCACTACGTGCGCCTCGCACTTGAGGGTGCGCTCGCAGACGTTGCAGACGGCAAGGGCGTTAAGGTCGCATACTTCAGCGGCGCACAGGGAGACACCTGCTGCGTTGACCTCAAGAACCCCAAGTACGGCAAGTACATCCTCATTCAGAACGTAGGACGTACCGTTGCGGCGGCGGCTCTTTCCGCATACACATATGCTGAGGAAGTAAGCCTTGAGGGCATCGGCTACAAGCAGATCGAGAAAGAGGTTCCCGAGTACAATGAGGAAGAGGCTTACAACATTCATATGACGGCAATACGTATCGGTGACGTTGGTTTCATCGGCTACCCCGGCGAGCCTTACACCGAGATCGGTCGCAGAGTCAAGAAGGGCTCGGCATACAAGATGACCATCAACACTTGTATGACAAACGGCTGGATAAGCTACATCCCCACACGCGAGGCTATTCCTTACGGAAGCATGGGCGTTAACCCCAAGAGAAACCCCGACGTTGAGGACATCTGCGTAGATACCGCAATCGAGCTTACAAGAGAAACAAGTAAATAATCACTGACTAACGGGCTCCGCCGTCTCACTAAGATAGGTTTTTATCATAAGTGCGACCACGGGGCCCAATATCATTCCCGTGACCCCGAAAAGACGAAGCCCCGCATACATCGAAAAAAGAGAGGCTAACGGGTGAAGTCCAAGGCTCTTGCCAATTATTTTCGGCTCTGCGAGCTGACGTATCAGAGTCAGCACGCCGTAAAGTATGATAAGCCCCAAGCCAAGACGGTAATTCTTCATAAACAGAGTCACCGCCGCCCACGGAAGCAGTACCGTGCCCGCGCCAAGCACGGGGAGGATGTCGACGACAGCTATAAGGAGGGCGAGAAGCAGACTGTAGCGCACGCCGAGCACGGTAAGCCCCACAAGGCTCTCGGCAAAGGTGAGAAGCATAATAAGAAGATAGCCTCTTACGTATCTTTTGAGCGTGAGGCGTGCGCCAAAGGCGATTTTTTCTATCGTACCGCGGGAGCTGAGGGGTAAAAGCGAGCAGATGCCCGCTTTTATTTTTTCCTTGTCGCAAACAAGATAATAGCACGCCAAAACGGTCACGAAAAAGCCGATGATAAGCCTCGGTGCTTTGCCAATAAGAGAGGCGAGAGACTCGGGGATTTTGGATAAGATCGAATAGACGGCATCAAAGAGTGCCGAGCTGACCTTGC
This sequence comes from Eubacteriales bacterium, assembly GCA_045633625.1. Classification (GTDB taxonomy): domain Bacteria; phylum Bacillota; class Clostridia; order Oscillospirales; family CAG-272; genus HGM12713. The sequence goes on from JAZQYP010000061.1 coordinate 33,810, forward strand.
CCCCTACGTCCTCAAGCCCCGAAAGCTCCTCTATAGTCTCAAAAAAGCGAAAGCGCACAAAAAAGGCGCGGATTTTTGAAAAGATCTCCATAAGAGGCGAGATAAGTGCCTCGTCCTTCGCCTCAAGACGCGCCACAAGCCCCGCTATCTCCTCGTAAAGCCTTGAGACTCCAAGATAGAAAAGAAAACCGATAAGAAGGAGAATTGTGAGAACAAGCACGGCGGCAGTGAGTCGTTTTGGAAAGCGTAGCCTCTGACACAGGACGCGCGCTATGGGAGAAATGGCAAAGGAGACAAGATATGCCACCGCAAAGGGCAATATCACCCCCGCGGCATATTTTATTGTAAGATAGCCTAAAGCAATGGCAATAAATGCCGAAAGGAATCTCGGCACTCTCCTTTTTTCTGCCTCCATACTCTCCTCCGTGACTCGTATTTATAAATATTATGCGTTTTTTGTGATAAAAATATTTCTGCCGTTGACAAAGACCGCGGAATTTGATAAAATAGAGTCATCAATCATTCGAGGTGAAAATATGAAAAAAATTATTTGTTTAGCTCTTTGTCTTGCGCTTCTCTGCCCTATGCTTTTTGCGTGCGGCTCAAAGTATGAGATATCCGAGACTCCCACAAATTTCGTTCTCATCGACGTCAAGGGCTATGGCGAGATAATCGTTGAGCTCTATCCCGACGTAGCACCCATAACCGTTGAGAACTTCAAGAATCTCGTATCCGAGAAATTCTACGACGGACTTATCTTCCACCGCATTATTTCCGGCTTTATGATACAGGGCGGCGGAATTACCGAGGACTATAAGGAAAAGGACTGCCCCTCTATCAAGGGCGAGTTTGCTTCAAACGGTGTTGTAAATAACCTCAAGCACACAAGAGGCGTTATCTCGATGGCGCGCACAAACGTTCCCGATTCGGCATCCTCGCAGTTCTTTATTATGCACGAGGCGGCACCCCATCTTGACGGCGACTATGCGGCATTCGGTATGGTAGTTGAGGGTATCGAGGTCGTCGACAAGATCGCGTCTGTCAGAACTAACCCCTTTAACAATATGCCCCTTGAAAACGTAGTTATCGAGTCGGTAAGATTTATCAATTACAGCAAATAACACAAAAAGCGGAGCGACAGATCGCTCCGCTTTTTTTGAAAATACAGCCTTAAATTTTTGCTTGTATGGCAGAAGGGCTCAGGTCAAAACGAACTGTTTTTACAATCCTTATTTAGAGTGTCATCCTGAGCGGAGGACGAAGTCCGTAGTCGAACTTTTGCGTCGCGAGCGCGTGAGGGAGTCGCGAGCGAGCAAAAGCGCAAGGCAGAGCCGCGGCGGGATCTACTTTGTTCTTTTGCAGACCTACTCTATGTATGTAATGTTTTTTTGCGATCTTTCTTGACGTTACAAACACATAGAAGGGTATCAAAAACAGCTCATAGATCCCTGCGCACGTCGGTGCGCAGGTTTTGGCTCGGCTCGTG
>JAZQYP010000062.1:0-6256 GCA_045633625.1 Eubacteriales bacterium
GGATGAGTAGTGATAAACATTACAAATCCTACGACACCTCATCCGTCACTCCGCTACACTCCGTGCCACCTTCCCCTCAAGGGGAAGGCTTTTTCTGGGGGGAATTACTCTTGTAAACTCACCGATAAATCAAAATTTGAAGCTCATACTACAACAAAAAAGCCGTTGCACTTTCGTGCAACGGCTTAATCTTTTTAGTTATCAGACAATCAGTTCTGCGATGCCTTGTAAGCCTCAACTATCTTTGCCGAGATGTTGCCGGGAACTACGTCGTAACCGGTAACCGCATAGTCAAAGTAGCCTCTGCCCTGAGACATAGCGCGGAGAGCGATCGGGTAATCAGCGATCTCAGCCTTGGGAACAACTGCGTGAACTGTTGTGTAGCCCTTCTTGTGAGCGGGATCCATACCCATAACTGCGCCACGGCGCTTGTTAAGGTCGCCCATAACGTCTCCAACGAGAGCGTCGGGAATTGTAATGTCAAGGTCGCCAACGGGCTCAAGGAGCACGGGAGCAGCCTGCTCAAGACACTTCTTATATGCAAGAGATGCAGCGGTCTTGAAGGAGATTTCATCAGAGTCAACGTCGTGGTAAGAGCCGTCGTAGAGGTCAGCGGCAAGCTGAACTACGGGGAAGCCCGCAACGCCCTTTGCCATAGCATCCTGAAGTCCCTTTTCAACTGCGGGGTAGAAGTTCTTCGGAACTGTACCGCCGACAACCGATACTGTAAAGGTAAGTCCTTCCTCAGTGCCGGGTGCGAAACGGATCTTAACGTGACCGTACTGACCCGAACCACCGTTCTGCTTCTTATGCTTTCCTTCAACGTCAACGATCTTTGTGATTCTCTCGCGGTAAGCGATCTTCTGATCGTCATACTTTATGTTAACGCCAAAGCGGCTCTTGAGCTTAGCTGTGAGAACTGCGAGGTGCATGTCGCCAAGACCCGAGATAAGCATCTGCTTTGTCTCTGCATTGTTCTCGTACTTAAGTGTGAGATCCTCCTCCATCATCTTCGCGATGCTCTGCGAGATCTTCGACTCATCACTTGCGGTAAGCGGAACCATCGCGCGGCACATATAAGGAGTGGGGTAGGTTATAGTAGCGTAACGAACGTCACCCTCTGCTGTAAGAGTGTCGTTTGTGTTGGTGTTTGAGAGCTTTGCGGTCATACCGATGTCTCCGCAAGCAAGCTCGTCAACCTCGGTCTGATTCTTACCCTTTACGGTGTAGATGTGAGCAAGACGCTCGTTTGCACCTGTGGTGAGGTTCTTGAGAGTCATATCGCGCTTAACAGTACCGTTCATTACCTTGAAGAAGGACATCTTACCAACGAACGGGTCAGCGACGGTCTTGAATACGAAGAGGGAAGCTGCGCCTTCGGGATCGATAGCGATATCGTCGCCGTCAACAGCTGTCTCAACCTTCTTTGCGGTGTGTCTCGGGAAGGACTCTGTGATCTTGTCAAGCATTGTCCAAACGCCCCAGAGCTTTGTAGCCGCGCCGCAGAATACGGGAACGATATCACCGTGGATGATACCCTCGTGAACTGCGTTGATAGCCTCCATGTTGGTTATCTCCTCGCCCTCGAAGTACTTCTCCATAAGGCTCTCGTCTGTGCTCGCAACTGCCTCCATAAGCATATCGCGGAACTTCTCAACTGCCTCCATCGACTCCTCGGGGATTATCTCAACACTGTGACGTCCGTTTGCGTCGAATACGTGAGCAGTCTTATCGATAAGGTCGATACAACCCTTAACAACGCCGTCCTTGACCATAGGAATGGTAAGAGGACAAACGTGCTTACCGAAGGTCTCGTGCAGAGAGTCAAGAACTCTTGCAAAACGAGCCTCGTTATCGTCAAACTTATTTATAAAGAATGCGCGGGGAAGATCTGATTCCTCAGCGTAGCTCCAAGCGAGCTCTGTACCAACCTCGATGCCTGCCTTACCGTCAACAACGATAACTGCACTGTCGGCAACGCGGAGTGCCTGACGAGCCTCTCCAACGAAGTCGAGATAACCGGGGGTATCGATTATATTTATCTTACAATCCTTCCAAACTATATTTGCAAGAGATGCCGAGATAGAGAAGCCTCTCTTGATTTCTTCTGCGTCGTAGTCGCAAACGGTATTTCCGTCCGGAACCTTTCCAAGTCTGTCAGTGCCGCCGCAAAGATAGATCATAGCCTCTGCAAGCGCGGTCTTACCCGAATCTCCGTGTCCGAGAAGGGCAACGTTTCTTATTTTTTTGGTTTCCATAGTAGCCATAGGCTGTTCCTCCTTCGTCCGTCCCTATTGGGAGGGACAATCTGAATAAATTTTTATCGGCTTTGCCGAAATAAGTCCCAAAAAGTACTTAACAATACTATTATACAATATCGAAAAAATTTTTTCAAGATAAAAATTAGACTTTTTTACCGTCAGCTTATAGAAAAACACTCCCGAAATTTGTGACATTTTCACAAAAACAGCGTGTTTTTTGCGATAAAATCAAAAAACGGGAGTGAATTTTGCGTCAGCCGACGACTTTTCCTGTATAAATCCGTCAAGCATAAGAGTGGCGGCATAATCTGTTACGGAGGTGTATTCAAAGGAGGTTATGCGCCTATGTAGCTCACGGTAAGGCGTGCCTGCGGCGATAGCAAAGTCGGGAGTGTATTGACTCATAAGACTCACGAGCACCTTGTCGCGCGGCAGTATCTCGCATATCCTATGGAGCACCGCCATACTGTCCTTTCGGTGTGTGGGGAGCACGAGATGGCGGATGATGAGGCCTTTTTTGATAAGTCCGTCACCGTCAAATATCGGCTCGCCGACCTGACGGTACATCTCAATGAGCGCCGCCTCGGCGTGATCGCGGTAATCACCTGCGTGTGAGTATTTTTCTGCAAGCTCGTGTGAGAAATATTTGAAGTCGGGAAGATAGACGTCAACAAGACCCTCAAAAAGACGTAGCGTATCAACCTTCTCATAGCCCGACGTGTTGTAGACAACGGGGATGCTCAGCTTTTCCTTTATGGCGCGGAGTGCCTTTGCTACCTTTTCTGCAAAGTGTGTAGGAGTGACGAGATTTATGTTATGCGCACCCATTGCTTCAAGCTCAAGCATAATTTCACAAAGTCGCTCCACCGATACCTCTTCTCCCTTGCCCTCGTGACTTATAGCTCGATTTTGGCAAAATTCACAGTGAAGGGAGCAACCCGAAAAAAAGATAGTTCCCGAGCCGCGCGTGCCGCTGATGGGAGGCTCTTCCCAAAGGTGCAGGGAATAGCGAGCTACACGTATTCCGTCGCCCTCGCCGCAAAAGCCCGTTTTTCCATTTTCTCGGTCAGCACCGCACTCTCGCGGGCAAAGATAACATTTTGGCATTTTCTCACCTCCCGCTCCATTATACAACAAAATGGCAAAACAATCAATAAATGTCGGAAAAATACTTGAAAAGAGTTTTGCTCGGTGATATAATTGTTACAATATTATATATAGGGAGCATCCTATGGATAAAAATATAAAAACGGCAGAGATACTTTGCGTTGGCACCGAGCTGCTTCTTGGTGACATCGTAAATACCAATGCCGCATTTCTTTCAGTAAAGCTTGCGGCACTCGGTATCAACGTCTACCGACACACCTCGGTGGGGGACAATCCCGAGAGACTGAAGCGCGCCCTTCGCGCCGCAGTCGATGAGTGCGATCTTATAATTATGAGTGGCGGTCTCGGACCTACCTATGACGACCTTACCAAAGAGACGGTCTGCGAGTTCTTCGGCAGAAAAATGTATCTGCACGAGGAGTCACTTGAGTCGATAAAGGAATATTTCAAGCGTCTTGGCAAAACTATGGTCGACAGTAACATAAAGCAGGCAATGATGCCCGAGGGCGGTATCGTTTTCCCGAATCCCTACGGCACAGCTCCCGCTTTGGCTATCGTTGACGAGGAGAATAATAAAACTGTAATTATGCTCCCTGGTCCTCCCAACGAGCTGATCCCGCTTTTTAACGAGCAGGTCGAGCCTTATCTTAAAGGAAGAAAGCAGGGCGCGCTCGTCAGCAAGAATATAAATATCTTCGGTATTGGTGAGTCACACATTGAGGAGCTTATCGGGGATCTTATGAAAAATGCCAAAAATCCGTCGGTGGCTCCTTATTGCAACGTCGGAGAGGTGCGTTTGCGCGTTACGGCAAGTGCTGATACCGAGGATGAGGCTTCGGTGCTTTGCGACGAAATGATCGAGATGGTACGCGCTACCGAGATAGGAGGGTACGTCTACGGAATAGACGCGCATTCTATCGAGCACGCCGTGGTCGAGCATCTCAAAAATGAGGGGCTTACACTTGCGACGGCAGAGTCCTGTACGGGCGGTCTTATCGGAAAGCGCATCACCGACGTGTCGGGGGCATCCGAGATATATCTTGGCGGCTGCGTGACGTATGCTAATTCCGCAAAGGAAAAACTGATAGGAGTATCGCACGAGTCTCTTGAAAAATACGGTGCCGTTTCCGAGCAGGTGGCGCGTGAAATGGCAAGGGGAGTTCGACTCGCGCTCGGTGCGGATATCGGAATTTCAACTACGGGTATCGCAGGTCCCGGTGGTGGCAGTGAGGAGAAGCCTGTTGGAACAGTTTTTGTCGGCATCAGTACAGCCCACGGCGAGAACGTCAAAAAGCTCTCGCTTTCGGCAATGAAGAGCCGAGAGTATATAAGAAACGTTGCGGCAAGTCACGCACTTCACGCCGTTTTGACAATAAAAAACAAAAAATCGTAAAATAGTATTGATTTTTTTCTGACAATGTATTAAAATAGGTTGGAAAGTTTTTGAAAACGAAAGGAATTATTATGGCACAGTTTAGAAGAATAGGCGTTCTTACCTCGGGCGGAGACGCTCCCGGAATGAATGCGGCAGTAAGAGCAGTAACGAGAATGGCTCTCGATAAGGGAATAGAAGTAATGGGAATTCAGGGCGGCTATAGCGGTCTTATCAACGAGAAGCTTATCCCCCTTAACACCGCGTCGGTCTCCAATAAGATCTCGCATGGAGGTACCTTCCTTTACTCCGACCGTTGCCCCGAATTCAAGACCGAAGAGGGAATGAGACGAGCTCTCGCTACCTGTAAAAAATATAATATTGATGCAGTTATCGCCATTGGCGGTGACGGAACCTTCAGAGGAGCTACAGACCTTTCTCTGCACGGAATCCCCACGATAGGAATTACGGGAACGATCGATAACGACATCACCGCAACCGATTATACCGTTGGATTTGATACCGCAATGAACACCGTTCTTGAGGTCGTTGACCGTCTTCGTGATACTTGTGAGTCTCACGCTCGTTGCAACGTCATCGAGGTTATGGGACGTGACTGCGGAGATATCGCGCTTTACACGGGAATTTCGGGCGGAGCTATTGCTATCTGTATTCCCGAGGTGCCCTTTGACGAGGATCGCGCTATCGAGAAGATAAAGAGCGCAGTCAGCCACGGCAAGCGCGGAATGGTCGTGCTTGTAAGTGAGGGTGTCTTTGTGACCGATGCTGACGGAAATAAGATTCCTTACGGAGAAGTGCTTAAGAAGTCGATTCAGGAGAAGACAGGCGTTGAGACTAAGTTCGTTCGACTCGCTCACCTCGTAAGAGGAGGCTCGCCCACACTTCGCGATAGATTTACCGCAACTCAGATGGGCGTCAAGGCAGTTGAGCTTTTGCTTGAGGGCAAGAGCAATCTCGTTATCACTGAAAACGATGGCGTGCTTGATTCCGAGGATATAGTTTTCGCACTTACGCTTGACCGTATGTATAAGAAGACCCTTAAGGAGGGCGACCTTGACAAATTCTCTGCTGAGGACGTAGAGAGAATGAAGGCGATCTGCGAAAAGAGAACTGCAAAGGTGAAGTCTCTTTACGATCTTTCCTACGATATCTGCCATTAATCGAGGCATATAAAGCCGCGCCGACAAAACGGCGCGGCTTTTTTATGTGCTTTTTGACGAAGAAGAGAGAAAAACAAGGCTTTTTTTGTTGAAATGTAAAAAAAGTCATAAAAATCAAAAAAACACTTGACATTTCATTGATATAGTAGTATAATGGACAAGCTCACCTCGCTAAGATTTGAGCGAAAAATCACACCAAAAAAACTTTTTAAATAATTTTTCAAAAAAGTATTGACAAGCGAAAATGGTTGTGGTATAATACTCAGGCTGTCGCGGAAAGCGGGAGCGGAGAAATTGGTCATTGAAAATTGAACAACAAGAGATAAGTACAAAGC
>JAZQYP010000063.1:0-5866 GCA_045633625.1 Eubacteriales bacterium
GCAAAGCGGAGTGACGGAAGGATTGTAAAATATAGATTTAAGGTGAACAATCCCTCAGTCGCTATCGCGACAGCTCCCTTTACACAAGGGAGCCTTTGTAGTAACATTGCGTCAAATAATAAACAGTTCGACAAATCCCAATTTATCTGCTAATTGCCAATCAAAGTGCTGCGGCGCCGATGATGCCTGCGTCGTTGCCAAGAGTTGCTATGCGGATCTCCGAATCCTTAATAAGACCCGTGCCGTAATGCTCCTTTGCAACCTCGGGAAGAAGGCTGTCGATAAGGGACTGTCCCTCGCCCGATATTCCGCCGCCGAGAGTGATTATCTCAGGCTGGAAGATATTGATTACGTTGCCAAGACCGATAGCGAGGTAGTGGATATACTTGTCGTATACCTCCTTTGCCGCCTCGTCTCCCGCGCGCATACAGTCACAAGCCGTGCGTCCCGAAACGCGCTCTGCTTCTGCCATCTTGGTGTATCTGCCTGCGGCACGGCACTCCTCTATCTTTTCCTTTGTCATTCTAACAAGTGCCGTTGCCGAGGAATATGCCTCCCAGCAGCCGTATCTGCCGCAGGAGCAGGGAACTCCGTCTGCCTCGATAACTATGTGACCAAGCTCACCGCCCGCGAAATTAAAGCCCGCAAGAAGCTTGCCATCGATGATAACTCCGCCTCCAACGCCTGTGCCGAGGGTTATCATAACACTCGCCTCAGATCCCTTTGCCGCACCCGCAACTGCCTCGCCGAGAGCAGCGGCATTTGCGTCGTTTGCGACCTTTATATTGCTGACTCCAAGTCTCTCACCAAGCATTTTTGCAATCGGAAGGTTGTTGAAGGGAAGGTTGTTTGCATATTCAATAATACCCGTCTTTGAGTTAGCGATTCCGGGGGATGCAATACCAACGCTTTCGATGTCAGCCGTGCTCACACCGCATTCGCAAAGAAGCTTTTTGCACACTGCCGCCATATCGTCGATTATTGCCTCGGGCTCGCGCTGTGCAAGTGTGGGTGTGCTCATCTTCTTCACAAGCTCAAATTTTTCATTCACAAGACCAACGGCTATATTCGTGCCTCCAAGGTCAATTCCAAGTCTGTACATAGGTTTCTCCTTTTATGTGATCGTTTTTTTTTATTTTATTACCCAAACACCTCGGCGGCGCTGACCGCAAGAAGTGCATTTTCATCAATTTTGTCTCTGCCGTAGGCATCAAAGAACCTGTCGCGATATGCATCGGTCTTAAGGTTAAAATTCAGCGTCCACGCGCCCCAGAATAGGTCAACGTGTCTGTCACCGACACCACCGTTTCCTAAATCAATATACCCCGAAAAGCGCCAATTGTCAAGTAGAAAATTCGGAAGGCAGAAATCTCCGTGGATAAGAGTGTCGCTTTTGAGTATCTTTTGACCCTCAAGTGCCACCTCGTATGCCCTCTCGACACTCTCAAAATTGCCGTAGGATAGGTCATACGCACCCTTTGTGTAGTTTTTCTTTACAGTGCCGAAATATTCCTTCATTCTATCCTTTATAGGACAGTCCGAAAAATCCGTCTCGTGAAGCTCACGAAGAAGCTCGCCCATAAGGGCAGAAAGACGCTTCGGGTCGCTAAGATATAGGGCATCTGTCGCGTCCTCTCCCCTCACACGCTCGGTGACAAGAAAATCCTTGCCCTCATATGTGAAGTAGTCAACGACAGGCGCACAAAGCCCTTTTTTATGAAAATACTCGTCGAGCAGAGCCTCTTTTTTGAGTGCTTCTGCGGGAGCGGATTTTATAAAGTATCCGCCGTCACGCCGAACGTATATCACTCTTGCCTCGGGCGAGCAGCTGCTGTCAAAGAGCTCTGCGCCCTCGCACAGAGGTATGAGCCTCTGTGGCAAAGCGAGGGAATCAAAGGAAATTTTCGTCCTTTTCATATTACAGAAGCGCGTCCTTGTTGGTGAGATACGCGATATCGTCCTTGCAAGACATCATCTTAAGGAATTCCTCAAATCTGCCCCAAGAATTGTCACCGTCAAATTCGTAGGAGTGACCCCAAACGTAGAATATCTTCTTCTCGTCGGTCTTAAGCGAGAGAAATTCCTCTCCCATCTTAAAGAGAAAGTCCCAGTCGTCGTGGTGGCAGGTGGGTCTGAACACAAAGAGGTCCTCCTGAGGCTCAAGTGCGTGATTTGAGTTTATCGTACGGGCATATTTTATGCCTGTTTTTTCTTTTATTATCTTAGCTGTGCGCTCATCGTAGTGACCACCGGGATAGGCAAAGCCCACCACCTCATAGCCGCAGAGGTCGCTTATGCGAAGTCTATCCTCCTCGACCTCATAGACCACCTCGTCCGAGGCAAGTCGGGTGAGGTTTGGGTGAGTAAGGGAATGCGCGGCAAGCTCGTGGCCCGCATAAACGCGTCTTACGTCCGACGGCGCGAATTTGTTGTGCTTTACCACTTTTCCGTTGCAAAGAACAAGGTCTCGCTTTCCGCCAAGCCAGCAGGTGTTTATGTTGAATGTCGCCTTCATTCCGTATTTGTCGAAAAGCTCGATAAGGCGGGCGTCCTGTGTGACGGCATCGTCAAAGCTGAAGGTAAGTATTTTGTTTTTCATATTTTCTCCTTATAAAGAAAGTAAAAGTACTGCAATTATTCCAAGCGCCACTCCCACCCACTGACTTGCGCGAAGCTTCTCGCGGAAGGCAAAGAGGGAGAAAAGCGTGACGATTATCAGTCCTCCTATGCTGATGGAGGGGTAGATAAGGCTCGGCGAGAGCTTGCTCGTTGCCATTATCATAACGAAGAGGTTAAGCAAAAGGTTAAATATTCCCGTTCCTACGGGTATGTAGCATTTTTTGATTATGAATTTTGCATCCGACTTATCAGAGCGCAAGAAGATAACGAGGAAAAAGATAAATCCAAAGAAGAGCGCTGTAGACATAAGCTGATTTCCATATTTGCCGTCAAACGTCATCTGCTGTGTGCGCTGGATTATCGACGTACCCGCATTGCCGAGAAAGGCAAGAGCTGCAAAGAAGAGCCATTTGAAAGAAAAGCCATTTGAAAGAAAAGCCTTTCTCGTTTGCGGAACGTCCCTTGCCCTGTAAAGACAAAGGAAGATAGCCACAACAACTATAACAAGGCCGATAAATACGGTGGGCTTAGGCTCTGAATTCCAGAAGAAAAAGCCCCAGATGGTAGTTGCGATAAGAGAAAACTGTGTGATAAGGCTTGTAATAAGCACAGGACCCGTGCGAAGCGCGTTTATCGCACCGAAGGTAGACACACAGTAGGCAATTCCAAATGCCACAGCATAGGGAATTACCGCTACGTTAAAGTCAAAATCAATGATAAGAAGCAGTGTCCAACCCACGAAAACAGTTAGAAGCTGAAAGAGATTATAAAAAGCGGAGGTGTCCTTTTTGCCGGCGCACGAGCGGTTAAAAAATCCCCCGAAGATGCTTGAGGTAGATGCGCAGATGACCGCGCCTGCGAGAATTAAATAGTCCATGTTTTGTTCCTTGTGCTTTGAGAGCTTGAATTATACCTTTCTCATGAAATTTCCAAAGACCTCGTTGACCTTAACAAAGCTTGCGAAGGTGTCGGGGTATTTTTTGATTATCTTCATCATCTGACCGATCTGGCGCTTGTTGATGATGCAGACGAGCATATATTTGTCGGTGTCAGAATAAACGCCGTGCACCTTTATCTCGGTGACACCGTGCTTGAGCCTTTCGATAAGCTCTGAGGAGAGCTCGTTCGGGGTCGGCGTTATAATCTCAAATTTGTATCCGCTCTTAAGTCCGCTGAGTCCGTTGTCAACGATAATATTGGCAATAAAGAGGTTAAGAAGGGTGCATATTACGGGTGTGACGCGCATTCCGTAAACGAAGAATGCGATAAATACCACGCTCGTGTCCATTATAAAGGACACGGCGGCGATATTCGTTTCGGGGCGGCGACGTCTTATTAGTGCCGAGATGCCGTAGGTGCCTCCACTCGCGCCGAAATGACGGAGCATAAGGGAAAAACCAAAGCCCGAAATAACGCCCGTTGCAATACAAGCAAAAACGATATTGAAGTCGTCGGGAGAATGAGCCTCGGAATATGGCGTAGCACCGATAAGCGTCCATATCTCGGGCATAAAGGACTGCACCGCCATATAGATGCTCAGCATAATGCCAAGCTTTTTGTCTATCATTGCGCTGACAAGCACGAAGATAGGAAGGTTAAACGCAAGCATAAGCGCAGACCAGCTTACCTTGTTCTCAAGCAGATGGTGCGTAATAGTGGCAAGTCCGCCGACGCCTCCTGGTGCGAAGCCGTTGCTGTTTTGGAAAAAGTGATAAGCCGTTCCGACTATGATGCCTGCGCACACCGCAACGAGTACGTCTAATATTATTGATTTGATAAGGGGTCGTTTCATGTCAGAATATTCCTTTGTTGTATTTTATCATTGCATAAAAGGCGGTACCGAGCCCCACCACAAAGCCAAGAGTGAGGATGACCATACCGACAGTCATATACACCTTGGCTGTTGTAAGGACAGTGACGTAAATAAGGCAGCCCGAAATAGCAAGAGCTATGCCTATGATTATCATTCCTATTCCCACAAGTCTTCCAAAGGGCTTTACGTCCTCGGGGGCTACTCTGCTTCTGTGGTATGAGTGAAGGGAAGAGATGTTTCCGCGCATATTTGAAATTCCTATGATGACGCAGACTGCGCCGATGATAAGATTAATTATTAATGTGCTCATGCTTCTCCTTTGCTTTTGCCTTTATACAGGCGTCGATAAAGTCTGAGAATATCCTATGTGAGTCCTCGCTCTCATCATCTATCCGCTCGGGATGCCACTGGTAAGCGCGAAGATACTGCTCGCCCTTGTGAGATAGCGCCTCAACTATGCCGTCGGCGGCAAGTGCCGCAGGGACAAGCCCCTTGCCAAGAGTCTTTATCGCTTGGTGGTGGAAGCTGTTTACGCAAAGCTCCTCCTTGCCGAGAAGCTCCGAGAGGAAGGTGCTATCCACTATGCGTACCGAGTGATAGCAATCAAACATTTTCTCTTTTCGTCTGTGAACGACACTTGACGGTGCATCTGTGTCAAGATCCTGATAAAGTGTGCCGCCAAGTGCTACGTTTATGAATTGCAAGCCGCGGCAAACGCCGAGAATGGGCTTGCTTGTGCCAAATACGACGTCAAAAAAGGCAAGCTCTATTTCATCCCTTTGCGGCTCGGTAGCACCGCAAACGTCGCGCGCTTCCTCGCCGTAATGTATGGGGCAGACGTCAGCGCCGCCCGAGAAGAGGATGCCGTCGCAAAGCTCGACGTATTTTTTTATATTTTCCTTGTCATTGACGTAGGGAATGACTATCGGCAAGCCACCCGCTTTTTCAATGACCCGAATGTAGCTGTTGGGCATACTGACGTTTTTGTCGCTATCAATATCGGTCAGAATTCCAATGATCGGTTTCATATTTTATCCTTAATTCATGAATTTTTTTGCAAGTCCGCCCTCGCTCGTCTCGCGGTAGATGACCTTGAGGTCCTTGCCCGTCTCATACATCGTCTCAACTATCATATCAAAGCTGATCTTACGCGTGTCTGCAAGGAAGTCTGCAAGATTTACGGCATTGAGCGCACGCATCGCCGCGATGGCGTTTCGCTCGATACAGGGTATCTGAACAAGTCCTCCGATAGGATCGCAGGTAAGTCCCAAATGATGCTCGATGGACATCTCCGCGGCGTATTCGATCTGGTCGAGATCAAGCTCGTAAAGCTCCGCCGCCGCTGCCGCCGCCATAGCGCAAGCCGTACCGATCTCCGCCTGACAGCCGCACTCCGCACCGCTTATAGAGGCGTTCGTTTTAATAAGATTTCCG
>JAZQYP010000064.1:0-20983 GCA_045633625.1 Eubacteriales bacterium
CTTTTTAGCCCACACTCCACGATTCAGAACCCCGCTATTTTGCCTACGGCAAAATAGAGAGCTTGCGCTCTACAGACTTTGAATAAAGCAGAACTTTCGCGCAAGCATGGGTTCTGAATCCCTGAACTCCTCACCATACAGGTTCTGAATCCCTGAAGCATCACCCTCACAGGCTCTGAATCCCTGAAGGTGCAGGCTAAGAAGAGCAAAACTCGGCGGGAGGGCAGACCCGACCCACCCCCTACGAAATAAGGGGTGGCGGGTTCTGAATCCCTGAAGGCGCGCCAAAAATAAATCCCCCGTTTTACGAGGGGATATTTATTTTTGCTTTTTTATTACTCAAAAAAGAATTCTTCAACCGTAACGTCACCGTCAAAGAAGAGCCAAAGCGGATGCGTACCGTCTATGTTTTTACAGTTTGTAGCCGTCCACTCAAAATCGGTATTGTCAATTTGGACGTGGGATATTTCCTCATTTTTGTCGATTTTAAGAGTAATGCTGCCTTTTCCTTTTGCGAACACCTTAAACGTCGAGAGATTTTCTTTGCCAAAGTCAACGTATTTGTACTCTGCCCAGTCGGGTGTTTTCCAATGCCCGCCGCTTTTTGATATCAGCACTTCCTTTTCGCCGATTTGATCGATCTGGCATTTCCCGATCATACGGCAGGCTGCTCTTGCACGAATCGGAATGCGTGCATCCACCGAAGCAAGCGCTCCTTGTGAGGTCTGCTCAACCTCGTGAATGAATCCGTTTGCGTCAAAGCTTATTGGCTCGGCGCAGACTCTTCTGCAAGTTTTGAGACCTTGAGACGATCGATGGTAAAAGACGTACCATTGACCTTTGAATTCGGCAATAGAGCCGTGGTTGTTCCAAGTATTTGGGTCGCAGAAGATGTTATCTATGATCACGCCGCCTTTTTTATACGGGCCTAACGGTGCGTCTGCTATGGCATAAGACATACAGGTCGCCTTTCCTCGAGAAAGGTCGGTGTAAACCATGTAGTATTTGTCTCCACGGCGGCGAATGCTTGAGCCCTCGTGGAATCCGTGCTCCCATTCGGTAATAATTCCGGTCTTAAGACTTTCGGGTATGATCCTTTTCATATCCGAGGAAAGCTTGGCGCCGCGAAGTGAAAATTGTCCCCAAAAAAGATACCCTTGTCCGTCCTTGTCAACGAAGACCGTGGGGTCAATGCCGTCACCGTCTGCACCTTCTATTCTATGAGCTGCCGAGAACGGTCCTGTCGGGGAATCTGCCACGGCGACGCCTTCTACATTTGGATTTCCGCAAACGTAGAGATAGTATTTGCCGTCCTTTTCGATGGCATCGGGCGCGTATAGCTTAGCTTCCTTGTTCCACGGAATTCCATAAAAAACTTCGTCGTTGCGGAAGATAACGCCGTGGTCTGTCCAATTTTCCATATCGTCAGTAGAAAAACAGTGCAAAACGTGAGAACAATAGTCGGGATCGGCACAAAGGTCCCATGAGCCGTACAGGTAAAGTCTGCCGTCAGGCATAACACGCGCCTCGGCATCAGGCATAAAACAATTTTCAGGCAATAATGGATTCATATATTTCTCCTGTTCTTTGGTTGAACTTGGGGCTCTGAATGTAGTAATTATAGCATATTTTTATAAAAAAAGCAAACTTTTTTACAAAAGTTTCATTCTCGAGCAAAGGAAGCGTGTCGTGACCGAACCGATGTGAGACCACCGACCCCAACAAGCAAACGTGTGCGGCGCATCGTTGACATTACCTTTTTTATGTGCTATAATATTCCAAGAAAGGCGGTGTGAATATGAAAAAAGACTTTTTTAACGGCAATATAAAGCATCAATTTGTTTCACATATTTGGGCTACGATAATCATTGTTGCCGTCACATTCTTCGGTTTAGGTGGCTTTTTTATATACTTGCCTTTTTCAGATGCCGTAGCAGATAGAGCAACAGCTATTTCCCTTTGGTGTTTTGGAGTAGTTTCCTTTTTGCTTGGTATTTGGTATTCTTTTGGAACAATTTTTATTATAAGAAGCTATCCGAAGCATAAAAAAATCACAAAGTGGTTTTTGAACTCCGATGCATATTTTGTTGATAGCGCATCGAAAGAATATCACGGTCATTGGCGCGGAAAAGCTGCGTTTGATAAGGTAATGCTTGTCGGCGAGCAAAATCAAGAATTTGAGAATATAAAATACCCTAAAACATACAGAAGAAACATTCTTTTTGTGATAATAAGCATTGTGCTGATGTGGGTGATCTTTGCAATTGCTTTTGTTGCTCTTGAAAATGCCGATAAACTTCCTAAGGTGTTGCAAAACGAAATACTTATTTTTTGTATATTTATTATTACCGAAATTGTGGACGTTGCATTGGCGTTTGTATTTGCCTTCAGAGTAAAAAGAATAAGAAAAGAAACCAAGGAGGCATACGAGCATTTGCGCGGGGGATGGAGATTTCCTTTATATATTTCACTCAAGGAGCTATGTGTTAGGTCAAACGAGAAAAAGCGCAAATATTGGTACAACACCGACCAACTTGATGAGATTGAGGCTATGGTAAGCTCGGCATCCGACAATGCCAAGATTAACGTTGAAAGAAAAAGTGATAGACTAATCTCATTTACCGTTGTTGATGTGAGAAACGGTAATATTGTGTTTACAGGATTCTTTATATAATAAAAATAACTACCAAAAATATTTAATTATCTTTACAAATCCTGTAATAAGTTGTATAATAACGATGTAATATTATTAATGTAGAAACATTAAGGAGAAAAATATGAAGCTTATCAACAAAGACAATTATGATTTAATGTGTGAATGGGCTGCGCAGCATATTGCTGACGCTATAAATAATCACAAGGAGGATCGTCCCTTTGTGCTCGGACTTCCTACGGGTTCCTCGCCTCTCGGCGTTTACAAAAGACTTGCCGAGATGAATAAAGCGGGCAAGCTTACCTTCAAGAACGTAGTTACCTTCAATATGGATGAGTACGTAGGTCTGCCCAGAGAGCACGAACAGAGCTATTGGTACTTTATGCACGACAATTTCTTCAACCATATAGACATTCCCGCAGAGAATGTAAACATTCTCAACGGTATGGCGGAGGATCTTGAGGCTGAGTGTCAGCGTTATGAAGATAAGATCGCGTCCTACGGCGGAATCGATCTCTTCCTTGGCGGTAGCGGTGTTGACGGTCACATTGCTTTTAACGAGCCCTTTACCTCTCTCACATCGAGAACGGGTGTTCGAGCTCTTACCGAGGACACACTCATAGTTAACTCCCGTTTCTTCGGCAATGACGTAAATAAGGTTCCGAAGACCGCGCTGTCTGTAGGTGTTGGTACCGTTTGCGACTCGAAGCAGGTGCTTCTTCTCATCAGCGGACACAACAAGGCACGCGCGCTTCGCCACTGCGTTGAGGGCGGAGTTGACCACGCGTGGACGATAAGCGCGCTTCAGCTTCATAAGGACGGCATCATTGCTTGCGACGAGGCGGCTTGCGGCGAGCTTAAGGTCGATACCTACAAATATTTCAAGGAAATCTACAAGAACGAAAAGTAATTTTAAGAAAAGAGGCATTCTCGAATGCCTCTTTTTTTTGCTCAAAAACGCTGATATTTTTTCGGTTTTTCTGCCCAAAATAATTTTTTTATTTAAGAAAAAATTTTTCTTGACAAAAAATAAAGCGAGTTGTATAATCGAGGTGAAAAACAGGCATTTTTAATAATTTCAAAAAAAATGAGGTTAAAATTATGAAGGTTTTTGTTAGCTGGTCGGGAGAACTTAGTCAGAAATTTGCAGGCGCACTTAAGGAGTGGCTCGAGCAGTGCATACAGTCGGTTGAGGTATTCTTTTCCCCTGAGGATATTGAAAAGGGGGACAATTGGCAACTCAAGCTGTCGAATGAATTGCACGATGCGAATTACGGTATTGTGTGTCTGACCCCTGAGAACATTGATGCTCCGTGGATCCACTTTGAGGCGGGTGCGCTATCAAAGATGCTCGATTCAAAGGTCATGGTGCTTGCGATGAACATAAATTTCTCGGACATCAAGGGACCTCTCAAGGCTTTTCAAGCGACGAAATTTGAGTGTGACGACATTTTCAAGCTGCTCAAAACAATCAACTCACTACAGGAGAGACCGCTTTCGGATGAGAAGCTGAAGAACAGCTTTGAGGCGTTTTGGCCGCAATTTGCCGATAGGATAGAGGGCATAAGGAGCGACGACATAAGCAGCTCGGAGGCACTCAAAACGGCAAAGGTAAACGTGGGTGAGACGGTGGACGAGATATTGCAGCTCGTCCGTATTCAAAATTCGCTTATAAACAACCCCGAAAAGCTGCTTCCTGCCGAATATTTGGAGTGTGTGTTCAGAAAGAACGGCTTGGCGAATAATGACGACAGGATACTTGAGGAGATATATTCGTTTACGAAGTATATCGTCGATGAGTACGGTCAAATGATGACGCGGGATATGGGAGCTTTTTGGGAGAATTATTATATGATGCTAAAGCGCATCAGCGTTGAGCATCCTATGTGGCGCAGAAAATTCTCGCCTCTTTTGAGTCGCATCAAAACAAGGATTCGTGTCGACGGTGTGGCGACTTGCATTGAGGGATGATTCTACAGGGCAAAAGCAGACCGCGACAGCGGTCTGCTTTTCATAATTTATGTTGAAAACTAAATTAAAATAAATTCTTTTTTGTGTGAAGGGAAAAGGCTATAAATCTGCCCCGATTTTCCTTGTAGCTCTTGACAAATCCCCCATAATATGATAACCTTGTCTTTGGAAATATACGGCAAGGAGCCTTACGTAAAGTGAGGCGCGAGACGGTTGCCATAGAATAAATTTTGGAGGACAAAATGTACGATTTAATAGTAGTTGGTGGCGGACTTTCGGGCGTTGCGGCGGCGGTCTCTGCCGCAAGACAGGGGCTTAAGGTGCTTATAGTCGAGAAGAGCGGCTGTCTTGGCGGCGCGGCTTGTAACTGCCTTGTAAACCCCTTTATGCCTTATAAGGTGAAGGTTGACGGAAAGACAAAGAACATCAGCGCGGGCTTTTTCACCGAGATATTAAACGGACTTTATGAGATGGGCGGAATGCATGAGAACGTCATCACCTTTAACGAGGAGCTCCTCAAGGTCTTTCTCGATAAGGTCACCATAAAAGAAGGAATTGACGTGTTCTTCCACGCATTTTTGTGCGGCGTAGAGAAGAATGGCGATAAGATCGAGGGCGTTAAGGTAGTCAGCAAGTCGGGCGAGGAGATCCTCCGCGCGAAATACTTTATTGACACCACGGGTGACGCCGACCTTGCGATGTACGCGGGCTGTCCCTACGAGCTTGGCAGAAAAGAGGACGGACTTTGTCAGCCTATGACGCTCTGCTTCAGAATGGCGGGCGTTGACGTTGCGGCATTTTACGAGCATTTTCCCGAGGTGCAGGCACTCTACAAGCAGTATAAGGCAGAGGGCAAGATAAAAAATCCCCGCGAGGACGTGCTCAAATTCAAGAACTGCGCTGACGGCGTGCTTCACTTCAATAGCACGAGAGTTGTAAGAAAGAATCCCGTAAACGCGCACGACGTGTCTGCGGCTGAGCGTGAGGCACGCGCGCAGATGTACGAGCTCTATACCTTCCTTAAGGAAAACTTTGATTTTTGCAAGAAGGGAGTTCTTCTTTCCTCCGCCTCCGAGATAGGTGTGCGCGAGAGCAGAATGATACGCGGTGAGTACGTGCTGACGGTTGAGGATCTCAAGGCGCTCACAAGATTTGAGGATTCAATCGCGGCTTGTAACTACGATATAGACATTCACAACCCCGAGGGAAGCGGCACGAGCCACTATTATTTTGGGGACGGTGAGTATTACACTATTCCGTACCGTTCGCTCGTTCCCCTTGGAGCAAGCAATCTTCTCGTAGCGGGCAGATGCATCTCCTCAACTCACGAGGCGCAGGCGTCCTATAGAATCATGCCCGTTTGCTGTACGCTCGGCGAGGCGGCAGGAGTTGCGGCGGCGGTCGCTTGCAAGAGCGGTACCGAGAAAATGAAGGACGTCGAGGTAAAGTACGTTCAGGATATCCTTCGCGCAAACGGAGCCTTTATATAAAAGAAAACGGCGGAATTTCCGCCGTTTTTTCTTGTTTTTATCTTATTGTGCGCGTGGGAAGCGCAAATTTATCGTCCTCGGTAAGCCCCAAAAGGTCTATCATTCTCTCGTAGCCCGCGATCATATCATCGATGAAATCACACTGCTCGTGCGCGTCACTGCCAAGATAGAACTTGCAGCCGCATTCCTTTGCGGTGCGGTAGATTCGCAGAACGTGCTCTGCCTCATCGTCGCTGAAGATAGTATCGGAGTAGTTTATCTCAATACCCATACCAAGCTCAGCCGCCCTTGTGAAAAGTCGCTTCAGCTCCTCGGTGGGAATGAGCTTTATTGTGTCGATAAATGCCCTCGGTGCACTGTTGTCAATAAGTACGCAGGTCATATGAGCAAGACCGACCTTGTGGAAGGGAAGATCTGAGTTAAGAAGCGCGTCAAAGCGCTCTACCCAATATTTCGCGCGAAGCTTGCTGTCAGCACCCACCCACTTTTCTCCTCTTTGCATATGAAAATGTGTGGTGGGAATGATTATGAAATCAAACTCGTCATATATCTCTTTTGAGATGCCGATCGTGCAGTCGCCGTCCATATCCGCCTCGCAACCGAAGAGGAAAAGTACGTCCTCGTCCTGTGGCAGAGGAAGATACTTTGAAATATGGTCAAGCCCGTTTTTCTGCCCCCAAGAGATGCCAACCTTGCTTTCGACCGCGGTGTCCCAAAAATGGTCGGTAAGGCAAATCGTCTTAAATCCAAGCCTTTTGGTCGCCATAAGAATATTTTCAGGCGTCTGCACAGGATCGTAGGTGCAGGGCGAGAGGTTGGAATGTATGTGCATATCGTGGTCAATTTTGAATTTCATAAGATGCTCCTTTTTTAAGTTCGTTGCTCTTGTTTTCATTATAATGCCAGACGCAAAAAAAATCAAGTAGAAATCAATAAATTACCAAAATATGTATAATTCTCTTATGGAATTATAAAAAAGGAGAAAAAAAGGAGCTTTTTCCTCAAAAAGCCTTGACATCACAGGTATATAAATATATAATAAAACTATAATGGATAGATATACTTATAATATCCAAAAAAAGAAAAGGAGAAAGACAAAAATGAAAAAGACAACAAGACGTGCGCTCTTTTTGAGCTTCGCATCGATGTTCCTTTGCTTTACAATGCTTCTCGGAACAACCTATGCGTGGTTTACAGACAGCGTAGAATCAGGCGTAAACAAGATCGTCGCAGGAAACCTTGACGTTGAGCTTTACAACGACAAGACAACGACTTCCGGTAAAGAAGTCACTAGAGGAACAAAGCTTTTCGATCTTCCTGCAGGTACAAACGGAAGATGGGAGCCCGGTGTAGCAGTTTACGAGAACTTCACTATTGCTAACCTTGGCGACCTCGCACTTAAGTATCAGTTTGGTGTTGAGATTGCAAAGAAGAACGGTGAGAAGAATCTTGCAGACGTTCTTAAGGTAGCAGTTGTTGATCCCATTGCAGACGGCGCTGATCGCGAAACTATTATTGCTTCCGTTGGCAAGAATAATTGGAAGCCTATGGAGAGCTTCGTTGAGACCGGCAAGCTTTATCCTAACGGATATTCAGATCCCAACGCGAAAGAAACCATTGCACAGACCAAGAGTTTTGCTATCGTTATTTGGTGGGAGCCTTCCGATAAGGATAATGACTATAACATGAAAAATGGTGCGGCTCAGCTTCAGCTTGAGATCGGCGTAAACCTCTACGCTACTCAGCTCGAGGCAGAGGATGATAGCTTTGGCAAGGATTATGATAAGGATGCTTGGCACGACAAGTTTGAGGTAACCTCTGCTGCTGATCTTCAGGCAGCCCTTAACAACGGTGAGACAAATATCGTTCTTGCTGACAATATCACCGTTACCGAGCCTCTCGTTGTAGGCGCTGTAAATAATATGTCTGATGCTGATGATACAATAGTGATCGACCTTAACGGTAATACGATTACTGCGGCATACAATGAGACTACAGGTAAGCACTCTTATGCTATCGATAACTACGGAAGCCTCGTTATTGTGGGCGGAACCATCGAAGCTCGCGGTATTTACAACCGTGACGGTGCTACAACTACAGTTAACGGAACTAAGATCGTTAACCTTGATATGAACGGCGGTTCTTGCATTTGGAGCTATGGTGGATCTGTCTACCTTAACAATGCAACACTTGTCGGCTATACCGGATGTGTATATTCCGAGGGTTATCTTGAGATCAACGGCGGTACTTATACCTGCTACAGCGCAGTTACTGATGATGGAGAGCAGATAGGTCCTACTTATAACATTCGCTCAACCGGCGAGCTTGTAATTAACGGTGGTGACTTCACAAGCCGTCACGGACTCCTTGCAATAAAGGGTAGCGCTGAGATCAACGGCGGTACTTATACTATGACAAGCATTGGTGTTATCACTAGTCACGTATTCTACGTTTATGGTGATTCCTCTAACGTTGTTGTAAATGACGGTGCATTTAATTGCGACCTCCGCACTGCACAGAATAACGGTAGCAGCATGATTTGCGTTGATGCTGCTAATGTAGCAGTTAATGTATATGGCGGTACATTCAACCTTACTCCTGCAAAGTACGTAGCTGACGGCTACGAAGTTACCAACAACGGCGACGGCACTTGGACAGTTGCATTCCCTCAGAAGTCTTTTGACAAACTCTTCGAAGGTGTAGCAGCTGGCGACACTGTTAAAGTTCCCGCAGGTACCTACACATTCCCCGCAAGTAGCATTAAGGAAGGCATGACCATTCAGTGCGCTCCCGGTACTGTATTCGAGGGAACTTCCGGACTCAATATCAATGGCGCAACCGTTATTGGTGCAACCTTTAGCAATGAGGGTGGTCAGGCTGTAAGCGGAACGATCAACGGTACGTTCAAGGATTGTGTCTTTGAGGGTGAAGAAGCTCTGCGCTGGTGCTACTCTAGGGAGGGTGAGACAGTTATATTTGAAAACTGTGTCATCAAGACTGATTTCCGTGGTTTCCATTTTGACGATGTAGCTGGAAACATTATTTTCAGAAACTGCGAGATCAATGGATTCAACGCATATGGCGGTGCTGGTACAGTTACTTTTGAAGGTTGTACCTTCGGTAACGATGAGTCTCGCTACAACGGCTTGAATATTTATGCTAACACGGTTCTCACTAACTGTACATTTAACTATATTAGTGGCAAGACTAACTTCGTTGATTATGAGGCGGCTGGCAAGAGTTTGACAATTACTAACTGCACAGCTACTCTCGATGGTGAGGCAGCAAATCTTCTTGATTTTGTTGGCGGTACCTACAAGAGTCAGACCACTATCATCGTTGACGGCGCTTACTATGCAACTACAAACGATCAGTTTAAGGCTGCTGTTGCGGCAGGAGCTACAGAGATTTGGCTTGCTAATGGCGAGTACGATCTGAACGGTAATCAGAAAGATGGTCTCAAGATAGTTGGCGTTGGTAACGACGTAAAGATGGCTAACACCACCAAGTATGCTAGCGGCAAGGCAACCGGTGCTATTTGGCAGGCAATCAACCTTGAGAACGTAACTCTTACTAACACCGTTTACACTATGGCTGACGGCGGTAAGGCTACGTTTACTAACGTGACATTTGCTGCAGGCTTCAGACAGGGCTATGGTACAGGAGTTGTATTTACCAACTGTACCTTCGGCGCTAACTCCGAGGGCTACGCGCTCCACTTCCAGACAGATTCTGCCTCCGAGGGCGGTATAATTACACTTAACGGCTGTGAGTTTGAGGGCGGTAAGGTTCATCTTGGCGGCAAGAGAGCGTATACCTTTACCGGTTGTGATTTCGCTGCAGGTACCGACTTCCAGGTATGGAGCAACATCACACTTGACGGTTGTACCGTTGACGGTGTAGAGGTTACTGCTGATAACGCTAAAACCTTCTTCACCGCGCTTGACGCTAATTACGTTTCTTTTAAATAATTAATAACCATATTTATATCAGCCCTGGCCTATCGGGCCTGAGGAAACTAAAAAAGCTACCTGCTTATGCAGGTAGCTTTTGTTTTGTCATTTTTCGACATTTTGGCATACACTAATGGTGAGCATATCCTTCGCGACGATAGCGGAGGGGCTCAAAAGATACAGAAAGGTGTGAAAGAATGTATTTAGATGACGATTTTAAGCCTCGCTGTGATGGCGGTGACGACGTTCTTGGCAGGCTGTTCGGCGAGGATTACTCGGCTGCTACCGCTACTGTTGCCGGCAACATCATCAACAATCTGGTGTTTAAGGCTGATACATACTCATTCACCTTTGCTGACAACACCTTGAGTGACGAGGCACAGGCGGCTCTTGCTGCTGTGACCAAAAACTGATATTGATTTTTTCTGAAAAGTCCGTCCTAACTCCCCACGAGGAGTTAGGCGGCAATAAAAGAACGGGCGGATTTTTCCGCCCGTTTGTTTTTTTAAAAATTATATTGTACCGAGAAATCAAAACCCCGAATTTTTGGTCAAATTCTTTTCTCGCCGACCTCGGCACTGCCCGCTCTTTCGTAACTCTGCTGATACGTCTTGGGTGAGACCGAAAAGCGCGTCTTAAAGAGTCTTGAAAAATATTTGGGGTCGGAAAAGCCCGCGCGGGTTGCCGCCTCGCCTACTGTGTAGAGTCCGCTCTGCAAAAGGTGAGAGGCAAAGTCAAGCTTCAGATTTATGACGTACTGTATAGGCGAGACGCCGTGGATCTTCTTGAAAAGCTTGCGGAAATACGCCTCGGAGAGCGCACAGCTTCCCGCAAGAGAGGATATGTCTATTTGCTCCTTGCGATAGCTTGAATGTATGAGGTCGAGTGCCTTTTGTATCTTGCTTTCTTTGCTGAGCGCGCCTGCGGCGTTGTTATGCTCGCGGCAACGCAGATGGTAGAGAAGCTCGTATAAAAGGGAGGCGCACTTGTACTGATAGCCGACCTTAAGTCCCTTCCAGGTGTCGTACATCTCTCTTGCGATATTCTCAACGTATTCCGTGTCGTCAAGCGAGATGACCTCTACCTCGCCACCCGAATAGGGGCTGTAATTTATAAAATGGATGGCAATGAGCGTTTCGTCCTCCGAGCTTTGCTGATATTCCACGTTCTTCGGTATATAGAGAAGGTCGCCGCGGCAGACCGAAAACTCACCCTTTTGCGTTTTGAAATCTCCCTTTCCCGAGAGCCTTATGCTAAGTGTGTCATGGCTTCGCGCGTATGATCTGGTATTGAAATATTTCTTGCGGTGTATCTTAAAAACTCCCAAAAGCTCTACCGTAGCCGCGCCTTCATTGAATAGCATGCCTCATCCTCCTTGTAAACAAGATGCTTTTGCTTTTTCATTTTAGCATACTCAAAAAGAAATGTCAAGGCTCGTTTTGTCCACCTTTTTGCACGTTTTATAGGTTTACATCCCTTGACATTGCTGATATAATGAAACTATAATGAAATAAGGAGGCTTTTTATGGCAAAGCACACTATGGTCAGCTACTACGGAATGAACTACGTAGAGCACGCAGAAAAGGATTTTATTGAGATGAAGGAGCACGGCTGTGATACCGTTTTGCTCGCTCTTACCGAGTTTGATCTTGATTTTTGGTTTCCCAATATAAATGAGATAATAAAGACGGCGCACAAGGTGGGTCTGCGTTGCATCGCGGACACGTGGGGAATAGGCAAGTACTTTGGAGGCGAGCAGGTGTCTCTCTTCCTTCAGAACAACATCCATCACCGTCAGGTGTCGGCATACACGGGCGAGGTGCTCAATGCCGCTTGCTTTAACACAAATTCCTTCAGAGATTACTTCACAAATCTCTGCCTCAAGCTCGCAAAGAATACCGAGATAGACGGCTTTTTCTGGGATGAGCCTCACTACGCATACCCCAAGGCATACGCCTCCATCACGGGTGGTGCGGGTGACGATTGGTCCTGCCGTTGCCCTGAGTGTATGAAGAAATTTGAGGATTACTACGGCTACGAGATGCCGAGATTTATGAATGACGACGTAAAGCAGTTCAGATGGCGTGAGGCGCTCAAGACCCTTGCCGACTGCTCGAAGGCGCTCAAGGAGTACAATCCGAAGCTTGAGATCACCTGTTGCGTTCACGCAACGATGAACACGTATTACGTCACCGAGCTTCGCGGCTACGATAACTGGGATATGGTCGCAAGCTGTCCTTATTTTGACGTTTTCTCTACCACTATCATCAACTGGACGCTTCCCGAGAGCTTCTTCCGTGACGTTACCGAGAGAACGGTCGCTATGGCAAAGAAGTACGGCAAGGAGAGCGAGAGATGGCTGATGGGCTACCACAATCGTCCTGCAGATTGGTCGCAGATAGACAAGGTAGTTGATATGTACGAGGAGCTTGGCGTTGACCGACTCGGAACGTGGACCTACCGCGGTGGCTATGGCACTGTCGTTGCGGCAAAGGACGCGCTTGAGCTTTGGGATAACATAGGCAGAAATTACAGAAGAGTTCTTAAAAAGTAAGGTATAGTTATGAAAGAATATCTTGATAAAATAGTTGATATACTCACAAGGATCGAAAACGAGGAAGGGGAGAAGCTCTCGGCAGTTGCCGACAAGGTGTGTGAGGTCATAAAAAATGACGGACTTATCCACGTTTTCGGTTGCGGTCACTCGCATCTTCCGGGACTTGACACCTTCTACCGCGCGGGCGGACTTGCAAACGTGTCGGCTATGCTTGATACCGACCTTATGCTCCACAACGGCGCGGCAAAATCGAGCCGTATGGAGAAGATGAGCGGCATCGGCACCGAGATATACCGCAGATACAAGGTTGAGCCACGCGATATGATAGTCGTTTTCTCGGCATCGGGCAAGAATCAGGTGCCCTGTGAGGTGGCAGAGAACGCAAGAAATAACGGAGTTTTCACCGTTGGTGTCTCCTCGTCCGAGTATTTCGAGAAGGGAGGCAAGCTCCAGAACTTCGTTGACGTGCATCTTGACTGCAAGGTGCCCTACGGCGACGCTTGTATTGACGTTGGTGAGGTCAAGATGGGCGGACTCTCAACGGCTACCGCTTGCTACATACTCAACACCGTGCTCATCGAGGGTGCCAAGCGCGCCGAGGCACAGGGTGTGAAGGCTCCCATCTTCCTCTCGGGTAACATCGAGGGCGGACGTGACCATAACGTCGTGCTTGAGGAAAAATATCTTGGAAGGGTGAAGCATTTATGAGTAGGATCACGGTAGTGGGTCTGGTCGGACAGTCGGTCTTTTTGCCTGTGGAGAAATTTCACGTCGGTGGGGAGACGGTAGAGGCAAGATCGCTTCACACCGAGCCCGGTGGCAAGGGATTTAACCAAGCGGTCGCGGCAAGACGATTTGGTGCTGACGTCACCTTTATCGCGGCGGTCGGCAACGACGGATACAAAAATACGGTCAAAAATTTTCTTGACGGCGAGGGCGTGTCCTCTGTTCTCATTGAGAAGGACGATGCCACGGCATATGCCTGCATAATAACCGACAGCACGGGCAAAAACCGCGTTACCGTATACCTTGGTGCCGAGCTTGACGTCAAGGATATCGAGGACAACCGAGAGATAATCGAGGCGTCCGACATAGTGGTTATCGGCAACGAGATACCCGAGGCGGTAAACGAGGCGGTGCTCCGTATTGCCTCCGAGAAGAGAATAAAGACAATTATGAATCCCGCGCCCGCGAGGGAGCTCAGCGACTTCATAAAGGAAAAGGTCGATATCTTCACTCCCAACGAGCACGAAACGGGCGGACTTGAGGATAAGCCGAACGTAATCGTCACAATGGGCGGCAAGGGCTGTTATATCAGAAGCCTTGACGTAACCGTTCCCGCAACGCCCGATAAGCCGATCGATACGACGGGGGCAGGGGACACCTTCAACGGTGTTCTTGCGGCAATGCTTGCCGAGGGTCGCTCTCTTGAGGATGCAGTTGCGATAGCAAATCGCGCATCGGGCAAGAGCGTCACAAAACGAGGGGCGGTTTCCTCCATCCCGTACGCTTGTGAGATTGAATAAATTGTGTTGTAATCGAAAAATCGGGATTTATCGGGGGTGTGTAGAGGGATAAACGAATGGTTTCTACAAACACTGTAGGGGCGCGCACTGCGCGTCCGCTCATTGGTTTCGACGTTTTTTACGGACGGCCACATATTGCTTCGCAAAGGCTACGAACTTCGTTCGTGTGGCAGCCCCTACAACCAGAAATGATGTCTTACTCTCTACAAACACACCAACAAATTACCCCAAGGGGTAGATACCTTCGGTATGCAAAATTTGAAATTCTGAATAAGGAGAATTAAAATAATATGAATTTTTTTGAGAACGAGGTACTTGTACCTAAGAAGGTTGAAATGCTTGGCGGTAGCTTCAAAAAGGGAAGCTATGCGGCAAAGACAAATATAAAAGAAAAGAATTATTCCTATCTTCTCTCCCTTTGCGGAGTGGACTCTATCGAGGTGGTTGATGGCGGAAAGACCCCCAATATCACTATCGGTGACGTTTGCTCCTGCGGCTGTGACCTTGACGGCTATTCTTACCACGTAAGAATAAGCGAGGGCGGCATCTGCATCTGCGGTGAGAATGCCGAGGCAGTGAGCAACGGTGTGAAGATGGTCATTCAGATAATGGACAGGGACGAGATACCCTGTATGGATATCTACGATACCCCCACTACTCGCTTCCGCGGAACACATTTCTGCATTTTCCGTCCCGATGACGGCACCCAGAAGGAGGACACCTCTCCCGCAAAGGTTAAACAGAGACTTGAGAAGGTTGCTCTTTGGGGATATAACTACGTGTCACTTGAGTTCTGGGGAATGTTCCCCTACGAGAAGCATCCCTACGCGTGCTGGCCGAACGGATACACACGCGCCGAGGTCAAGGAAATTATTGATTTTGCTATAGACGATCTTCACGTAACCCCTTTCCCCACGCAGAACCTCACAAGCCACGCGGGCTGGAGCCGTATCGTGTCGCGTAAGCACGTAGTGCTTGATCAGCGCCCCGACCTTGCCGAGATGTATATCCCCGGCGGTTGGTGCTTTGCGACGAGAAATGAGAAGACAAAGACCTTCCTGAGTGACGTAATTGAGGATCTTGTTACCACCTTCCGCAATCCTCCCTTCGTACACTGCTCGTGCGATAAGTGCTTTGGCTTTGGAAGCACCGAGGAGGATAGAGTTATTGAGGCTGACGAGCTCTTTGCAGAGCATCTGAATTTCCTCCACGATGAGCTCGCAAAATACGGTGTGAGAATGGTAATGTGGGCTGATATGCTCTACTCGGCAATGGACGTTAAGTACTGGAAGTGCGCTCCGACTGTTGCAGAGAAGCTCCCGAGAGATATCCTTATGAACATCTGGACACACAACGACATCGGTGACGGCGATTGGGGCGACGTTGATTTCTTTGAGGGACTCGGCTTTGAGACCGTTTACTCCCCCTTCCTTGACAAAAACGGAGCCGGTAATATGATAGATCTCTGTGAGAGAAAGGGAAGCCTTGGTATCCTTCAGACCACGTGGTACTGCCCCGAGACCGCCCTTGACACTGTGAAATTCTCTGCAAAGAAGATGTGGAATAATATCTAAGGAGAACCTATATGCTTGATAAAAATCTTGTGAACATACCCGAAAAATTCCGCGACCACCCGCTCTTTAACGAGCTTATCTGCGGAATGAATTTCGGATTTATGGCAAAGAGAGGGTACTATGAGACCCCCTTCGCGCTTGAGCAGCCCGCACTTATGCAGAAGGCAGGCGTTAACTGGACGACCATAAATATGAACTTCTGCCAGACCCACTATTTCTCAAGAAAGAGCTATCTTGATTTTGAGTTCTCAACGGGCGAGATCGAGCTTCTCAATATGGTAAAGCTTCTCCACGAGCACGGCGTAAAGGTGCTTTTCAAGCCCTGTCTTACTCCCCTTGACGGCGCGTGGATGGGCGAGGTACGTTTCCCCACCAATATGAAGCAGATCGCGGGCGTTGACGTAAGCTACTGGGACGAGTGGTTTGGTTCCTTTACCGAGGGCGCAAAGTATTTTGCGTCTCTTGCGACAAAGATAGGGGCTGACGCGCTCCTTATCGGTGCTGAATATTTTGGTACTGAGAACAAGGACGCGTATTGGAGAAAGGTAATTGAAGAGGTCAGAAAATACTATGACGGACCTATCTCCTACGAGTTCACCCCCTCGTCAAAGAAGCACTATAAGCTTGATTGGTTTGACGGACTTGACTTCCTTGCGTACAGCTACTATCCCGCGGCATCCCCCGCACCCGCAGAGGGTCTTATTGACACCGATATGGGAAGCGCGGCGGCTGATGCTATGCCCGACAGAACTATGGAACAGATGAAGGAATTCCTCGCGCCTCAAAGAGATCTGGTAACAGAGCTTTGCGAGCGTTTTGACAACAAGCCCCTCGTATTCACCGAGTACGGCTGTCGCGCGTCTCACGGCTGCTCGATGCTCCCCTCAAACTACCTTTGGGATTCCCGCTATGACGGCAAGGAGCAGGCTGACTATATGGAGGCAAGCTTCCGCACGTTTTGGGATATCCCCTCGTGGATGGGATTCTTCTGGTGGAAGTGGGACGAGACACAGATCCGCCCTCATTACCACAACGATCCGAACGGCGAAAAGGGCTTCACGGTGCAGGGAAAGCCTGCCGAGGAGGTTCTTCGCAGATGGGTTTCAAAGAATAAATAAAATTATAAAAAATGAGGAAAATTTTTCCTCATTTTTTCTTATTTCTATTGACTTTTTTGTGCCTATAGGGTAGTATAAAATCAGCAAATAAATATCTTAGAAGGAGTATAAAAATGTACCGTATTTACAAAGTGAGAATATGCGCTCCTATTGACTACGCGGCAGAGGAGCTCAAAAAATACCTTCGTATGATGATGCCCGAGGCGGGCGACGTAACGATTGAATATAAGCCCGATGCGACCGAGGGCTTCAGACTCGGACTTATGCAGGACTTCGGTCTTGACGTGTCAGACGTAGATAACGTAGAGCTTGACGATATACTCTATGCCGATACAGACGAAAACGGCGGTATTATCGCGGGAGATAATCCCCGAAGCGTGCTTCTTTCTGTTTACGAATATCTGCGCCGCAACGGTTGCCGTTGGCTCTTTCCTGGTGTTGACGGAGAATTCATACCGATGCAGGATATAATTCCCGTAAAATTCCGTCACGTACCCTCCTGCCGCTTCCGCGGACAGTGCAACGAGGGCGCTGAGTTTCAGTCTAATATGCTTGAGGCGATAGAGTTTACTCCCAAGGTAGGACTCAATATATTTATGCAGGAGTTCTATATTCCCTCGGGATACTATCAGAGATATTACGATCATCCGAACAACCCCGCTCGCCCCGCCGAATCGGTTACTGATGCGACAGTGCTTCAGTGGAAGCGTCAGTGCGAGTGCGAGATAGCAAAGAGAGGTCTTCAGTATCACGATATGGGACACGGCTGGTCGACCGAGCCCTTCGGAATTGATCCCAACCGTCAGGATTGGAATCCCGAGACCTGTGCCGCAGTGCCTCCCGAGAAGCTCAAATACCTCGCTATGAAGAACGGCGAGCGAAAAATATATGCAAACCATCCCTTCTATACCAATTTCTGTATGGGCAACGGCGAGTACAGAAAAATGGTAGTTGATTCGGTGCTGAAATATGCAAGAAAGCATCAGAACGTTGATTACCTGCACATATGGCTCGGTGACTCAACAAATGCATTTTGCGAGTGTGAGCTTTGCCGTGACACCTCTGCTACCGACTGGTACGTAACGCTTCTTAACGAAATAGACGAGGCAATGATAGAAGAGGGACTTGATATGAGACTCGTATTCTGTCTTTACAAGGATACTCTTTGGGCGCCCATCAAGGCAAAGCTCAAGAATCCCAAGCGTTATTCGGCTATGCTTGGCGCTGTTACCCGTAACTATCTTGAGACCACTTCACCCCTCTCGCCCGAGTTTAAGCTTATGCCTTACGTGCTCAACAAAATAACACTTCCGCAGAGCCTTACCGAGACCTTTGAGTACCTCAAGGAGTGGAAAAAGGCCGCAGACGTTGATGCCTTTGCATACGAGTATCATTTCTGGTACCATCAGTTCAACGATCTTGGCGGTACACAGATAGCAAGACTTATAAATAATGACGTCAAGGCATATCTTGAAAATAACGTACAGGGAATTATTGAGGACGGCTCACAGCGCTCTTACTTCCCGACAGGACTTGCCTTCTACACCTACGCCAGAAGTATGTTCGATACCTCTCTATCCTATGACCAGATAGAGGAGGAGTATTTCTCCTGCGCGTTTGGTGAGGACTGGAGAGCCTTCCGCGACTATCTTGATAGCCTTGGTCACGCGTTTGGCGTAAAGTATATGGAGAGAAAGGGAACAGCGTATCCCGAGGTTTCCGCACTCTTTGATCCTGAGCACGCAAAGTCAATTGCTAAGGCTTACGACATCATTAAGGAGGGCGAGGAGCTCATAAAGAGCCACTACAACTCCGAATTCCGTATAAGGACCGTCTCCGTCCGCATACTTGAGAAGCACGCGAAGTACGCAAGGCTTCTTGCCGATGCCCTTATCAAAAAGGCAGAGGGACACGATGACGAGGCAGACGCACTCTTCGCCGTTGTCAAGGAGGAGATGGGTAAAGAGGAGCTTTCGATCGAGCGTTGGTATGACCATAGCCTCGCTATGACATCCCTTAATATGATATTCAGCGTTCGTACCAAGGTAACCGAAGAGGTCACAGACTTCTGGCGAGCATAATGTGAGGAAAATATGAGAAAGATAAAATATCCTATCTTTAACGAGACAAATTTCAGAGAGGACACTATGAGTCCTTCGTCAAGTGTTGTTACGATATATGATGCTAACGAGAAGCTTTTCCTTGATTATATTGCTTATTTCAAGGGAGAGGGAGCCGACGTTTACGATGAGAAAAAGACAGATACCCATTCTTACGTAGGCCTCAGATACGGCGCTGACGGAATATTCTTGAATTTCTTTATAAATACTTGTGAGCTTTTCATCGTTTATGAGGAGAACTCAAAATATTTCAATTATACCGACAGAGCTCTCCCCGCAATCTGCGAGCCGCAGATAACACAGGTGAATCTTATTGATTTCGGCATGTCCTACGTCGTACGCCTCTCCGACGGCAGATTTATAATAATTGACGGCGGAAACGAGCACGATTATGACAGCGATGCGCTTCTTCGCACACTTAAGGCGGGCAACGTCCGCGAGAAAATCGAGATCGCCGCGTGGATATTCACACACCCGCACCTCGACCATTTCCATTGCTTCCTCTCCTTTATGGATAGATTCTTTGGCAAAGAGGACTTTGCGGTTGAGAAATTTATCTTCAATTTCCCCGTAGTCGAGGACACCTTCCACTATCCCGCGCTCATACGCCCTAACGAGAAGATACTCGATACCGTTCCTCGTATGTACGCGCATATTAAGACGCTTGGCGCACCCATATATACCGCGCGCACGGGTCAGACCTACAAGATCGGTGACGCAACGTGTGAGGTGCTCACCTCCCTTGATGACGTAATACATTTTTCAAAAACCGTAACCTCCGACCTCAACACTACCTCTTTAGTTATACGAATGGAGCTTGGCGGCGAGGTGATTTTGTGGGCAGCCGACTCATATTTTGAGTACGTTAATTTTGCCGCAAAGCACGGTGAATATCTCAAGTCCGATATTCTTCAGGTGCCTCACCACGGCTTTGGCAGCGCGCGTCCTCTTGGAGAGATTGAAGCTTATAAGCTTGTAAGACCCAGAGTTTGCCTTATGCCCGTTTGCGATTACGATGCATACACAAGCTTCTGCACACACGTTGAGTCAAGCCGATATCTTATGCTTGAGGCGGATATTGACGAGCTTATTACAGGTGACGAGCAGAGAACGCTGACCCTGCCTTATACCCCTCGCGCCGACGGCAGAGAAACGATAATCAAGAATTTTTACGAGGGACTTGTCAAGGCGGGCGGCTACGAATGGGAATACGTGCTGACCGAGCGCGACGACCTCGAATTTGAGATAAGGAACGGCACACACCGTCCGTCAGTTCTTACGGCTGAGTTCTTTGATGAAAATGAAAATAGCCTTGGCACCCAGACGCTTGAGATGCGCGGAAATTTCAAAACGCCTCTCACCGCACCCGAGGGCACTCGCAGAGCGCACTTCGATTGCACAAGACCCCTTTGGGTAAAGCACACCACTCTTGAGCCGACAAAGAGAATAACAACAAACGTATAAAACAAAAGCCCTCTCGACCGAGAGGGCTTTTTCTGCGTTATGAACGATAAGTTGGTATTTATCGGTGTGTAGGTTTTTATGTCGCAGACAACTTTCAAAGCCTTCCCTTGTCAGGGGTGGGTCGGGGGACCGCGACAGCGGTGGATGAGTAGTCCATAAATTCAAGGTTATCTTAAAGAAAGTTAGGTTTTATCAAAAACTACTCATCCGACACTCGCTTATGGCTCGTGCCACCTTCCCTGACAAGGGAAGGCTTTAAAAGTTGACTTGCATTAAACAAACAGACCGACAAATTACCCCAAGGGGGGCGGGTCGATACCTTCGATATGCAAAATTTGAAAACAAAAAAGGGCGGAAGGGCGACCTGCGATAAAGCAGTATAAATCAACTAACAGGAAAAGGATAGAGATTTTTTACATTCTCTATCCTTTTTTCTTGACAAGCACTGCATTTGTGGACACAAATGCTATTTTGGGTTATGAGTTATGAGGCTCGCTTACGCTCACCGTTATGAGTTTGCTCCGCAACCGTTATGAAATGATCGCCTTGTTGCTTCA
>JAZQYP010000065.1:0-206693 GCA_045633625.1 Eubacteriales bacterium
CATATAAATGGTGAGGTTCTTAACGGAGAAATCATAAATTACCTTATTTAATCTGCAGTAAACAAATAATTAACCCCGACAGATTTCAATGTCTGTCGGGTGATTTTTCGAAATTGTGTAAGAGGGTTTCGGTAGTATTAAAGATTATCCACCGTACCAACCTTCTTGGAGTCGTATCTCTTTAGCAATTCCGTTTTCAAAATAAACTTCATACCAAAGTGAATTATCATAACTCATAATCAATTCGGGGGTATTGTCGCGAATCATATACGCTCCGTAAATAATTTCTCCCGATTCGTTACGGCGCGATTTGGCAAATTCGTCATATCTTTCAACAATATCCTCTTCTGTTTTTCCAATGATAAAACGATCGTTGAATTTATAATGGGTAGGATGATAATAATGGAAAATGCCGATTGATAATACCAAAAGAAAAATCGTGCAAATAACCGAAAGAAGTATTTTCTTTTTCATATAGGACCTCCATTATATAATTTCTGTTTGTTATATAAGTCATTTATCGCCAGTTTCGCCTTTGTTTAACAAAGACTTTGGGCAAAGCCCATACCCCTATTCTTATTTTGCCTTAATTGTATTCAGTGAGGCGATTAGCATTCGTCGAATAGCTCCGCAATCGTTTTGAATAGCTTTGTATGCGGATTCTTCAATACAACCGGTTTCAAATAAAAGTTCAAGCCAATATTCTGTTTCATAACATTCCTTTTGTGCTATTTCAAGCTTTGATATGAAATCCTTCGTGCCCTGTGCATATTGAGCCTCGTGAATGTTTGCTCCTATGGAAGTACCCGAACGCAACAACTGATTTATAAGCACCGTTTCTTTGTGCTCTGCCTTCATATTACGGCAGAGAAAAACAATATTCTTTGCAAAAGTCTTTGCTTGGTCTCTTAAAATGCTATTTGACATATTATCACCTCTACCAATATTATACAACAAAACCGATGGTTAGTCAAGTTATATTCCGACTTCGTCGGAGTGATATTATTGCTGCCGCAATAGTGATATTAAAGCCTTACGGCTTTAGTGATATTTTATTCGCCTACAAAAACTCGCGTAGCGAATATCACTCGGCGACAGCCGAATATCACTGCAAAGCAATAGAACTCGCCGCAGGCGAATAAAACTGGCGTGATACTCCGTTAAGAGTATCACGCCAATATGTGTTGGACTTTTCTGTTTGCTAATGCTTATCAGATAGTACCGAAAACGAACTTGCAAACGAAGAGGAGTGCGATGATAGTTACTGCAACGTCCTTCTTCTTGTAGTTGCCGGTAAAGAGGGTTATGATGACGTACGAAATACATCCGATACCGATTCCGTTTGCTATAGAGTAGGAAAGGGGCATCATAATAAGTGTAAGGAATGCGGGAACGGCACTGCGGAGGTCGTTCATATCAACCTTTGAGAAGTTCTTGAGCATAAGAACGCCTACGTAAATAAGTGCAGGAGCGGTAGCCGCCGCAGGAATGATGCTTGCAAAGGGTGCAAGGAAGAGGCAGATAGCAAAGCAGATAGAGGTTACAAGGCTTGTAAGACCCGTTCTTCCGCCGACTGCAACTCCCGAAGCACATTCAACGAAGGTCGTGCAGGTGGAGGTTCCGCAAACAGCGCCTGCAACGGTTGCGATAGAGTCGCAGGTCATAGATTTGTCGATATCAATGGGGTCGCCGTTCTCATCAAGCATACCTGCCTCGGAGGCAGTGCCGTAAAGAGTACCTACGGTATCAAACATATCAACGATGCAGAAGGTAACTATGAGCATAATTGCGCTGAAGATACCACCCGTAAACTCGGGGGAGAATGCGTTCTTCCAAGACTCGGGGTCAAACACGGCGCTTATTCCTATCTCGCCGAAATCCTTAAAGGTCTGACCGACGTTCTGCATATCAAGGCTGGGAAGCTGCCACGTTGCGAGGTAGTAGATAACCGAGGTTGCAAGAATGCTTATAAGCACCGCACCCTTAACGTTGAGCTTTGTGAGAATAACGATAATGATAAAACCGAGAAGAGCGATTATCGCGGGAGCGATATCGTTCCAAGCCGCGCCGTTGATCTTTACAAACTGAACGAGTGTATACTGGTTATCGCTGATGATGCCTACATTCTGGAAGCCGATGAAGGCAATGAAAAGACCGATACCTGCGGGAATGGATTTTTTGATGCACTCGGGCATAGCCTTTGCGAGAGCCTCTCTTGCGCCTGTGATCGAAAGCACAAGGAATGCAAGGCCGGAGATGAGTATAATTACAAGACCTGCACGGTAGCCCTCAATAGTACTTCCACCGTTTACTACCTGCGGAAGGACGAAGGATACGAAGAAAAATGAGTTAAGTCCCATACCGCAAGCCTGCGCGAAGGGAAGCCTTGCGTAGAATGCGTAGAGAAGTGTTCCGATGATTGCCGCAATAATGGAAGCGATATAAACTGCATTCCATATCTTGTCAATACCCTCAACGCCAAAGCTGAAGCCGACTATCTGATTGGGGTTTACAACGATAATGTAAGCCATTGCAAAAAACGTGGTAAGTCCTGCAATGATCTCGGTCTTGACGTTTGAGCCCCTTTCAGAGATTTTAAAGAATTTGTCCATAATTTTCCTCCAATAAAAAAATACAAAATTATTTTACACTATTTTTTGCCAAAAATCAATAAAATGTATAAAATATTGATAAAAATAATTTTGGACGGCCACGTGACCGTCCAAAAAAATTATTTACAGATCGAATCGCTCCAATCCACTATTTT
This sequence comes from Eubacteriales bacterium, assembly GCA_045633625.1. Lineage (GTDB taxonomy): Bacteria > Bacillota > Clostridia > Oscillospirales > CAG-272 > HGM12713. Next base: position 2,768 of record JAZQYP010000065.1, read on the forward strand.
GCCTTTTCTTACGTAAGCGCGCGGAACCCGCTCGCCGATACCGCAGATTATTTCATAATTTATCGTATCGTTTGCGAGTGCCAGCTCGTCGGCGGTGTAGGGAGCTTTATCACCGAAAATCGTGACGATGTCCCCGACCTTGCAGTCGATCTCGCTGACGTCAAGCATAAGCTGATCCATACAGATCCTGCCGAGTATCTCTGCCTCCTTGCCGCGCACAGAGAGTCTATAATCGCTCTTTGCCGTAGCTCTTGGAAGTCCGTCGGCATATCCTGCGGGAACGGTTGCAACGCGCATATCGCAAGGAGAAGTGAATGTCCTGCCGTAGCTTACAGTTTCTCCCGCCCTAAGCTCCTTGACGTGTGAAATGACCGACAAAAGCTTCATTGCAGGGCGCAAGCCCTCTACGTCGGACGCGTTTTGTGAGGGGGTAAGACCGTAAAGTATAAGTCCTGCGCGAACCATATCAAGCTGATATTCGGGATAAGAGAGTGTTGCCGCACTGTTAGCGCAGTGGCGTATCTTGAATACTACTCCGTTGTCCTCAAGATATTTTACGGCCTCGGAGAACAAAAGAAACTGCTCGTGCGTATATTCCTTTCCGTTTTCCTTTTCATCGGCAAGGGCGAAATGGGTAAATACGCCCTCAGGGATCAGAGCACTCTCGCGGCATACCTCAAGAGCGTCCTTAAGCTCGTTTTCGGCACTTCTGCGGCAGAGAAAGCCTATTCTGCCCATACCCGTGTCGAGCTTGAGGTGAATCTTTATTCTCACACCGTGTTTTTCTGCGTTTTTAGCGAGCTTCTTGCCATATTCGAGTGAATAGACACACTGAGTTATATCGTTGTCAGAGAGGATTTTAGCGCACTCTGCGGGGGTGTATCCGAGTATGAGAATGGGGAGCGAGATGCCGTTCTGACGGAGCTGCAGTGCCTCCTCGATATTTGAGACCGCAAGATAGTCGGCGCCAAGCCTCTCGTAAAGAGAAGCAAGCTTCACCGCGCCGTGCCCATAGCCGTTTGCCTTTACGACACAGCAGAGCTTTACGCCATTGCCGATGCGCTCTCGTATGAGAGAATAGTTATATTCAATATTATCGAGATCGACCTGTGCCCAGGTTCTCATTCGGCGGTTGTTTATAAATTCCTGCATAAGCTCTCCTAAAAATTACTTCACAAAACGATATGAGAGTATACTCGTATGTATTCATAATTGTACCATATATTTTGAGTACTGTCAATCAAAAAAGAGAACGCGGAGCAAATTTTGCTCCGCGTTTTTTTATATGAACAGATCGATTATCGGGAGAAGTCTTGTGTTGTCGCCCATTATCTCTTCGATCTCGGGAACAAGGGCTGCCTTGTTCTGAAGATCCAAGATGGGATTGCCTGTGGAGACAAACTTTTCTTCATTTTCTATGTAGAACGCCATAAGATTAAGAGCTATCTCAAAATCCTCTGCCATAGTTTCGGGCGTGGAGTCCTTTGTGCACTCAAGGAAGCACACGAATATCTCGTCGCATCCGTCGGCTATCTCGGGACGTTCTATACCGTCAAATGTCTCTCCCTTTATCCAATATGGACCTGCCGCATTGAAGAAATCGGAGGCTATCTCGTGGAGAACGTCGGAATCATGGAAATCCGCAGCCGCGGCGTGAAGTGCGTTTGCCTTCTCCTCGGGGTCTGTTGTTTCGTTTATAACTCCCGAAAAATCAGCAATAAAATCAAGCACGTACTGAGCCTCTTGAGTGATCATTACCTCTTTGCCGTCAGAGTGATGGTCTATCATTGCACTGTAGAGATCATCGCCGCCAAGCGCACAAAGTATATTTGTTGCCGCGTTGTCAACAAGCGACTCGGCAAGCATAATATCCTCGCTGTTTTCCTTTGACGACAAAATGGTCTGACCAACGTAGTTGAACATTCCGCCAAAGGGAAGAAGGGCAAGCACCAATACCATCAGCGAGCAGAGTGTGCTGATCGCCGCCGATGCGATGGTAAAGTGTCTGTGCTCCTTGTGCTTGAATTCTTCATATTTTTCTGCAATACCGTTTTCCTTTTTGTCGCGGTCGGCAAGCTTTACGATAAGCTTTGCAAGCAGGGGAGCGATGATCTTGTCAAGCAGGAGCTTTGCAAGAAGGAAGATTATAACGTAGATAAAGGGGATAAGTATCATCGCAACAATGTCGCCAAGGTGATGCTCAAGAGATGCAACGTCGTGCGCGAGGGACTCAATATTGCCTCCCAGCGTAGCCTCAATAAAGGACGTCAGAGGGGGCACGATGAGCCACGTGACGGGGTTTGTCACAAGTGCCGAGATCACGCAAGCCACAAGAGAAGTGAGGGTTATCATAGTGGCAGTTATCCAGTGCTTTTTCCTTGAGCTGAGAAGCCCTACGAGAAGAGAAAGCACAAGGAAGAAAATAAATATAGCCGAGATGACAGTTGAAATCATAACGATCCTCCTAAAAATGTACTTATATTCTTATGATATATCAAAATTATATTTTTGTCAAGTCAATGTCGCCTTTTTGCGCTGAGAAGCCAAAATCGAAAGTTTTTTTGTTCCTTCGCCCTTGACTTTGCCAAAGGTTTCCTATATAATAAAATCGTAGAATTTATATACGTTCGGAGGACATTATGAACGCAAAAAATTGGATAACGGCTCCCGTCGATATGGGGCACGCAACGGCAGAATTCAGAAAGTGCTTTTCGCTTGACAAAAATGTGGTAAAGGCAGAGATATCTGTCACCGCTATGGGACTTTACGAGGCCTACGTCAACGGCAAGCGCCTCGGCACCGACGTGCTTACCCCCGGTCACACGAGCTATAAGAATAGAATACAGTATAAGACCTTTGACGTTACCGATATGCTTAAGAAGGATAACAAAATAAGCGTTATCGGCGCTGAGGGTTGGGCAGTTGGCCGCTACGGCTGGTACACACACGATAAGGTGTTTGACAGCGTTTACAGCGTAATTGCCGAGCTTAAGATGACCTTTGCCGACGGTACGAAGAAGACGATCGCAACAAACTCCTCTTGGGACGTTTACACCTATCCCGTGGAGTTTGCAAGCATCTATAACGGCGAGACCTACAACGCGCTCCATAAGGTAAAATATATCGGTAAGGCAGTAAAGCGCGAGATCGGCTCAGCCCTCATTCCTCAGGTTGGTGAGGACATAAGAGAGCAGGAAAGAGTAGGAGCTGTCGAGCTTATCGTGACTCCCAAGGGCGAGCGTGTCATCGACTTCGGTCAGAATATGACGGGTTACGTTGAGTTCTGCGTCAAGGGCAAGCGCGGCGAGAAAATCGTTCACACCTGCGCCGAGGTGCTTGACAAGGACGGCAACTTCTATAACGAGAATTACCGCTCGGCAGAGAACAGAGTCACTTATATTCTTGACGGCAAGAAGGATCTCTACAAGCCTCATTTTTCCTTCCAGGGCTTCCGTTACATAAGACTTGATGAGTTCCCCGAGGGTGAGATAGACCTTTCGAAGATCACCGCTATCGCAGTTTACTCCGAGATGCGCCGCACAGGCTACTTCAAGTGCGGAAACGACAAGATAAATCAGCTCTACAGCAATGCGATCTGGGGACAGAGATGTAACTATCTCGACATTCCCACCGACTGTCCGCAGAGAGACGAGAGAATGGGCTGGACGGGCGACGCGCAGATATTCTGCCGTACCGCCGCTATAAACTATGACGTAAAGAAGTTCTTTACAAAGTGGCTTGGCGATATGATGCTTGAGCAGAGAGCGGACGGCGCTGTTGCAGGTATCGTTCCCGAGATAAATCAGTCGGGCGACGGTGAGTTTATAACAAGAAGATCTGCGGCTTGGGGTGATGCGGCTACCATCATTCCGTGGGAGATCTATATGGCTTACGGCGATAAGAAGCTTCTCGCATCTCACTTTGAGATGATGCGCAAGTGGGTTGAGTATATCCACAATTTTGGCAACGAGGAATTCCTTTGGATAGGCGCGCACCACTACGGTGACTGGCTCGCTATGGACGCGGGCGAGGGAGTAAGAATGGGCGCGACCTCGGCTGACCTTATCGCAAGTGCGTTCTTTGCACACTCCACAAGCCTTCTTATCAAGGCGGGTGAGGAGCTTGGCAAGGATATGACCGAGTATCGTGAGCTTTACAAGAATATCGTAAAGCGCTTCCGCGAGTACTTTATGGAAAATGGAATGCCGAGGAAGGACGTTCCGATAGTATTCAGAACAGAGCAGCAGGTGGTTATAGAGACGCTCACACAGACCTCTCTTATCCTTATCCTTCACTTCAACCTCTGTACAGAAGAGGAAAGACCTGCAATTATAAACAAGCTTGTCGAGATGATAGAGGCGTTTGGTAACCGTATGTCAACGGGATTTGTCGGCACGGGATATATCCTTCACGCCCTCTCCGAGAACGGCAGAGCCGACGTTGCGTACAGACTTCTTTTCCAGGAGCAGAATCCCTCTTGGCTCTATTCTGTAAACCACGGCGCTACTACAATTTGGGAGCACTGGGACTGCGTTAACGACGAGGGCGAGTTCTGGTCAACGAGCATGAACTCCTTCAACCACTACGCATACGGCTCGGTTTTCGCTTGGATATTCAAGTTCCCTTGCGGAATTACCCCCACAAGCCCCGCGTATAAGACGGTGAAGATCGCGCCCGTACCCTGCAAGCAGCTTGGCTTTGCGCAGTACTGCATCGACACCGAGGGCGGCAGACTTCTCTCGAAGTGGAGCTATCAGGAGGATAAGATCCGCTACGAGTACGAGATCCCCGCAGGAACTACTGCCGAGATCGTCCTCCCCGACGGTTCCTCACGTACAGTCACCGCAGGTAACTACGTTTATTTCACAAAGGCATAAAACAAATAAAAAGGTGATGCGAAAGCATCACCTTTTGGTTTACACCGTTCAACTAAAAATATATATACATTTTCTATATTTTGTGATATAATTATAAAAAGTCCGAAATGTAAGCAGAAAGAGAGGGGAATACATGAAGCGCGTAGTAATAAATATTTTGCTGTTTGCGGTTTCAATAACCTTTTTGTGTCTCGTATATATAGGCCTGTTTAAGATTTCGGTAGCCGCCATATGTGTTTTGCTTGCTTTTTTTGCTTTGTACGCACTCTGCATGGGTTTGTCTTGGAAAAGCATGAAAGAACTCAAAAAATATGAGCAGAAGCTAATTCATTTTGGTTTGAATAAAAGGGATTTTTCAAAAATATTATGGTTTTCTATGAGTACTCTCTTGCCCTCGTTTTTTTGTGTTGCCTTGGTGTCTTTTGTTCCTCTTTTTACCTATGAGGTTTGGTTTATAACAGTATTCCCGTGTATATTACTCAACTGTCTTCCCGCGAGTAGCGTTTTGGAAGAATATTATGGATTGACACGCAAAAAGTTGCCCTTTTTAGCATTGTTTATTACCTTTACTATTGTTTTTTGTGTCGTCGGTGTAATTGCAACCTCAATTATTTTAAAACAGTAATTATATGAATAAAAAGGTGATGCGAAAGCATCACCTTTTTTGCGGACGGCCAATGGCCGCCCCTACAATATGAAATATTTTCTTATAAGCACCATTTTTGTGGACATAAATGAAAAGCCCCGCGCTAGGCGGGGCAGATTAAGATTACTGATGTAATTTATATACCCATTCATTCCAACGGGGATCGGCTTGAATTTCAGTTTTTACAACATCACATTCGGAAACGCACCACCAAGGCCAATCTTCTGCAAGACTCATATGAGATGTTTCAATTGGAATATCAACATCAGGATCGTTTTTCCATATTTCATTTTGAACCAATTTAATTAGGGGTGCAGTGTAATAGCCTTTTTCCTTAGTACGACTGTCATCAAAGAGTTTGAAGTGTGAAAGCGCAGCGTCCAAGGCCATAAATGCATCATCCTTTTTTTCATCTAACCACAAATATAAAGAAAGCAATGTATAGACACGTGCAATATAGGAATGGTGCAAACCGAAATTACCGTCAGTGCATACAGTATTAAATATTTCGATAGCACCTCGCAAGCTTTGCGTTTTTTCTGCTACGGACATATTCTTTTCATTGACAATTACACCGCTTACCATAAGCTCAGAACAAGCACGAACCATTTTTAGCAATGCTTCTCCATAAGCCTCGGCACGTTTCTTTCCGTCTACCGCTTTGGCTTTGAGAAATTCTCTTGCACCGTAGATATTAGGGGCGGACCCAATAACATCAAGTGCTCGTGTGTGTTCTCCGGTATTCAAATACAACTGAGTGAGTTCGCGGATTACACGATGGCGTGGCTCTCCGTTTTCCATAGTTTTTAACAGTTTCTCATAAAGAGATATTGCTTCCTTCCATTCAGCGTAGGTGCGATGTTTTTCAACGTCTAAAACATCATAGCCTTCATTGTCCGATAAATGATATTCTCCATAACGAACATACCCCGCGTTATACAATACTGAGGCAAGACATAGCATGATCTTTTCATTCCCAGGGAATTCGATCAGTGCTTTTCGGGCAAGAGAAATACATTCATCAATATTAATATCTTCGCCATTGTTCTGATAATTCATTTGATCGATTTTTGCAGCTAATTCGTCAATTTTTTTAGAACGCTCATTGTTGTATCCAAAGAGTTCGTCAATTGAAATTCCGAAATAGTTGGAGATTGACGGAATCATCTCCATGTCGGGATAAGTAGTTTCTAATTCCCAACGTGATACTGCTTGAGCAGTTACACCGAGAGCTTCGGCTATATCATCTTGTGTGCGCCCATCGCGTTGGCGCAGTTCTCTAATTTTAGTACCTAAGCTAAGTTGCATAAAGACCCTCCTTAAAATAGTTATCACCGGTGTGATTATATTATAGCACATATTTATAAAAAAGCAATTATCAAATAGTTGTTTATTATTCAACCAATGTTTGATTTTTTGAATAAAAAGATATGTCCCAAAACAGAATATATCTTCTTATAAACGGACGGCCAATGGCCGCCCCTACGGTTTTGTGTAGGGCGACATCCTCGGCGGTCCGTATGCATGGGAGAAATAAAATGCGGGCGGATAATATCCGCCCCTACGGTGTAATAATATTGTTTTCGGTAGGGGAGGGGCTTGCTCCTCCCGTTCTTTTTATTTCATAACAAATTTGGTCATATATCCCTTGCCGCCCGAGGTGAAGATGAGCCTGATTCCGAGAGGGGCTTCGAGCTTGCGGCGCAGATGGCAGACGTAGACGGCGGCGATGTTGCCTTCTGTGGCGCCGAGCAGGGAATTGAGCTCGGAAAGAGGGATATACTCGCCGCTTTTTTTGCAAAGCGCCTCAAGAATTATAAATTCGTTCTGCGAGAGCTTCACCGACGTCTCAAAAAGGCGCACTGTGAGGCTCTTTTTGTCGCTGAATATTACGTTTTCTGCCGTCTTTTGCTCGGTGGGGGCACTCTCATTGACACTTGCCGTGACCTTTTTTCTGAAATCCTCAAGCAAAAAGGGAAAATCGATCGTGTCCGTCGCGCCCGAAAGCGCATTTCTTACCGAAAGCTTTATTTTTGCGTCGCAGGTTGGGAACAAAGCCTCGTCCTTGCCGTCAAGCACTACAACGTCATATCCGTCAAGGATTTTCGGTATAGTTTGGTATTCATCAATATCAAAATCAAGAAGTAAAAGCTCGCATTTGGCAAGTGTGAGGAGCAAGGAATCACTCGTTATGACCGCCGCTTTTTTCTCTTTCATATACGCGCCTCACTTTCCTCGATAAGAGCGTCAAGAAGCGCCGCTATCGCCGCCGAGCCCTCGGCGCACATAACGGCATTGCGCTTTTCAGCCGCGCCGCGCACGTCCTTTATAAACCACGCTATCTGTTTTTTTGCCTCTGCCGTGCCAATTCGCTCTCCCTTGTCGGCAATCATCATAGCAAGCAGTCTCTTTGCCTCGGTGAGTCTATGTGCATCGGTGGGCGGGGTATAGCTTTTGCCTTCAAGAGATGCACCGATCTCCGAGAAGAGCCAAGGCGTACCAAGCGCGCCCCGCGCTACCATAACTCCGTCACAGCCCGTCTCATTTATCATTCGTAGCGCATCATTTGCCGTGTAAATATCGCCGTTGCCGATAACGGGCACGCGTACTGCCTCTTTTACCTTGCCTATTACCGAAATATCAACTCCAGGCAGATACATCTGCTCGCGTGTGCGCGCGTGGACGCAAATAGCGCTTGCCCCCGCCGCCTCAACTATCTTTGCGACCTCTGTGGCATTCACGCTTTCCTTATCCCAACCCGCGCGGATCTTGACGGTTACGGGAAGGGAGGTCGCCGCGACCACCGCCTCGACAATCTTGCCGCAAAGCTCGGGATTTTTCATAAGAGCGCTACCCTCGCCGTTTGAGACTATCTTTTTTACGGGGCAACCCATATTTATGTCTATTGCCGAGGGCGGTATTTTCGAAATACAGCCGCGGTACGAGAGGTTTTCGATCATTTTTGCCGCCTCTGCCATAAATTCGGGCTCAGAACCGAATATCTGCACCGCCATAGGCATCTCGCTCTCAATAACGGTGGCAAGCGCGCCGCTTTTTGTGTCGCCGCCCGATTTTTTTAGCTGCTCATAGCACATAGCCTTGGCGCAGACCATCTCGCTCACGGTATATTCCGCGCCGTACTCTCGGCACATTGCTCTGAAGGATTTATCGGTGACTCCCGCCATAGGTGCGAGAAATAATCCGTGCCTCAGGCTTACGTTTCCAATCTTAAAGGACATTTTCTTCCTACCTTTTAATTTATTAACATTATGATACCATAAATCGATAATTTTTTCAAGCAAGAACAAAATTTTCTCTTTGTCTTTTTTTGCCTTTTAGTGACGGGTGTGAGTAAAAAATAGCATTTTTCCTTTTTTAGTGGCACAGAAGCACCCTTTCGGTCGAGCAATTTTACTTGACTTTATGGAAAAATATGGTAATATTTCTCTTGTAAGTTCTAAAAAAGAGGAGAGACGAATATGAATAACTTATTTAGCATTCCGAAGATGAAGATCGTTGTGATCTCGGGGGTGATAGTCGCGGCGCTTGCCGTGGTGGTGATAGCTGTGGCGTGCCTTAATATTGAGCTTGACGAGGAGGTGCCCTTTGACGGGACGGATGAGGCTCAGGACGTTATGGCGAGTGTCGACGAGAGCGAAAGTATAAGTGAGACCGAGCTCACGTCTGAGAGCGAGAGCGAAAGTATAAGCGAGACCGAGCCCGAGACAGAGCCTATACCCTACGATGAGACAGGTCTTTTGTTTGAGACGACGGGCAACGATACCTGCGCCGTTGCGGGAATCGGAACTTGTACCAAAACGGTCATCGAGATACCCGAATACAGTCCTGACGGACTTCGTGTGACGTCGATAGCGACGGGCGCGTTTGAGGGATGCTCGCGTATTGTGCAGATAGGTATCCCATCAAGCGTCAGAAGTATCGGTACGGGCGCTTTTGTGGGCTGCAGCTCGCTTACGGCATTTGTGGTTGATACCACCAACACGTCCTATTGCGCGGTCGAGGGGGTACTTTTTTCAAAGGATAAGACGGTGCTCGTCTCATACCCTGCGAAAAAGGTAGGCGCGCGCTACGTGTTGAGCACAAACGTCACCGAGATCGCACCGTATGCCTTCGAGGGAGTGAGCGTGCTTGAGAAGATCTATTACACGGGCACTGTGAGTCGATATATGGACGTCAAGGTAGGCGTTGGAAACGCAAGATTTACCGAGATGCCCATTGAATTCAATTACAAAACGGGAAAGTAAAACGCGTAATAAGTATAAAAAATACGGGAAGCGGTATGATTTGATCATACCGCTTCCCGTTTATAGAGAATCGTAAGACTTTCGACTATTGCCTTTTCATTTGCCCAAGAAAGCATAGTACAGCTACCGCAGTTGTAAATATACTGTACAAAATGACGGGAAGTATGTGCACTGCGGCAACGTCAAGACTTCCGTTAAATAACGCCTTTTCCATTTTCACCGCGTGAACGAAGGGAAGTACGTTTGCTACTTTTTCGAAAAATCCCCCTACAAGCGTTATATCAAACCACACACCTGAAAGCCATGCGGAAAGATTGGTAAGCAGTGCGCCGCAAATACCGCCAACCTGCTTAACACTGAAAATACTGCCGCACAAAAGCCCGAGTGCGATATTGAAAACGGCAATAGGAATGATACCAATGACAGCATAAATAATATTGGTGCTGAGAGTAAGTCCCAAAGGAATTGCGAAGAGATAACAAATAACAGTCTGTCCTATTGCAATAGGCAAAAGCGGAAGCATATACCCTACGATAAAATCAAAGCCTGTAAGTGGTGTTGTGTATAGTCTCTGTAGTAGTGCGCTTTCTCGGTCCTTAGCAACCAGAGTCGCTGCAAAAAGGGTCATAAATGACAGACCGAACACGGTAATGCCGGGGGTCAGAGTGTCGATCTCAAACATATTCACAGGAATATTTGCCTGAATAGCACTAAGGAGTAATAATAGGATCAAAGGAAATCCAAGACCGAAGCAAAGGTTGAGCGGATCACGCAAGATCTCTTTTGTACATCTTTTGGCAAAGGTCAGCATTCTCATATCGCACTCTCCTTTACAATGGAGACGAAAGCCGTTTCAAAATCTTTTGCACAGGCTTTTTTGTTTAATTCTTCTACCGTTCCTTGAGCAAGCAGTCTGCCACCTTTCATAATACCAATGCGATCAGAAAGTGCCTCGGCTTCTTCCATGTAGTGTGTGGTCAGAATAATAGTTACTTTGCCTTTCAGGGCACGGATCGCCTCCCACAGCTCATGCCTCGCAATTACGTCAAGACCAAGAGTCGGCTCATCTAAAAACAGGATTTTCGGCTCGCTGATAAGCGACATTGCTATGCTGACACGGCGTTGCCATCCGCCCGACAGCTTTCCGGCTTTTCTCAGGAGAACCTTATCCAAGCCAAATTGCTCGGAAAGATCTTTGATCTTGGCGAGCGTCTTTTCTTTTGTGAAGCCGTGAATTCCGCAGATCAGCTCAAGGTTTTCTTTTACCGAAAGATTTGGCGCTACAGCAGTTTCCTGAGGTGATACACCGATAAGCTTTTTTATCTGTTCTGATTCCTTGGTGATGCTGTATCCACCAACAAGCGCGTCACCGACCGTAGGCTTTGTCAGGCAGGAAAGCATTTTGATAGTTGTTGTCTTTCCCGCACCGTTTATGCCAAGCAAGGCGAACAGCTCACCTTGTTCGACTTGAAGATCAAGCTTGTCGACAGCAGTTGTTTTTTTGTACTGTTTAGTAAGTCCGATCACTTTGATTGCATGCATTTATGTTTCCTCCTTTTTATTAGCATGCCCTATTATAGCAAATAAAATCGAAGAAATGTCGTTTTTTAGCCGTTCGGTCATTTTGAGTATCTAATCGGTAAAACAGGCGACACTCGGTTATGTAACCAAGTGTCGCCTGTTTAGTTTTCTTATTTTTTAAGTGTCTTTACAAACGCTTCTATTCTCTCAAGCGCGGCTGCTATGTGCTTGGTCGAATACGCGTAAGATATACGCGCAAAGCCCTCACCGTCTCTGCCAAAGGCAGTTCCGGGGACGATAGCGCACTTGTGTTCATAGAGAAGTCTTTCGCAGAACTCGTCGCTCGAAAGGCCGAAGGAGCCGATATAGGGGTAGATATAAAATGCGCCCTGTGGCTCGAAGGACTCGATACCGATGTCACGCAAGCCCTGATATATCAGTCTGCGGCGGCGGTTATACTCGTCGATCATCATCTTTATATCATCGTCGCCGTTCTTCAGCGCCTCGATAGCCGCAAGCTGTGAGGTTGTCGGCGCGCACATAATGGCGTACTGATGAATTTTGAGCATCTGCTCGCAAAGAGGTGCGGGAGCGCAGATGTATCCAAGTCTCCAGCCCGTCATAGCGTAGCTCTTCGAGAATCCGCTGCAGATTATCGTTCTCTCCCACATTCCGTCGATAGAAGCGACCGAGGTGTGCTTCATACCGTAGGTCATCTCGGCATATATCTCGTCTGAGAGTATCACGATATTCGTGTTGCGAAGGACATCTGCGATATCTTCAAGCTCTTCCTTTGTCATAATAGCGCCCGTGGGGTTGTTCGGGTAGGGAAGAACGAGCATCTTCGTTTTGTCTGTGATAGCGGCGCGAAGCGCGTCGGGTGTAAGCTTGAATTTGTCCTCAAACTTCGTTTCTATAGTGACGGGAACACCGCCCGCGATTCTTACAAGCGGCTCGTAGCATACGAAGCAGGGCGTGGGGATTATAACCTCGTCCCCCGGCTCGATTACCGAACGCAGAGCGATGTCTATCGCCTCACTTCCGCCCACCGTCACGATCACCTCGCGTGCTGGGTCGTATGACACACCGAAGCGGCGCGTCATATAGTTGTTTATTTCACGTCTGAGCTCAAGCGTGCCCGAATTCGAGGTATAATAGGTCTTTCCTTTTTCAAGGCTTTCGATTCCTGCCTCTCTGATGTGCCACGGAGTGACAAAGTCGGGCTGACCGACGGTCAGTGCCACTACGTCGTCCATAGTCTCAAGCAGATCGAAGAACTTTCTGATACCCGATTTCGGTGTACTGACAACAACGCTTGAGAGGACCTTGCTATAATCTATCATTAGTTGCAGTTTCCTCTCTCGTCTATCTCGTCGTAGCCGTAGATGATACCGTTGTCCTTATATTTGTGAAGAACAAAGTGAGTTGCCGTCGAGATTATAGATTCGATGGGAGCGAGCTTCTGCGATACGAAGTAAGCCACCTCTCGCATAGTCTTGCCCTCGATAATTACCGAGAGGTCATAAGCTCCCGACATAAGATATACCGACTTTACCTCAGGGTAGTTGAATATCTTCTCGGCAACCTTGTCAAAGCCGCGGTCGCGCTGGGGGGAAAGCTTTACGTCGATCATAGCCGTAACGTACTCTCTGTCGGTCTTCTCCCAGTCGATAACTGCCTTGTATCCGAGGATAACTCCGTCATCCTCAAGCTTTTTCATTGTGTTTTTAACCTCGTTCTTGTCGGCGTCAAGCATAACCGAGAGCTGTTCTGTGGTAAGTCTTGCGTCGTCCTCGAGAAGCTTAAGTAAATTTTTATCCATAACGTAAAAACCTCTTTCATTAGTTATCTTTTTGAAGCTTTAGGATGTTCTCATATGACAGTCCGTACTTCTGTGCGATATCGCGCGCATAGCTCTTTCCGTCGGGCTTGGCTCTTACTATCTTAAAGGAGCGCTTGCCCTCCTCGATGCCCGCGACGAGCGTGTCGATATATGTTCCGCCCTCGGACCTCACCTTTTCGTTGATATTGTCTATCTCTGCGGCAAGCTCGTGAAGGTGCGTTGAGAAAAGGCAACGGCAACCGACTACCGAGAGTCCTGCAAGGATCTCCGATGCGATATAGGACGCCTCATACGAGCCCGTTGACGAGAGCGACTCGTCAAGAAGCACAAGACTGTGCTTTGTGACCACCTCAAATATCTCAACAAGACGCGCGCACTCCTCACCAAGACGTCCCTTGTCAATGGTGTCGTCAGCACCTGTGGGGAAGTGAGTGAAGATTGCGTCGGCAATGCTTATTCTCGCCTTGTCTGCGGGAACGAACATACCAAGCTGAAGAAGAGCCTGCGAGATACCGACGGCGCAGGTGATTACCGACTTACCGCCGCGGTTAGGTCCTGTGAGCACGTAGATGTGCGCGTTGTCCTTATTGAACTCGATGTCATTGGTGACTATCTCGTCGTCGACCTTAAGAGCAACTGCAGGGTTATAAAGCCCGTAGGCAGTAAACTCTCTGTCCTCTATGGGTGCGATCTCGGGTCTTGCGAGCGAGCAGCCGCGCATCATAAGAGTACGCATAAGCTCTGTGCCCTTGACGAGAAATTCTATCTCGGGCATAAGATTTAAGAGAAATTCGGTATTCTCAAGCACGTAAGACTGAACTATCTTCTTCCACGAGTTGAGCGACTTCTTATATACCTCGTTTATCGCCGAATTAAAGGCGAGCGAGAGGGCAGTCTTCTGGTTTTCGGACTGCTTCTTGCCAAAGGGAACAAGGTCGGCAATACAGGTGTACTCATCATCCTTGAAATTAAGGCGAAGTATCTTTTCGATAACGTCACCCGAACGGAAGGACTCGGAATTTATCGAGAGGACTCCTGCACTCGTGGGGCGGAGCTGTGCGTCAAGATTGACGCCGACAGTCACGCTCTTTATCTCGCGCACGCGGTTGGTGAGCTCTGTGAGCTTTTGGTTGAGCTCCTTATAGTAGTCGCTCTCTGCAAGCTCGGAGATGCGCTCTGCAAGCATACGCATAGACGCGCTCCTCAGCTTATCCCTTATGGGCGAGAGACCTGAATTCAGCGTCTCAACGCTTGAGATGTAAAGCTCTATTTCAGTGATGCTCTCAAGATATGAGCTTGTGTCTCCATTGTCTATCTCAAGTCTGCGAAGCTCCATAATATCTGAAAGTATCGGTATAAGCTTGCCGAGAGTTTTCGTTATCTCAGGGCAATTCAGCATATCGCCGAAGACTTCCATTCGGTATTTTATGACGTCGGTATCGGTCGTAAAATACTCGGAAAGGTCGCTGTTCTTTAGCTCAAATATTTCATTAAGACCGAGCTCATGGAGCACGTACATATCGATCATCGGACGGCTCTCACCGCCGAAATGACTGAGCTGTGCCTCTCTGGTCGGGAATATAAGGCTGAAGTTTTCAAACGTAGTTTTCATTTTATTTTACCTTTCAAAACAGAGGTATAGCAAAAAGATGAACGCAAACAAGCGCCGCTATTTGAAGTATTATGATAAATGGAATGCCCACCATAAATTTTGCGTGCTTCGTTTTGTGTCTTATAAGAAGCATAGTCAAAAGCATAGCGACCGAGCCTCCAAGCGCCGAGAGAATGAGCAGTGAGCTCTCTCTGGTGCGGTGCTTGGTGAATTTTTTTGCAGCTATCTTGTCGTATATGCAGACTATGACCGACACGAGCGACATAGCGGCAATATAGATGAGTAAAAGGGTTATAGGCTTCATAAATTACTTTTTCGGGAAGCTGTCCTTAAGACCGACTATGCGGTTAAAGGTGCTCTCGTTCTTCGAGTCGCGGCAGAAATATCCCACTCTTACGAACTGGAATCTCTCGCCTGCCTTGGCATCGGCAAGACTGGGCTCTACCATAGCGCCGTCGATGCGTGTGAGAGAATCCTTGCTAAGGAAGTCAAGATACGTCTTGCCTTCGGGAACGTCTGCTGTGTTCTCAATATCAAAGAGTCTGTCATAAAGCATAAGAGACACGGGCTGTGCGTACTTTGCCGAGAGCCAGTGAATAGTACCCTTGATCTTTCTTCCGTCGGCGGTCATACCGTTGCCTGTCTCAAGGTCGGCGGTCGCGTGAATGCACTTGATACTTCCGTCCTCATTCTTCTCAATTCCCGCGTACTTTATGATATATCCGCCCATAAGACGAACCTCACCGTCGGGCTTGAGTCTGAAGAACTTGGGAGGCGGAACCTCTGCAAAGTCGTCGGCATCGATATATATCTCGCGGGTCATAGGAACCTCGCGCGTGCCGAGCTCGGGCTTCTGCGGGTGGTTAGAAACGGTTATCATCTCCTCCTTGTCCTCGGGGTAGTTGTCGATAACCACCTTGATAGGAGAAGCGATACCTATGCGGCGGAGCGCGTTCTCGTTAAGATCGTCGCGCACACACGCCTCAAGCTGACGAATGTCAACGGTGTGGTCGGTATTGGTAACGCCTGCCTCGCGCACGAAATTGAAGAGTGCGGCAGGGGTATATCCACGGCGGCGAAGACCGCAAAGGGTGGGAAGACGGGGGTCGTCCCAGCCGTCAACGTGACCCTCCTCAACGAGCTGACGGAGGTATCTCTTCGACATTACCGTGTAGGTGATGTTCATACGTCCGAACTCCCACTGATGAGGCTTCTGATCGAAGCCTATCTTCTCAACTACCCAGTCGTAAAGAGGTCTGTGGTTACGGAACTCACTTGAGCAGAGCGAGTGTGTGATGCCCTCAAGCGCGTCCTGAATAGGATGCGCGAAGTCATACATAGGATATACGCACCACTCGTCGCCCTGACGGTGATGGTGAATGTGCTTGATTCTGTAGATTACGGGATCACGAAGGTAGGGGTTGTCGCTTGAGGGGTCGATCTTCGCGCGAAGTGTGCGCGCGCCGTCCTCGAACTCGCCCGCTCTCATTCTCTCAAAGAGCTCAAGGTTCTCCTCGACGCTTCTGTTACGGTAGGGAGACTCCTTTGATGCTACCGAGCGGTCGGTGCCCTTGTAGTCTGCGAGATCGTCTTTAGAGAGGTCGCAAACGTATGCGTCGCCTTGCTTGATGAGCTGAACTGCGAACTCATAGCACTTGCCGAAGTAATCCGAGCCGTAGAACACACCGCCTGTGGGAGTAGCGCCAAGCCACTCAAGGTCCTCGCGGATAGAGCGAACGAACTCGTCCGACTCCTTTGCGGGATTGGTGTCATCGTAACGGAGGTTGAAAAGTCCCGAATACTTGTTAGCCACGTCGGTGTTGACGCAGATAGCCTTTACCGAGCCGATATGAAGATATCCGTTGGGCTCAGGCGGGAAACGGGTGTGTATTTTGAGGTTCGGATCGTTGCGAAGATCCTCATCAATAATTTCGTGAATAAAGTTGCTCTGTATTTCTGCCATTTTATTTATCCTCTGAATTAAAGTCTTTCTATCATAGCGTTTATTCTCGCTACGACTCTGTCATATCCGATTATCTGCATAACGGTGTGAAGGTCGGGGGCGTTGAGCTTGCCTGTGACCGCTACGCGGAGGAACATACTGATGTCCGCTACGTTTCCGCGGTAAGCCTCGGGATCAGCCTTGTATGCCTTCATATCGGAAGCGTATCCGAGCGACTCGGCAACTGCTTTTACCTTATCGAACCACACGTTCATATCGTCAGCGATGTCAAAGGTCTTAAGGAAGCCCTCAAGTGCCGCCTTGATATCAGCCTTATCGTACTTCTCGTCGTAGCTGTCCTTGATAGAGAAAAGGGAATCGTAGAAAAGATCAACGTAACCCTTTACGTCAGCCCAGGTGGTAAGGTCCTTACGGGGCTTCTTGCCACCGCGTCCGATTGCGAAGATCGACTTTGCGTAATCGGCATCAGATGCGAGTGCCGCATAAAGCTCCTCGTCGTTCTCCTTTGCCCAAGCGCAAGACTGCGCGTAAACGTCGTCAGCCGACATTCTCGAAATTACGTTCTTCGATACGTCGTTGAGCTTATCGAAATCAAACAGACATCCCGAAACGCTCATCTTCTTTATATTGAAGGGGAAATCTGTATAGGGCTTGTCGGGATTCTGCATTCTCCACTCCTCGTAGTTCGAGTTGAGAAGTGTAAGCACGTACTCCATAACACAGTCGGGAGCATAGCCCATACGGCTGTAATCGTCAAGATTTGCGCCCATATCGCGCTTCGAGAGCTTCTTCTTCGAGCCGTTCTCGTCAAGTCGCATGATCTGCGCGATGTGGAGATACTTGGGAAGACGGAAGCCGAGATACTTGAAGAGCTGAATGTGCTTTGCAAGGCTCGGGAGCCACTCCTCGCCACGAATTACGTGCGTTGTACCCATAAGGTGATCGTCAACGGCGTGAGCAAAGTGGTAGGTGGGGATTCCGTCGCTCTTGAGAAGCACGAAGTCCTCGTCGTTCTCGGGGATCTCAAGGTTGCCCTTAACGAGATCGGTGAACTTTGTCTTGATCTCGGGATTGCCCTCGGCAAGAATACGGAGCACGAAGGGGTTGCCCGCCTTTATGTTCTCCTCAACCTCCTCAAGCGTGATCTCACGCATCTTGAGCATCTCAGCACGGCGCTCCTCAGCCTCAGCCTGCCAGTCGCGGCTCTTTATCTCTGCCTTCTTATCGAGAGTCTTGAGAGCCTCAAGCTCCTCGTCGGTAGTAAAGCAGGGATAAGCTCTGCCGTCAAGAACGAGCTTCTTTGCGTAGATGTGATATATGTCTCCGCGCTGACTCTGACGGTAGGGTCCGTATGCGCCCTTATCACCGCCGAGAACTGCGCCCTCGTCAAAGTTTATGCCGTAACGCGCAAGTGTCTTTATAAGTCCCTCAGCCGCGCCCTCGATCTCACGCTTTGCGTCGGTGTCCTCGATACGAAGGAAGAAAACGCCTCCGCTCTGGTGAGCAAGTCGCTCACCAACGGTAACAGGGAAAAGTCCGCCAAAGTGAACAAAGCCCGTAGGGGAGGGAGCAAAACGAGTGACCTTAGCGCCCTCGGGAAGCTCTCTTGCGGGAACTGTCGCCTCATACTCCTCGGGAGTAAGAGTCACGTTCGGGAAAAGTAATTCTGCAAGTCTTTTTGTGTCCATTTTTTTATCCTCAATGTAAAATTTATTCTTAAATTAAATATGCCGTGTTATCAAGTGCCGCGCCAAGAGTATTCTCTTTGCCGTGACCCGAATATATGGTCAGCCTTGGGTCAAGCTCGCGTAGCTTTTTTAGTGAGTCCCTCATTTTCATAATATCGCCGCCGAAGAGGTCGCATCTGCCGTATCCGTCGGCAAAAAGGGTGTCTCCCGTTATGAGCGCATCGCCCGCAAGGAAGCAGGAGGAGCCCTTTGTGTGTCCGGGGGTGTGAATGACGCGTATCTTTTTATCTCCAAGCTCTATTTCGTTACCGTCGCGTAGCAGTCGCTCGGCGGGCTTATATCTTCTGTCCATTCCGAAAAAGGTGAAGAACGCGTTTTTGGTGCCGTCGGAGAGCATCTCATCGTCAAGCTCGTGTATCATAGCGGGCGCGCCCGTCCTCTCTCTGAGAGTGTCAAGCGACATTATGTGGTCAAAATGTCCGTGGGTAAGAAGCAACCCCTCTATCCTCGCGCCCTCCTTCTCGACCGCGCCGATGATAGCATCGCACGAGGCACTTGGGTCAACGATAAGAGCGTGAGTACCCGATATGAGAGCATAGCAGTTTGACGCCCACGCCTCAGGCGCAATATTTATTATTTTCATATACACCTCCGGCGTGCAAAGAAAAAATTATATTTCATTATATTATATCACAAAAGATGCGGCAAGTCTATAGCTTTTAGATAAAAAACAGACTTCCCGCATCAAAAAGTATACTATTTCCGAGGCTTACGCACTCTTTTTCGTGTTTTTTGCAAAATTCTATTATCCTATGGGCATCCGGGTGCATAAAAATATCTCCGCAAAAATAGACCGCGTTATCCTTCTCGCCGCCACATCCGCCTATAAATCCCGTATCGTAGCCGTCAAGACGGATGCTTCCTGCCGATATAAGCAACACGTCCCCTCCGTGCTCAGAGACCGCCGAGGCAATGCCGCGGTCGGCTGTGACGATGGCATTCTCGCTGATCTTGAGGGACGAGCATTTCGTATATCCTTGTCTGACGTTTACAATATTTATATTGCGCTCGCGCGCAAGGGAAACAAGCTCGCGTGACATTCCTTTTTCATATCCGTATAGAGTATTGCCAAGGAGCAGGGAATTAAACAGGATATCGTTTGGGTATTCGGGCGACGGTGTCTGGTCGGTAAGGCGAACAGTGTAGCCGAGCGCTTCTATTTTCTCAAAGCTCTCCCTTGCAATTGAAAAATATTCCCCTGTCGTAATACAAATGTCACCAAGAAAAAAGAGAAGCATATCGGGATGCGCCGATACACCGCGCTGTAAACGCTCATATCTGGGCATGGGTATTGTTTCGAAGCCTCTGTGTGCCAGCTCTTTTCGAGAGTGCTCGGGAAGCTCACACGAAACGACAACGTATTTCATAAAAAACCTCATAAAACAAAGAAGACAGACTTATGCCTGTCTTCTTTAGTACAATATTCAAAATTAAACTCTGGTTACCTTGCCGGAACGAAGGCAGCGAGAACAAACCGCTACGGTCTTGGGTGTACCGTTAACAACTGCTCTTACCTTACGGATGTTGGGCTTCCAAGTTCTGTTTGTCTTGCGGTGAGAGTGGGAAACGGACTGACCGAAAACAACGCCTTTACCGCAGATACTGCATTTTGCCATAATGACACCTCCTTATGTACTTTAGCACATATTTTCATAATTTTTTTAATTCAATATTCATAGAACGGTTAACATTATACCACAAAGAAAATCAAAATGCAATAGTTTTTTTAGAAAAATAAATAAGAAATTAAAAAAAATTTAAAAATCCTTGACATAAGGGAAGAATTGTGGTATAATACCAATTCAGTACGGGTCGGATTTCGTAACCGCCCGTCTCCTTACCGCTCGTAAATTCTACTTTTATTTAATGCGTGCGGTCTTAATGTCCATAGGGAGGTGTAAAACATGGAAAAGGTAATCAATTCTTACGAAAGCCTGTTCATTGTTGACGTTTCAAAGGGTGAGGAAGTCACTGAAGCAGCTGTGAACAAGTTTACGTCCCTCATCGAGGCAAATGCCGAGGTTATCGACGTAGCAAAGTGGGGCAAGCGCCGTCTTGCATACCCCATCAACGATATGCCCGAGGGCTACTACGTAGTAGTAACCTTCAAGTCTGAGCCTGCATTCCCCGCAGAGTTCGAGCGTCTTGCAAACATTGACGAAGCAGTTCTTCGTTCGATGGTAATCAGACTCGAGTACGATGCAGCAGAGAAGGCAGCTAAGAAGGCAGCAGAGGCAGCCGAGAAGGCAGCAGCTGAGGCAGTTGTCGAGGAGACAGCTGTAGCAGAGACCGAAACAACCGAAGAGTAATGTCTTAATGGGAGGGTGCTATAATGGCAAACTTTAACTTTAACAAGGTAATACTTGGTGGACGTCTTACAGCTGATCCTGAGCTCAAGCAGACGCAGACGGGTGTTGCAGTCGTTTCCTTCAGCATTGCGGTAAATCGCAGACCCTCAAGGGACGGAGCGCAGCAGACCGACTTCTTCAACGTAACTGCTTGGAGAGGCACAGCGGAGATAGTAACGAAGTATTTCAAGAAGGGCTCTTCTATATGCGTCGTTGGAAGCATACAGAACCGTTCTTGGACTGACCAGCAGGGTCAGAAGCGTTACGCTACCGATATTATTGCCGATGAGGTAAACTTCGTGGATAGCCGCGGAGAGTCCTCTGCCTCTGATGTACAGGGATATACGCCTGACGCATACAGCACACCCGCATTTTCTTCGACCCCTTCCTCAGCACCCAATTTTGAGGAAGTCGAATCTGACGACGATCTGCCCTTCTAAGCAGATCAAACACAACAATAACAGGAGGATATTAAAATGGATAGAGCAGAAAACGCAGTACGCGCACAGCGTCCTATGATGCGTAGAAGAAAGAAAGTTTGCATCTTTTGTGCAGACAAGGTAGATTTCATTGATTACAAGGATTCTGCAAAGCTTCGCAAGTTCATCAGCGAGCGCGGCAAGATTCTTCCCAGAAGAATTTCCGGTACCTGCGCAAAGCATCAGCGTGAGCTTAACACAGCTATCAAGCGTGCAAGACAGGTTGCTTTGCTTCCTTACGTAACCGACTAATTAAATATCTATCGGTAAAAAACACGGTGGGCAATGCCCACCGAGTTTTTTTATTAAATATTAAGTCGGCGTTCCTGATACGTTCGTGTTTTTTGCTATAATTATTTGTTAAGCCCGAAGCTATGCGGCAAAAGCTCACCGAGTGTGAGAACTTTTGCCTCTTTTTTGTCGTCCTCAAGAATTATTTTGAAATCGGGGGTGCAAAATTCCGCCATTACCTGACGGCAGATGCCACAGGGAAGGCAGGGTGCGGTATCACCAACGACGGCAATAGCAGAGAAATCTCGCTCTCCTGCCGCCACAGCCGCAAAAATAGCCGAGCGCTCGGCGCAGTTTGTCGCTCCAAACGATGCGTTTTCAATGTTTGCGCCAAGATATACCTTGCCGTCTTTCGTGAGGAGTGCTGCGCCCACCGCAAAATGCGAGTAAGGCGAATACGAGTTTTCTTTTGCTTTATGTGCTAACTCCAAAAGCTCTTTAT
Organism: Eubacteriales bacterium; assembly: GCA_045633625.1. Lineage (GTDB taxonomy): Bacteria > Bacillota > Clostridia > Oscillospirales > CAG-272 > HGM12713. The sequence continues at coordinate 24,803 of JAZQYP010000065.1, forward strand.
CAGTCATTTTTCTCTCCAATTTTAAGATATTCCGAGATTTTTTCTGAAATTATATCAAATCCGTCGACCGTGCCGAGATTCTCGGGCGTCATACCTTTGCCGTAGACGATAAGCGGCACGTATTCGCGGGTGTGGTCGGTGGACGCGGTAAATGCGGGGTCACAGCCGTGGTCTGCGGTGATGATAAGCAGATCGTCCTCGCGCATTTTGGGCAAAAACGTGCCAAGCCACGCGTCAAATTCGTTCAGCGCGGCAGTATATCCGTCGACGTCGCGTCTGTGACCGTAAAGCATATCAAAATCAACAAGATTTATAAATGCAAGACCGCAGAAATCACGTGACACAAGCTCATCAGCCGCCGCCATACCCTCGGTATTAGAGTGAGTGGGGAGGTGATCGGTAAATCCGCGACCCGCGAAGATGTCGGAGATCTTGCCGACCGCTATCATGTCAAGTCCCGCCGCCTTTACCTTGTCGCAAAGGGTGTCGCAGGGCGGCTCAAGCGAGAAGTCGCGTCTGTTGCCTGTGCGGACAAATTTGCCGTTCTCGGTAATAAAGGGGCGCGCGATAACACGTCCTACGCCGTACTTGCCCGTGAGAAGCCCTCTTGCCTTGCGGCATATCTCATAGAGCTCGTCGAGGGGAACAATCTCCTCGTGCGCGGCAACCTGAAAAACGCTGTCCGCCGAGGTGTATACTATCACCTTGCCGGACTTTACGTGCTCCTCGCCGTAGTCACGAATGACCGCCGTGCCCGAATACGTCTTGTTGCAAAGCACACCGCGGCCAATTTCTCGCTCAAATGCCTCTATGAGCTCGGCATCAAAGCCGTTCGGGAAGGTGGGCAGAGGTGAGTCCGATATGAAGCCCGCGATCTCCCAGTGACCGATAGTGGTGTCCTTGCCTTGAGATAGCTCGCGAAGGCGCGCAACGGTGGCTCTCGGAGAGTCGGTATTTCCAAGGAAATATAAGCCGTCTATATTGCCGATGCCAAGGGAGACAAGATTTTTTATATTCAATTTTCCCGATTCCCACAGCGCTTTGAGGGTGTGCGCGCCTACGTCACCGAATTTTTCGGCATCGGGAGCTTCACCCGCTCCAACACTGTCAAGAACTATAAGAAAAACTCTTTTTTTCATTTGAATAAATTATTCCATCGAGATAGCAGTCTCAAGCGCTATCTCCATCATTTCGCGGAAGGACGTCTGTCTTGCCTCGGAGTCAAGTGCCTCACCCGTTACAAGTGAGTCGGAAATCGTGCAGATCGCAAGCGCGCGCTTACCGAGACGTGCCGCGTTCATATAGAGCGCCGCCGCCTCCATCTCGACCGCAAGCACACCCATCTTCTGCCAGCCTGCCGTCACGTTCGGGTCGTCGTTATAGAAAACGTCGCTTGAGAAGAGCGCACCGACGTGGTGGGGAATAGCCTTCTTTTCGGCAATCTCAACCGCTGTGCGAAGAAGAGTGAAATCAGCCGCGGGAGAGAATGTGCCGCCAAGACGGTACTGCTCGCCGTAAGAGGAATTTGTGCAAGCCGACATACCGAAAACTACGTCGCGCACCTTGACGTTCTCCTGCATTGAGCCCGCCGAGCCTATGCGGATTATATTTTCAACACCGAAGAATGAGAAAAGCTCATAGCTGTATATGCCTATCGATGGCATACCCATGCCGCTTGCCATTACCGAGACACGCTTGCCCTTATAAGTGCCCGTGTAGCCCTGAATACCGCGCACGTTGTTGAAAAGTACCGCATTATCAAGGAAATTCTCCGCCACAAATTTTGCGCGCAGAGGGTCACCCGGCATAAGCACAGTCTTTGCTATGTCCTCGGGCGTCGCTTTTATATGAGGTGTGGGGTATAATTTATCAGTCATTTATTTTTCTCCTATGCTTTCATAAGGAATATGTACGATTGTATGACCGCAATTTAAGCAATCCGTACGCTCTTTGCTGTTCTTGGTGCCGCACACAAGGCAACACGAGTGTTGTTTTTCTTCTTTTGTAACTACCAAAAGTTCATTAAACCCAAGAATATGGCATACTATATCCCCCTTAGTGAAAAGGTCAACATAGTCGTCGATTTTTCCCTCAGAAGCAACTGCAAATCCTACGTGACTTCTTTGCCCAACAGATTTTGCCTTTATTTTCTTTAACTTGCCATTTGCCAATTTGACGTCTAATACAATAGTCTGTTTAGGGTGTGGATAAAATTCAGCTCCACCTGTGGTGTATGATCCTATCTCATCAATTATCTCCACAGAAATTATTTCACCGCACCAAGATCTGTCGGTTATTAGAGTATGGACTTTGGATATAAAGAAGGGGAGAAGTATTGCTAACACAGAAAAAGCAATGATCGCGGGGGCATTATCCCCTATACTTATATCCTTTGCGAGAAGAATGATCGCAAATATTGCTACAATTTCAAGAGTGATAAATGTTATAATTTTTTTTAGAATTTTATTTTTATTTATTTTTTGGATATCGTTAGGTAAGGTTATAGTTTTTAATACGTTAGATAAACGATTCGACATAATTTTCTCCAAAATTTTAATTGCGAAGTGTTTTATGGCTCCCTTGTGTAAAGGGAGCTGTCGCAAAGCGACTGAGGGATTGTTTTTGTGCGAATGTGTTTATTATACAATCCCTCCGTCACGCCTTTTGGGCGCGCCACCTCCCTTTACACAAGGGAGGCTGAAGCTGGTGAGGTCTGCTGTTTGTGGGAATAGATGAGTCAGTCCTTCTTTTCTCCTTCCATATAATAAGACGCTTCCATATCTGCTACGCAGAGCGAGAAGGCGAGAGGGAACATCTCAAGCGCGCGTCCAACCTGATTTGCATCCTCAGGACCCGAAAATCCCATATGGTAACGGATAGCAAACGCCTCGTCGCGTGTGAGCTTCATATATCCCGAAATAATGTAGACCGACTTCTCACCGTGGCCGTAAGGAAGATTATCTTCAATTGTGTAATAAGGAACACTCTCCCAGATGCCGTTTTTCTTGACGTTTCGCATCTCTGTCTTATAGAAATTTACCTTGCACAAGTCGTGAAGAAGCGCAACTATAGCAACACTTTCATCAGAGAAGGAAAAACCGTACTTGTCGCGGAAGCGAGGACGCTTGACAAAATCGTCAAGGCACTCGTAGACGTTGAGGCTATGCTCAACAAGACCGCCCTCATACGCGCCGTGGTATCTCGTCGATGCGGGTGCTGTGAAAAAGTCGGATTTCATAATAAATTCAAGCAATTTATCAGCGCCCTCGCGCTTGATGCAGGCGTTGTATATTTCAATAAATTTTTCTCTGTTAGTCATAGTCGCACCTCTCATATATTATTATCAATTATATTCTATCATATTATTTTTCGTTTTTCAATATTTTTCTTATCAAAAAAAGCCGACGGCAAATGCCGTCGGCAATAATTATTTTCTTACTGTTACGATAAATCCGCCCGCGTTGTCGCCACTGATGGTCGTTCCGTTTTTAGAGGATGTCTTGATGACTGTCTCTCCCTCTGCATTAGCAGTTACGTAATAAATCTCATACGCTACGTTGCCTGCAGTCGCTTTTAACGGATTGTCCTTTGTATACGAGCGCACCTTTCCGACGTATTCCTCAAGGCAAAGATTGTTCTCGGTCATATACGTCGCGTGAGCCGTTCCAACGTATCTGAAGGCGTTGTCAAAGTCGGAAACACCCGTGGTGCTTGATTTTGCCTCTGGATATCTGCTTATAAAGCCGTACTTATGCGCGTTTTTGTATATCCAATCGTAGGCATTGTCCTGGCTTATCGATGCCGCCGAGCCACCGTAGGTTATCTCGAAAAGATTTCCCGTGTGAAAGTCGCTGTGACCGCCCTTTGTGGACGTGCCGAGCGCGTTCTGCGCGTCAAGGCTTCTGTATGCCGACCAGATATAAAGCTTTGTCGCCGCCGCTTTGTTCTCTGATTGCGCGTAGAAGTCCTCAACCATCTTATTGAGTGCGGTGAGTGCCGCACGGGATGCCCTCATATCGGCATTTCTGAGTGTATAAAGAGGTGTTCCGTCAGCCGAGGGGATCTCGTTTGCCATAGAAACAAGCTTTGACTCTGTGTTTACAGTAAAATCAAACGCCGCTGTGCCCTTGTTTATGACAAGCAGCTCGCCCTTCTTGGTGTCCTCGTATGTAAGTGTAAACTCACCCTTGCCGCCCGTGCCGCCGCCTATGACGTTCGGGGTATTGTCGGAGTGGGTTACCGATAACGTAATAAGGAGAGCTACCGCAACGAGAATTATGAGCGCCGCCGTTGCATATATCGATAAAACCGTAAGTCTTTTTATTTTGTTATCACCATTTCCGATATATTCACGTAAGCTCTTCATCGTTACTTAAGCTCTCCTTATCATATTTAGTTTTTAATTTTAATTATTTTGCGTCCTTGATGGAGAAGTCCATACGGCCCTTCTTGTCAAGACCGATGTACTTAACTCTTACGCTGTCGCCAACGTTAATGCCTGCATCCTCAACCTTGTTGATTCTGCGGTCGCAGATCTTCGAGATGTGGACCATAGCCTCCTTGCCGGGAGCATACTCAACGAAGCATCCAACGTCCTCGTTAGGCTTGTCCTTGCTTGCGAGTATCTTAACTACTGTTGCGGGGTAGATGCAACCAACCTCGGGCTCGAAGCAGATAGCGTCGATCATAGCCTTAGCCGCTGCTGCGCTCTCACCGTTAACTGCCGCGATGCAGATAACGCCGTCATCGTTGATGTCGACCTTAGCGCCCGACTCTGCAACGATCTTCTGAATTACAGATCCACCCTTACCGATAACCTCACGGATCTTGTCGGGATCGATCTTGAAGCTTGTCATCTTAGGAGCGTACTTCGAAACCTCAGCTCTGGGTGCCTCGATAGCCTTGAGAATTACCTCGTCGATGATATAGTCACGTCCCTCGTGAGTCTGCGCGAGAGCCGCCTTGATGATCTCGGGAGTAAGTCCGTCAACTTTAAGGTCCATCTGGATGGATGTGATACCCTTGTGAGTACCTGCTACCTTGAAGTCCATATCTCCGTAGAAGTCCTCAAGTCCCTGAATATCAAGCATGATATCCCAGCTTCCGTCCTCAGCGGTGATAAGACCGCAAGAAATACCTGCAACGGGAGCCTTTATCGGAACACCTGCGTCCATAAGAGCAAGGGTAGATCCGCAAACGGAGCCCTGAGACGTCGAACCGTTAGAGGAAACTACGTCGGAAACGAGTCTGATTGCATAGGGGAACTCCTCGGGAGAGGGAAGTACGGGAATGAGCGAACGCTCTGCAAGTGCACCGTGACCGATCTCACGACGACCGGGGCTTCTTGTAGACTTAGCCTCACCGGTCGAGAAGCCGGGCATATTGTAGTGGTGCATATATCTCTTCTCGGTCTCGTTGTCGATACCGTCGAGCATCTGTGCCTCGGAGAGCATACCGAGAGTTGCAACTGTGAGGACCTGTGTCTGACCTCTTGTAAAGAGGCCCGAACCGTGAGTTCTGGGAAGAACGCCAACCTCAGAGCCAAGAGCTCTTATCTGGTTCATAGCACGTCCGTCAACACGCTTCTTGTCAACAAGGAGCCAACGGCGAACGATCTTCTTCTGGATCTTGTAGATGAGCTCCTCCATAATGGAAGCGATCTCGGGATACTCCTCCGAGAAGTGCTCGATGATTGCGTCCTTGATGGGCTCAACTCTCTCGTCACGGATGTTCTTGTCATCTGTGTCAAGTGCCTTCATCATATCAGCCTCGCAGAATGCGAAAACTGCGTCAAACATATCGTGATCGAGCTCGCAAGAGGGGTAATCGAACTTGGGCTTGCCGATCTCGTCGATTATAGCGTTAATGAAGCCGAGAAGGTCCTTGATCTCCTCGTGAGCCTTCATAATAGCCTCGTACATTGTGTCGTCGTCAACCTCGTTAGCGCCTGCCTCGATCATAACGACCTTCTCCATAGAAGCCGCAACTGTGAGCTGAAGATCGCTCTTCTTCTGCTCCTCAGCGTTGGGGTTTACTACGAGCTTGCCGTCAACAAGACCCATAAATACGCCACCGATAGGTCCGTTCCACGGAATATCGGAGATTGCGAGGGCGCACGATGCACCGATCATAGCGGTGATCTCGGGCGAGCAGTCGGGATCAACGGACATAACTGTAAGCGTAAGAGCTACGTCGTTACGAAGATCCTTGGGGAAGAGGGGACGGATAGGTCTGTCGATAACTCTCGAGGTAAGAACAGCCTTCTCAGAGGGCTTGCCCTCACGCTTGAGGTAACCGCCGGGGATCTTACCTGCCGCATACATTCTCTCGTCGTAGTCAACGGAGAGGGGAAGGAAGTCGATACCGTCACGGGGCTTTGCGGATGCCGTAGCACAGCAAAGGATTACCGTGTCGCCGTAGCGAACGAGAACCGAGCCGTTTGCAAGACCTGCAACCTTGCCACTTTCGATAACAAGGGGACGGCCTGCGAAGGTGTAATTGAACACCTTGTAGTTTTTGAAATTCATCTTTTCACTTTTGGTGATTGCCATTTTAATTCCTCCGTAAATTTTTATTTTCGTTTCACGAAGGTTTAGCACTTAATTACAGCCCTCAGCGTAAGGGTCATAATTAACTGCTAATCCGTTCGTGAAGAGAACACTTGTTGGTTTACAAAAATATGGAGTGAGGAGTAAGCATAAACTCAACTCTTCACTCCATCGTTTTGTATCAGAAATTACTTTCTGATGCCGAGTCTTGCGATGATCGCACGGTAACGCTCGATATCTGTCTTCTGGAGGTAGTTAAGAAGGTTTCTTCTGTGACCTACCATCTTAAGAAGACCGCGGCGGCTGTGGTGATCCTTGTGGTTAGCCTTGAGGTGCTCGTTGAGCGTGTTGATTCTGTGTGTGAGAATCGCGATCTGTACCTCGGGCGAGCCTGTGTCACCTTCGTGAGTAGCATACTCAGCAATGATTGCCTGCTTTTCGTCCTTAAGCATCATAATTTTTTTCACCTTTCTAAAAAATATTTATCAAAAAACTCAGCGATCGGCGGGTGAAATGTCGACTTGCGACCTTTGTCCGAAGACCGAGTTATCGATACGCAACGGGTATTATACCATATATAATCATATTTGTAAAGAGTTTTCATAAAATTTTTTACAAAAAAATCTCTATTTATCCGCTGTATGAGGTCTTTTTAGGAATCGTACGCATTTTTTCAGTGAGAAAAGACCCGCGACGGTAAGCATAGCACCAAATATCTTTCGCAGTATACTCTCGTCGATAACCCCCGAGAGATATGAGCCGATAAGCGCGCCCGCGACACCGCTTATTATCATAATTCCAAGTGCAAAGGTGAATATTTTTCTGCGGAGTAGGTGAACGGGCAAGGAAGCGCCCGCCGAGAAGAGAAAAAAGAGAAGATTTACTCCCTGTGCCTCAAGCTGAGGAGTGCCTTCAAAGAGTGTCAGATAAACCAAAAACAGACCGCCGCCCCCAACTCCGAGCCCCGAAAGAAGAGAGATGATAAATGCGGCCATCACCGAAAGCAGTACCATATTACTTCACCATAAGAGAAATTCCCGAATAGACCATTATTCCCGAAAAAAGCGTGCGCAGAAGGGTGACGTTTATCTTGCCAAGCACAAAACCGCCTACAACGCCGCCTGCTATCGCGGGGATAAGGTAAACTCCAAAGCCGTCGAGTGATATATCTCCGCGCAAAAGGTAGCTGACAGTCGATATCACGCTCAGGGGAAGCATAACGCATAGCGCGCTCGCAAAAACGTCTCTTGAGTCTGCCTCTGTGTCCTTGAGGAGCTTCGTCAGAACGAAAACGGCGACAATCCCACCGCCCGCCCCGAGAAGTCCGTTGGCAATGCCCGCAAGGAAGCCGCCGCCAATCAGAAGTAATAATTTTTTGCCCGAGTCCTTCATAAAAAATCTCTCTCCCATATAAAAAAATCTTGAAATTGCGGAAAAATTATGTTATACTAATTCTATAGTATATTATTGCCGATTACGGAAGAAAAGATACCACTATCATTTCCTTCTTTTTGGCATGACACGGAGGTCCTGATGGCTAAAAACAAAGAAGAAGCTAAAAGTGTTAAAAAATACAAAGTGAAAAGAGAAGAGCCTCAGCGTGAGGAAAAAGTAAATAAACCAAAAAACGAAAAAAGTATGCCGAAAATTACAATTTTCGCAAAGATAGTTCCATATGCGTTAATGACGCTTGCCGTGATCCTCGCACTGTTCTTTATTATCGCAAGAGCCTTTAATTACGAGGAAGGCGTCGGTGTTGTCGGCGGTGCGTTGCAGGACTGGCTGTGCGGAATATTCGGCTTTGCGGCATTCTTATTGCCTGTGATGATTTTTCATATTGGTCTTCGATGGTGCTTGTTTAATATCAAGTGCTCAAAGCTGTGCGAAAAAAACGAAAATGACGTAGATGAAGCTATAGGCGCGCGTCGCTTCGCGAGAATTCAAACGGTGACGTCCGTTCTCTTTGTTTTCTTCGTTTCGACGATAGTTGCCGTCATTAGTGACGGACACGAAAGCTTCGTTATTGCCGATATGTGGAATAACGCCGTCAATAATCTTGTGGGCGGCGGAGTTGCGGGAGGCATCATAGGATACGCCTTCAGCGCGGGTATTGGTGATATCCCGTCGATAATCTGCCTTGCGGTCCTTCTTGCCGTATCGGTGATTTTTATGATAGGACTGACACCCGACAGAATAGTCGATATGATACAAACGAAGCGCATAGAGAAAAAGGAAAGACGCGCCGCGGAGGCGGCAGAGCAGCTTCGTCTTGCCGCTGAGGCAGAGGCAGAGGCGCGCAAGCACAAAAACAGAATGGCTATGGCGCAAAAAAAGGAGCCTGAGGAGAGTGTGGTGAGCACAAAGATCGAGAAAAACGAGCCTCAGGACGAAGAGTATAGCGAGCCTGTGCTCCAGCCGATAAACTTCGATTCAGTCTATGCCGCGCCCTCAAATAAGCAAGAGGACGTTTACATAAGCATCGATGGCAAGGTGGTCTCTCTTGCCGAGGAAGAGTCCCCCGACGAGAAGGTGGGCGAGGACTTCGGTGGCGATCCTGTGTTTGATGCCGCTGAATTCAAGGGAATACAAAGCGTTCTCGACGGACTTGGCGTTGTAAAGCCCGAGGTTAAGCAGCCTGAGCCTGCGATCGTTGAGGAGTCCGACGACGTCGATATGCCCGATGAGGAGCTCGACGAGATCGACGAGCTTCGCGGCACGAACGAGCCCGAGCACATAAACCTCGGTCACCTGAAGAATGAAGAGCTTATAAATGAGTTTGCGGCGGTCGCTGCAGAGGAGGGAGCACAGGAGGTTGAGATAGTCACGCCTTACGTCTTCCCGCCCATAGATATGCTTACAAAGAACCCGAACGCCGCCGAGGAGGACTACTCCGAGGAGCTTCAGGAGAATGCGCAGATACTTATGGAAACGCTCAAGAGCTTCAAGGTCTCCATCAGAGATATTTCCTACTCAAGAGGACCTACGATCACAAGATACGAGCTTCGTCCCGAGGCGGGAACGCGTGTTCGAGCGATAGCAAATCTTGTTGACGATATAGCTCTTAACCTTGCAACTACAGGTGTTCGTATAGAAGCGCCTATTCCCAACAAGCCCGCAGTGGGCATAGAGGTCCCCAACAGAACGAGAGCTACCGTTTATTTGCGTGACCTTATCGAGAGCCCCAAATTCCTTGAGGCAAAGAGCCGTCTTACCGCTTGTCTTGGTATGGACGTTGGCGGAAACCCGATAATTTTTGACGTTTCAAAGATGCCCCATCTGCTTATTGCGGGTGCTACGGGTATGGGTAAGTCGGTCTGCATCAATACGATCATCGTAAGTATGCTCTATAAGGCAAAGCCCGACGAGCTCAAGCTTATCCTCATTGACCCCAAAAAGGTCGAGTTTACAATGTATAAGCACATTCCGCACCTCTACGCACCGATAGTCAGCGATCCTAAAAAGGCGGCGGGCGCACTTGCGTCGGCAGTTGCCGAAATGGAGCGCAGATTCGAGATGATCGAGGACGTTGGAGTGCGTGATATTGCGGGCTATAATGCGGTTACCGAGAACGATCCCGAGAGAGAATTTATGCCGCAGATGGTAATAATCATCGACGAGCTTGCCGATCTTATGATGACGGCACCCGACGAGGTCGAGTCCTCTATCTGCCGTCTTGCACAGAAGGCAAGAGCCGCGGGAATCCACATCATAATCGGTACGCAGAGACCGTCCGTTGACGTAATTACGGGACTTCTCAAGGCAAATATACCCTCAAGAATAGCTTGTACCGTGGCGTCGCAGGTCGACTCGAGAACCATTCTTGACATTGCGGGAGCAGAGAAGCTCATAGGACGCGGAGATATGCTCTTTGCGCCCGTTGGAGCGTCAAAGCCGATGCGTGTTCAGGGTGCTTTTGTCAGTGAGTCGGAGGTCGAGCAGATCGTAACCTTTATACGCGATAACAACGCGGCAGGAAAGTTCAATGCAGAGTTCATCCATATGATAGACGAGAAGGCGGCAAGCGTTGGAATGGGCAAGAAGGGCGCACAGGGCGGCGCTATGGAGCCTATGGCTGACGCGGGCGACGGAGGAGACTCCAAGTTTGATCAGGCGGTCATTCTCGCAATCGAGGAGGGCAAGATATCCACCTCTCTTATGCAGCGCAGACTCGGCGTTGGATACGGCAGAGCCGCAAAGATCATCGACGAGATGGAGGAGCGCGGATACGTCTCAAAGCCCGACGGCAACAAGCCGAGAAGGGTGCTTATTTCGATGGAGGAATATCAGCGCAGAAAAATGGAGAACGACGTCTACGACGAGGACGAAGAATAAAACCGGGCAGGCGGGTATCCGCCTGCCTTTCTTTTTTGCCTTGATATTCGCAAACAAATTGGGATTTATCGGTGTGTTGCATAGGCGGATAAATGTTATTATTGTCCGTAGGGGAGGGGTCTGCCCTCCCGCCACAATCGATTTAGAAAAACAATCGAATAGCAATATAATTCAAGGTTTTTCCGTCTAACAAAGCAATCATTATTTGTTCGTTTTCGGGAGGGCAGACCCCTCCCCTACGATCAAAAATAATGTTCTACTCCTTACATAACCCACCGACAAATCAAAATTTGAAATTAATGTTTTGGGCGGCGTAAAAATTCTCGGAGCGCGGGCGTATCTTTGCCCAAAATGAGCAGAATTTTTCTTTCATTATATATAATTGTGCAAAACTCACAAAAACAACATGGAAAATTTGGCATATTTTCGAGTCGAAATAACTTGCATTTTTATATAATGTATGGTACAATTACTTCGTACTATAGGCATAACTATGCCAACAAATAAAAAAGTGAGGTTTTACTTATGAAAAAACTAATTTCAATTGTATTAGTTGCTATGATGCTCCTCAGTGTGCTTCCTCTTGCAACTTTTGCAGACGAGTACTATGCCGGCGCGGCAGCAACAACTGCTCCTACGGCAGACGGTACGATTACAGCAGGAGAATATTTGTATTCAACGAATGTTCTTTCAAACGTTACGGAGAAGGGTGATCAGGGCAACGGTTGGATTGCATACACTCATAATCCCGGATCTGACTACTACTTCCGCGAGGGTCATTCTGCACAGATCTTCGTTGGATACGATGCAGATTACATTTACGTTGCTCTTAAGGTTGTGGATGCTCTTGATCATCCGCAGATGGTCATTGATATTAATGCAGACCCTACCTCCAAGGAGACCTTATATGTGCTTTACAGTGCTCGTAGCAATGCGGAGCATGCAAAGACAGCAAAGCGTGTTACAGACACACAGGTAAGCACAGATCTCGCTTGGGATGACGTTATTGCAGCATCCGGTGCATCTACAGCAGCAAACGGAGCTATGTATGACGGAGTTCTTGAACTTAAGATCAAGCGCTCTGCTATAAGCGATACAGCTTTCGATACCATCGGACTTAGAGTTGGTGTTTGCACAGGTGGTAGCGGATTTTACGGTGAGGCTTATTGGGGAGATGATCCTACAACCTCCACGATTCCCTACAAGGTAAGCGGCGGTTGGTGGCTTGAGCAGGCTGGTATGCATACTCTCAAGCTTTCCGAGGAGTCCGGTGCTCCCGCTCCCGCTCCTGTATCTCCTACTGTTGACGGTGTTATCACAGCAGGTGAGTATGATGTAACTCGCACAGCTGATATCGCAGAGGATACTGCTGACTATGATTGGGTTGCTGATGACACTATATGTGCTGTTGATGCCCCCTACTCGTATGGTGCTAGAAAGATAAGCTACCATTACTCTGTTTACGGCGATTATCTTTACGTCGCTGCAGTTCTTGAGACAACAGGCACATCCATGCTTGCTCGATTTGGCATTTCTGCTGATGAGTCGGCACTTGCCTATTCAGGAGCAAAAATGAACCAGATCAATCCCAATGGTAGTACCTCCAAGGGTGCAGACACCACTTGGGAGTATGAAGAGGCAGCTGCAACAACTACAGCAGAGGGTGGTATTAATACATACGTATACGAGGGTAAGGTAGCACTTGCTGACCTTGGTACCGATTTGACAACCGTGTACGTAAAGGCTAGAGTTTACACTTCCGGTGATGGTTGCATTAACTATAACGACGTTATCGTTGTTAACGAACCCGAATCTGATACAGAGTCCGATACTGAGACCGAGCCTGCTCCTACATATGATCCCTACGATCTTGGTGAGTACGGTCAGATAACTAACTACCTTGGCACAGCTTCCACTCCCACAGTTGACGGTAGCGTAGCTGACGGTGAGTACGGATGGTCTGCTTCTACTACCATTACGGATAACGTTGCAGCAGGCAGTGGCTTCCTTGTAAATGAATACGGTGCTGATAGTGTAACAGGCGTTGATCTCTACGCAGCATATGATGCTAATTATATTTATCTCACAGCTATCATTTCCGATGCTGAGCCTGTAGGAAACGATTTCTGCTATTTTGACGTTGCGGTTGGCAATAGCATGAAGACTAACAACCTTGATATTTATATGCCTAAATACGGCATTGGAGCACTTAAGGGCAATACCGAGGTATGGCTCAATGGTGCTCGCGCAGACGAGTACGTTGCAAGTGCAGTAGGCTCTGAGGCAAACGGAAAGCTTTGCTATGAGATAGCTCTCGATAGAGCTAAGCTTGAGACTCTTGCAGGTGAAAGCTTTGATAAGTTCTTCTTCAGCTTCCAGTACTATCTTTTTGCAAAGACAGAGCGTGGAATTTTCTACGGCTTTGAGGCAAGTGAGCTTGCCGGTGTTGTTGAAACAGCAACAAAGTACCCTGTATACTCTCACGTAATGGTTCTCGGTGAGGAGTCCGGCTCCGATACCGAGGCTCCCGCAGGTGAGCCCATTGACCTCACACAGTACGGTCAGCACGTGATCGATCTTACCGAGAAGAATACTCCCACAGTTGACGGTACTATCGATAGCGACGAGTACAAGTACAGTGAAGGCGTTGCTACTTCAACAACAATTTGGGGTTCTGACGATATACAGGCTACAACCTACTACTTCTCTTATGATGAAGAAAATCTCTACATTGCTGCTTACGTTAAAGACGGTGCTGAGCACAAAGAATGGCAAACAGGTCTCTTCATTACCGTTGGCGGAGATCCTACAGATATAGATGACGCATGGCGTATCTTCTTGACAAAGGCACAAGGCTCTGCAATCGAGCATTGGGAGATCGTTGACGGAGTTTGGGGTAGCAACCTCTTTAATAGTACTGACAAGGGTTATAAGTTCAGACAGAGCAACGTCGGTAGCGAGTACGTTTACGAGATAGCTCTCAATCGTGAGGATTGGGGACTTACAGGTGATAGAGTATTCTTCACTGCCGCTGTTAACTCCGCTGCAGGATCTGACTTCTACGGCTTCGCTAATGCCGAGCTTGCAGGCGTTTATACACACCTCCAGAAGATCACAAACTTTGGCACAGATTACTACGTTTACCCGCACATGATCAAGTTCAGTGCAGTTGAGCCCGAGCCCGAGCCTCCTGTAGATATTCCTGATGCTGTTCCTGCTGATGGTCTTATCTCGGAAAACGAGTATGGTTGGACATCCGGATCCTACGACAGAAATACCGAGGTGCCCGGCGAGTTCTACGTCATTACACCTCATTCTGATACTGTAAATCATCACGCTCAGTGGTGGCTTGACTATGATGCACATTACCTCTACGTAGCATACAAGGAGAGATCTGGATACAACACGACTGCACGTATCGACCTTAGTCCTAATGCAAATGCTGACGGCAAGGTTTCTATCGAATTCTCCTTTGATAGAGTTACTGCCAACGGCGCAAATACCGGATATGACATTCAGTCTGTAAAGGTTATTACCTATGCAGCTAACGGAACACCTACCGAGGTAGAGGTTTCTGACTATGTTGTTTCTTCCGTAGGTTCTTGGTGGGATGACAGTTCGAGAAACGTTAATACTGTTGAGTTCATCATCAGCCGTAGCGCTCTTGCAGCGTATGCAGGTATTGATAGCTTCAGCACTGTAGGTCTTAGAGGTTACTCCTTCTCGCAGCAGTCTGATCCTAACGACGGTTGGGCATCTAAGCCTGCAGCATCTATGTACGCAACCTATGGCGAGGGCTACCACACAATTGATCTCTTTGATCCTCACACATGTAAGACAGAGACTTGGGATGACATAACAGCTATTATACACCGTGGAAGTTGTGATATTTGCGGTGCGACGATAGAAGAAAATCATACCTTCGGAAGAGAGAGAACTCTCGTAGAGGCTACTTGCGTTGCGGGCGGCAGAATTGCAAAGACATGTACCATTTGTAGTTACGTATACAACAGAGCTACTGAGCCTAACCCCGATGCACACAACTACGTTGACGGCGTATGCACACTTTGTGAGGCGGCTGATCCCGAGGCAGAGACAACTCCTGTTGAGACAGAGCCTGCTGAGACAGAGCCTGTTGTAACAACTCCTGTTGAGACAAAGCCTGTTGAGACAACTCCCACAGAGACAACTCCTGTTGAGACAACTCCCGTTGTTGAGGAGGAGAAGGGTTGCGGATCTTCGATCGCAGCTCTCGCAGTTGCTCTCGTAGCTACTCTTGGAACTTGCGTAGTATTCGCAGGCAAGAAGAGAGACTAATTCGGAACTAACTGAATAAATACCTTAAGGGCGGCTCTTTGAGCCGCCCTTTTTGTGCGCTTTGTGTCGCGCGAGAGGGAATATGGCGAATGTATCACAAAATTTGCGTGGGATGGATGATATATGCTGATAAAGATCAATAGGGTGGCGTCCGGGCGCGTATATATATAATAAATGAAGACTTTTGTATGCGGATGTGTGTCATTTTCAAAAAAGTGATATTTTTAATTGCTTTGACGGTCTTCTTATGCTTGACTTATCAATTTTGATGTGGTAAAATATAATTGCAAGGATATTTTTATTCAAAATAAACAAAGAGAGGTAATTAAAATGAAAAAAATCATTTCCATTATGCTTTGCGTATTTATGCTCCTTAGTGTAACGGCAGTTACCGCGTTTGCAGAGGACGAGGCAGTTGACAATTCGACTATCGACCTTACTACAAACGTCTCCGTTGCACCCGTTCTCGACGGTGTTATAAGCGATGGCGAGTATACCTACAACCACGGCGGAGAGCTCACAGGGGATATTCTCTGGGAATCCTTTGATGCTGATGGCATTCTTATTGGTGTTGACACGCCCTATACTGCAGGCTACCGCAGTGCAAAGTGGGCACTTGCTATTGACGACGACTATTTTTACGTCGCAATGGAGGTTAACAAGGTAGACGGTGCTGTTCCTCAGGCAGAATTTATGATCATGCGTAATAAGGTAGGACACCCCAACGACAGCTATGCCTTCAGAAATATAATCAAAGCTGACGGTACAACTGTAAAGGAAGCAAATGCAATATTCGGATTCGGTACAAACGATGCAACTGCTACAAATAACGGCGATACATACGTTTACGAGGGAAGAATCGCGCGCTCCGAGCTTGGACTTTCTGCTGATACTATTCACTTTATGAGCCGCGTATATTCTGACGACGGTGAGTGGGGAAGCTTCCTCCTCTTCGGATATGACGCTGAGTCTATGGCGATCAAGGTCACACCCTTGGCAGATGCGGCTGACGAGCCCGCTAAGGAATATTCAATAATGGATCTTGAGGCGTTTGGTCAGGCACACTGGGTCATCGCAGGCAAGGCCGAGGATGCTCCCATTGCCGACGGTATCGTTGAGGACGGCGAGTACACTCTTGTTGTAAAGGATATGGTGCCCGCTAACGATGATGCTGATGACAGATTCTTCTGCATCGACCCTCAGGGACTTGACGTTGAGAACTTCAACCTCTACCTCAGCTATGATGACGATTACATCTACATAGGCGCCGAGGTTATTGAGGACGAGATACTCGCTGGTGAGAACATCACCTTCCGTTTCGGTCTTGATCAGTACAACTTCGAGAAGAGAATAAACATAAAGTTTACTCACGGCGGTGCTCCTGAGAGTGACAATGCCGAGGCATTTGCTACAGAGCTTATCGACGGTGGAATCTCCTACGAGATCGTTATCAAGAGAACGGCTATGACCGATTATCTTGGCTATGAGAGCAACGACGACATCAAGGAGTTCGCTCTTCAGATCGTAATGGGTGATGACCGTGATGAGGTTAACCATCCTGAGCTTTGGCCTGAGATGTGGTTCGGCTGTGCTGTTCCCGGCGGCTTTGAGGGACTTGCAAGCAGCGCAGAGGCAGCAGAGTCTGAGGGTAAGCTTTGGGGCTTTATGGGACACCGTATGCCTCACGTAATGGTTCTCGGTGACGTTTCTGATGCTCCCGCAACAGAGCCCGCAGAGACCGAGCCTGCAGAGACTGAGCCCGCAGATACCGAGCCCGCAGAGACAACTCCCACAGAGAGTGCTCCTGCAGACACAACCGCACCCGACGCTCCCGCTGAAGAGAGCGGATGCGGCGCATCGGTTGCAGCAGTGGCTATCGCTCTCGTTGCGGTACTTGGCACTTGCACAGTATTCGTAAATAAGAGAAGATAAAAATAATTCAGGGCGACTCAATGAGTCGCCCTTTTTGTGTGTTTTAGTCGAAAAATTTTCGGTATAATACCCAAAAACAAAACAAAAAGATTGGTTAGTTTGAAGGGCTAAAAAGCCTTGATTTGTTTTCTTATTTATGTTAAAATAATATATCAGATAAAATTATTTATCAAAAATAGAAAAGAGGTAAAAAAATGAAAAAAATTATTTCTATGATGCTTTGCGCTATTATGCTTCTGAGCGTAATGGCTCTTGCTACCTTTGCTGAGGATTACTCCATAATGGAGCTCCGTGATTTCGGTCAGCAGCACTGGGTTATCGAGGGTAAGGCCGAGGATGCTCCCATTGCCGACGGTATTATCGAGGATGGCGAGTATACTCTTGTAGTTGAGGGTATGGATCCTTTCAATGACGACTCTGATGACAGATTCTTCTGTATCGACCCTCAGGCTCTTGACGTTGAGAACTTCAACCTCTACCTTTCCTACGATGACGAGTATTTGTATGTTGGTGCACGAGTAAAAGAGCCCGAAACGCTTAATGGTGAGGGAATCAGCTTCTACTTCAGCTGCAACCCCAAGGATATGCACGACGGAATATCTATCAGCTATCAGTTTGGCGGTGCTCCCAACACATCGGAGGCAGAAGCATTTGCTACCGAGCAGGATGGAGACGAAATAACCTATGAGATCGTTATCAGAAGAACGATGCTCGTCGACTATATGGGCTATGAGGACGTTGACGATATCAAGGAGTTTGCACTTCTTATCGTTATGGGTGACGACCGCGATCCTGAGAATTTCCCCGATCTTTGGCCCGAGATGTGGTTCGGATGTGCTGTTTCCGGCGACTATGAGGGACTTGCAAGCAGTCAGGAGGCTGCGGCGGCTGAGGGTAAGATCTATGGAAGAGCAAAGACCCGTTTCCCCCACGTAATGATCCTTGGTGATGCTCCTGCAGAGACCGAGCTTGCAGAGACAACTCCCGCAGAGACAACTCCCGCGGAGACAACCCCCGCAGAGACCGAGCCCGCAGATACAACTACCCCCGATGCTCCCGTAGCAGAGAACGGATGCGGCGCATCTATAGCGGCAGTTGCAGTAGCACTTGTTGCAGTACTTGGCACTTGCACGGTATTCGTAAATAAGAGAAGATAAAAATAATTCAGGGCGACTCATTGAGTCGCCCTTTTTATTTTTTTCAAAAAGCAAAAGTTTTGGGAAATGTACCCAAAAACAAAATCGAAAGATTGGTTAGTTTGAGGTGTCAAAAAGTCTTGATTTGAGCTCCTTTTTGTGTTAAAATAATGTATCAGATAAAATATTTATCAAAAAATAAGAGAGGTAATAAAAATGAAAAAAATTATTGCAGTTGCGCTTTCTGCGGTAATGCTTTTGAGCGTAATGGCTCTCGGAGTATTTGCAGAGGGTTATTCGTTTTCTGATCTTGAGGATTTTGGTCAGCTGTCTTGGGTAATCGAGGGAAAGACTGAGAATGCCCCCATTGCCGACGGTATCATTGAGGAGGGTGAATATACCCTTGAGGTAAAGGATATGGATCCTTACAATGACGATGCTGATGATAAATTCTTCTGTATTGATCCGCAGGCACTTGACATTGAGAACTTCAGCCTTTATTTCAGCTATGATGATGATTATATTTATCTCGGTGCTGAGGTAACAGAGTCCGAGACGCTTGACGGTGAGGCTATTTGTTTCCGTATTTACAGTAACTCCTTCGACACGTATGAGGGCATTGAGATAAGCTATGCATACGGCGGCGTACCCAATACATCCGAGGCAGAGGCATTCTGCACAGAAAAGGATGGAGACGTTGTTACATACGAGATGGTCATCAGAAGAACGCTTCTTTCCGACTATATCGGTGCTGATGACGTTGATGACGTAAAGGAATTTTTCCTTCTCGTTTGTATGAGTGATGACCGCGACCAGGAGAATTTCCCTGAGCTTTGGCCTGAGGTGTGGTTTGCATGCAAGACCCCCAGCGGATTTGAGGGAATTGCAAGCGCAAGAGAAGCCGCAGAGGCAGAGGGTAAGCTTTGGGGACGTGGCCCCAGCCACAACCGTTTCCCCCACGTAATGATCCTTGGTGATGCTCTAGAGACCGAGCCTGCAGATACAACTCCCGCAGAGACAACTCCTGCAGATACAACACCTGCGCAGACAACTCCCACAGAGAGTGCTCCCGTAGATACAACTACTCCTGATGCTCCCGTAGCAGAGAGCGGATGCGGCGCATCTGTAGCGGCAGTTGCAGTAGCACTTGTTTCGGCACTTGGACTCTGTGTTACCGTTGTTTCGAAAAAGAGATAATTAAAAACAAAAAGCAAGACAGCACGCTGTCTTGCTTTTTTGTGCTTATTAGACAAAAAACATTGTATAGTTTGACGAGAGAGATTTTCTTGAAATTGACGTAATCTCGTGATATAATTATAGAGGCGATATTTTTATTAAAAAATAAGAGAGGTAATAAAAATGAAAAAAATTATTTCTATTGTGCTTTGTGCAGTAATGCTTATGAGCATGATGATGCTTGGAGTATATGCTAATACTTACAAGCTCAATGAATTTGAAGAATTTGGCCAGCAGAAGTGGGTTGTTGAGGGAAAGACTGAGAATGCCCCCCTTGCCGACGGTATCATTGAGGAGGGTGAGTACACCCTTGAGGTAAAGGATATGGATCCTTACAATGACGATGCAGATGACAGATTCTACTGTATTGACCCCTTTGCGCTTGACGTTGAGAATTTCAGCCTTTATTTCAGCTATGATGACGATTACATTTATATCGGTGCCGAGGTAACAGAGTCCGAGACTCTTGACGGCGAGAAAATAAAGTTCTGGGTCATATACGATTACCACAATGCGCACAACAACGGAATTGCTGTAGAGTACGTATACGGTGGAACTCCTAACACCTCCGAGGCAGAGGCATTCTGCACCGAACAGGATGGCGACACGATCACCTATGAGCTTATCATCAGAAGAACCCTTCTTTCCGACTATATCGGCGCTGATGACGTTGATGATGTAAAGGAATTCTTCCTTCTTATGTGCCTGAGCGACGACCGCGACATTGAAAACGCTCCTGACGCATGGCCGGAGATGTGGATCGGTTGTAGAGTTCCCAAGGGATTTGAGGGAATAGCAACCAGTGGTGAGACTGCTGAGGAAGAGGGCAAGATCTACGGAACAGGTCCTGACCGTAACCGTTTGCCTCACACCTTGGTTCTTGGTGATGCTCCCGAGACAGAGCCTGCAGATACAACTCCCGCAGATACCACCCCTGCAGACACAACTCCCGCAGACACAACCCCTGCAGACACAACTCCCACAGAGAGTGCTCCCGCAGATACAGCTACACCCGATGCTCCCGCAGAGGAGGGCGGATGCGGTGCATCTGTAGCGGCAGTGGCTGTTGCACTTGTTGCAATGCTTGGCACTTGCACAGTATTTGTAAATAAGAGAAGATAAAAATGAATTTGGGCGGCTCACCGAGCCGCCCTTTTTGCTTTATATTAGGTAATATACACAAAAATAAAACAAAAAAATTGTTTAGTTTGAAGGGCAATAAAGCCTTGATTTGTACACTTTATTGTGGTAAAATATGAATATGGATAATTTTATTATTCAAAATAACAAAAAGAGGTAACGAAAATGAAAAAAATTATTTCTATGATGCTTTGCGCTCTTATGCTTCTGAGCGTAATGACTCTTTCCGCTTTTGCTGAGGACTATACTTTAGCAGAGCTTAAGGATTACGGTCAGCACGTAATTACACTTACTGAAAATACACTGCCTATCCTTGACGGTGTTATCGATGATGGTGAGTATGCTTACTCTGAGAGCGTTTCAAAAGAGACAACCATTTACGGCACAGACAATATTACCGCTACAACCTACCACTTCTCGTATGATGAAGAGTTTCTTTACGTTGCCGGCGTTGTCAACGATGCAAGTGAGCACGTAAATTACGTAAATGCTCTTTGGCTCTACATTAGCGGAGATGTTACCGATCTCGACAACGCATGGAGAATCTACATGACAAAAATGAACCGTGATAACGTAGAGCACTGGAAGATCGTTGATAGCATTTCCTCTTCGAATATGTGGAATCCTATCGATTCGAAGAACCCCAGCGGCTACACTCACGGTCTTGCAGATAAGTACTATGAGTTCTGCCAGAACTTTGTAGACGGCGTTTATACTTACGAGATCGCTCTTGACCGTGAGGATTGGGGCTTGACAGGCGATAAGATGTTCATCGCTCTTGGTGCTGCATCGTCTGACGGAACGGACGTTTACGGATTTAAGAATGAAGAGCTTTTCAACATTTCGGCAGGTCTTAATTCTAACTCTAATGACTTTAATTACGGTGTATATATGCACCTTCTTGAGTTTGCAGCAGACGGTGCTGTTGAGACAGAGCCCGCAGAGACTGAGCCTGCAGAGACTGAGCCCGCAGAGACAGAGCCCGCTGAGACTGAGCCTGCAGAGACTGAGCCTGCAGAGACAACTCCTGTAGAGACTGAGCCCGCAGAGACTGAGCCCGTAGCAGAGGGTGGATGTGGCGCATCTGTAGCAGCAGTAGCAGTTGCACTTGTTGCAATGCTCGGCACTTGCGTAGCGTTCGTAAATAAGAGAAGATAAAAAAACGATTTAGGGCGGCTTATCGAGCCGCCCTTTTTTGTATAAATTTGTACACAAAATGTATAAAGAAAAATTTTCGGGCTTAAATCTATTGCTTTGTTTGGTAAAATATGATAAAATACGAATATAACAAGCCCAAAGGTTAGTTAATTTTTTTGAAAAAGAGGTAAGCAAAATGAAAAAGATAATTTCAATCGTGCTTTGTGCTATGATGCTCCTCGGTGTTGCGTCGGTGTCGGCATTTGCCGCAGACGTTCCCGATGATGCGACTGCTCTCGGTGATTTCGGACAGAAACACTTTTATGCAGGTCCTGAGGTAGAAAGTGCTCCTACGATCGACGGTGTAGTAGAGGACGGAGAGTATACTCTTGAGATCCTCAATATGAGACCCGAGGACGATGCTATCGATGACAGATTCTTCGTTATCGATATTTGCGACGTAGAGTTTGTTAATATCTACGCAGCACAGGATTTCGATTTTCTATATTTTGCAGTTGAGGTAAAGGACCCTTCATTCGTTCACCACGATGCAGTTTCCTTTTCGCTCGGCGTTCATGAGAATATCGACTCTTCGCTTATGTTTGCGACGAGATTCAACGATATTCCCGATGACACGAATATGACTATCAATCTTGAAGAGCTTTCAAAGACTGCTGAGGATCCGGGTAACCCCTACGCAGCCGGTGATATAGTTGACCGTACAGGTGAGACCTATGACTTTATTGGAGCAAAGGGACTCTCCTATAACGAGGAAACTCAGGTTGCTACTTATGAGATAGCTGTCAGCCGTATGATGCTTGAAACCGAGGCAGACGATCTTCTTGAGAAGATCTTCCTCCGTGTTGTTATCAGCATGAGAAATGAGGCAGGCGAGCTTGGAACCATCTGGTTTGGCTTCAGAGGGGACGGTGCAGACCTTCGCGCCAAGCACCACTCGTACATCAGCCGTTTCCCCCACGTTCTCTATCTTATAGACGGAGAGGGTGACGAGGACTACGTTGTCAAGGAAGTAGAGAAGGACAACACAATGTGGCCTCAGATCGACTTCACGGAAAAGGTTTCCACCGCTCCCGTTGTCGACGGCGTTATAGGCGAGAGTGAGTACACTCATACATATTCATCAGACCTTACAGAGAGTGCTGACGGTTGGGCATTTATTGATGAGAACAATATGATGCGCGCTGCCGATGCCGCTTATGCAAAGGGACTTCGCAGTGTAAGCTGGAGCCTTGCAAGAGATAATGATTTCCTCTACATTGCCACTTCGATTAAGACAACCGGTGCGGCTCCCATAGCGCAGTTCCAGATCACTAAGAGACAGGATACGGCTTCTTATCCTATGGCAAACATAACTGCCGACGGTTCGGCTGATGAGGGAAATGCTGTTTGGGATTTTGCAGAGGCAAAGGCTTCTAACGACGGCACAACTTACGTATATGAGGCTAAGATAGCACTTGACGATATTGGCGACAATCTTGATAAGGTGTTTGTTCTTGGCAGAGCATATCTTGACGAGGGCTTCGTGTTGTTTGGACTCAATGAGGATCCTCTTGGCGGTGTTTGTGGATTCAGAGCAGGATTCAACGGACTTCAGACAACTCCTCCCGAGACAGAGCCTGCAGAGACTGAGCCCGCAGAGACCGAGCCCACAGAGACCGAGCCTGCAGAGACAACTCCCACAGAGAGTGCTCCCGCAGATACAACTACACCCGATGCTCCCGTAGCAGAGGGCGGATGTGGCGCATCTGTAGCAGCAGTAGCAGCTGCACTTGTTGCAATGCTCGGCACTTGCGTAGCATTCGTAAATAAGAGAAGATAAAAAATTATTCAGGGCGGCTCTATGGGCCGCCCTTTGTTACTTTTTTTGTGAAAACTATTGACAAATAGAAAAAAAGATAGTAAAATCAAGTAAAGCGTTGATGGGAAGCGGTACGGAGAAGGCTTTTTCAGAGAGCCGTCGGTTGCTGTGAGACGGTAAGGTGCTCCGCTACTAAATCATCCCAGAGTCGCCGTCGAAACCGATGGGAAGTAGAGCGGCGCGTCATCCCGCGTTAAGGGAGAGCGTATGATAGTGCGCAGTGAGTGGTCAGTTTGACAAACGGAGTGGTACCGCGGAGAATTTTTCGTCTTCGTCTCTATTATGAGACGGAGATTTTTTGTTTATATAAGGCTTTATTTGAAAGGAAATTAGTTATGCTTACACTTGATAAGGTATATCAGGCGTCATATGCGCTAAAGGACGTAATACGCGAGACAGCACTTATTCCGTCCCCCAAGATAAACCCCGAATGCGAGGTTTACCTCAAGACCGAAAATCTTCAGGTCACGGGCTCCTTTAAGGTCAGGGGCGCGGGATATATGATATCTCAGCTCACCGACGAGGAGAAGGCAAGGGGAGTTATAGCATGCTCTGCGGGAAATCACGCGCAGGGAGTAGCACTCGCATCTCAAAAATACGGAATAAAGGCAGTCATTTGTCTTCCTGATGGCGCGCCTATCTCTAAGGTCGAGGCGACAAAGAGCTATGGTGCTGAGGTCGTTATGGTTCCCGGCGTTTATGATGATGCGTATAACCACGCTCTCAAGCTTCGCGACGAGATAGGATATACATTTGTTCACCCCTTTGACGATGATAACGTCATAGCCGGTCAGGGAACTATAGGACTTGAGATACTTAACGAGCTAAAGGACGTTGATGCGGTCGTCGTTCCTGTCGGTGGCGGTGGACTGATCTCGGGCATCGCCTTTGTTGTAAAGCACCTCGCGCCTCACGTCAAGGTCTACGGCGTTCAGGCAAAGGGAGCTCCGAGTATGTATAACTCGATAATGGACAAAAAAATAGAAAGACTTTCCTCGGTGTCGACCATCGCCGACGGAATTGCCGTAAAGCAGCCGGGAGAGAACACCTTCGCCCTCTGCTCAAAATACGTCGACGAGATAGTCACCGTCAGCGAGGACGAGATCTCTACGGCAATTCTCACACTTATCGAGCAACACAAGATGATCGCCGAGGGCGCGGGCGCGGTGTCTGTTGCCGCAGTTATGTTTGACAAGCTTCCCATAAAGGATAAAAAGGTAGTCTGCGTTGTGTCGGGCGGTAATATTGACGTTACCATTCTCTCGCGCGTTATCGAGCGAGGACTTCTTACATCGGGCAGAACGTGCAACCTTTGCATTGAGCTTATGGATAAGCCCGGACAGCTTCAAAGGGTTTCTACGATCATCGCAAAGCTTGGTGCAAACGTTATTTCGGTACATCACGAGAGAGCGAGCGAGACCAAGGACATAAACGGTTGCTTCCTTCGTCTTGTGCTTGAGACCAAGAATTACGAGCATATAAAGGACATAGCTCTTGCACTTGAGGCAGAGGGATTTAAGATAGTTTCATATTAAAGGAGAAAAATTATGGAAAAGGTATATACAAAGAACGCACCCGAGGCGATAGGACCTTACTCGCAGGCTGTGAAGTGTGGCAATCTTGTTTTTACGTCGGGTCAGATAGCGATCAATCCCGCGACTGCCGAGGTCGAGGCAAAGACTATCGAGGAGCAGACCGAGCAGGTATGCAAGAATCTCTCGGCAGTGCTTGAGGCGGCGGGAGCTTCGATGGAAAAAGTGGTAAAGACTACCTGCTTCCTTGCGGATATGGCGGACTTTGCGGCGTTCAACGGAGTCTATGCAAAGTACTTCGTTTCAAAGCCTGCGCGCTCCTGTGTAGCGGCTAAAGCACTCCCCAAGGGCGTGCTCGTTGAGGTCGAGGTCATAGCAGAGCTGTAATGCTACATATTATTATATATAATATGTAAAAAAGCCTTATAAAGTCGCCAAAATTCGTCAATTTGCACATAAATACAAAAATATATTTATATTATATTGACAAAGGACGTATTTAGTGGTAAAATACTTTTAATCAATTAAAAGCGATAAAGGGAATCAGTAGCTTGACGTGCTTTTTCAGAAACCTGACGGGTGATGCGAGTCAGGATTGTGCCCGAGTGAAACTCCTCCCCGAGCTTCTGCCCGAAGACAGCTGTTGCGTAGGCGCAGACGGAATGTCACCGTTATCTTTGACAGCTTCACTGATGGGTGAAGGATGAGGTGGCTGATTTTTCAGCAAAAAGAGTGGTACCGCAGAGTTCTATATGACCTTTGTCTCTTAATTGAGATAAAGGTCTTTTTTGCTTATTTTGAATTTATGCTCCGATATTTTCGGAAAACAGGAGGAAGAAATGATATTAAACGGTTCGGAAATACTTGTAAACGTTCTGCTCGAGCAGGGTGTTGACACCGTCTTTGGCTACCCCGGAGGCGCGGTGCTCAATATCTACGATGCGCTTTACAAGTACAGTGATAAAGTAACGCATATTATGACGGCGCACGAGCAGGGAGCTGCTCACGCGGCTGACGGATATGCAAGAGCTACAGGCAAAACGGGTGTCGTTATTGCCACAAGCGGTCCCGGTGCTACAAATCTCGTAACGGGAATCGCAACGGCTTATATGGACAGTGTTCCTATGGTAGCGATAACGGGTAACGTGGCAACCCCTCTTATCGGATGCGATAGCTTCCAAGAGGTATATATTGCGGGAATCACGATGCCTATAACCAAGCACAATTTCGTCGTTCGAAAGGTCGAGGAGCTTGCAGATACTCTCCGTCAGGCATTTGAGATAGCGGCGAGCGGACGTCCCGGACCCGTGCTTGTTGATATTCCCAAGGACGTAACTGCAAACAAGACAAGCTATGAGCCCCAGGTGGCAAAGAAAATAGAAAGACGTGCCGACATAGTCGGCGACGTCGGGGAGATAGCAGAGCTTATCAACCGCGCCGAGAGACCCTTTATTTATTTTGGTGGCGGTGTAAAGATCTCTGAGGCTGGCGACGAGCTTCGCGCGCTTATCGAGAAGGCAGACATTCCCGCGGCATACACGCTTATGGCGGCAGGTGTTCTTGGCTACGGCGAGAGAAACAACCTCGGACTTATGGGAATGCACGGAAACTACTCGGCAAACAGTGCGGCAAACAGAAGCGACCTTATGATCGCCATCGGAACGCGCTTCAGCGACAGAGTTGCGCTTAATGCCAACAAGTTTGGTCATAACTCGAAGATAGTTCATATAGATATCGACCCCGGTGAGATAAATAAGATAATCGTGGCTGATTACAGCATCGTAGGTGACGTCAAAGTTGTTCTTACCGAGCTTCTGAAGCACGTAAAGCCCGCAGTGCACGAGCATTGGCACGAGAAGATAGAGAAGTGGAAGAGGGACGATTATCACCCCGAAAGTGTAGAGGGAATGCTCAAGCCCCACGACGTTATCGGAATTGCCTGTGAGAAGGCGGGTGAGGATGCGATATTCGTCACCGACGTCGGTCAGCATCAGATGTGGGCGGCGCAGTATCTTCGTCACGTAAAGCCCCGCAACTTCCTCACAAGCGGCGGTCTTGGCACAATGGGCTACGGCTACGGCGCGGCGATCGGTGCTAAGGTAGCGTGTCCCGACGTTCCCGTAATTCACTTTACCTCGGACGGCTCCTTCCATATGAATATGAACGAGGTCTGCACGGCGGTAAGCTACAAGATCCCCGTTATCTCGGTAATTCTTAACAATCAGGTTCTCGGTATGGTAAGACAGTGGCAGGGCGCTTTCTACGACAGAAGGTTTTCCTCAAGTGAGCCCGAGAGGGTGACCGACTACGTAAAGGTAGCCGAAGCATTTGGCGGTACGGCATTCAGATGCAACACTCCCGAGGAGTTCCGCGAGGCTATGGATAAGGCTCTTAAGTGCGAGGGGCCCGTCTGGATAGAATGTCCTATCGACCGTGAGGAAAAGGTGCTCCCGATGATCCCCTCGGGCGGCACGGTTCACGATACGGTCTTCAAATAAGAAGGAGGGAAGAGTATGAAAAAACAGTGTATGGTAGTCCTCGTTGACAACAACGCGGGTGTTCTTGCAAGAATTTCTTCTCTTTTCGTGCAGAGAGGATTTAATATTGACTCTCTTACGGTTTCATCGACCGATGACCCGAAGATATCGCGTATTACAGTAACCACTACGGGTGACGCGAGAACCTTCAGCCAGATAATGAAGCAGACGGCAAAGCTTACCGAGGCAAGACTTGTTTTCCCCATTGAGCCCTTCGTCAGCCTGCTTCGTGAGCTGCTCCTTGTAAAGTTCTCGACCGAGAACACCGACTCCGAGAAGCTCAAGAGCATAATCGAGGATTACGGCGCAAAGATAGTCGACATATCAAGCGGCTGCTTCGTTGCAGAGCTTACGGGTAACCCCGACAAGATCGACGATTTCCTTGATGCAGTAAAGCCCTACGAGATGCTTGAGATGTGCCGCACGGGTGCTACAGCACTTGAGCGCGGTAAGGTCTCTTACGATATTTGATCTATTTAAAAAATTTAATTTTAAGGAGAATATAAAAATGATAACCAAGTATTATGATACCGATTGTAATCTTTCAATGCTCGATGGCAAGACAGTTGCCGTTATCGGCTTTGGTAGCCAGGGACACGCACATTCGATGAACCTCGCAGAGAGCGGAGTAAACGTAGTTGTAGGACTTCGTCAGGGTAGCGGACACTGGCAGAAGGCTGCAGACTTTGCGGCAACACACCCTAACTTCAAGGTTATGGAGGTTGAGGACGCGGCAAAGGCGGCTGATATCGTTATGATGCTCGTTCCCGATGAGCTTGCGGCTGATATCTACAATAAGCAGGTTGCGCCTTATATGAAGGACGGCGACGTACTTATGTTTGCTCACGGATTTAACATCCACTTCAACTTCATCGCTCCCGCCAAGAACATAGACGTTATCATGGTTGCTCCCAAGGGACCCGGACATACTGTAAGAAGTCAGTATCAGGAGGGCAAGGGAGTTCCCAGCCTTATCGCTATCCATCAGGACTACACAGGCAAGGCTAAGGAGTACGCACTCGCATACGCTTGCGGAATCGGTGCTGGTCGCGCAGGTATTCTTGAGACGTCCTTCAGAGAAGAGACCGAGACCGACCTCTTCGGCGAGCAGGCAGTTCTTTGCGGTGGTGTGACCGAGCTTATGAAGGCAGGCTTTGATACTCTCGTTGAGGCAGGATACGAGCCTGAGATGGCATACTTTGAGTGTATCCATGAGATGAAGCTTATCGTTGACCTTATCAACAACGGTGGCTTTGCAATGATGAGATACTCTATCTCGAACACCGCAGAGTACGGTGACTACAGAACGGGTAAGAGACTTATCACTGAGGAGACAAGAAAGGAAATGAAGAAGGTTCTCGCAGAGATCCAGGACGGTACCTTCGCATCCGAGTTTATGCAGGAGTTCTCGGCAGGACGCAAGGCTAAGTTCCTCGCAACTCGCCGCAAGGAGTCGGAGCACAAGCTTGAGGCGACGGGCGCTGAGCTTCGTCAGATGATGTCTTGGCTCAAGAAGTAATTATTTTCATTGGGAAGCCCCGAGGGGCTTCCCAAGAAAGATTTATATCGCTATACAGAAGGAGTAAGGATAATGAAATCTAAAAAGAATAATAGAATAATAAAGATGGTCGAGCTCGCAATGCTCGTGGCACTCGTAATAGTTCTTCAGTTGCTTGGATCGGTCATAAAGATCGGCCCCTTGCCTATGTCCTTTGTTCTCGTACCGATAGTTATCGGCGCGTGTATGCTGGGTGCTAAGGAAGGCGCGTTGCTTGGCGGTGTATTCGGCGTTATCACTATGATAATGGGAATCGCGGGAATTGATTCTTTCTCTTATCTTCTGTTTTCCGCAAACCCCGCATGGTTTATAATCATCTGCTTGCTCAAAGCAATTATGGCAGGCTTTGTATCGGGGCTTGTATATCGCGGACTTGGAAAGCTTTTCGGTGAGAAATACGTTTACCTCAAGACCGTGCTTGCATCCATTACCGCGCCTATAGTTAACACGGGAATATTCGTTGTTGGAATGCTTCTTTTCTTCTTCGAGACAATGGAAGGACTTCCCGCAATGTTTCCTGATGCGTTTGGACAGTATGAGAGTGCAGTAAGCCTTGTATTTATTGGCCTTGCAGGACTTAACTTCGTAGGAGAGTTCCTCGTAAACCTTATACTCTCTCCTGCAATCGTAAGAATTATTGACGTAGTTAAAAAGAAGATCAAGATATAAATTTTAGATTTAACAGTTTAGGAGAAAAATTATGGCACTTCGTTCCGAAAACGTAACAAAGGGCGCAGAGAGAGCGCCGAACAGAAGTCTGTTTTATGCGATGGGATACACAAAGGAGGAGCTTGAGCGTCCTCTTATCGGTGTTGTCAGCGCACATAGTGAGATAGTACCCGGACATATACATCTTGATAAGATCGCCGATGCAGTAAAGGCTGGTATCAGAATGGCGGGTGGTACGCCCGTGCTCATACCCGCTATCGGCGTGTGCGACGGAATTGCTATGGGACATATTGGAATGAAGTATTCGTTAGCTTCTCGTGAGCTTATTTGCGACAGTGTTGAGACGATGACTATGGCTCATCAGCTTGACGGTCTTGTTCTCGTGCCCAACTGCGACAAGATCGTTCCCGGAATGGTAATGGCGGCGGTCAGAATGAATATCCCCGCAGTCGTTTGCTCGGGTGGTCCTATGCTCGCGGGCACGTATAACGGCGAGGAGGTCAGCCTCTCGAAGATGTTCGAGGCGGTTGGCGCATATAAGGCGGGAATGATAGACTCCTGCAAGCTTGAGGAGTGCGAGCAGGGAGTATGTCCCGGTTGCGGCTCTTGCGCGGGAATGTACACCGCAAACTCTATGAACTGTCTTTGCGAGGCGATAGGAATAGCTCTCCCCGGAAACGGAACTATCCCCGCAGTTTCAAACAAGAGAATAATGCTCGCAAAGCACGCGGGCATGGCGATTATGGAGCTTGTCGAGAAGAATATCACGGCAAGAGACATTATAAACGAAAAATCTATTACTAACGCTCTCGCTTGCGATATGGCGCTTGGATGCAGCTCAAACAGCGTGCTTCATCTTCTCGCTATCGCAAACGAGGCGGGCGTACACCTTGACCTCTCGCTCTTCAACAAGATGAGCGAGAAGACTCCTAACCTTTGTCACCTCGCTCCCGCAGGTCCTACACATATGCAGGACCTTGACGCGGCGGGCGGTATCAGAGCCGTTCAGGCAGAGCTTCTTGCGGCAGGTCATCTTGACGGCACGGCACTCACCGTTACGGGCAAGACAGTTGAGGAGAACGTAGCGGGTGCAAGGATACTTAATACGAACTCTATCCGTCCCGTGTCAGATCCCTACAGCAAGACGGGCGGAATTCAGATACTTTGGGGCAATATCGCGCAGAACGGCTGTGTTGTAAAGAGAAGCGCGGTCGCTCCCGAGATGCTTTGTCACGAGGGACCTGCAAGAGTATTTAACTCGGAGGACGAGGCTATTGCCGCAATTTATGCGGGCAAGATAACCCACGGTGACGTAGTTGTTATTCGCTATGAGGGACCCAAGGGTGGCCCCGGAATGCGCGAGATGCTCAATCCCACGTCAGCCCTTGCCGGTATGAAGCTTGACAAGACTGTAGCGCTTATTACCGACGGACGTTTCTCGGGTGCTTCGCGTGGCGCTTCTATCGGTCACGTATCTCCTGAGGCGGCAGACGGTGGAAATATTGGTCTAATTGAGGAAGGGGATATCATTGCAATTGATATTCCTGCGGCATCAATAAACGTTAAGGTCAGTGACGAGGTGCTTGCAGAAAGACGCGCTAAGTACGTCTCACCCGAGCCCAATATAAAGACAGGCTGGCTCGCCCGCTATGCTAGATACGTCAGCGGTGCAGAGAACGGCGCGATTATGAAATAAAATCGAAAGGTCATCCTATGAATAACGCAAGCAAATATACAAGACAGTATTATCCCGCTCCGAAGGCGACGCCTTTGTGGGCAGAGAGAAATTATATAGAAAAGCCGCCCGTGTGGTGCTCGGTAGACCTGCGTGACGGTAATCAGGCGCTTATTATCCCTATGAGCCTTGACGAGAAGCTTGAGTTCTTCAAGCTCCTTGTGAAAATCGGCTTCAAGGAGATAGAGGTGGGATTTCCCGCGGCATCTGAGACCGAATATAACTTCCTTCGTACACTTATCGAGAAGGATCTTATCCCCGATGACGTAAAGGTTCAGGTACTCACACAGTCAAGAGAGCATATAATCAAAAAGACGTTTGAGAGCCTTAAGGGCGCGAAGAATGCTATCGTTCATCTCTACAATTCGACCTCGGTGCCCCAGCGTGAGCAGGTATTTAAGAAGTCGAAGCAGGAGATACTCGATATCGCAGTTGAGGGCGCAAAGCTCTTTAACAAATACAAGGAGGAGCTTGGTGTAAACTATACCTTCGAGTATTCTCCCGAGTCCTTTACCTGTACCGAGCCCGAGTTTGCGCTTGAGGTGTGCAACGCGGTGCTTGATATATGGAAGCCCACGGCAGAGAACAAGGTTATAATCAACCTTCCCGTAACCGTGCAGGTCTCTATGCCTCACGTTTACGCAAATCAGATACAGTACATGAGTGAGAATCTCAAGTACCGTGAGAACGTAATAATCTCCCTCCACCCCCACAATGACCGCGGATGCGCTGTGGCGGACGCCGAGATGGGTCTGCTTGCGGGCGGTGACAGAATTGAGGGAACGCTTTTCGGCAACGGAGAGAGAACGGGTAACGTAGATATCGTAACTCTCGCGCTCAATATGTACTCGCAGGGTGTTGAGCCGGGGCTTGATTTTTCGGATATGCCCGCGGTTACAGACCTTTATGAGAGAGTAACGAGAATGCACGTTTATGACCGCACGCCCTATGCGGGCAAGCTCGTTTTCGCGGCATTCTCGGGCTCGCATCAGGATGCGATTGCCAAGGGTATGCACTACAGAGAAGAGCGCGATCCGAGATACTGGACAGTTCCTTACCTTCCTATCGACCCCGAGGATCTCGGACGTGTTTACGAGAGCGACGTTATTCGTATCAACTCGCAGTCGGGCAAGGGTGGAATCGGCTATCTGCTTGAGCATTTCTATGGCTACAGCATTCCGTCGGCTATGCGCGAGACCGTTGGATATACCATCAAATCTATTTCCGACCACTCACACAAGGAGCTTCTTCCCGAAGAGGTACACGAGGCATTCCTTCGCGAGTTCGTTAATATCGAGAGCCCCGTCAAGCTTGACGATTACCACTTCGTAAGAAGCGTTGACAGAATGAAGGCAATGCTTACCGTTGAGGTAAACGGAGAGATCAAGGATATCTCGGCATTCGGTAACGGACGTCTTGATGCGGTCAGCAATGCGCTCAAGAAGTCGCTTGGCATTGAGTACACAAACCTTACGTATACCGAGCACGCGCTCACGGCAGAGTCAAGCTCGAAGGCTGTAACCTACGTAAGTATAACCTTCCCCGACGGAAAAGCGTCTTGGGGCGTTGGTGTTCACGACGATATTATTTCGGCATCCATCAATGCGCTTATTTCTGCAATAAACAGAAAGCTTTTGGCGGATAAATAAGGAGATATAATTATGGCAATGACAATGACACAAAAGATCCTCGCGCACAAGGCAGGACTTGAGTCGGTAAGAGCGGGTCAGCTCATAATGGCAAAGCTTGACCTCGTTCTCGGTAATGATATAACCTCCCCCGTGGCTATAAACGAGTTCAACAAGAACGGCTTTGAGGGTGTGTTTGATAAATCAAAGATCGCGATGGTAATGGACCACTTCGCGCCCAATAAGGACATCAAGGCGGCAGAGCAGTGCAAGCAGTGCAGACTCTTTGCAAAGCGCTTTGATATCGATAATTATTACGACGTTGGCGAGATGGGCATTGAGCACGCGCTTCTCCCCGAAAAGGGACTCGTGGCTCCCGGTGAATGCGTTATCGGCGCTGACTCGCATACCTGCACCTACGGTGCGCTCGGCGCATTCTCCACAGGAGTGGGAAGCACCGATATGGCGGCGGGAATGGCAACGGGCAAGGCTTGGTTCAAGGTTCCCTCGGCGATAAAATTCAACCTCACGGGCGCTCTTCAGCCTATGGTTTCGGGTAAGGACGTGATCCTTTACATAATCGGCAAGATCGGCGTTGACGGCGCGCTTTACAAGTCTATGGAGTTCACAGGAGAGGGACTTAAGTCGCTTTCTATAGACGATAGACTCTGTATGGCTAATATGGCTATCGAGGCGGGTGCCAAGAACGGAATTTTTGAGGTTGACGAGATAACCCTCGCTTACGTTGGCGAGCGCGTGAGCCGTGAATATAAAGTATTCAAGGCAGACGAGGACGCAGAGTATGACGAGGTTATTGATATTGACCTCTCTGCGATCGAGCCTACTGTTGCTTGTCCTCATCTTCCCGAAAACACGAAGAACGCGGCTGAGCTTGTGGATATTTGTCCCGATCAGGTCGTTATCGGCTCTTGCACAAACGGACGCATCTCCGATATGCGTGCGGCGGCAGAAATTATGCGCGACAAGCACGTGGCAAAGGGAATTCGTTGCATAGTTATCCCCGCAACACAGAAGATATACAAGGAATGCATCAAGGAAGGATATATTGACATTTTCATAGACGCGGGCTGTGTCGTATCCACCCCCACCTGCGGACCTTGCCTTGGCGGTTATATGGGAATCCTTGCGGCTGATGAGATAGCTGTGGCAACCACCAACCGTAACTTTGTCGGACGTATGGGACACGTAACGTCAAAAATTTATCTTGCAAGCCCCGAGGTAGCGGCGGCAACTGCAATTACGGGACACATCTGTGACCCCAGAGAGCTTTGAGAGGAGGCAGAATATGGTACAGGGAAGAATTCACAAGTACGGAGATAACGTCGATACCGACGTAATTATCCCCGCGCGTTACCTCAATACTGCCGACCATAAGGAGCTCGCGTCGCACTGTATGGAGGACATTGACAAGGATTTCGTAAAGAAGGTAAAGGACGGCGATATAATGGTGGGCGGTGCTAACTTCGGTTGCGGCTCGTCGCGTGAGCATGCGCCGATAGCAATTAAGAATTCGGGTATCTCCTGCGTAATTGCGGCAACCTTTGCAAGAATCTTCTATAGAAACTCGATAAATATAGGACTTGCAATTCTTGAGTGCCCCGAGGCAAGTGAGAGAATAGAGAACGGTGATGAGGTGTCTATCGATTTTGATACGGGAATCATCACAAATCTTACCAAAAACGAGACATATAAGGCAGAGCCTTTTCCTGAGTTTGTCAAGAATATAATAGCCTCTGACGGACTCCTCAATTCCTTGAAGAAAGCGTGAAAATATGAACAAGAAAATTACTGTGCTTCGCGGCGACGGAATAGGACCCGAGATAGTAAGCGAGGCAATAAAGGTGCTTCAGGCGGTAGCAGAGAAATACGGACATACCTTTGAGTATACCGAGGTAGATATCGGCGGTTGCTCGATAGATAAATACGGTGTGCCGATAACGAAAGAGGGAATGGAGAAGTGTAAGGCGGCAGACAGTGTACTGCTTGGCGCGGTTGGCGGTCCCAAGTGGGATAACGTAGACCCCTCGGTACGTCCAGAGAAGGCACTTCTTGCCGTTCGCAAGGAGTTAAATCTTTTCGCAAATCTTCGCCCCACAAAGCTTTTCCCCCAGCTTGCTGATTCCTCGCCCTTAAAGCAGGAGATAGTCGGTAACGGAATCGATCTTATGATCGTTCGTGAGCTTACGGGTGGTATTTACTTTGGCGCAAGACGCACCGAGACAGTTGGCGGAGAGAAGGTCGCTACAGACGAGATGACGTACTCCGAGAGTGAGATAGAGCGCATCGGTCGCGTGGCATTCGAGAGCGCTCGCAAACGCGGCAAGAGACTCGCATCTGTCGACAAGGCAAACGTGCTTGATTCCTCAAGACTCTGGCGCGCGACAATGCACCGTCTTGCTGAGGAGTACACCGACGTTGAGTACAGCGACATTCTTGTTGACAACACGGCAATGCAGCTCATAAAGAACCCCTCGCAGTTTGACGTTATCGTTACCGAGAATATGTTCGGTGACATACTCTCCGACGAGGCAAGTATGCTCACGGGCTCTATCGGAATGATGCCCTCGGCATCTCTTTCCGACACAACTCTCGGTATGTACGAGCCCATTCACGGCTCAGCACCCGACATTGCGGGAATGGATATCGCAAACCCCATAGGCACTATAATGTCGGCGGCTATGATGCTTCGCTTCTCCTTTGATATGCCTCGCGAGGCTGACGCTATCGAGGCGGCAGTGAACAAGGCTCTTGATGACGGTTACCGTACGGGTGACATCATGCAGGAGGGCGCGAAGAAGGTAAAGTGCTCCGAGATGGGTAGCATCATTGCGGCAAATATTTGAAAGTGAGGGAATAATATGCTAAATATCAGATACGAGCTTGTAGAAAATAGAAAAGAGAAGCCTGATTTTAATAAACTCGGCTTTGGAAAATATTTTACCGACCATATGTTCATTATGGACTATACCGAGGGTAAGGGCTGGCACGACGCGAGAATAGTTCCTTACGGACCTCTCATGCTTGATCCCGCGTGTATGGTATTCCACTATGCGCAGGAGATGTTTGAGGGACTTAAGGCATACAGAACTCCCGACGGTACTATTCAGCTTTTCAGACCCGACAAGAATATTGAGAGAATGAACAACACAAACGAGCGTCTTTGCATACCTCGTCTCGAGCCCGCCGACGTCCTTGACGCTATCAAGGCGGTAGTGGCGGTTGAGGAGGATTGGGTACCGAACGTCGAGGGCACGTCCCTTTACATTCGTCCCTTCATCATCGCGACCGACGTTCAGCTTGGCGTTCACCCCTCGCATACCTATAAGTTTATGATAATCCTCTCGCCCGTCGGCGCATACTATGCAGAGGGAATAAAGCCTGTTAAGATATTCGTTGAGAACGAGTACGTAAGAGCCGTAAAGGGCGGCACGGGCTTTGCAAAGGTTGGCGGAAACTACGCGTGCAGCCTTATCGGTCAGAAAAAGGCAGAACAGATGGGATATTCGCAGGTGCTCTGGCTTGACGGTATTGAGCACAAGTACATCGACGAGGTAGGTGCGATGAACGTGTTCTTCGTCATCGACGGAGTAGTGGTCACCCCCTCGCTTGCAGAGGGAAGCATTCTTCCCGGCGTTACCCGCGCATCCTGCATTCAGCTCCTTCGTGATATGGGCTACACAGTTGAAGAGAGAAAGCTCTCTATTAGCGAGGTAGAGAAGGCTTATGCCGACGGCAAGCTCGACGAGGCATTCGGCACAGGCACTGCGGCAGTTGTCTCTCCCATGGGACTTCTTGACAATGGCAAGGACAAGATGGTGATAAACAACGGCGAGATAGGACCTATCGCGCAGAAGCTCTACGACACCCTCACAGGCATTCAGTGGGGCAAGGTCGAGGATAAGTATTCTTGGACTGTTAAGGTTAAATAAAAAAGAGAAGCGCGGGGCATAGCCCCGCGCTCTATTATTCTGTTGGTTTTACATAGTCATAAACTATTGTATATGTACCATTGGCTGTATTCGATCCTGCTCTAAAATCCCAATCCATTGACTTTTCTATTGTATTCCATTCTTCTTCGGTTCCTTCGTAATTTATTACAGATAGATTCCAACAAGCGCCAAAAGCGTCTAACTTTATTCTTCTAAGAGTCTTGGGAAGAGTTATACTCGCTAAATTGTCACAATGCTGAAAAGCTTCGGAATTTATTGTTTCAGTTCCGCTTTCTATAATGATGCTAGTGAGACTGTCACAACTTGAAAAAGCTTGTGAGTATATTTCTTTTATACTAGAAGGAATAACAATTTCTTTTAGATTATCACAATCAAAGAATAATTCCTTGCTGATGTCAGTATCACCATATGGAATTCTTATGTATTCGAGAGAGTCACAATTATAAAATGCACCCGGTCCAAGATATGTTATTTTATCAGGCATATCAACAGTATTCAGATTTATACATCCCTTGAATGCATATGATTCTATTTCTCTTATGTCATTATGTAAAGTAATGCTTGTTATATTTATGCAATCTTTGAAAGCGGACGAACCTATTGTTGTTACAGGTTTGCCTTCATATGTGTAAGGAATTACAACCTCAGTTGCTGTTCCTGTATAGTCTGTTATACTGTATTCGGTGTTTTTTATAAGAGTGAAAATAAGACCTTCAGTGTAATATTCAGGATCTCTATTATCACATCCTGAGCATAAACCGTTAATATAATTATGGTCAAGTGCCGAACCTTCGTCAGTTATCGTGTCCGTTTCATCACATTCTGTTCTGTCACATTCAGCAGTCTTCGTTCCGTCTTCGGTACAGGATGCATCGTTATTTGATATATAATTTGTAAAGCTGTGACCAAGTGCCGAACCTTCGTCAGCCACAGTATCAGTTTCGTTACATTCGTCTCTGTCACACGTTGCGGTCTTTGTACCGTCGAAACAGGATGCATCGTTATTTGATACATAATCTGTGAAGATATGACCAGCAGAATTTTCATCAGTTACAGTGTTTGTTTCATCACATCCATCTCTGTCGCATTCAGCGGTCTTTGTTCCGTCTTCTGCGCAAGTTGCATCATTGTTCGACACGTAGTTTGTGAAGCTGTGACCGCTTCCCGTATTTTCGTCGGTTACAGTGTCTGTTTCATCACATTCGTTTCTGTCGCACGTTGCAGTCTTTGTGCCGTCGAGACATGTTGCATCGTTATTTGATACATAGTCTGCGAAGATATGACCAGCAGAATTTTCATCAGTTATAGTGTCTGTTTCATCACATCCAGCTCTGTCGCATTCAGCGGTTTTTGTCCCGTCTTCCGTGCAGGTTGCATCGTTATTCGACACATAATTTGTGAAGTTATGACCATTAGCGCAAGGATCTACAGGAACAGCGGGAGTACTACCGCCTCCTCCGCCAGCGGGAGCACCTCCTCCGCCTCCTCCGGGAACGATCGGAGCTTCAGTTTCGGTTTCAGTCTCGGTTTCAGTCTCGGTTTCAGTCACGGTTTCAGTTTCAGTTTCGGTTTCAGTTTCGGTTTCAGTCTCAGTTTCAGTCTCAGTTTCCGTTTGAGTCTCGGTTTCGGGTTCAACGGTTTCAGTTACCGATACCTCAACTTCTTCTGTTTCACTTTCGCTCGTCTCACTTTCGGGGGCGACTGTCGCTTTTTCGGTATCATTCGACTCAACGTCAATATCAGTGTTTTCATTACACGCGATAAGGGCAACCGTGAGAACAAGGCATACTGCAATCAAAGCGATAAATTTTTTCATGATTCCTTTCTCCTTTGAAAATAAAAAAGTGCGCAGCCGAAGCTACGCACGAAAAAATGGTAGCTCCAATTGCTGCGACACAAATGACTTTTATACCGCTTAAATAAGCGTACGAAAAGGGAGCGTACATTTTTATCTAAAACAAAAATGTACACTTATTCAACGGTATATTCACTTGTGTCGCAAGTCTATTATATCACAAAAAAATTTTTTTGTAAATAGTTTTTTCTTTATATATGTATCATTGATTGAATGCAAAAAAATACAGAAAAAATATAAATCAATATATTTATAAAATTTAAGTACTATTTTATAAACATAAAAGCCTTACTCCTACGGCATTTTTTGTTTACAAAACGTAAAAAGTGTGTTATAATAAAATAAACTTACGAAAGGAGAGCCGCGATGATAATTTGGTACATAATTTTACTTCTTGCCGTACTGTCGCTTATATTTTGGCAATATATCCGCGCGGCGATCTCAAGGATCATTACCTACCGCGAGGTAAAGAAGATATGTCAGGCGGGTAAGATAGATATTAAGCTGATGAATGGCTCCTTTGCCTTCGCAAAGAACAAAAACGATGGCTTTGATTTTATCCTAAAGATCGGGAACACCGTTCTGCCTGTCAAATTTTATTCGGCGCTCTCAACACGCGATACGGCATACATAGACCCGCGCGGACGTGTTTGTGTCAGAGGAATATATCGCAAGCCGCTCTCGCGTAGCGGCAGAGCCGAGGGTCAGGCGGTTAAGCGCTTTTATAGACTCCCGTCTATGAAGATCCGTAAGGATATCATTTCGAAGGAATACAAGATCTATCCCGTATTTCTCAACGAGCCACCCTTCAAGTCGGTAAAGCTCGTTGACAAGGCGGGTAAGACCACCGACATATTTGACACAAGCGGCGTCGTTGCAGGCTGCAGATGGCTTGAAAAGGAAACGTTTTTGTCGCTTATAATGGCTAGCGTTAAGAAAAAACAATAAAATTCAAGCGGTGAGCATCTGCTCACCGCTTTTATAATAACGATAGGCTATATTTCATTTTCGATATGAGACTGATACAGTCGAAAAAACGAGCTGTAGCTTTCGTAACCGACACTCATTGCCGCGACTGTACGTGGTGTGCCTTCCTTTATCAGCTTACACGCAAGAGCAAGCTTTTTTTGCAAAATATATTGCTTAGGTGAAATATTCATTTTTTGCTCAAACAAATGGCTAAATGAGGATTTTGAGCGTGCTGTGTGCCTTGCAAGGTCGTCAAGCAGGATCTTTTCTCCTAAATGAAGGTCAATATATTGCAATGCTTTTTGTAAAAATTCGTCAGTCTCGGCTATTTCGGGAAGCTTGCTATCATGCAAAAGATCGTAAAAGGTTTCAATGATCAAGCTGTTTACAAGCGGAGCGTAAAATTGCTTATTCTCCATTTTGCAACGCTCTTTGATCTTTTCAAGATTTTGCGAGAATCCGATCATAGCTCCACGGGTGATCCTCAAAAATTCTTCCTTAAGCACGTCGGGTATTTCATCAATGCCAAATTGTACTGTAATTCTACGGTATATACACTTCTCGTTTGTGTTTACCGAATGGTAAAAAAGCGGGGGGATAATGATGCATTGGTTTTTTATCAAGCGGTAATTTTGGCCTTCGAGCACAACGGTAATATCGCCGTCTATCACGCCTATCATTTCGTATTGCGAATGACAATGCTTTTCCCATAATATAGGCTGATCTATCTCGCTTTCTATGTATTCAAGATTAAATGCATCGGTTTTGAAGTCATACGTCATATCCTCACCGCCTTTCTTGGCTTATTATATCATAAGCTTGCAAGAAATGCAATGAAAAATGCAAAGATTATTATTTATATATCCTTTACTTTATGGTAAAATGTAATAAATAAAGGGAAGGTGAAAAAATGATTGAAGGATCTTTTAGAATAGGAAATAAAGAAATTTGCAACCGAATAGTGCTGCAGCCGATGGAGGGCTGTGACTGCAATGCTGACGGAAGCCCCAGCGAGCTTACGGAGAAAAAATACATCAAGGCGGCGAAAAGTGGGGCGGGCACCGTTTGGTTTGAGGCTAATGCGGTTTGCCCTGAGGGCAGAACAAATCCAAGGCAAATGATGCTGACAAGAGATAATTTGCCCGCGTTCAAGGCGCTTCTTGAAAAAATGAGACGCATCGCGAAGGATGAGTGTGGTATAAGTCAGATATATATTCTTCAGCTTACGCATTCGGGCAGACAAAGTATCGTGCCAATGATCGCATACCGTCACCCGATTTACGAGGAGAGACGAGCGGTCAGTGATGAAAATATTGTCAGCGACGAGTATCTCGACACACTTGCCGAGAAATATGCCGAATCGGCGCGCTTGGCAGTTGAGGCCGGTTTTGACGGGGTTGACGTAAAATCCTGTCACGGATATCTTTTTCAGGAGCTTTTGTCAGCCTTCACAAGAGAGGGACGTTACGGTGGAAGCTTTGAGAATCGGGTAAGACTGTATTTGGATTGCTTCAGGGCGGTAAAAAATGCTATTCCGTCAAATATACTGCTGACAAGTCGTCTTAGTGTCTCCGATATGGTGCCGTATCCCTTTGGCTTTGGTACAACGGAGGACAACATACTCGATTTTGAGGAGCCCGACCGTCTGATCACGGTGCTTGTTAACGAAGGACTGCAGATGCTTAACGTAACTGTAGGAAATCCTTATTATAATCCGCACGTTAATCGTCCATACCGAAAAGGAGGATATGAGCCGCCCGAGTCTTCTGCTACGGGACTTGAGCGCTTTGAAATAATTGAGAAGCATATAAAGGAAAAATTCCCGGGGCTATGCGTGGTCGCCTCAGGCCTTTCATATTACAGAAGCGAGCTTTTCGAGAAATCGGAGCAGCTGCTTGCCGACGGTATTTGCGATCTTGTTGGCTATGGAAGAATGTGGATCGCGTACCCGAGCTTTTATATGGATTTTAAGCGCGGAGAGTTTGACGCAAAAAAATGCTGTCTTACTTGCTCAAAATGCACGACACTGATGCGAAGTAAACAGGTGTCGGGGTGTGCAGTATTCAATGAATACTACAGAGAGCTTTTGAAAACGGTTGAGTAAAATTTATAAAAAGGAGCCATATATCTATGTTCAAGAGATTTTTGGAGCAACATTCTTTTGCTGAGTATAAATTCAGGTCAGATATTTATCCGACGGTTGACGACCGTGCGTTTTGGGAGGAATTTCAGAATCCCGACTGTATAAAGGAAGCCGAGAGGGAGATCGATTTCGCTTGGCCGACTATTAAGGCAACCGATTTTATGGAGTTCAAAAAGAGCGGAAACCGTGTCATTATGGAAAATCCTCATTTTGCTCGCCGCGATCATCTGACACTATTTGCAATAGCTGAGCTGCAGGAGAATAAGGGACGCTTTATTCCGCAGATCGTAAACGGTATATTTGCGATCTGCGAGG
Organism: Eubacteriales bacterium; assembly: GCA_045633625.1. Taxonomy (GTDB): domain Bacteria; phylum Bacillota; class Clostridia; order Oscillospirales; family CAG-272; genus HGM12713. The sequence goes on from JAZQYP010000065.1 coordinate 67,372, forward strand.
AGACCTATTGGGGACTGTCGGCGCATTGGCCTTATAGGGCATACGAGTTCGGAAACGTTCCAAGAGTTGACGAGCCCTACATAGATCTTTTTGCGGCTGAAACTGCGGAGCATCTTGCGATGATCTCGTCATTGCTTCGTGAGAGATTGACCGAGTTTTGTCCTGAAATACTTGACCGTATAGATTACGAGATTGAGAGAAGGATCAAGGTGCCTTATCTGACGCATCGCGATTGGGATTGGATGGGATATCATCGCGCAGTTGGTAACTGGAATACGTGGATACTCTCAAATCTTCTTACCGTCTTTTTACTTACCGAGAAAAACGAGCAGAGGCTTCATAGAGCACTAAAGAAGATGTTTACCGAGATACAGGTCTATTACAATGGCGTTCCCGAGGACGGCGGCTGTGACGAGGGACCTGACTATTGGAGCAGAGCAGGATATTCCTTGTTCGATTTTGTTCGCCAGATAAAGCTTGCGACCGACGGAGAGCTTGACCTCTTCGACGATGAAAAGCTCGGACTTATTGCGGCATATCTCAAGAAGGCGCATATGGTTTCCGATCTCTTTGTAAACGTGGCGGACGCGCACGCGTCGGGGCATGCCTCGATGTTCCCGGGACTTTTTGCTTTTGCAAGAGAAACGAAGCAAGAGGAGCTTATGAATTTCAGCGCCGCCGCCTATGATGCGGGAAAGGCAAGCTTCAGAAAACTTGTTCATACTGTCCGCAATATGCGAATACTTATTGACAGCTCTTGCTTTTTGAAGGAGATAGAGAGCTATTCCTTTACGCAACCCATCCACGGCGCGCTTGAGCTTTTGCCAAGTATGCAGCTAGCCGTGCTCAGAGAGGGAGAGTGGGCTCTTTCCGTCAAGGGCGGACACAACAACGAGCGCCATAATCACAATGACGTAGGAAGCATTACCTTGTACGAAGGAACGACACCCGTGCTCGTTGACGTTGGTATAGGCATCTATTCGAGATTTACCTTTGATATTGATACCCGTTATACGATGGTTCCGTGGACACGCTCGCGCAACCACAATCTTCCCGAGATAAACGGTGTAGAGCAAAAATTCGGTGCGGAATTTCGCGCAGATAAATTTGATGTAAAGGCGGGAAGGGCGCAGCTTTCCTTTGCCGATGCATATCCGTCGGACGCGGGAATCAAAAAGCTTGAAAGGGATATTACACTTTTTGAGGACGGAATGAGCTTTACCGATCACTTCACCTTTGCCGACACAAAAATGAGTAAGGTGAGTGAGGTGCTTGTGAGTGCGTTGCCCGTTCGCGTCGAGAACGGTGTGGCTGTGATCGGTGAGCACTACAAAGTCAGTGCCGACTGCGGCACGGTCGCAACGGAATTTTTGCCGTTTGAGGATACTCGCCTTGAATACGATTGGAAGTGCAAGGGTGTGACCAGAATCACATTTAACGTTGAGAACGTTGAAAGTATAACTGTAAGAGTTGAAAAAATATAAACGAGGAAGCTGATATGAAGATTGCAATAGTGACGGGCGTGCTTGGCGGTATAGGAAAAGAAACTGCACTTAAGCTGTGCGCCTCAGGTTATTCGGTTGTCGGTATGGACGTGCTTGACGTCACGGATCTTTCCGAATTCAAGACATATGATTTTACATACGTAAAGGTCGATCTTGCCGATGCGGATTCGCGCGAAATGCTTGTAAGAACTGCGCGCGAGAAGGGAAGCATTTCGGTGCTTGTCAACGTGGCGGGTGTTGCGCCCAAGGTGCGACGTGATATTCTCGAGATGACCGAGGAAAGCTACGATTTCGTTATGGGGATAAATACAAAGGGGACGCTGTTTTTGACGCAGATGGTGGCAAAGCTAATGGTTGAGCAAGGAAAGGGCGGCTCTATCGTTAATATCTCCTCTTGTTCGGCATACACAAGCTCAACAAGCAGAGGAGAATATTGTATCTCCAAGGCGGGAGTTTCTATGATAACCAAGCTGTTTGCCGACAGACTCGCAAGTGAGGGTATCACTGTGAACGAGATCTGTCCCGGTATCATTGCCACAGGAATGACAGCGGCGGTTAAGGAAAAATATGACAATCTTATTGCGGGAGGTCTCGTACCGCTCGGCCGTTGGGGACAGCCCGATGATATCGCTAAAGCCGTTGTTGCGCTTTGTGATGGAACGTTTGGTTATACTACGGGACAGTCCTTCATACTTGACGGAGGAATGCATATAAGAAAGCTATGAAAGAAAGATACCATACTCTGATTATAGGAACGGGCTGTGCGGGATTTAACGCAGCCGATAAGCTTTACGACCTCGGTGTTAGGGACATAGCCATCGTAACCGAGGGGCGTTTTATGGGTACGTCGAGAAATACAGGCAGCGATAAGCAGACCTACTACAAGCTCTCACTTTGCGGCTCTGACGGTGACAGCGTGCGCAAAATGGCTGACACTCTCTATTCGGGTGGCGGTGTTATGGGTGAACACGCGCTTTGTGAGGCGGCGTATTCGGCGCGTTGTTTTATGCGCCTTGTAGAGCTTGGAGTTCCTTTTCCTACAAACGAGTACGGCGAATATGCCGGATACAAAACCGACCACGATCCGAGAACGAGAGCCACGTCCTGCGGTCCTCTTACCTCAAAATATATGACAGAGGCATTGGAACGTTCTGTTTTATCGAAAAATATCGAGATAATAGACTTCCAAAGGGTCGTTAAAATCATTACGGAGAATAACACCGTTACGGGTATTGCCTGTGTTAATACGGTAACGGGAGAATTATCGGTGATCGCTTGTCAAAACGTAATACTTTGTACGGGCGGCCCTGCTGGTATTTACAAAAATACCGTTTATCCCGAGAGTCAGCACGGCGCAACCGGACTTGCCATTGATGCAGGAGCAATGCTCTCGAATATGGAGGAGTGGCAGTATGGCATTGCCAGCACGAAATTCCGTTGGAATCTGTCGGGTACCTATCAGCAGGTATTGCCAAGATACGTTTCGGTGGATGTGAATGGCGAGGAGCGCGAATTTCTTTATGACGCGCTGGGAGATGAGTCGCTGAGTCTTATATTTCTCAAGGGTTATCAATGGCCCTTTGATACGAGAAAAACAAGCGGATCCTCGAAAATAGACCTGCTCGTTGCCGATGAAATAAAAAAGGGGAATCGGGTTTATCTCGATTTTCTGAATAACCCGCGAGGGCTCGAGCAAGGATTTGAGGTTCTTTCAAATGAAGCCTACGACTATCTTGAGCGATCGGGTGCGCTCTTCGGTACGCCTATCGAGCGTCTTAAAAAAATGAACGTAGGTGCTATCGAGCTTTATGCCGATCACGGGATCGATCTTTATACCGAGGTTTTGGAGATCGCAGTTTGTGCACAGCATTGCAACGGAGGTGTTGCTGTAGACGGACATTGGCAAAGTGACGTGCACGGATTATACGTTGCGGGTGAGGCTGCGGGCACTTTTGGCGTTTACCGTCCGGGTGGAAGTGCGCTTAACTCTACGCAGGTAGGCAGCTTGAGGGCGGCAGAGCATATAGCAAAAAAGAAGATCTTTGCTACCTTGGCGCCGTCTTACACACTGCCCACTATACAATACGGCATATCGAATATAGAAAAAATGAGAAATGAGCTCAGGTCTGAGATGAGCTGTGTCGCAGATTTTGATAGAAGCACTGAAGGAATGAGATCTCTTTTCGATAAGCTCAACAAGCTGTATGAGAATTTCTTTGAGACGGTTGTAATTGAAGATAAGTCTCAGGTAGCCGATCTTTTTAAGCTTTATGATATGGTGCAAACTCAACGGGCAACTATCTCCGCTATGCTTTGCTCAGCAGAGAGCATAGGAACCCACGGATCAGCATTTGTTGATCGTGCATTGGTACGGATTGGTGATGAGGTGAGAAAAACGCGCACCTTGACTAAGGGAGTTCTTTCGTATATGGACAATATCTCTCCTATGCCCGATGCTGAGCTTTGGTTTGAGACGTTGCTTGCGAGAAAGAAAGAGGAGATGGAACGTGAAGAAAAGTAAATACAGCTTGGGGATCGTATCTGTTTCATTCAGAGGATATACTCCGAGAGAAATATTGGAAATAACGAAAAAAGCGGGGCTTTCCTGTATCGAATGGGGAAGTGATATCCACGCGCCTCATAACGATTTGCCTCGCTTGTATGAAATATCCGAGATGCAAAAGGAATACGGCATTTTTTGCTCGTCTTACGGAACTTATTTTCGCCTGGGCGTGACCCCGATAGGTGAATTGGAGAGCTATATAAGGGCGGCAAAAATTCTTGGTACTACGGTTCTTCGCCTTTGGGGAGGAGAAAAAAGCGGATCGCAAATGACGAATGAGGAGAAGTGTGAGATGCTGTCAGCTTGTCGTAAAGCTGCCGAAATAGCAGAGAAAAATGAGGTAACGCTTTGCCTCGAATGTCATAAAAAAACGATCACAGAGGATCCTGACGATGCGGCTTGGCTGATGAGAGAGGTTGGCTCGCCACGTTTTCGTATGTATTGGCAACCATTTCAATGGCAAAGTATAGCTCAAAACGTCGAAAATGCAAAAAAGATATCTTCCTTTGCCGAGCATATTCACGTTTTTAATTGGAAGGGAGAAGAAAAGCTCCCCTTGTCAGAGTCAATAACAGAGTGGCGTAGGTACCTTGAGCAGTTTTCGGCAACGCATACTCTCTTGCTCGAATTTATGCCAAAAGGAACTCTCGATGAGCTGTCGTGCGAGGCTGACGCACTTAGATTGATAATAGGAGAAAAAATATGAATGCCATATTTCTTTGCGAAGAATCGGATAAAATATTTGAGGTTTTTGATCTGTCGGTCCGAACAAGGCTTTCGGAGCTTGTGAAAATAGAAGAAAAAATTTACACAAAGGCAGACGTCTTAGGCGACCCAGATCGATTTGTGGGAGTTGAATTTGTGTTCTCTACGTGGGATATGCCCGTGTTTTCCGAGGAGGAGATAAGGGCAACGCTCCCGTCGCTCAAATGCATCTTCTACGGTGCGGGAACAGTGCAAAGATTTGCCCGTCCCTTCCTTGCGTCGGGGGTCAAGGTGTTTTCGTCTTGGGCGGCTAATGCCGTTCCCGTAGCGGAGATGACGGTAGCACAGATCATACTTTCAAACAAAGGATATTTTCTTAGCAATAGGCTTTATCACCGCGAGGGCAGGGATTCTGCAAGAAGAGCATTTGAGATATGTCGCGGGAACTACGGTGAAACTGTGGGAATAATCGGTGCGGGAATGATAGGCAAGCTTGTAATAAAAATGCTCAAAGAGTATAACCTCAAGGTGCTTGTTTTCGATCCCTTCCTGCCCGATGACAAAGCCACCGAGCTTGGTGTTAAGAAATGCTCACTTGAGGAGCTTTTTGAGCGATCCTTCGTTGTGTCAAATCATCTTGCGCATAACCCTCAAACCGTGGGAATGCTAAATTATGAGCTCTTCTCAAAAATGAGAGAGAATGCCGTTTTCATAAACACGGGCAGAGGCGCACAGGTGGTGGAGGACGATCTTGTCCGCGTGCTTTCGGAGCGCTCCGACCTAACGGCACTTCTTGACGTGACTTACCCAGAGCCTCCCGCAGAATCGCATCCCTTTTATACCTTGGAAAATTGCCTTATGACCCCGCATATTGCGGGAAGTGCAGGCGATGAGGTAGCGAGAATGGGAGAATTTATGCTTTGCGAGCTTGAAGCGTATCTTTCGGGTGAAGCTACTAAATATGAGGTGAGCGAGGAAATGCTGAGGACCATGGCATAGGAATGTGAAAATGAAGGAAAAATACATAGAATTAATGGAAAAAGCTCTTTCCGCTTACACGGACGAGCATATATTGCGATATTTTAACGACGTTAAGACAAACGGACTTAAGGAGCACGGCTTTCCGCGCCTTACGGCAAATATCGGAATACTTATAGCGCACGGCAGACGAAAGGATCTCTTGCAGATATTTCTTGAGATGATGAGCTTTTGCTGCAGGACGATACCCAAGGTCAAGGCGGCAAATAATTTTTCGGTAAGAGAAATAATAAGCTGTATTTTTGAGATCGAACGCGCTTGTGTAGTTGATAGCGCGATGACGGCTCAATGGCGGGATGACCTTGCATCAATTAAAATAGAGGATACATATAATGCATACGCGAGGACGCCTGATGACCTTGTTCGTAACTGGGCATTATTTACCGCGCTTAGCGAATACTTCAGAGAAAAGGCGGGGCTTTGCGATTCACGTGAATTTGTTGAGCTTCAGCTTTGCCAGCAGCAAAAATGGTTTGACGAAAACGGAATGTACTGTGATGAGGAGGACAGTGAAGACCATCAGCCCATCATGTACGATCATGCCCCGCGTGGCTTGCTATCCCTTTTGCTTGATCAAGGATATAGGGGAAGATATTTTGTCGCTATTGACGAAAAGCTGAAAATGGCGGGGCTTTTGACGCTCAAAATGCAATCTCCGAACGGTGAGATGGCTTTTGGCGGAAGAAGTAACCAATTTGTGCTTAATGAGCCGTGGATGATAGCCGTGCTCGAATACGAAGCAAAGCGATACAATAGAGAGGGAAATAAAGAGCTTGCGGCGCGTTTTAAGGCGGCAAGTGCACGCGCACTTGCGGTAACCGAGGAATGGCTGAAAAAAGAGCCGATCCGACATACCAAAAACCGTTTTGCTACCGAAACTCAATACGGATGCGAAAAATATGCCTATTTTGATAAGTATATGATCACGGTTGCTTCAAATCTATACGTGGATTATCTCATATGTGACGATACGATCCCTTATGAGGAGTGCGATGATCTTGATACCTGCGTGGCAGAAACGAGCCGATATTTTCATAAGCTTTTTATGAAATCGGGTGGATACGGCGCTCAGCTCGATCTTGGCGCCGATCCCGAATACGATGCCAACGGCCTTGGCAGAGTTCACCGCATCGGAGCACCTTCGGCAATTTGCTTGTCGTGTCCCTGTCCCCCAAGACCCGCTTACGTTGTTGATATCCCCGAGCCTTTTGCTTTCTCGCTTTCATCGGCAATAGAAACTGATGGGGTGTGGCATTTTGGCGCGGAGGAGGGCTGCACCTATGAGCTCATAGAGCATACATCCTACGAAAATTCTGCCACGGCAAGAGTAGCTTGCTGTTTTGGTAATAAAAAAATACAGGAAGAATATTACGTTAGTCGCGACGGAATCGAAGTGACTGTTTTGGGTGAAGGAAAGCTTGGATATGCATTGCCCGCATTCTGTTTTGACGGAGAAGAATATACCCAAATATCGGTAGATGAGCATTCACTAAGCATATTTTACAATGGATGGGTATGTCGCTATACTACAAGCGGAAAAATTACAGAGCTTGATAGAATTGCGGCAAACCGTAACGGTCATTACCGTGCTTTTGTGGCGGAGGGTAGGGATAGCTTTAATGTGAAGATAGAGATTGAAAATTCCGATCAAAGTCATTAAAGAGCGAACCTAAAAACAAAAATATCCAAAAAGCCTTGAATAATGTTCGTAGTTGTGATAAAATAAATCACAGATACAAAATAAAAAAGAAAGGCAGGGATAGTATGTCACGTACAACGGAATCGCTTGAGATGTATCTTGAAACAATACTCGTGCTTGAAAATACCTTGGGAAAGGTGCGCTCCATCGACGTGGCTCACAAGACCGGATACTCCAAGCCCAGTATCAGCCGTGCTATGAAGCTTCTTGTAAACGATTTTTGCATTGAGATAGATGGCGACGGACATATTACGCTTACCGAAAAGGGTAAGGACATCGCGCAAAAGATATTTGAGCGTCACAAGGTGATTAGCGAGTTCTTTGTGTCAATTGGTGTTAGCGAGGATAATGCGACCGAGGATGCTTGCCGTATCGAGCACGTCATTAGCGACGAGAGCTTTGACTGCCTGCGCAGATATATCGAAAAAGATAAAAAATAAGAAAAAAGTGTTGACAAAGCACTAAAAAGTGAGTATAATGCTTTTATAAACCTATGAATAAGAGTAGTAGCCATCGAAATTTTGTTTTCAGAGAGTCGCGGGTGCTGTGAGCGCGATAGCAAGACCTTGGTGAATGGACTTATGAGGGCGGAGCGAGAAGCGATAGCTTGTTAGTAGCCGACGGGAAGCCTATCCGTTACAAATGGCGGCGCATAGAGTGCGCAGAGTGGGCGATATTCGCCAAGCCGGGTGGTACCGCAGGATAATTTTTAGATATTTTCCTGTCCCTGCATTAGCAGGGACAGGATTTTGTTTTTTGGAGGTTTTATATGAAATTTAACGGCGTTGATTTTGACACATATTTTAATAATTACCCCGACAATAACGGATATTTTGGAGCATACGGAGGCTGCTATATTTCCGACGAGCTTAAGGCGGCTATGAAGGAGATTACCGACGCGTATTTCTCAATCTGTCAATCCCGCAAGTTTATCAGCGAGCTTCGCAGAATTCGTAAGGAATTTCAGGGCAGACCCACGCCTATAAGCCACCTTGAGAGACTCTCAAATTCGCTTGGCAACGTTCAGCTTTATGCTAAGCGTGAGGACCTTAACCACACGGGCGCGCACAAGCTCAATCACTGTATGGGTGAAGCACTTCTTGCAAAGTATATGGGCAAGAAGAAGGTCATCGCCGAGACGGGAGCAGGTCAGCACGGAGTGGCGCTTGCAACAGCGGCGGCATATTTCGGTCTTGAGTGCGATATTTATATGGGTACTGTCGACATCGCAAAGCAGGCGCCCAACGTCGCAAGAATGAAGATTCTCGGCGCTAACGTAGTTGAGGTAAAGCACGGACTTGCAACGCTTAAAGAGGCGGTTGACGCGGCTTTCGAGGCATATGCAAGAGAGTACAAGGACGCTATCTACTGCATAGGCTCTGTAGTCGGCCCTCACCCCTTTCCTATGATGGTAAGAGACTTCCAGCAGGTAGTTGGAATTGAGGCAAGAGAGCAGTTTATCGAGATGACGGGACACCTTCCCACTGCTATCACCGCTTGTGTTGGCGGCGGCTCGAACTCGGCAGGATTTTTCTCGGGCTTCTTAAACGACCCCGTTGACATTTACGGCGTTGAGCCTCTTGGACGCGGTGAGAAGCTTGGTGACCACGCGGCAAGCCTTAAATACGGTACAGAGGGAATTATGCACGGATTTAACAGCATAATGCTCAAGGACGAGAACGGCGAGCCCGCGCCTGTATATTCGGTCGCAAGCGGACTTGACTATCCTTCGTCGGGTCCTGAGCACGCATTCCTTCACACCATCGGCAGAGTTAAGTACGACGCGATAGGCGATGACGACACCATTGACGCATTCTTCAAGCTCTCGCGTATGGAGGGAATCATTCCCGCTATTGAGTCGAGCCACGCGGTAGCTCACGCAATTAAGCTTGCAAAGGAAATGGACCACGGCTCAATTCTCATCTGTCTCTCGGGCAGAGGCGATAAGGATATGGACTATATCATCCAGAATTACGGAATAAGATAAAAAATAAGCCTTCTCCGACGGAGAAGGCTTTTCTTATTGACTGTCGTAGAAATGTATGATAAAATATTTTTAGGAAAATTTTTTATTTTCTTGAAACCTTTTTCATTTTTTTGCGACTTATTGGATAGAAGCCCAATAAGGAACGGAGGGCAAGATGGAAGATTATAAGATCGTTGACCTGTATTGGCAACGCTCGGAGGACGCCATAAAAGAGACCGACGCAAAGTACGGCAGAATGCTCAAGGGCATTTCGCTTTCCTTTGTTGAGGTCATCGAGGATGCAGAGGAGTGCCTTAACGACACCTACCTTGCGGCGTGGCAGAGCATGCCAAGTGAGAGACCCGTGTATCTCGGCGCGTTTCTCTCAAGGATCATTCGCTCACTCTCGATAGACCGCTATCGCGCGCGACACTCAAAGAAGCGCGGCGGCGTGGCGGCACTGTGCGAGGAGCTGACCGATTGTATCCCTGACACTATGAGTGTTGAAACTGAATACGATAACTCCCGTCTTGCTGACACACTAAACCGCTTCGTTGAGTCACTTGACGAAGAGAGGCGGTATATCTTCATAAGAAGATATTATTACTCGGATGCTATCGACACGATAGCAGACAAACTCGGCTCGGGTGTCGGAAGAATAAAAACGATTCTTCACCGACTTCGTAAGGAGCTAAAGAAAATTCTTGAGGAAGGGGGGATCGCGATATGAGAGCGGAAAAACTTAATAGTGCAGAGAAGCTTCTCGACGCGATAGGCGATATCGATCCGCGATTTATCGCCGAGGCAGAGGCAGTCCCCGATATCAAGAAAAAGCGCTTTATCTTGCCGAGGAAGACAGTAAACGCCCTTGCGGGTGCGCTTGCCTTTGTATTCGTTATCTTCGGTGTGTCTATTGCCCTCTTTAACGGAGGAATTGATGCCGATATGGCGCCCGAGGATGACAAGTCTGCTATGGACGTGCTTGAGCACGAGACTGCGGCGAAGGATGAGAGTATCACTCTCGGTGAGCTTATCGTATCGGTGCAGAACGACACAAGCATCAGTACGGTGGCGGCGGAGGACATCGAGTTCTTTGACGACACCATAAGGATAATCTGGTGCTACGAGGGGGACGAGAAATACCGCGTGGTAAGTGTCCCTGCCTCGAAGAATTCAGAGCTTCTTCTCGGTATCGAGAGGCTTAAGACCGCACCAAAAACAACAAATACGGGCGAAATGCCCTATGCTATCTGGATCTGTCTTGAGGACGGAAGGGTAATAACCCCCTACCTTGAGTGGTCGGACGGCAACGTTGGCTATGCAGAGCTGTTCGAGTATTCACCCGAGATAGAACCGAGCAGTGCATTTACAGAGCTTATTAACGAAATCATTAGTTAAGAAAGGAAATGAGAAAAATGAAAAAGGGTATTATTTCGATTTTATTGATGGTTGCAATGTTATTTTCACTCGCATCGTGCGGTGCGACAATGAGCGACGCCGAGAGTATGGCACCTATGGACGGCGGATTTTCGGGCTTGTTCCCGAACAAGAGCGATGCTGTTTATAATTATGGCATGAGTGCTGACGAGGCGATAACCGGCGTGACTGTGGGGACACAGGGAACAGTTATGGATACTGAAGCAGAGCTTACAGTACCTGGCGAGGTGCCTGAATATGGCTTTGTTGGCGATCCTATGGATTACTACAAGCTTATTGAAAACCCCTTTATAGACGCATCTAAGGAAGACACGTCCACCTTCTCGGCAGACGTTGACACGGCGTCCTATGCATACTTCCGCAAGCTCGTACAGCAGGGATATGGTCTCTCTGAGCTTATGGCAACGGCAGGGCATTCGCTTCGCACCGAGGAAATGATAAACTATTTTGATTATGGCTACGATGCACCCGCAGAGGGCGAGCTTTTCTCAAAGACGATGCAGGTAGCACCTTGTCCTTGGAATCAGAGCAATATGCTTTTGGTGCTTGGTCTTGAGGCGGTAGAGGCACCCATTGCCGCAAGAAACAACCTCGTATTCCTTATCGACGTTTCGGGCTCTATGCGCTCTGCTGATAAGCTTGAGCTTCTCAAGAAGGCGTTCACCTATCTTGTAGAGAATATTGGCAATGATGACGTCATCTCTATCGTCACCTATGCGGGCGAGGAGAGAGTAGTGCTTGAGGGCTGCTCGGGCGCAAAGAAGGATAAGATCCTGAAAGCTGTAAGATCACTTGAGTCGCAGGGCTCGACAAACGGCGAGGCGGGTCTTAAGAGAGCGTATCAGATAGCAGAGAAGTACTATATCGAGGGTGGAAATAACCGCATAATTATGGCGTCTGACGGAGACCTCAACGTTGGTATCTCCTCGGTTGACGGCATAAAGGCACTTGTTGAGGAAAAGCGTGATGCGGGCGTATTTATGTCGGTGCTCGGCTTTGGCACAGGCAACTACAAGGACGATAAGATGGAGACTATCGCCGACTGCGGAAACGGAGTTTACTATTATATCGATAGCGAGATCGAGGCAGAGAAGATATTTGGCGCCGAGCTTTTCTCAACGCTCTATACAGTCGCAAAGGACGTAAAGCTTCAGCTCACCTTCAACTCCGACGTGGTCGCGGCATACAGACTTATAGGCTATGAGAACAGACTCCTCGCCAACGAGGATTTTGAGAATGATACTAAGGACGCGGGCGAGCTTGGCTCGGGTCACTCGGTAACGGTCTGCTACGAGCTTATTTTCAAAGAAAGTGAAGCTGAAGAAGCAACCAAGCCCTCGGGTGAGCTTGTTAAGCTGTCTGTAAGATACAAGCAGCCTGACGGCATCAAGAGCGATCTTGAGGAGAGATCGTTTGGTATGGAGGTATGCACCGATAGACCTACCGATAACTTTAAGTTTATTTCTGCGGTTATCGAGACCTCTATGATACTCCACGAGAGCGAGTATATTGGTGACATCGGTCTTGACAACGTGCTTGATACGCTGGATTCTATCGAGCTTGACGACGAATACAAGGAGCAGTTCAAGGTTCTTATAAAGGGGCTTATGAAAAACTGATCTCTTAAGGGGGATTTATGAAATTAAAGGCTGTTATAGGTTTTGTTTGCTTGGCGCTGACACTTGCTATGTGCTTAAATCTTGCGGGTTGCACCGTGGTACATGCCGAGGATCTTATGGAAGACGTGATACCCTCGGCGGTGACGGGCAAGGTGGCTGACGATGATTTTCGCGAGTCGCAGATGGAGCTTTCGGTAAAGCTCTTCCGTGCGATGAGCGAGGCAAGCGAAGAGAAGAACGTGCTTATCTCTCCCTTGTCAATTGAACTTGCGCTCGCTATGACGGCGAATGGCGCAAAGGGTGAGACGCTTGACGAGATGCAGACTCTTCTTGGCGGAGATATTACAATCGACGAGCTTAACGAGTATCTTTATTCCTACGTGAATTCCTTGCCCTCGGGGGAAAAATACAGGGTGGATATTGCGAATTCCATTTGGATACGCGACGAGGAGGGAAGGCTCACGGTAGAGGATAGCTTCCTAAAGAAGAATGCCGACTATTACGGCGCGGCGGCTTACAAAGCGCCCTTTGATAACTCAACCGTGCGCGACATCAACAATTGGGTCAAAAAGAACACCGACGGAATGATAGACAAGGTGATAGACGAGATACCCTATGATGCGATAATGTACCTCATAAACGCGCTCGTTTTTGAGGCGGAGTGGCAGGATATCTACGAGCGCACCGAAATATACGACGGAGTTTTTACAACCGAGACGGGTGAGGAGCGCGACGTTGAGATGATGTTCTCGTCAGAGTCAAAATTCTTTGAGACCGAGAACGCAAAGGGCTTTTTCAAGAACTACAAGGATGCAAAATACAGCTTTGTGGGAATATTGCCTGACGAGGATATAACACTTGACGAGTATATAGCCTCTCTTGACGGCGAGGAGCTTCTCGCGATGCTTGATGGTGCGGAGAACGGTATGGTAAACGTTGATCTTCCCAAGTTCGAATATGAATATGAGCTTGAAATGAATGACGTTTTAAAATCTCTCGGTATGCCCACGGCATTTGATTCTCAGAATGCCGATTTTACGGGTATTGGCAGATCGATATATGACAATATCTTTATCGGCAACGTGCTTCACAAGACTCACATTCGCGTTGACGAAAGGGGAACAAAGGCGGGCGCTGTGACGGTCATCGAGATGCTCGATTGTGGCGCGGCAATGCCACCTCTTACCATCACGCTAGACAGACCCTTTATGTATATGATAATCGACAATGAAACAAACCTTCCCATATTTATGGGCGCGGTTAGAGACATCGGTAAATAAAGTACAAATTAAAAAATGTTGGGTAGATTTATTGATAAATGGAGAGGAGGTATATTAATAAATTTATGACAAAATATTGTTTGAGTTTTATATGTATTGCGATAGTTTTGAGCTTAATTAGTTGCGACAATGTTTTGGATGGAAGTTATAATGATGATGTTTCAATGAATAGTGAAGCTGCTTCCTCAGAAACACAAGCAAATGAAACTGAATTGCTTAAAAATATTATGCATACTGATTGGCATATCAAACCTATCGAAATACTGTCGAAAGAATTAGAAATTGAGATCATTTCTCGTTATCTTGAAGATGTTCCTGCAGAGGAGGGGATATCGGTGGAAGACATATCCTTGAGATTTTACGGAACTTATGGAGACGCGTATGTAATGTTCATAGATAATCCTTATCTTGAGCATATGGAGATTTTATGTCAAGATGATATTGGTGATTATTCATTTAGATATACTAATTCCCAAACTCTTGTAGTGTATTATAATGGTGATTTTTTTTCATTGCCTCAAGCATCTGAGAAAGGTATTATTGAGGATGATGATATTTGGGAATTATATAAACGGTATGTTGGGGAAGATATAAAAAATCAATATGTTAAAAATGTACTTGTGAGCAAGGATAACTATACAACTCAAGATATAAAAATACGTGCTTATGGTGGCTTTTTTACAGAGAGACAATATAACACTGATATGTGGTTCATTTTTGTAGATGTCAATGATATTTTATATGATAATGTTGCTACAATAGAAAAAGTATGCGGGTATGAATTTAAGTATCCAACATCTCAACAATTGTTGATATATTATGAATATCAGTTTTACACAGTTTCTGATGCATATTCTAATGGATATATAGATAATAATGCGGTGAAGTTTGTGTACGAGGCTTATATGAGTAATATTAATAAATAGAGACTATAGTTGTTGTATTGTTCTTCAAAGACTTCAAAAGATTTGCATATAACTTGTAATCTATATCAAAGGTTTTACTATATCCTGCCTGTTTATCCTATCAAAACAAAAGATGATCAATTATCAGAAATTTTTGATCTGCCTTTTGTTAATTATCCAAATAAATTTACAGATACTTTTGAGGCAGAATAATATTAGCAAACACTGTTGTGTATAAAGAGCAGCTTCTCTTATAAAAGAGAAGCTGCTCCTATATTTTATGCTTATTTCTTGTTGTAGATCTCTCTGAACTGAGCTATTGCCGAAGCAAAGTCCTCGATAGCGCCGTTTACTACCTCGGGATCGGTCATATCGATCTCAGCGACAAGGAGGCTCTCAAGAGGAGACTTCGAGCCACCGCACTTAAGGAAGTCGATGTACTTCGAGATATAAGCCTCGCCCTCTGTCTCTATGCGCTTAACGATAGCGGAAGCGGCAGAGATGCAGGTAGCGTACTTATAAACGTAGAAGCAGGTGTAGAAGTGGGGGATACGCGACCACTCGTAAGCGATCTGCTTGTCGCAGGTAACGTCCTTGCCGAAGTAACGCTTAACGAGCTTGTAGTAGTGCTTCTTGATAACGTCAGCAGTAAGGGGCTGACCCTTCTCGCACATAGCGTGCATATCTCTCTCAAACTCTGCAAACATTGTCTGGCGGTAGAGAGTACCCTTGTAGGTCTCCATAAGCTGATTGAGAATGTAGAGCTTCTCGCTGTCACTCTTGCACTCTGCGAGCTTGCGGTGAGCAAGAAGAAGCTCGTTTACAGTTGACGCAACCTCTGCAACGAAGATTGTGTAGTTCGAGTTGTGGGGCTCGTTGTACTTTGTTGAGAAGTAGGTGTGCATCGAGTGACCTGCCTCGTGAGCGAGGGTGGAGACGTCATCGAGCTTGTTTGTGAAGTTAAGAAGGATATAGGGCTCAGTTCCGGGAACGCCCGAGGAGAACGCGCCGCCGCGCTTGCCGCGAGCGGGGAATACGTCTACCCAGCCCTTCTCGGTAAGTCCTGCACGAAGAGCATCGGAATATTCCTTGCCGAAGATCTCTGCGGTCTTAAGAACCTCGTCAACTGCCTCCTCATATGTGTAGGAGTTGTCAAGCTCGCCGATAAGGGGAGCATAGATGTCATAGAGGTGGAGGTGGTCAACGCCAAGCACCTCGCGCTTGAGCTCATAGTAATCGTAGAGGGCGGGAAGTCCCTTGTGTACCGAGTCAATGAGGTTGTTGTAGATAACGGGAGTTACCTCGTCACGCGCGGTGGACGCGGTGATAGAGTTCTTGTAATTTCTGACCTTTGCATTGGTCGTAGACTCCTTAACGCGCGCCTCGTAGAGATTTGCAAAGGTGTTTGCGAACTGCTCATAGGTCTTGTAGATGGTACGGAATGCATTTGCGCGAACAGTTCTGTTCTTGCTCATAAGATACATAACGTAGTTTGTGTCGGTAAGCTCAACAAGCTTGCCCTCTTCGTTGCGGATCTTGCCAAAGCGAAGGTCGGCATTTGCGAAGATAGAACGGATGCCGCCGTGAGAGCCGAGGGCATTCTGCATCTTGGAAAGAAGCACCTCACACTCGTCGGAGAGCACGTGGGGCTTCTCGCGGAGTGTAAGCTCTATCATTCTTCTGAAGGTCTCAAGCTTCGGGCATTCCTCAAACCACTTGTCGATTGTCTCCTTGTCGAGCTTGAGAAGGTAGGGGGATACGAACCACGAAACAGTTCCTGCCTCGATAGCAAGGCTTCTTACTCTCGAATCGAGTGCCTGATACGCGTTGTTTGCGCTCTCAACCGAGAAGTTAAGAGATGCATACTGCCAAAGCTTTTCGATTATTGCCTCAACCTCGGTCATAGCAGAGAGAGTTTCAAAGAGGTTCTCGCCGCTCTTTGTCATAGTCTTTTCAAACTTTGCAAATTCCTTGAGCTTCTTCTGTGCTGCCACGTAATCAGCCTCAAAAGCCGCCTGATCCTTGTAGATGACCGTGAGGTCCCATTTGTACTTTTGGTCGATGTCTTTTCTTTCGAGTACCATAATATATCTCCTTATAATAAATTAATTACATTCTTCGGTTATAAAGCGGAGCACACCTGCCGACCATCCGTGGCACAGGCTGTGACGGAAGCCGCGGTAGCAGTATGCGCCAAGGTCGCCGTGAATATCGCGCTCATTCTTCTTTGGAAGTCTTGTTATGGGGGCGCTGTTTTCTACCCAAGCCATATCGAAATCCTCAAAGAAGGTCGTCGCTCCCATATCAAGCATAGCACCGTAGTAGGTCTTCATCATATCTATCGCCGCCGCCTTATCAAAGGACGCTACAGCCTTTAGTATATAATAGCTCATAAAGGTGGACATACCCTTCGCGCCACCCTCGGTGAGCAGTGCCTTGTCGGCGTCATCAAGCTCCGTCGCAAAGAATTTAAGAGCCGCAACCTGCTTCATTTCGTGTACGCATATTTCCTTTTTCATAAGACGGTCAAGAAGCTCTTTTGCTTTTGCGGTGTCGCGCCCAAACGCACCGAGAAGCTCTATAGCCGCTTTTGCCGCCATAATATTTATCGCTCTTGCGCCCTCTGTCTCATCGGATTTATGGCGCGTTGCCCAATCCACAAAATACGAAGGGTAGTGCATCTCGCCATTCTCATCAACGTTTGCGAGGAAAAGGTCAATAAGTCCCTCTGCATAGTCAAGCTGCGCCTCGGCAAAATCACGCGCCCCCGTGTATTTATAATAGTCGGACACGATAATGAGCCACCACATCGAGTACATAGGGAAGCGGTTCATAAAGGCGGGCAGGGGAGTCTGATCTTTTACAAATTCAAGTGAGCGCTCGATAACGTATAGTCTACCGTAAAGAGCTGTCAGCGCCAGCATTTCGGGGTGAACGTCGCCCACCCAAACGAGTCTGTCGCGCTTGATGCCGTCCCAAAGATAGTCGCTCGATGCGCAAAGGTCAACAGTGCGCTTTGCCGTGTCAAATATCTTCTTTATGAGCTTGTCCTCTCCCGTGTATGCCCCAATTGCTCGCTTGCGAAGGATAACGCTATCTGCCCACACGTTCTTAAGTGAAGCGGCACCCTCAAAATCAAGTCTCACGAAGCGGAATCCCGACTGACAGAAGGTCATATCGGAGTATTTCGGCAGTGTTACCGTAATATCGCGAAGTGAATGATCATTGGTTGCATTTTTCTCTCCGTAAAGCTCAGCGCAACACTCGCTGACACTCTCGCCGAGGCGGATACGTACGGGAAGCTTGTCCGACATATAAGTGAGAAGCCTCACACCGCCGCATATTTCCTTGCCAAAGTCAAGGATTATATACGAGCCTGCCTCAAACTCGGCAACGCTTGTCTCGTCAAGTCCTATCTGCTTGTCTTTTTTAATAAGAAGCGACTTGGCATTTTTTACGCCGCTTGCCGCTATAATTTTCTTCGGTATCAAAAATTCTCTCATATCTTAGTCCTCGTCGTAGTTGCCCATTCCGCCTATCATTCTGCCGATCTCGCGGAAGCCGTCAATATTTCCACGTTGCATAGCGCCGAAGATGCGGTAACGAAGTCCCTTGTTCTCGCGCTCAAGATTGTGAAGAAGCTCCTTCATTCTCTCGCGCTCGGTGTTTTTGTCAGCAGGGCACGAGGATTCTATAACGGGAAGCTCTACCTTATTGGCAAAGTACCTCACGTCCTTCTCGGGCATATAGATGAGAGGACGGATGAGATGCAGGTCTATTCTTGAAAGGTATGTCACGGGCTGAAAGCAGCCGAGTCTACCTTCGTAAAAGAGATTGAGCATGAAGGTCTCAACCACGTCGTCAAAATGATGTCCAAGAGCGACCTTGTTGCATCCGAGCTCCTTGGCGGCAGTGTGAAGCGCGCCACGGCGCATTTTTGCGCAGAGCGAGCAGGGATTTTTCTCCTTGCGGACGTCAAATATTATTTTTGAGATCTGTGTGGGAACTATATGATATTCCACGTCAAGTGAGTCGCAAAACTCCTTTATCGGTGTAAAATCAGTGCCCTCAAAGCCCATATCAACTGTAATTGCGATGAGCGTAAATTTCTTCGGGTAAAATCTGCGGAACTGTGCGAGCGCGACGAGGAGTGCGAGGGAATCCTTACCCGCAGAGACACCGACGGCGATCTTGTCCCCCTCGTCTATCATCTCATAGTCGTCGACCGCGCGACGCGTATAGCTCAGCAGTAGCTTTGTGTTATCCATTTATTTTGCCTCTCATAGACCAAAATCAAGCGTTTCGTATATTTTTGCCGCGCGTGCTGACAATTCTCTGGTGCCTTTGCCGTGTGCCTTATCGTGAAGTATCAAAGGGGCACTTATCTTAAGGTCAGGCTTGCCACCCTTCGTAGCACACACAAGCACCATAGAGGGCTCGCTATCCACGTCTGCGTGTACAAAGGTCATAGCCTTCGGCTCAAGCGAATGAGCTCTCATGGCACTTATCAGCTCACACATACGGTCGGGACGGTATACGACGTAAAAGCGTCCTCCAAATTTAAGGAGTCGCGCCGCCGCGCCGCAAAAATCACCAATATCCCCCATTACCTCGTGTCGCGCGATGTATTTTTCGTCGGCGTCGTTTCTCTTGCCACTGTTCGTTTTCATATAAGGCGGGTTTGAGAAGACAACGTCAAGCTCACCACCGACGTCGGCGGGTCTTATATCTCTTATATCGGCAAGCAGGGGAATTACCTTCTCCCCGAAGCCATTGTTTTCTATATTTCTTTTTGTAATATCAAAAAAGCTGTCCTGAACCTCTGCGGCATATATCAAGGAGAGCTTGTCCCTTGCCGCAAGGAGCAACGAAACGATACCCGTTCCCGCGCCAAGCTCGACCGCGCGCGCCCTCGGCGCGCTCTTTACGTAAGAGGCGAGCAGAAAGGCATCGGTGCCAAAGGTAAGCCCTTGCTTTTTTTGTATGAGCGTTATTTTTTCGTTGACGTAGTCAAGACGCTCGTCATCATACAGAAAAATATCTTTTTCCACAAATATCTCCTTGCTAAAACAAAACGAAGCAGACCGCAAGACCTGCTTCGTTTGAGTCTTAGTATGTATTACTCAGCCTCGGGTGCATCAACGGGGCACTCGCCTGCGCAAGCACCACAATCAATACATGTATCAGCGTCGATAACGTACTTACCGTCACCCTCGGAAATTGCACCAACAGGGCATGCGTCTGCGCACGCGCCACAACCGATGCAAGCATCTGTAATCTTGTATGCCATGATATGTTCCTCCGTTTGTTTTTTTATTACAACATAATTGTAACACATAATTAGAAAATTTCAAGAGGTTTTTTAAAAATAAACCCCAATATAATGAATATTTTGCAGGAAAAACGCCTTTTTTGTAGTGTTTTTTGCAAATATTACTGTTCTGAGTGCTGCTTCGGACGGCCGAGCACCGTTACCTCGTCACGATGGTAAGACTTTGGCTGCTGGTCAGGCTTTTCGTCAAGACGCACCTTTATTTTTCCCGTAAGGGGGCTTATCTCGGTGACGCTTCCTACTCCGTCGGGAGTTTTTACCTTTGAGTCAACGGGAGGTGTGAGCTTTATCTCCTCGGCATATGTCTCGTGCTCATAGCGCAGACAGCACATAAGTCTGCCACACGCACCCGAGATCTTTGCGGAATTGAGCGAGAGATTTTGCTCCTTTGCCATTTTTATCGAAACCTGACCGAAGTCTGCAAGGAAGACCGAGCAACAAAGAGGTCTGCCGCAGATACCAAGACCGCCGATGAGCTTTGCCTCATCACGTATTCCTATCTGACGGAGCTCTATACGCGTCTTAAATACCGATGCGAGATCCTTGACGAGCTCGCGGAAGTCAACTCTGCCCGAGGAGGTGAAATAGAAGAGAAGCTTTGAGTTGTCAAAGGTGTACTGCGAGTCGATAAGCTTCATATCAAGTCCGTGAGCGATTATCTTCTCGTTGCAGATGCGGAAAGCATTCTGCTCCTTCTCCTTATTCTCGGCGTGGTGCTTTTTGTCGGCCTCGGTTGCAATGCGTATCACGGGGCGCAGAGGGGGCACCGTCTCGCTTTCGGGCACCTTGGAGTTAGGTGTTGCCACCTCTCCGTATTCCTGACCTCTTGCCGTCTCAACGATAGCGTATGCGCCGCGGGTAGCAACTATGCCGTTGGGGTCAAAATAATAGGTCTTTCCGCCTGCCTTGAAGCGAATACCGATTATCTCAACCATCTTTTCGTCCTCAGCGACGACCTTCTTCTGTATTACGGGTGTATCGTATATCGATTCGTCGGCAATGGTGGATATATCAATGCTGTCGAACTGCTCGCTCGCCTTTGCGGGAGCGGTATCAAGGGCGGGCTCGTTTGAGGCATGGCTTGCTTTATTCTTTTTGTTGCGTCTGCGTTTGTTTTTGTTTGATTTCGCAGAGGGATGTGCATTCTCGCCTTGTCCTTGATTTGAGATAGGCTCGGCTATAGCCTTAGCCTCCTTTTCGGGAGCAACCGATTCTGCCTCGGGGCGTGGTGCATGAGGCTTCTTTTTGCGTCTCTTGTGGTGGTGATATCCGCCACTGTGCTTTTTATTTTCGCCGTTATTCATCGGCTTCTTTTCGTTATCCATAGGGTATGCTTTGTTCCTTTCGTTCTTCGTTACAGAATACCTGTATCGGAGAAAAGTTTGATTGCCGACAAGCGCACGTTTGCATTTGCCGAGATAGAGTCAAGCGTTTGCGATACGGAGTCGTATGCGCGGACGAGCTTTTTTGTGCTCACCGAATCGGCAAGCACGAGTGCTTCGTCTCTGTCGTAATAAAATGTAAGGGGTGCGCTCTCGCTTTTGCCGAGAACTATGAGGTCGCGAAGTGAGAGAAGCACGTTCTCAAGCTGCGCCGAAAATTCATCGCGCTTTGAGTCGAATTTTGCCATAAGCATTGCCGCCGTCTCACTGTCGACACCCTTGACTATCGCATCGGTAAACTCTCTTGCTACTGCGCGCATCTCGGAGATTTTTTTGAAATTCTTTGGCTCGAGCAGAGAAATTGCTTCACCGATAGAGCTTTGTGCCGTCATAATAAGCTCTCCGAAAAGTGCGGGATCGCTTCGTTTCATACGGAGTGCTTCGGGGTATGTCTTGGTGATATATTCATCGATGTCGCTTGCGGTGATTGGCTCTGTGCGAAGTATCTGCGCGCGGCTTCTTATCGTCTCAAGCATAGCCGCGGCATCTGTGCAAAGCAAGAAAAACTTTACAAAAGACGGAGGCTCTTCAAGTGAGAGTAGGAGCGCGTTTTGTGCCTGCACCGTCATGGTGTCGGCATCCTCGATGATATATATCTTGTAGTCAAGGTCGTTAGGGATAACTCTTATGTCCGAGCGCAAGAATCTTGCGGCGTCAACACCGATAGACGCCTTTTCCTCGCGGCCGACGGTTATTACGTCGGGAGAGTTGTCTGAAAATATCTTTCTACAAGCAAGACATTCGCCGCAGGGAAGGGGCATAGCGCCGTTTCCCTTGTTTTCGCACGAGAGGGCTGCCGCCGTCATTTTGGCAATAGTATGCCTGCCGCTACCGCGTTTACCCTCAATTATATATGCGTGAGATAGACTTCCCGAGATAATGTCCGAGAATAACTTTTTCTTGAGCTCGTCATTGCCGACAAGACCTTCAAATATTCGTCTCGTTTTTCTCGCCGCCTTTCTCACATAAATATACATCATAATTATATCAAAAAACATACGCGGTGTCAAGCAAAAAAGGAGTGTGAGATTTTATTTATTTTGATAAAATTAGCCTTTTTTCATTGACAATTTGCGCCAAAGTGTTTATACTAAATACAAATAAGTAAGTTTTCAGAGGTAAAAAATGAACAAACTTTCAAGAAATCTCACGATGCTTTGTGACTTTTACGAGCTCACGATGGCAAACGGTTATTTTCTCACCGACAAAAAGAACAAGACCGTTTACTTTGACGTTTTCTACAGAAATAATCCCGACGGCGGCGGATATGCTATCTGTGCGGGACTCGAGCAAGTAATTGAGTACATTCAGGAGCTTCATTTTGATGACGAGGATATCGAATTCCTTCGCGCGAAGGGCTGCTTCTCGGAGGAGTTCCTTACCTATCTTAAGACCTTTAAGTTTAACGGTGACATATGGGCGATTCCCGAGGGAACTGTAGTTTTCCCGGGCGAGCCTCTTATGACGGTAAGAGCGAGTGCGATGGAGGCGCAGTTTATCGAGACCTACGTGCTTATGATGATAAACCATCAGTCCCTTATTGCCACCAAGGCATCGCGTCTTGCAAGAGCCGCAAAGGGAAGAGCGATAAGCGAATTTGGCTCGCGCAGAGCGCAGGGAGCCGATGCCGCTATGCTCGGCGCGCGCGCGGCTTATATCGGCGGATGCGGAGCTACCGCTTGCACGATAGTTGACAGAGAATACGGTGTTCCCGCAACGGGTACTATGGCGCACTCGTGGGTGCAGATGTTTGACACCGAGTACGAGGCATTCAAGACCTATTGCGAGATATACCCCGAAAATGCGACCCTTCTCGTTGACACCTACAACGTGCTTGAGAGCGGAATTCCCAATGCGATAAAGGCATTTAGAGAGGTGCTTTTGCCGAAGGGAATTAAGAAATGTGGTATTAGAATCGACTCAGGCGACGTGACCTATCTTACAAAGAAGGCGCGTAAGATGCTTGACGATGCGGGCTTTGATTACTGCAAGATCATCGTCTCGAACTCAATGGACGAGTACATTATCCGTGAGCTTATCCGTCAGGGAGCTGAGGTCGATGCTTTCGGTGTAGGTGAGAGACTTATCACTGCCAAGAGCGACCCCGTTTTCGGCGGTGTTTATAAGCTTTGCGCTATCGAGGATGCCGACGGCACAGTAAGACCTAAGATAAAGATAAGCGAGAACGTAGGAAAGATCACAACGCCCCACCGCAAGAAGATATACAGACTTCGCAACAAGGATAACGGCAAGGCGGAGGCAGACGTCATCTGTGTTTACGACGAGACGATAGACGACTCACAGCCCCTTGAGATATTTGACCCCGAGCATACGTGGAAGCGCAAGAAGATGGAGAACTTCACCGCGACCGAGCTTCAGGTGCCGATATTCAAGGACGGCGCGCTCGTTTACGATATTCCCACCCTCGCTGATATTCGCCGTCATTGCGAAGAAGAAATTGACGGAATGTGGGACGAGGTTAAGAGATTCAATAACCCCCACAACTACTACGTAGACCTCTCCGAAAAGCTCTGGCAGATCAAGCACGATATGATCGCTGAGTATAGAAACAGAAAGTAAAAATAAAAGCGGAAGAACCTCGGTTCTTCCGCTTTTTATATTAGATTTACGCCTTAAGTCTTGCCTCAAGAGCTGCAAGCTCGTCATAGAGAGCTGTGGGAACTCTTTCGCCAACCTGTGCGTAGAATGCCTTGATGTTCTCAACGTCCTCAAGCCAAGAAGCATTGTCAACTGTGAGAAGCTCCTTGATGGTGTCAAGAGTTACGTCCTCAAGTCCCTCAATGTTGATGTCCTCTGCCTTAGGAATGTATCCGATAGGAGTGATATCAGCATCAACGTTGCCTGCGCATCTGTCAAGGATCCACATAAGAACACGCATATTGTCACCAAATCCGGGCCAAATGAAGTGTCCCTCGTCGTCGGTACGGAACCAGTTAACGTGGAAGATCTTGGGAGCGTTGGGAATGAGTGTACCCATCTTGAGCCAGTGTGCGAAGTAGTCGCCCATATCGTAACCAACGAAGGGTCTCATCGCCATAGGATCACGACGAACTACGCCGACAGCACCAGCTGCAGCTGCAGTTGTCTCGGAAGCCATGATAGAACCAACGAATGCGCCGTTCTGCCAGCTTGTCGACTGGTAAACGAGGGGAGCGGTCTTAGCTCTACGTCCACCGAATACGATAGCGGAGATCGGAACACCTGCGGGATTGTTGAACTCCTTGGAGATACAAGGACAGTTCTTTGCAAGTGCTGTGAAACGGCTGTTGGGGTGAGCGCCGCAGGTCGACTTATCCTTCTTGTCGAACTTGGTGCAGTCCCAAGGATTGCCCTTCCAGTCGATCGCGTTGCCGGGTGTGGGAGGATTGTTGTCAAGGCCTTCCCACCAAACTGTATTGTTCTCTGTGTTGTGAACAACGTTTGTGAAGATGGTGTCTCTCATAGTTGTGTAGAGAGCGTTGGGGTTGGACTTCTCGTTAGTACCGGGTGCTACGCCGAAGAATCCGTTCTCGGGGTTAACAGCCCAAAGTCTGCCGTCCTCGCCGACACGGAGCCAAGCGATATCGTCACCTACGCACCAAACCTTGTATCCCTTCTTCTGATAGAACTCGGGGGGAATGAGCATTGCGAGGTTGGTCTTTCCGCAAGCGGAGGGGAATGCAGCACAAACGTACTTTGTCTCTCCGTCGGGATACTCAACGCCAAGGATGAGCATATGCTCAGCCATCCAGCCCTCTTTACGTCCGAGGTAGGATGCGATTCTGAGTGCGAAGCACTTCTTGCCAAGAAGAACGTTTCCGCCGTAGCCGGAGTTAACAGACCAGATAGTGTTGTCCTCAGGGAAGTGACAGATATAACGGTTCTCCTCGTCGATGTCAGCTCTTGCGTGAAGACCCTTGATGAAGTCCCCGCTCACACCGAGAGCCTCAAGAACGTCGGTGCCAACGCGAGTCATAATAAGCATGTTAAGAACAACGTAGATGGAGTCTGTAAGCTCGATTCCGTACTTTGCGAAGGGAGAGCCTACGATACTCATCGAGTAGGGAATAACGTACATCGTTCTGCCCTTCATAGAGCCGGCATAGAGCTTGGAGAGCTTTGCATAGCACTCCTCGGGAGCCATCCAGTTGTTGATGTTACCTGCATCCTCCTTCTTGGATGTGCAGATAAATGTTCTGCCCTCAACACGAGCAACGTCGTTTACCGCTGTTCTGTGAAGGTAGCAGTTGGGAAGAAGCTCCTCATTGAGCTTTGTGATCTCGCCTGTAGCGCAAGCCTCTGCACGAAGCGCCTCTGCCTGAGACTCTGAGCCGTCGATCCAAACGATCTTGTCAGGCTGTGTCATAGCAGCCATTTCGTCGATCCAGCCAAGAACGTACTTGTTGTTTGTCATTTTGGTTTCTCCTTGTATAATTTGAAAATTTATTTTTTATCAATCTCTTTAGATCCAATCCTAAGCCATTATACATTATAATGCAAAATCAGTGCAACTTCAAGTGTCCTGTGTCAAACGTTGCAAAATGTTTACATTTAGGAAATAATAAAGTTAATATATAATAGTAAAATAAAGTCTAAAGCTACGTGAAAGGCGTGCGCCGTTGGTACGTTGGTCATAGTGATAATGGAAAAGCTTATAAAATATCTTATTCGCAACCTTAAGCATGCGGGAAAGAGAGTTCTGCGAAGACTTTCTGCTTACCTGCCTTTTTTGGTTGCGCTTTTTGTCGTTCAGACGATGCTGTTTACACTTTACATTACCAACGATACCGACCGAACCAACCGCTATGAGAAAATAAGAGAGAGCTACGATTACGATATCCTTATCGACAATCTTACAAGCAGTCAGTGTGTTGCAATAGAAAACAGGCTCTACGTACAATCCCACGCGAGCAAGCGTCTTTTTGAGAGCTACAGATCCAAGGAGAGTGCGGACGTCGATGGCCGTTGGCAGATATACGTGGAGATGCGCGACGGATCGAGCAATGAGGACTTCCTTGACTATTACATATACCAAAATTCCGGAGTTTTTCATAAGGAGACGATAGACGTTTCCTTTACGCCGCTTAACGAGTATAGGAACGATAGTACACTAAGTCGCGCAGAGCCGTCGGTTTGGCTGCTGCTCATAATTGCCGTTTTGTCTTCTGCCGCGCTTTGTGCGCTCTATACGGTGCGAATAGACCAAAATAGATTTGAATACGGTATATACATGAGCTTTGGCGCGGGATCGAAAAGACTTGTAAGTACGTCGGTGTTTGAGATGCTGATCGTCTCATTCCTCGCTCTTATCCCGTCGGCTCTATTTTCTATAGGTCTTGCGTCGCTTTTGTATTCACAGTTCGGCATAACTCCGAAGGTGAGTGCCTTTATGTTCTTAAAGGTGCTCGTGATCGACGTTCTCGTCACCGTGGCTGGTACGTATTTGCCGATGAAAATGATGTCACTAAGAACGCCGATGTCGATGATAGCGGGTGCCGATAATTCAAATTTAGTCACACCGCCAAGATATACCAAATTTATGACCGGAAAGCGTTTTCTTGAGCACTACGAGCTTATGAGCGTCTGGCGCTTCAGAAAATATTATTTGCGCCTTCTTTTGAGCGCAACGATCTTTTCAGCGGTCTTTATTTGCGGAGTGTACATTTGCAATATGAACGCGGCATCGCTTGACGAGGACGTGCTTCAGTATAAGATCTCCTTCAGGGAGGACGTCGTTAGCGACAGAGAGAGGCTGGATATCCTTGAGAATATACGCGACGATATCCTTGCGTCCGGAGATACTGCCTATATTTATTATGCCGCAGAGGATTATGCAGGCTCATCGTTGTCGCTGATGCTTATGCAAAGAGGGCTCGTTCGCATTCAAGGTGACGACGTGGCGGTGCTTGACAGCGTCAATAATGCCTTTGGAGACACCGATGCAGGGCTTGAGCGGCTTATTAACGAAGGCTATGACAGAGCAACCTTCAAGTACGTTTATAAGGCGTACGATAGGCAGATGCTTTGCGAACTTAAAAAAAGATATGAGATCGACGGAGACGTCTATTCAGTGCTCAATAACGACAACACCGTTATCCTCAGCGAGGATGCCTTAAACGTCAGAAAATACAGCTTTGAGGTAGGAGATACCGTGTTTTTTGCGCGACTTATTGAGGAGGGGGAGAGTGAGCTTGAGCCCGAGGACGAGGCGTACTATATGTACGCTGACGAGGTCGCAACGTCACTGCTTAACACCAACCGATATGAATTTGTCGAGTATACCGTAGGTGCTGTGATCAAGAACTGTCCTGAGAGCGAGGGGTATGTGAGTGCCGTGCTCTCAAGAGAGGATTACGCGTATCTTACGGGAGTTTCCCCGATACCCACCTCGGCATCGGTATATCTTGAAAGTGATGCGAGTGATACCGACGTGAACTCGCTTGCCGATATCCTTCATCGCGTTTACCGTGATTACGAAAGAGTGCTTTCGGTGGAGGATACATACGCATACCTCTATAGAGTAATTGAAAAAGAGCGCTCAGGATATGGATTCGGCATAACGCTTTCACTTCTCATTCTTGCTATGACGCCGATAGTATGGTTCTATTCACAGTCGTTGCATTATAAGAAGAGAGAGAAGGAGCTACTCGTCCTTCGCGCCTACGGTGCGACCGATTCGTTGCTAAGGGGAATATTCAAGGTCTCGGGAGTAATACTGTCGGTGCTTGGCTTTGCTTTTACTATGGTGTTTGGACTTTTATCGAGCTACGTTATCTTCAAGGTAATGAATGAGTGGATAGTTGCGCTTGGCTTTGTGGGAGACGTAAGATATACCTTCCATATTTCTTGGTGGACACTTTTGCTTTGCCTTTCAATATCTGCCGTTTGCGGATTTTTGTCCTGCTATGTGCCCTATAGAAAAAATTCGGTGAAAAACAAGAGGAATAAGTGATATGGAATTTAAGAGAACCTCTATTCAAATAGAAAACGTAATAAAGCAGTATAAGCAATACGATACGACCGTCACGGCGGTAAACCGAGTCTCTTTTTCGGCATACGACGGGGAATTTGTAGCAATTATAGGCGCATCGGGCTCAGGAAAGAGTACCTTGCTCCATATTTGTGCAGGACTTGAGCGCGCAAATGCGGGAACGGTCAGAATAAGGGGCACAGATATTTTGTCACTGTCTTCCGACGAGCTTGCCGATTTCAGAGGTAAGCATCTCGGAATTGTTTTTCAGGATCATAATCTTATACCTCAGTTTACCGCTCTTGAAAACATATTGATCCCAACTATAATGACCGATAAGGATCCTTATTATTATGAGGAGAATCTAAAAAAAATAATCGCCTCACTCGGACTTGGCGACAGACTTGCTCACTTGCCGAGTCAGCTTTCGGGCGGACAGCAGCAGAGAGTTGCTATAGCGCGTGCGCTCATAAATATGCCGCTGGTGCTATTCGCAGACGAGCCAACGGGCAACCTCGACGCGCAAAGCGCAGAGGAGGTTCTCGATCTTTTGCTAAAAACGCAAAAGCTTCTCGGACAGACTCTTATAATGGTAACGCACGATCTTTCAATAGCGGCGCGCGCCGACAGAGTGTTCCGTATGGACAACGGTGAGCTTTATTCGGTGAACAAGGATAATCTTTTTGATAGAAAAAACAAATAAAAAAAGGAAGCGAACGCTTCCTTTTTTTATTATCAGAGAGTCTCGAGATAGGTAACGACGTCACCAACGGTGGTAAAGTTTCTGATATCGTCGTCGTCGATCTGGATTCCAAAGGTGTCCTCGCACTGCATAACGAGGTCAGCAAGCTCAATAGAATTGATTCCGAGATCGTTAGAGAGCTCGGCGTCCATAGTGATGTCTGCCTCGTCGATCTGAAGCTCGTCAACAAGGAGTCTTACAAACTTTTCGTACATTTTTCTACCTCCAAATAATTATCGGTTAATATGGCGCACAGGTATTGTGCGCGGAAATTTTATCCTAAACATAGAGATTATACAATACAAAACCTTTCTTGTCAAGAAAAAATTTATTTTTTGACAAATTTCTTTTTAATTTGACAAGCCGATACAGGTGTGATATAGTATATCTATCATCACTTATATATGCGGAGATGTTATGGGAATATTCATAAAAAGACCATTGTGCCTTTTTTGCTTTTCATTTGTTGGCGCATCCCTTGCGGCATGTTTATATAATGGAAGATACAATTTGTATCTCTTTTTTGCATGCCTTGCGGCGCTTATAATATGTCTTGTTCTCTCATTCATAATCAAGAAGAGAAAATACGGGCTTTACGAGGCATCGATTGCACTTTTTATGGCTCTTGTCGCCATCATATCTTCATATCTTTTTATTGAACGTGTTGATAAGAAAGCAAAGGAGCTTTGCGGTGAGGAGATAAGTGCGGAGTTTGTGGTGCTTGAGATAGATTACGCCTCAAGCTATTCCTCCTTATATAAAGGAAAGCTTGTTTCGGTAAACGGACGCGACGTATCTGTTGCGGCAGAGCTCAGGTGTGAATACGAGGGTGAATACGTTGTCGGAGACAGTGTTTTCACACTTGCTTCAATAAGCTATATTGAGAATGCCGAGGAGGGTGAGATGCTCACCTTGCCAAGCGACGTGATACTTTCGGTGGTGCCTGCGGTAGAGAAGGAGCAGGCGATCGTGTATCCCGCAGAAGGGCGCTTCGACGTGCTTTGTGCGAGGCTTCGCGAGGGTGTACGCGCTCGCTTTATGAGTATACTTGATTTTGACGCGGCGGCGCTCTCGACGGGGCTGGTCACGGGAAATAAGAGTGCTATAGACACAGAGGTGATTCGTGATTTTAGCCGCGCGGGACTTTCACACGTGCTTGCGGTAAGCGGACTTCATCTTGCCATCGTCGTGGGAAGCGCCGAGCTGCTTATGAGATATCTCTTTGTCAGAAAATCGGTAAGATGTGTGCTTCTGTCTCTTCTTTCGTTTCTTCTCCTTATGCTATCAGGATTTTCGGCATCTGCGTGCCGTTCGGTGCTGATGCTTTTGATGACCTATTTCGTCTTTGCCCTCTCAAGGGAATCTGACGCTCTGACCTCACTCGGCGTCGCGGGGTTTGTGATAATTCTGTTCTCGCCGCGCACAGTGGGGGACATTGGCTTTTGGCTCTCATTCCTTGCAACCCTCGGACTTGTTACGTGGCTTTCACTGATGACAAATTTTGCGCGCGGTTTTGACAAAAAGAAGGGAAGACTATCTCGCTTTGCTCGAACGGCGCTCGGCAAGGTACTTGCAGTACTTGCGACGAGCATCTGCGCTACGCTATCGATATCGGTAGTGAGCTGGCTTGTTTTTGGTGAGATATCTGTCATAGGACCTGTTTCTAATATAGTTGTCACGCCGTTGTGCGAGCTGTACCTTATATTTTCACTCGTGGTGTTCGTCTTTGGCGGCATACCTTTTCTTCGTGCGCCATTATCGGTTGTTGCGAATATCATAAGGCGCATAATAGTTGGTCTTGCGTCCTTCTTTTCCTCGCAAAGCTTTGCAGTGGTGTCTCTTGAATATGAGTTTGCAGGGGTAATAATAGCCGTCTTTACGGTGCTTATGTGTCTGTTGCTGATATTGAAGCTGCGCCGCAAGCAGCTTATCCTTGCCGTGCCTGCGACGGCGATTGCCGCCTTTCTTATCTGTCTTGCTGTGTTTAATTCGGTATACGACGGAACGAGAGCTACCTATATAAATAACGGAAGCAAAGACAGTCTTGTGCTCACAAGAGAAAACAAGGCAGTTATATTTGACGTGTCTGACGGCACCTATTCTCCGTTTTATACGGCAGTATCCGCGGCAGAGACAAATTATGCTACCGAGTTTTCTGCAATAGTTCTCACCCATTATCACGTCAAGCACATTTCCTCGCTTGATAATCTTTTTCGCTCGCAGATAGTAAGGTCGGTCTATATTCCCGAGCCGCTTGACGATGACGAGCTTGATCTCGCCAACGATATAGCGCGATCGGCACAGGAGAACGGAGTCACACTTGTGATCTACGGCTACGCAGAGGGAATATATCTTTCCGACACGATGAGCTTTTGTGTCCTTGAGCCTACTACTCGCTCTGGGTCAACGAGGAAGATAGTAAATCTTTGCATAATGACACAGGGAAATATAATTGCCTATGCCGACTCCTCGTGGGAGTTTGTCAAAAACGCAGAGCGCACTGCTTCCTTTGTCGAGGCAAGTGACGTCACTATCCTTGGCTCTCACGGACCCGCAAGACCCTCGGATAAGCCCCCTCATCCGTCGGTGTACGTGCCGAATAGGGTGATAGCCTCGGCGGCAGATGAAAATGGGCTTGTATTTGATTTTTATATTGCGCCGCAGTAATGACAAAAGAGAATTTTTCTTCATATTATAGGATTGTAAAGGCATTTTTATAAATGGAGAAAGCAGTATGGACAAATATAAAAAGATCGTTTTTCTCGGGGGTGACAGACGGCACGCCGCGGCGGCACGAAGACTGTCGGCGCAAGGAGAGGTGTCTTTTGTGGGAATTCCCGAGGAAGTCATAAATAAGAAGGAAATAAGGTGTGAGAAGGTGGTGGGAGAAGCACTTCGTGGCGCTGATGCCGTGATATTGCCTCTCCCCGCGTCAAGCGACGGAGTACATCTCAACGCACCTATGGATAATGCGCTCTCAAGCTTCAAGCTTGTGAGTATACTCAAAGAGGCGGAAGTTGCGACAAGAATTTTCGGTGGCAGACTTCCGCCCGAATTTGTTTGTGCGGCACAAAGAAACGGCTTTTCGGTAATCGATTATTTTGAATCGGAGGCACTTCAGATAAAGAACGCATACACTACCGCCGAGGCGGCGGTGAGCATTGCGATGAACACCCTCCCTAAAAATATCCGTGGTGCGAAGGTGGCTGTGACGGGCTACGGCAGGATATCAAGACATCTTTGCCGTCTGCTTCTTATGCTCGGAGCACGGGTCACGGTTGCGGCAAGACGCGAGGAGCAGCTTGCTTGGGCGCGGAGTGAAGGGTGTGATACTATCTCTATCGCCGAAGGCTCGCGCGAAATAATGTGTCTTGCAAAGGGCTATGACCTCATATTCAATACGGTGCCGTGCTGGATATTCGATAGAGATTTTCTTATGGCGACCGACAAAAATATGCCGATAATAGAGCTTGCGTCAGCACCCGGTGGCGTTGATATATGTGCCGCAAAGGAGCTCTCGGCAAACGTGATATGGGCAAGCTCACTGCCGGGCAAATACGCGCCCGAGAGTGCGGGAGAGCATATTGCCGAGTGCCTTATCGACATTATGCACAGAGAGGGGGACGGACTATGATAGGATATGCTATGTGCGGCTCTTACTGCACCCACGAGGCGTCCCTTTTTGAGCTCTCAAAGCTTATCGATCGAGGATACGAGATTTTACCTGTGATCAGCGAGAACGTAAGCACTACCGACACGCGCTTCGGCAAGGCGGAGGAGCTTATTGTGAAGCTTAGAAAAACGTGCGGCAGAGAAGTGGTGAAAACTATAGTTGACGCCGAGCCACTCGGACCGAAAACTCCTCTTGAGGCGCTCATTATCTGCCCCTGTACGGGCAATACGCTTGCTAAGATGGCGGCGGGAATTACCGACACGGCGGTGACCATGGCGGCAAAGGCGCACCTGCGTGGAGATAAGCCCCTCATAATAGCTCTTGCATCGAATGACGCAATGTCGGCGAATATGAAAAATATCGCCACGATGCTCAACCGAAAGCACGTCTATTTTGTGCCGATGAAGCAGGATGATCCCGAGAAAAAGCCCCACTCGCTCGTCGCAGATTTCACTCTTCTTTACCCCACCCTCGAAGCCGCGCTCGAAGGGAAGCAGTACAGAAAGCTTTTTATATAATTTGGGCTAAAACCGCGCCGATTTCGGCGCGGTTTTTTATCTTTTTTGCCCCCAAAAGTGTGTTTTGAGTGCAATTTTTTATGCCAAAACGCTGACAAAAAATAATAAAAATGTAAAAAAATGGATATTGAGGCAAGGAAAACAAAAAAATGCACAGTAAATGGGTGAAAAATAGGGCAATTTTAACAAAAAGTAATATTTGCTGAAAAGTTTTTTCAAAAAATTGAAATTTATACTTGATTGTGGGGAGATTTTAATATATAATATAGTCACGGTGGTTAAAAGTGGTTGAAAATGGTTCAAGGTGGTGTAAAACCGAGCCAAAAATCACAGAAAGGAGGCAGAACAAATGCTGTCAGGTGAATTTAAGCATACACTCGATCCCAAAAAGAGACTGTTTATTCCTGCGAAGCACAGAGAAGAGCTTGGCGAGAGCTTTATGGTTGCAAGAAGCATAAGAGATAACTGCCTCAAGGTCTACTCCATGGAGGAGTGGGATAAATACATCGAACCCATACTTAAGATGGACCGCAAGGATTCCGAGGTCATTCTCAGAACCCTTCACAGAAATGCCGCACAGGTCGCTCCCGATGCGCAGGGAAGAATAATCCTTCCCGTGTCTCTTATAGAGCACGCAAAGATAGTTAAGGGCGCAGTTGTTGTTGGTTGCGGAACTTATGCTGAGATCTGGGCAGAAGAGGAGTACGAGCTCACTCTTGAGGCTGAGGATCTTGATGACATCAAGTCGGTACTTGAGTCGTTTGGACTTTAAGATACGGTATGGGAGAACACATTGAATTTTCGCACCGTTCGGTACTTTTGGACGAGTGCATCGAGGGTCTTGCGATAAGACCCGACGGAATATATGTTGACGGCACCGCGGGGGGCGGTGGCCACTCTTTCTCAATTGCGAGGAGTCTAAATGGGGGAAGGTTGATTTGCATCGACCAAGACTCCTCAGCGGTTGAGGCGGCAACGAAACGACTCGAGCCTTACGGTGACACCGTAACGGTCGTAAGAAATAATTTTTCAAAGATCTGCGAGGTCCTTGACGGACTTGATATAGAAGCTATAGACGGTCTGCTTCTCGACCTCGGAGTCTCCTCTCACCAGCTTGACACTGCCGAGAGGGGATTTTCATATAATAGCGATGCGCCACTCGATATGAGAATGGATAACAGAGCGACTCTGACGGCAGAGACGGTGGTAAACACCTACTCCGCAGAGGATCTGAAGAGAATCCTTTTCGAGTACGGCGAGGAGCGATTTGCGCCGCAGATAGTATCGGCGATAATCGCACAAAGAGAAAAGGCACCGATAAAGAGTACGGTGCAGCTTGCGGCTCTTATCAAGGGAGCGATACCTGCCTTCGCAAGAGAGGGAGGACATCACCCCGCCAAAAAGAGCTTCCAGGCGATAAGAATTGAAGTTAACCGCGAGCTCGACGTTATCGAGCCCGCTATAAGAGAGGCGGCTCTTCGACTAAGACGTGGCGGAAGGATAGCGATAATAACCTTCCATTCCCTTGAGGACAGAATAGTAAAGCAGACCTTCGCATCCCTCGCACAGGGATGTACTTGCCCGAGAGATTTTCCCGTTTGCGTCTGTGGAAACAAGCCGACTCTGAAGATAGTCAACAAAAAGCCGATAGTGCCCTCTAAGGAGGAGCTTGAGGGTAACCCGCGCTCAAGGAGCGCAAAGCTTAGGATCGCAGAGAAGTTGTAAGAGAGAATGATAAAAAATCGGAGGTATTGCTATGTCGTCTAAATTCGGAAATGAATCCTACACTCGTTGTTTTGCTGCGCTGAAGGAAAAATACAGCGCCAGAGGCATCGGCCAAAGCATGCACAGAGAAGTTAAGGGTCAGAGCCGAGATAACGACAAGGCAAAGATGACCTCCGGTTCTTTTTCTTCTTATGACTCGAGAAGCAAAACTGTAAGTAACTACCGCAGTGGCGAGTACGCAGGCGGAAAGTATATGACGTCCGACGATTTCGTAAGATATTTCAGAAACCGTCATTCCTTCGTTATCCCCACCGCAAACAAGGCGGTGTCGACAGCGAGAGAAGGGTCATCCGACTCAAAGGAGGGCCACATACGACGCGCAGTTTCGTTTCTTTTAGAGCTTAAGGAGAAATGGCTTCCCGTGGAGAGCCGCGAGGGAAGGACAACGGGTGAAAAATTCCGTTTTCCCGCACTTGCAATGGGCTGTATCGCGGTGGTGGCAATTTCAATGGCACTTATCGTCAGCGGCTCGGTAATGATAGGAAACGTGTCGGGTGAGATAGGAAGCCTTAATACGGAGATATCCGTTCTTGAGGCAAAAGAGACCAAACTGCAAAGCGAGCTTGATCTTAAATACGATATAGAATCGATAAAAAGGGATGCGGAAGCTCTTGGAATGATCTCCGGCAAGTTTGCCGGAGGCGAGTATCTTGAGCTCGGAAGCGAAGAGGAAATAGAGATATTTGAAAATGAAAAGGATGGAGGCGCGATAGCCGTTTTGCTTAGTGCGTTCGGCATCGACATCGAATGATGTATAAAAAGCCCCGCCGACTCATATCTATAGTTAAAGATAAAATCAAAAAAATGCTTGACAAGATATGGGAGGGTACGATGAAGGAGAAGGCGATAAGCTCAAGCGCTGTTAAAAGATCGGTGGTGCTTGGCGTAATTGTAATTGCCGTTTTTTCGGTGCTTCTCATAAGGATCCTTATACTGCAGACCTTTGGATTTGAAAAATACCAAAAAATAGTCATAGACCAATTTACGACCGAGTCGGTCGTGTCGGCCGACAGAGGCAAGATATACGACAGAAACGGAAACGTTCTTGCAACGAACGTCACTACGTACCGAGTATTCATCTCCCCGTCCTCAATAAAGAGCGCGCAGGATGAGCTTGATGGCGATAGCTCCATAAATTATTACGAGATCGTCTCAAAGGGGCTCTCCGAGATACTTGGCGTTGATTACAATATGGTCTATACGCAGGCTACCGAGTACACACGTTATCTTGACAGAACGATCAAGAGAAAGGTGAGCGAGCAGACTGCTGACGAGGTTTACGCGTTTATAAATGAAAATGACCTTGAGAGTATGATATACCTTGAGGCACAGAGCACAAGACATTATCCATACGATGAGCTTGCCGCTCACGTCATCGGCTTTGCGAGCGATGACGGGGAGGGGCTTTACGGCATTGAATACCAATACAACGAATATCTCGGTGGCGTTGACGGCTATTACATAAAGGCGAGAGATTCGTATGGCAATGAGATGCCTCTCGATTATACAAGCTATATCGAGGCAATACCGGGCTACAACGTAAAGACCACGATAGACGTGACCATTCAGGGCTTCCTTGAGGAGCAGCTCGCGCTTACCGTGAAAAATCATAAATCCACAAATCGCGCAACGGGAATCGTTATGGACGTAAAAACGGGCGCGATACTCGCAATGGCGACCTCATCGGAGTTCGATCTGAATAATCCCCGCGTGCTCGACGAGCTCTCGGAGGATCTGCTTCTGGCGTCGGGATATGCTAGCGATGGAGACGCTTATGAAAAGATGCGTCTTAATCTGCTTACGAGAATGTGGTCGAACAAGGCTATAACCGAGAGTTATATCCCGGGCTCGACATTTAAGATAATTACGTCGTCAATGGCTCTTGAGGAGGGTGTTGTTTACCTCTCTGAAAGATGTAGCTGTGGCGGCTCACTCGTTTTCGGCGGACACAAGATAAAGTGTCACGAAACGAAGGGACACGGCTCTCTTACCTTCAGTCAAGGACTTCAGCAGTCCTGCAACGTCTGGTTTATGACGCTCGGCAAGAGACTCGGAATTGATAATTACACAAAATACGCCGAGGCATTCGGGTATTATGAGAAAACGGGGATCGATCTCCCCGGCGAGGGCACGAGTATCTTCTCGACACAGATGACCGAGCTCGATCTCGTTATCTACGCCTTTGGTCAGAACTTCACCGTAACACCTATACAGCACATATCGGCTATTTCCGCGGTGGCAAACGGCGGAACGCTTGTGACTCCTTACGTCGTTGAGAGCATTACCGACAATACGGGAAATCTTGTGTATGAGCACGAGGTTGCCGAGAAGCGTCAGGTGGTAAGTGAGGATGTCTGCAAGACCATAGCAGAGATGCTTGAGGAGGGTGTTTCGGGTGACGGAGGCGCGAAGAACGCTTACGTTGCGGGCTACAGAGTAGCCGCAAAGACGGGAACCTCCGAGAAAAAGGAAAGGGAATGTCCCGAATGCGGAAGCACCGGAGTGCTTAAGCCCCTTCCTGAAGGGGAGACGTCTGAGCAGATAATTTACGTGTGTAGCATATGTACGTATGAAGCTCCTATGGAAAAGTTTAAGACGAGCTCGAAGTACATCTGCTCAACAGCGGCATTCGCTCCTGCAGATGACCCCGAAATTGCAATAATCATCGTGGTTGACGAGCCCACGAAGGGAAGCCTTTACGGAAGCACCGTGGCAGCCCCCTACGTTGGTGAGGCACTCGAAAATATTCTGCCCTATATGGGCGTTGAAGCCGTATATACCGAGAAAGAGCTCGCTAATATGGCAATAAAGATCCCGAATTATAAGGGCTACAGCGTATCTTACGCAACCAGACTTATCGAGGAGAACCTCGGACTTAAGGTTGAAGTGGTCGGCGGCGGAAACGTCGTTTCAAGTCAGCTTCCCGCGAGTGGCTCGTTGGTTGAAAGCGGTGGAGGCACGGTAGTGCTTTATACGGGCAAATCAGAGCCCGGAAGCGACGTCAAGGTGCCCGATCTTATTGGCAAGACGGCGGCACTCGCAAATCAGACGCTCGTAAATCTGGGACTTAACGTAAAGATAGAGGGAACGCCTCATTATCTTACGGGAAATGAAAAAATAGTTGTCGTCGAGCAGTCGCACGCGGCGGGAAGCTACGTGCCGAAGGGTACTGTGGTCACGATAACCTTCAGATACGTCGGAACAGACTGATTTCGGCAAGAGGTAAAAAAAGCGCATAGCGCGGAAGTAAAAGAAAATATTACTTTCGGAGGCAAATATGCGGCTTTACGACCTACTTTCTGAGGCAGGAATAGCGTGTCCTGAAAACGCGCACGACATTGACGTCACGAGCATCGTGACAGATTCAAGAAAAGTCCAAAAGGGAAGTATGTTTATCTGTACTTACGGATTACATACAGACTCACATAAATTTATCAAAAACGCAGTTGATGCGGGTGCTTCGGTCATAGTGCTTGAGGCAATGCGTGATGAGTGTGTGGGTGGTGCCGCAGCTGTTAAAGTTATGAACACAAGACGTGCCGCCGCAATGCTTTATGACGCGTGGTATTCTCATCCTGCGAAAGATATGAAGATCGTAGGTGTTACCGGTACAAACGGTAAGACCTCGGTCTCGTATATTCTCAAATCGATCTTCGGGCGTTGTGGACGCAAATGCGGTCTTATTGGCACACTCGGATGTATGTCGACAGACAAAAGAATCGAGTACGGCGCGGCGGATGCGCTGAGCAATATGACCACACCCGATCCCGAGGATCTTTACCGCATACTTGCCGAGATGAGGCAGGACGGTATAGAATACGTATTTATTGAGGCGACGTCACACGCGTCGGCTCTGTGTAAGCTTGATGCTCTATATTTTGATACTCTTGTTTTTACTAATCTGACGCAGGACCATCTCGATTTTCACGGGAATATGGAAGAATATTTCGCGGCAAAGGCAAGGCTTTTCGAGCGTGCCCGTACCGCAGTGATAAATTTTGATGATGATTATGCCAAGGGGGTACTTTCCGCTTTTTTTGGCGATAGTGTTCATTTTTGCTCGCAAAAGGATAAAAACGCAGAATATTTTGCATCGGATATCGAAATCAGCGCAACGGATGGCGTTTGTTACCGCCTCACAACGCGAGATGGAATATTCGATGTTAAATTGCCCTCGTTTTTAGGTAGCTTCTCGGTCATAAACAGCCTTGAAGCACTTGCGGTCGCAAGAGAGTACGGTATAGAGTATAGGGATATTTTGCGCTCTTTTGAGGAGCTTCCCGAGGTTCCCGGGAGAATGGAAAGAGTGGATATTCCAAAGGAAGTTGGCTTTTCGGTCTATCTTGACTACGCACACACCCCCGATGCTCTCGAAAAATCACTTATGACGCTTCGGGATATAAAGGGCGAGGGAAGAGTTATCACTCTTTTCGGTTGTGGCGGAGAGCGGGACAGAGGCAAAAGACGCTTGATGGGAAATATCGCATCGGCACTTTCGGATTTTGTGGTAATTACGTCCGACAACTCACGCAGTGAGGACAAAATGAGCATCATCTCCGAGATATATCGGGGAATAGATAAAGAAAAAGCGCATAAAATAATTCCCGACAGGGAAGAAGCAATAAAATTTGCCGTCTCGTACGCGCGCGCGGGGGATATTGTCCTCCTTGCGGGCAAGGGACACGAAAAATATGAGATAAACAGTACGGGCAGACACCCGTTTGACGAGAAGAAAATTGTAACGAGAGCCGTGTTAGAGCGATAACATGGGAGAGGAGGTACACCGTGAAGGTAAGCATCGGAAAGAAGTCGATATCTATGAAGAGACTCGCGCAGATCTGCGGGGGCATTCTTTGCTGTATTGGCGGCGAGAGCGACAAGGATATACACTTTGAATCGGTATGTACCGACTCCAGAGAGACCGAGGCAGGTGCTCTCTTTATCGCTATGGGCGGCGAGCGTGTTGACGGACACGATTATATCGACGCGGCACTCTCTCTTGGTGGAGGTTGCGTTCTTTGTGAGCGCATTCCCGAGAGAATCAGTGACAAGAGATGTGCGGCTGTTGTCGTTGAAGACTCAATAAAGGCAGTAGGCGAGCTTGCAAAGGCATACGACCGCAGTATAAATCACAAGAAGATCGCCGTTACGGGAAGCGTTGGTAAGACAACTACCAAGGAATTCATCGCGGCAGTTCTCTCTGAAAAATACAGAGTCCACAAGACCGAGGGCAATTATAACAGTAACATAGGTCTGCCTCTCTCTATCCTCTCGATGAAGGAGGACACCGAGGTATCGGTGCTTGAGATGGGCATGAGCGGACTTGGCGAGATAGATTATCTCTCCCGCCTCGCAGAGCCCGACATAGCTGTGATCACAACTATCGGCTCATCACACATAGGTCACCTTGGAAGCCGTGAGAATATCTGTCGCGCAAAGCTTGAGATCGTAAACGGTCTTAAGGAGGGTGGTACCCTTATCGTGAACGGCGACGAGCCTATGCTTTACGGCTATAAGAAGGATGGCATAAAGGTCCTTTCGGTTGCAATAGAGAATGAGCGCGCAGACTATCGCGCAATGAATATAAGAATCGAGGACGGCTATACCGTCTTTGACGTGGTAACGCCTATAACGAGAGTGTATAACGTGGCGATTCCCGTAATCGGTAATCACAACGTTATGGCGGCGCTCTTTGCATTTGCCGTAGCCGAGAAGTCGGGTATGACACACGACAGGATCGCGGCAGGTCTTTGCAATTTCAGACAGGTCGGTATGAGACAGAACATCTACTCTATTGGCAAGGTTACAGTTATCGAGGATTGCTACAATGCAAGTCCCGAGTCAATGAGAGCGGCAATATCGGTCCTTCGCAGACTCACAGAGGGCAAGAAGGATTCGAGAATGGTAGCTCTTCTTGGCGATATGTATGAGCTGGGAGAGGAGTCGGGAAGACTTCACGAGCAGGTCGGTGCAGATTTTGCGACGGCGGGCGGTGAGCTCCTCTTTACCTTCGGTAGTGCGGCTGACGGTATCGCTACCGGTGCTATCCTTCACGGAACACTTACCGAGAACGTCTACAGAAACAACGACGTAAAGAATCCTGCGCTTAGCGGAGAGATGCTTCTTCATAACCTCAGAGCAGGCGACGTTCTTCTCGTCAAGGCGAGCAGAGGTGCTGCTGCAGAGCGAGTTATAGAGTATATCAAGGCAAACGCCGATAGACTTGAAGATTGAGGCGCGCCGATGTATAAACAGTTATTTATAGAATTTATTATAAGCTTAGCAG
The DNA here is from genome assembly GCA_045633625.1 of Eubacteriales bacterium. Classification (GTDB taxonomy): domain Bacteria; phylum Bacillota; class Clostridia; order Oscillospirales; family CAG-272; genus HGM12713. Next base: position 108,837 of record JAZQYP010000065.1, read on the forward strand.
GCGCGTTTTTGCTTACCGTTCTGCTTTCGCATTACGTGATCCCTGTGCTCAAGGGTCACGGAATAGGGCAGAGCATTCGTGAGGAAGGACCCGAGTCGCATAAGTCCAAGGCGGGAACTCCTACGATGGGCGGCATCTGCTTTATTATGGCAATGCTTTTCGTGGCGGCAGGCTTTACGATATATTACGCCATGCACGAAAGACAGAGCGAGCTGATACCCCTTGCACTCACACTCGGACTTGCGGTTTTCAACGGACTTCTCGGTTTTGTTGACGATTATTGCAAGCTCCTCAAGAAGGAAAACGAGGGGCTCACAATGATCCAAAAGTTCGTGCTTGAGGTTGTCGTTGCGGTAGCTTACGTTGCGGCACTTGCGTTTACGGGATATCTTGATACGGCACTTCATATACCGTTTACAAGCATCAGCTTTGAGCTTGGTTGGGCATATTACGTGTTTGCGGTCATTCTGATCGTTGGAATGGTCAATGCGGTGAATTTTACAGACGGTCTTGACGGTCTTGCGTCGACCGTGACGTTCGTTGTGGCAGGCTTTTTTGCCTTTGTTGCCTTTAATTTCCTCAATTCCTCCCTTGCTCTTATTTCGGGAGTGCTTCTTGGCGGTATGTTTGGATTCCTTATATTCAACTTCCATCCCGCAAAGGTGTTCATGGGAGATACGGGGTCACTTTTCCTCGGCGGACTTGTCACGGGAATGGCATTTCTCATAAACGAGCCTCTTATAATAGTAATAGTGGGCGGAATATATGCGTTTGAGCTTCTCTCGGTCGTCATACAGATAGCAAGCTTTAAGCTCTTCGGCAAGAGAGTGTTCAAGATGGCACCCGTTCATCATCACTTTGAAAAGTGTGACTGGAGTGAGGTAAAGATAGTGACTGTGTTCGGACTGGTGACGGTAATTCTTTCTGTTGCCGCTTGGTTTGCAATATAGGTTATAGCTAAAAATAAGATAGTCGGAGGTGTTGCGTTTTGAAGGACGATGAAAAGAGATCAAAAAAGCAAGCCTCCGGCACTTTTTTTGCCGAAAAGAAGGAGCTTGCGGTAAAAAAGATAGAAGAGCTTAACGAGCGTCACGAGGATTTTCTTGAGAGAAACGATCCTATATATCACGAGAGCCTCACGCCTGTGAAGGAAGTGGTAGAGGGAACGGCACCTCTTTGCAAGGGCAGTATTGACATATGGTTTTTCATATACGCCTTTTTGCTTCTTTGCTTCGGTATCGTAATGTGCTACAGCGCAGGTGTAGTCGAGGCAACGGTAATGTACGATAACCCGACCTATTATCTTGTGCGAAATCTTATGTTCAGTGGGCTTGCTATTGCTATCACGATACCTTTCGTGATCATGATGCGCCCTTATCACTGGAGATATTTCGCAGTTGGCGTTTATCTTGCGGCTATCTTCCTCTTGTTAGTCGTGCTCGTGGTCGGAGATACTGGCGGCGGAGCGCAGAGATGGATACAGATAGGACCCGTTACGATTCAGCCCTCGGAGGTCGCAAAGGTAGGCGTCGTTATGATGCTCGCGCTTTATATGTCGAAATACGAAAAGAAGATAACCTCTCTGCACAGATACGGTGGAAGCTTCAAGAACGGCTTCCTGATTCCTATGATGATAATAGGACTCATTTGCGGACTCGTAGCTCTTGAGCGTCACATTTCGGGTCTTATGATAATCGGTATCATCGGAGTTGCCGTGATGTTCCTCGGAGGCACGCGTATCAAATGGCTTGCGGCATTTGGCGCGGTTATGGCGGTGGCATTTGTGGGACTCGTCCTTGTGTCAAGCTATGCACAGAAGAGAATATATACTTGGCTATTTATCGACAAGGTCGACCCGCTTGGCTCTGCTTGGCAGACCCTTCAGGGACTCAATGCCATAGGCTCGGGCGGATTTTTCGGTACGGGTCTTGGCAGTAGCCGTCAGAAATACGGTTACGTTCCCGAGCCGCAGAACGACTTCGTTTTCACAATCATCTGCGAGGAGCTTGGATTTATCGGAGCATTTTTGCTCATCGCACTCTTTACGCTTTTCGTTTGGCGAGGCATAAAGATAGGGCAGAAGGCACCCGACAAATTCTGTGCACTGACAGTTTGGGGACTTACCTTTAAGGTGGCGCTTCAGGCGATGATGAACATTGCCGTCGTTACCAATTCAATGCCAAACACAGGCGTCTCGCTCCCCTTTATAAGCGCAGGAGGTACGGCGCTTATGATACAAATATTCGAGGTAGGAATAATTCTATCGATATCAAGGTTTTCAAATCAGAAAAAATAACTTTATAAGGAATAAAAATGAGAGTAATTTTAACAGGTGGCGGTAGCGGCGGACACGTAAATCCCGCACTTGCCATAGCAAATATCATAAAAACGAATATCCCCGACGCCGAGATAATTTTTGTCGGCACGTCAAAGGGACTTGAGAACGATCTCGTGCCAAAGGCAGGCTACGAGCTTCGTCACATTGAGATAAGCGGTATCCGTCGCTCACTCTCCCCCGCAAACATAAAGACAGCCATAAAAATAGTTACGTCGCAGTTCGAGGCAAAGAAGCTTCTTTCAGAATTTCGTCCCGATATCGTAATTGGTACGGGCGGATATGCCTGCTGGCCCTGCGTTAAGGTGGCGGCAGATATGGGAATACCCACGATGCTTCACGAGGCAAACGCCACGCCCGGATTTGCGGTAAAGAGACTTGCATCAAAGGTCGATACACTCCTTACAAACTTTGATGAGACCAAGGAAAAGATAAGTAAGTGCCAGCGCATCGTGCGTGTGGGAATGCCCATGAGAGGAGAATTTGAGCGTATCTCGAAGGCAGAGGCACGTGAGAAGCTCGGACTTACGGATAAGGAAAAATACGTAATTCTTTCCTTCGGTGGCAGTCTTGGCGCGCCGATGGTAAACCGCGCATCTCTTGAGGTCATGCGCGACCTTTCGTCGACACGAGAGGATATAGTTCATTATCACTCGTCAGGAAGCAGGGAATATGAAAACTCAAGCGCGCTCTTTAGCGAATGGGGGCTTGAGGGATACAAGAATCTTCACCTTGCGCCCTATATTTACGATATGTCACTAAAGATGGCGGCGGCTGATCTCGTTATCTGCCGTTCGGGTGCTATGACGCTTGCAGAGCTTACAAGAATGGGTGTGCCCGCAATACTTATTCCGTCGCCAAACGTCACCGATAACCATCAGTATAAGAACGCGAAGGTGCTCGCGGATGCAGATGCGGCGGTCATAATCGAGGAAAAGGATTTTGACGGAGTATCGGTCACAAATGCGGCTCGTGAGCTTATCGAGAACGATGAAAAGAGAGAAAATATGGCAAAGAATATCTCGGCCTTTTGCGACAGAGAAACTGGAAGAAAGATATTCTTTGAGATAGAAAGGCTTACAAGGAAGCAGAAATAAGAGGAAAATAGATGCAAAGAGTACAACGCCCACGAAAAAAAGAGAATAAGACGACAGAAATATATCTTCTGCCGATAATTTCTTACGCTCTTATTATCGCTATGGGCGTTGTTTGCATATTCGCACTTCTTGAGATCGCGCACGGCTTTTCCCGCATTAAGAGCTTTGAGGTTGAGGGTACTGACAGATTTGCGGGAAGTGAAATGGCGGCGTTTGCAGGTCTTAAGAGAGGGGATCTGCTCTACGATCTTGATGAATCGGAGGCAAAGGCAAATATCCTTGAGAACTGTGCGTACGTAGAAAGCGTCAAATTGAGACAAAGGCTTGGCGGAAGGATGTGCTTCGTCGTAAAGGAAAGAGAGCCTGTTTGGTACATTAAGCTCTCGGGGGACTGCTACGTCCTTGACAGCGAGCTTCGTGTGCTTGAGGAGACAAAGGACGAGGCAGGGCTTATTGAGGAGGGCGTGGTAACGCTAACAATGCCGAACGTGAAAAGGGCTATGGTAGGTCAGATGCTTGTCTACGGTACGAGTGACGAGGAGATAGAGAATACGCAAAGGATAATAAATTCTCTTCGTTCTTCGGAACTGGGAGCGAACTTCACGGCAATAGACATTGACAACAGATACGATATCCACCTTACGGTAAACGGAGCCTTTGAGGTAAGCATCGGAAGCTACTCAAAGCTCGACGTCAAGCTCGAATATCTCGGGGCGGCTCTTGAGCGGGCATATCTCGAGGGAGCGGTAGGTGGAACGGTCGATATTTCGGATGACGGAGAAAAGGTCAGTGTAAAGCCGACGTACGCCGATGTGGAGAAAGAAAGCGAAGAAAATCAAGATATGGGGTAAGAATGAGAGTCTTATCCCATATTTTTGGTTTTTTTGGAGAAAAAATTTTACAAATTTTCAAAAACCTCTTGCAAAATTTCACAAAATATATTATCATATATATGTATATATGATTTTGTCTTTTGAGGATAAAAAATTAAGAAAAAGATATGAAAAACGGAGGATTTTAGAATGCCTTTTGAAAGAGACGACAGCTTGGACTGCGGTGTTTGTATAAAGGTTGTTGGCGTCGGTGGCGGCGGAAACAATGCAGTCAACAGAATGATTGCTTCAAATATCAGAGGAGTAGAGTTTATCACGATAAACACCGATAGACAGGCGCTTCGCAATTCCAGCGCTCCCAGTCAGCTCGTTATCGGTGAGAAGATCACCAAGGGCTTTGGAGCAGGCGCTAACCCCAGTATCGGTCAGCGTGCGGCAGAGGAGTCTCTTGACGAGATCAAGGCAGTTCTTTCGGGCGCAGATATGGTATTCGTAACCGCAGGTATGGGCGGTGGTACCGGAACAGGTGCGGCACCCATCGTTGCAAGAATCGCGCACGAGATGGATATACTTACTGTAGCGGTAGTTACAAAGCCCTTTGCATTTGAGGGTAAGAGAAGAATGGATCAGGCTATCGAGGGTATCAAGGAACTCAGCCAGTACGTTGACTCCATCGTTGTTATCCCTAACGAGAGACTTAAGCAGACTTCTGATACGAGAATCACACTCTTCAACGCGTTCGAGGCAGCTGATGACGTGCTTCGCCGCGGTGTTCAGTCGATATCCGACCTTATCAACGTTCCCGGTATGATCAACCTCGACTTTGCTGACGTAACCTCTGTTATGGCACATTCGGGTCTTGCTCACATGGGTGTTGGTAGCGCTACGGGTAAGGACAAGGCAGAGATCGCTGCAAGAGCGGCTATTTCCTCGCCCCTTCTCGAGACATCTATCAAGGGTGCTACGGGTATCGTTATCAGCTTCTCGGCTTCTCCCGATATCGGACTTGAGGACGTAGATATAGCTGCTACTATGATCGCTAACGAGTGTAATCCCGATGCAAGCGTTATTTGGGGTGTTGCATTTGATCCCGAGCTTGAGGACGAGCTTCGCATCACACTTCTTGCTACAGGCTTTGAGAAGAAGCCCGAGGACGAGGCAAGAAATGCTTTTGTTAAGCGTGAGGTTCCCTCTGCGGATACTGCTACAAAGGAAGCTCCCGTAGCTGCAGCAGCTCCTAAGAAGGAAGCTGTAAAGAAGCCTGCATCAAGCGACGATTTCGATCTTGACAGCTTCTTTGGCGATATGTTCGGAAACAAGTAATTTTTTGAAAGACTATAAAGCGTTCAGCCAAACAGTACTTGTTTGGCTGATTGCTTTTTGGAGAAAATAATGTTTGAATTCTTAAGCTCACTTTCTTTGTGGGGAACAATAGTAAATGCTCTTGGTGTCTTTGTTGGCGCATTTATCGGAGTGCTTATACGCCGCATTTCGGGCAAAGGAAAGAAGAAGGAAGGCGGAAGATTTGCCGACCTTCCCGACGTAATACTCAAGGGCGTGGCGCTCTGTGTTATGCTCATAGGTATTACGGGTGCAATAAAGACCGAAAATATAATGATAGTCATAATATCAATAGTCATCGGTGCTGTGATTGGAACACTTCTCGGTCTTGAGAAGGGCATCACCCGAATGGGAGATTTTATTGAGGCAAAGACCCACGGCAAGCTCGGCAGTATCACTCAGGGCTTCGTTACCGCAAGTCTGCTTTTCTGTGTGGGCGCGATGGCAATAATGGGCTCGCTTAGCAGTGGTCTTTCGGGAAATCACGAGACTCTTTACGCAAAGTCACTCCTTGATATGATCTCTGCGGTGATATTTGCCACCACAATGGGCTGGGGCGTTGCCTTTTCTGCAATACTTGTCTTCTTGTATCAGGGTGCTATAACCTTGGCGGCAAGTGCTATAGCTCCCGTTTTGTCAGAGGTTGCCATAACCGAGATGACGGCTGTAGGATCGCTTCTTATCATCGCACTTTCTCTCAATCTTTTGGGACTCACCAAGATAAAGGTAATGAACTACGTTCCCGCTATATTTATACCTATCCTGTTAGTTTTGTTTATGTAACGGAGGAAGATATGAAGGAAATGACTATAGATAAAAAAATAATGACGTATGGCGCAGTCACTCTCATTCTTACGTTGGTGGCAATAATTTTGCGTACGGTCTGTCTTTATTTTTCATTTGATTCATATATCGGATATTATAAAGAGGGATTTTTGCCCTCGGTTCTTGGGGCTTTCTGCTTCTTGAGCGCACTCTTTTTCCTTGGAGCTCTGTTTGTGGTAAAAAGCGACGTTTATACCTCTGACGGAAGAGAGAGCAACAAGGCTATTAGGATAACGAGCGTTATTGCGGCGGTGGCATTTTGCTACGTGAGCATAATGGGGATATCGTCTGATGCAGTGATCTCAAGACTTGCGATCTCTGAGTCGATAGAGCAAATCTTATCAGCGCTTTTTGTGACTGCGACAGCGGCTTCGAGCGTGTATTTTATTATGAACGTAGCCCAGCTAAAAAACAAGACGGTACACGCCGTTTTTGGATTTGGTGTGGCGATATTTTCGGTGATCACAGTTGTTGTAACGTATTTTGATCTTTACGAGCTTCTCAACGGACCTAACAAGATCACTATGCATATGGCACTTATCACTTGCGCTCTCTTTATGCTTGCCGAGATACGCGCTTACGCGGGAGAGATAAAGAAGGGCTATTACGTCTTTTCGCTCACGGCGGCGACCTTCTTTACTGGTGTTTCGGGCGTACCGAGCTTTATATTCTACGTTACTGGGGGCAATGCAACGGATTATACCTTGTACCACGTGCTGACTGTGGGCTTGTTCCTTTACTTTGTCGCAAGACTTGTTTCGTTTATTCTTGCATCTGTGGAGCCCGCTCCCACCGAGGAGGATGACTGTGAGGTGTCTGAATGAGCGCGCACGAAAGACTGATATGGTTGCATAAGAAGATAGCGGCGTCCTGCTATCCAAACTCTGCTCATCTTGTTGAGAGATTTGATATATCGCAAAGACAGGCGCAAAGGGATTTTGAGTCGCTCAAAAACGATTTTGGAGCACCTCTTAAGTATTCGTCAGCAAGACGTGGATATTATTATACCTCAACGTACGAGCTTCCTATAAATGAGGAAAAGACGACCGAAAGTGAGTACGTGGATATACTTACGACGGCAGAGGACAGCCTGCGCGACTCGGCTGACGAGCTTCAGCTTCGTTTGCCGTATACCGCAACCTTAAAAATTAAGGATAAGCTTACAGTTATGAATTTGCGACGCTTTATCATAAGTAAGGAGGGCAGAGATACCTATAACTGCGAGTTTTACAGTGTAGACAACTTCCTCGGAATAATGCTTGTTTCCGACTCGGATATAAGAATAGAAAAGCCCGAATGGCTGAGAGATAAGGCTGTTGAGGCGGCGAAGAGAATACTTAAAAATAATACCGAGCAATAAAAAAGCGTGGCTTAAGCCACGCTTTTTTAGTTAGAAGTGAGTTTCGATAAGATAAAGAAGCTCTGTCCAATCGTCCCCCTCGTACTCGAAATTTTTACATTCGGGAGCCGCTTTGTCGGGGCGAAGTGATTGGGTGGCGGGAGCTTGATCCTGCGGTGTCAGCGCCGTATGCATATAAAGGGTTGCCATGCCAAGTGATTTAGCCCCCTCAATATCGGTGCATCTGTCGTTACCGATCATAATGCACTTTGAGACGTCAAGCTTTTGCTGCTCAATAAGTGCCAAAAAGAAACGCTTGTCGGGCTTCCGACAGCAGAAGTCGGATGACAGGTAGATTCCGTCAAAGGCATCATCAAGTCCGAGGTGACGAAGCTCGTAGGCAGTAAAAACGTGCTGTGCATTGCTAAGTAGCCATAAGCGGTAGCCACGGCAACGAAGTGCCTCAAGAGCTTGTTTTACGTGCGGATACAGACGGATGTATTCAATAGATGAAATGCGGAAAAGCTGAGCCGCCTGAAGCCCAAGCTCGTCTGCATTTTTGTCTACTCCACCTTCTCTAAGAAGCTCTGCCATCACCTCTTCGACGGGAATGTCGGGGAAGCATTCATAACTCTGTCCCGCCACAGCTTCACGTGCTCTCATTGCTCTCTCAAATGCATCCTTTAGCTCGGTAGCAGTATAGTGAATGCCGCAAAAGCCAAAAAATATGGCGCATTTTTCCCAAACGAGCTCGTTTTCCTCAGTGTGAATATCAACAAGTGTGCCGTATAGATCAAAAATCAGATCGGTATATTTCATAATACTCCTATAGCAAAGAACTTGGACGTGCGTCCAAGTTCTTTTTGTCAGTTACTTATTCTTTCATAGAGCTTGTCCGAGAGGGCAACGAAGTCCTCAATGGTAAGCTTCTCACCGCGAATGTTCTCGGGGTGACCGAGAGATGTGATAATATCGGTGAGCTCGTCCTTGGGTATCTCGGAAAATCCTGCCGCAAGAGAGTTTGGCAGAGTCTTTCGTCTTTGCTCGAATGCCGCCTTGATGGTGCGGAAGAGCATATCTGTGCTCTTCGGCTTGTAGGGGCGCTCGTTCTCTCTCCAAAGCTTGATTCGCATTACCGCAGAGTCAACCTTTGGGGGAGGCATAAAGCGGTCTGCCGTGACGCGAAAGAGCTTTTCTGCCGTTCCGTAGTATGCGAGCACCGAGGTAATAGCGCCGCAATTTTTCGAGCCTGTCTTTGCGCAAAGTCTGTCAGCGACCTCCTCCTGCACCATAACGGTGATATAGTCGAAGGGAAGTCCCGACTCAAGAAGCTTCATAAGAATGGGAGTCGTTATATAATAAGGAAGATTTGCGCAAACGCTGACACCGCCTTGCTCAAAGTAAGGGGCAAGTGTGCCTTCAAGGTCTGCCTCCATAACGTCCTCGTTGATGATCTTCACGTTAGGATATGACCCAAGCGTGTATTTGAGCACGGGAATAAGCCCGCGGTCTATCTCAAATGCAACTACGTTCTCATATCTCTTTGCAAGCTCTTGAGTAAGCGGACCGATTCCCGGGCCTATCTCAAGAATAGTTTTAGCAGTAAAATCACAGCACATATCGGCAATGTCCTCAACAACGAGGTTGTCGGTAAGGAAGTTCTGACCAAACTCTTTCTTAAAGTTAAGAGAGAACATCGCCATTATCTGCTTGATGGTCTTCATATCACAAAGATTCATAAATCCGCCTTATCAATACTCTGCGTTGCCAACCGTTCTGGGGTAGGGGATTACGTCACGGATATTGGATACACCCGTGATGTACATAATGATTCTCTCAAAGCCAAGTCCAAAGCCCGCGTGCTTGACCGAGCCCCAACGGCGAAGGTTGAGATACCACTCGTAGTCCTCTGCCTTCATACCAAGCTCCTCGATACGAGAGGTAAGAAGGTCAAGACGCTCTTCACGCTGGCTACCGCCGATTATCTCACCGACACCGGGAACAAGAAGATCCATAGCCGCTACAGTCTTGCCGTCGTCATTAAGACGCATATAGAAGGACTTTATCTCCTTCGGGTAGTCGATTACGAATACGGGCTTGCCAAATACCTTCTCTGTGAGGTATCTCTCGTGCTCGGTCTGAAGGTCTGTGCCCCAGTGTACGGGGTACTTGAACTCCTCGCCACTCTCCTCAAGAAGCTTTACTGCCTCGGTGTATGTCACCTTTACGTAGTCAGCACCCATAAGTGCATCAAGACGCTCAACAAGAGTCTTGTCAACAAAGCTGTTGAAGAAATTGATCTCATCAGGGCAGGTAGCTCTTACGTGACGGAGAATATGCTGGATCATATCCCAAGCAAGCTCCATATCGTCGTTAAGGTCTGCAAATGCTATCTCAGGCTCGATCATCCAGAACTCTGCCGCGTGGCGTGTGGTGTTGGAATTTTCGGCTCTGAAGGTAGGTCCAAAGGTGTAGATGTTACCAAATGCGGTAGCGAAGGTCTCGCCCTCAAGCTGACCCGACACGGTAAGGTTTGCGCTCTTGCCGAAGAAATCCTGCGAGAAGTCTACGCTTCCGTCCTCATTGCGAGGGGGATTTGACACGTCAAGCGTGGTGACTCTGAACATCTCACCCGCGCCCTCACAGTCGGATGCTGTGATAAGAGGTGTGTGAACGTAAACGAATCCTCTTGAGTGGAAGAAATCGTGAATAGCGAATGCAACCTCACTTCTTACTCTGAAAACTGCATTGAAGAGGTTGGTGCGGGGACGAAGGTATGCCTGCTCGCGAAGGAATTCTACGCTGTGACGCTTCTTCTGAAGGGGATAGTCGGGAGAAGAGACACCCTCAACCTCAACGGAGGTTGCCTTTATCTCAAAGGGCTGCTTCATCTCGGGTGTGAGCTCAACGCGTCCCTTGACGATAACCGATGCTCCTACGTTGAGCTTTGCTATCTCGTCGTAATTTGCGATGATATCTCTCTCAAAAACGACCTGTGCACTCTTGAGGCAGCTTCCGTCATTGAGGTCGATAAAGCCAAAAGCTTTGCTGTCACGAAGGCTACGTACCCAACCGCAAACGGTAATTTCTGCGGGGAGAGCCACATTGTCCTTTACTGCGGAATAGATCTCTTTGATAAGTGTTCTTTTCATTTTCGTACTTCCTTTTTTATATTATCTCAAATTATTTTTTATTGTAAGCAAGGTGCGCTATTTTGTCGCAAAGCTCGTCATATTCAATGCCGATCGCCGCCGCCTCCTGAGGAAGTAGGCTTGTGGGGGTCATTCCGGGGAGGGTATTTGCCTCAAGGCACCAAATTTTGCCGTCTTTATCCATTATATAGTCGATACGCGCGTATCCCGAGAGGTGAAGACACTCAAATATGACCTTTGTAAAGGTGGACATGGATTTGAGCTCATTTTCTGTAATCTCTGCGGGGCATATCTCGGTGGTAGCTCCCGCCTGATATTTGTTTTTATAGTCGTAGAAGCCGTCCTTGGGGATTATTTCGACGGGGGGAAGGGTAACTCCGTCAAGAATTCCCATCGTGAACTCACGTCCCTCGATCTTTTCCTCGATTACGAGCTTATCCTCGTATTTTGACGCAAATGCAAGAGCCGCATCAAGCTCCTCGCGTGTATTTACGATCGAGATTCCCACGCTTGAGCCGCACGAGCAGGGCTTGATGACGCAGGGAAGGCCTACGGACTTCTCAATATGCTCAGCAGTAACGTCAGCATTGCACAAGACCCACTTTGGTGTATTTATTCCCGCTTGACAGAGCAGACGCTTCGATATGTCCTTATCCATCGCGAGAAGGCTACCGATATAGCCCGATCCCGAGTATTTTCTGATGCCGAAATTGTCAAGCGTTGCCTGAAGCTGACCGTTTTCTCCCATAGCGCCGTGAAGCGCGAGAAATACGGCATCGGCAATAGCACAAAGCTCAAGCACGTTGTCGCCGATAAGTCTATCGCCGTTGCCTGATTCGCGCTTTAGTGTTTCAAGATCAGGGATCTCACGGCTTACCGAAAATTCCTCGGTTGTCTTACTCGTGAAGAGCGAAAAGGGATCGGTCGGCATTTTTTTTATGCCGAGATATACGTCAAGGAGCAAAACGCGGTGTCCGCGTCGTTTTAAGGCAGAAGCAATAAGGCTTCCCGAGGTCAGAGAAACGTCTCTTTCGGGAGACAGTCCTCCTGCAAGTACTATAATATTCAAATTATATCTCCTAAAGTGTAGTTAGTTAGTTATATTTTATGCTGCGTTATATGGATTGTGTACGTCTGAGATAAGCAACTCGGTCGTTTCCTCCGTAATCACGGAATATCTCACACTCAAATCCGTTTTCTTTTGCTATCTCACTCACCGCCGCCGCCTGATTATTTCCAATTTCAAGAAGCATACAGCCGTTCTCGGTGAGATACGCGCCGTAAGAGCCGATTATCGTGCGGTAGAAGGTAAGTCCGTCCTCGCCACCGTCAAGAGCCGCATCGGGCTCAAAAAACAGCTCGTCGGCAAGGCTTTTTATCTCGTCGGTCTCAATATAAGGCGGATTTGAGAGGATGCACTCAAAATATCCAAGAGAATCCATAAAAGAAGGGTTAAGAACGTCAGCGCGCATAAAGCCAAGCCTGTCGGTCACACCGTTTCTCTTTGCATTTTCTGTTGCGACTGCAAGAGTTTTATCAAAAAGATCAACCGCAACTCCACGGCAGTCGGGGCGGGAAGCAAGTGTCGAGATCGCAACACATCCGCTACCCGTGCAAAGATCGATAAATCTCGCACCCTCGGGCATCACGTTTATTGCAAGCTCAACGAGCTTTTCGGTGTCCTGTCTCGGTATCAGAGTGTCCTCAGTGACGCGATATGTCTCTCTGAAGAACTCCCAGAAGCCGAGAATGTACTGCAAGGGGTAATGAGAGCATCTTTTTTCAACCGCCGACACGAGCTCATCCGAGTCAAAATCCCTGTCGTACATACCGAGTAGCTCTGCCTTTGAGATGTCATAAAAGTGACACACCAGCATAGCGGCTTCGCCTCGGTTATTTTCAATTCCCGCCAGAGACAGACGGTTGCAGATCTCATTATAAGTCATATTAACCCCTTAACTGTATAATTTTTACATACATAATTATTATAGCAGAAAGTGAGACGAAAATAAATACCTTTTTAAAAAATAATGTAAGAAAAAAGGAGTTTCTTTAGAAACTCCTTTTTTCTTTTTACATAAGTCCGAGTATTGCGTAAATTGCGTAGGTTGCTCCGCTGAGCACCATAAGTGCCGCAAGAGCCAACGCTATGATTTTTGCCGCAAGATTATATTTCTTTTTCGACATATTAACTCTCCTATCAGATGTCCATTGTGAGCTGTGTCGGCTTAAGATCCTTCTTTGATATGGGAGAGCCCGTTGCGGGGATCTTGAGCTTCTTGAAGCCCTTGAGATTTTCATATTTATCAAGTCCGTCAAGACATCTTACGACCTTTTGTCCCTTCTTGAGTGTCATCAGCGAAACACCGCCCGACGTACGTGTATTCTTCACGGGGATGAGGGAGGTCTTAAGGGCTATTGCTCTGTCAGCAGAGTTTATGAGCATTATGTCATAGGGTGCTTTTTCATTTTCATAGAAGACTGCGGCAATGGGGGAGGCGGGGGAGTATGCGTTTACTATCTTACGGCGGTTTGACTTTGTCTCATAGCTTGAAACGGGAACACGAACGCCCTTTCCGTTTTCAAATATAAACACAAAATTCTCGCCCTCGGGATAGCTGTTCTGCACTCTCATAAATACGGGCTTCTCACCCTCGTCCATACCGAGCTTTATGGGTAAGAACTCTCCGAGCACCGATGCCTTAACGCAGTCGAAATCCTCGGTCTTTGCACGGTAGATCTGGCACTTGTCGGTCACAAAAATGAGGTTTGCGAGGTTGTCGGTGTCGATCACCGTCATTATCTCGTCGCCCTCCTTGAGCTTCTGCTCATCGTTACCGCGGAGAGACTGAAGGGTTATCTTCTTGAAATAGCCCTCCTTGGTGAGATAAAGCTTGACGTTATAATTCTCGACGTGATCCTCCTCGTTGTAAACGATCACGTCCTCAGCGCCGATAAGCTGTGAACGACGGGGCTGACCGTATTTCTTCTTTATCTCGGTAAGCTGTGCGGAAATAAGTGCCTTTATCTTAAGCTCATCAGCGAGTATCTCCTCGATCTTTGCGATCTCTGCCTGAAGGCTCTCGATCTCGCTTACACGGTTAAGTATATACTGTCTGTTGAGATTTCTGAGCTTTATGTCTGCAATGTACTCCGCCTGGATCTTGTCGATGCCAAAGCCTGTCATAAGGCGGGGGATAACGTCCTCCTCCTTTTCGGTCTGACGGATTATGCGGATCGCCTTGTCAATGTCAAGTAAGATCATTGCAAGAGCCTCAAGCAGATGGAGCTTGTCCTTCTTTTTCTTTAGGTCGAAGTTCAGCTCTCTGCGAACACAGGTCATACGGAAGGCTATCCATTCCTTGATCAGATCGATAACGCCGAGCTGACGGGGAGAGGAATCTATGAGTACGTTGAAATTGCACTTGAAGCTATCCTCAAGCGAGGTCTGCTTGAAGAGCTTTGCCATAAGCTGCTCGGGGTCGACTCCGCGGCGCAGATCAAGTGTGAGCTTAAATCCGCTCTTGTCTATCTCATCACGGAAGTCGGTTATCTCCTTAAGCTTACCCTCCTTTACGAGCTCGGAGATCCTCTTGAGAATGAGCTCTATCGAGGTAGAATAGGGTATCTGTATTATATCTATACAGTTTTCCGCCTTGTCGTAAACGTAGCGGGCGCGGATCTTAACCGATCCCTGTCCTGTGAGGTAGATTTCGCGCATCTGCTCGCGGTCGTAGATTATCGCACCGCCGCCGGGGAAGTCGGGAGCTTTGATGATATCAAGTATCTTTTCGACCGAGACGTTCGGATTCTTGAGCACGGCGATAGTTCCGTCGCATATCTCGGCGAGGTTAAAGGAGCAGATCGACGATGCCATACCGACAGCGATTCCCGTGTTGGGTGTGACGAGCACGTTCGGGAAGGTGGTGGGAAGGAGCACCGGCTCCTGCATCGTTCCGTCGTAGTTGTCAACGAAGTCTACAGAGTCCTTATCTATGCCACGGAAGAGCTCAGCACAGAAGGGGTCGAGCTTTGCCTCGGTATAACGCGCCGCCGCATATTTCATATCGGACGAATACTGCTTACCAAAGCTTCCCTTGGAGTCGATAAGGGGGTGGAGGAGCGCCTCGTTCGCGCGTGTCAGTCTCACCATCGTCTCGTATATCGCCGCGTCGCCGTGGGGGTTGAGCTTCATCGTCTGGCCGACGATATTCGCGCTCTTGGTCTTTGGTCCCGTCATAAGTCCCATCTTATACATCGTATAAAGGAGCTTTCTGTGCGCGGGCTTCAGACCGTCTATCTCGGGGATAGCACGCGAAACTATAACGCTCATAACGTAGGGCATATAGTTTTTTTCTATAGTGTCGGTAATGAGCTGTGCCTCTACGGGTGCGGGAATTATTTCTTTTTCAATAGGTTCAGTTTTTTTGGTCCTTTTAGCCATTTATGTAACCGTTTCCTTAATTTATTTCGTAGTTAAACTTTTTTTACAGTATGAGCTGCCGCACGTATCATTCTGTTATAAAGGGCAAGTCCGATACCTTCCTTTTTCGGCAGATGTGCGTAGATGACGTCGCCGTCAAGTGTGTCTGCCTTGCGCAGAGCAGAGAAGAGGTTCTCGGCTTGCTTTGCGAGATCCTCGCGAGCACCTACGGGTATAAGCCTTTCATAGCGCAGATACTCAAGCTCCTCATCATAGCAAAGGATAGTGCAGTGCTCCGCATTTTGCGCGCGCTGAAGAAAATTGATAACGCAATTCTCATCACCCTCAAGAAGTACCAGAGGCGATGTGGGAGCGTAATGACGGTACTTCATTCCGGGAGAGAGAGGACGCTCATTTTCCCTGAGCTCCTCGGTAACACTTGGTGCTATCTCTACCTGCTCGCAAACGCAGGAAAGTGCGTCAGCGGTAACGGCACCCGGGCGAAGAAGTGTTGCTTTATTGCCGTCAAGCTTTATTATCGTCGATTCAAGTCCTATTTCACATGCTCCGCCGTCCACTATTGCCTCGATACGTCCCTCCATATCTCCTATAACGTGCTCGGCACAGGTGGGAGAGGGACTTCCCGAAAGGTTGGCTGAGGGGGCGGCTATCGCCACACCGCACTCGCGGATTATCGCATTTGCCACAGGATGCGCGGGACAGCGCACGGCGACAGTATCAAGTCCACCCGTGACAGCATGGGGAACGGTGTCCTTCTTCTTAAGTATGACCGTCAGAGGTCCGGGCATAAACGCCGTCGCGAGCTTATAGTAGATATCACTCGTCTGGGCGTACCGCTCGGCATCGGCGGGATCTGCAATATGGATTATGAGCGGGTTGTCGGACGGTCTGCCCTTTGCCGCGTATATCTTTCTTGCAGCCGTCTCGTCGGTAGCAAGAGCGCCGAGACCGTATACCGTCTCGGTAGGAAGCGCGACGAGACCTCCGCTAAGCAGAAGCTCTGCCGCGCGCTTTACCTTATCCGTCTCCGACGTGGCGTCGGAGATCTTAATTATCTCGGTAGTCAATTTTCGTACCTTAGCCTTCGTTATTTTTAAGCTTCTCCGCGGTATCTGCGGTAATAAGAGCGTCTATCATATCGGATATATTTCCGTTGACAAAGCTCTCAAGAGAGTACAGAGTAAGACCGATTCTATGGTCGGTGACTCTGCCTTGAGGATAGTTATACGTTCTTATCCTCTCGCTTCTGTCTCCCGTGCCTACCTGACTCTTTCGCTCGCTTGCGATTTTTTGCGATTGCTCGGTCTGCTTTATGTCGTAAAGCTTAGCACGGAGCATTTTCATTGCCTTGTCGCGATTCTTGAACTGCGAGCGCTCCTCCTGGCATTCGATTATGATGCCTGAGGGCTTATGTGTAAGGCGCACTGCCGACTCCGTCTTGTTGACGTGCTGTCCGCCCGCGCCAGACGATTTGCAGGATTCTATTATTATGTCGGCGGGATTGATCTCGATCTCGATATCCTCGACCTCAGGGAGCACTGCTACGGTCGCAGTTGAGGTCTGTATGCGACCCTGCGACTCGGTCTCGGGAACTCTTTGTACTCTATGCACTCCGCTTTCAAACTTAAAGCGTGAATAAGCGCCGTCTCCCTCGACCATAAAGGTTATCTCCTTATAGCCGCCAAGCTCGGTCTCGTTTGCGTTCATAAGCGAGGTCTTAAATCCCGCCGTCTGAGCATACATCGAGTACATTCTATAAAGAACTCCCGCAAAAAGAGCAGCCTCCTCGCCCCCCGCACCGCCACGAATTTCGATGATTACGTTCTTATCGTCGTTCGGGTCGCGGGGAATAAGGAGCACCTTTAGCTCCTCGGTGAGCTCCTCCATACGCGCCTTGGTATCCTTAAGCTCGGACGAGACGAGCTCGCGCATCTCTGCGTCGAGCCCCTCGTCAAGCATAGCGTAGGCTTCTTCATTTTGTGTCTTTACCGTTTTGTATTCGCGGTATTTTTCTATTATGGGAGTGAGAGCCTTGTATTCCTTCATAAGAGAGGTATACTTCTCATTGTCCGAGAAGATCTCGGGATTTGCAAGCTCCTCTTCAATGCGGATAAATCTCTCCTCCGTTGCCGAAAGCTTTTCTAACATCTATCAATACTTGTAGAAAGCGGCGATAGCACGGTAGGTCTCGTAAAGGTCGACCTTCGCAATTACCTCGTAGGGCGCGTGCATAGCGATAACGGGAACACCGAGGTCGACGGTATCAATGTTGTGCTTCGAGATGAACTTTGCAACGGTTCCGCCGCCGCCAACGTCAACGCGTCCGAGCTCTGCCGTCTGCCATACTACCTCGTCCTTTGCAAGCACGCCGCGGAGCCAGCCGATATACTCTGCGCTTGCATCGTTGGTGGAGGACTTGCCGCGCGAGCCTGTGAACTTTGTAAATACTGCGCCGCAGGAAAGAAGTGCCGCGTTCTTCTTCTCATATACCTCTGCGAAATTGGGGTCATAAGCCGCAGATACGTCTGCCGAGAGGCACTTGGAGTTAACGCGAACAACAGCGGGGTTAGCGCCGAAGGATGCGGAGATCTCGTTGATAAGGTCAAGCATAACGTCGCACTGCATACCTGTGTCGCCGTCGCTGCCTGTCTCTTCCTTGTCGGCAAGAATGCACATAAGTGTGTGCGTTGTGTCGGTAGTGTCAAACATAGCAGTGAGTGCGGGGTAAGCGCATACTCTGTCATCGTGTCCGTAGGAGCAGATAAGAGAACGGTCAAAGCCGAGGTCTCTTGCCTTGCCAGAGGGTACGAGAGAGAGCTCTGTCGAGAGGAAGTCCTCTTCGATTATGCCATACTTCTCGTTGAGAAGGTTCAGTATATTTTCCTTTATCGAATCATTTTCCTGAGATACGGGTGCGCTTCCGATAAGAACGTTGAGCTTCTCACCGTCATAAGCCTCCGAGAGCGTTGCCTTCGACTGATTCTGTGCAAGGTGGGGAAGAAGATCGTTGATATAGAAAATGGGGTCGCAGTCGTCCTCACCGATAGTAACCTCAAGCTTCTCTCCGTCAGCCTTAACTATAACTCCGTGGATAGCGAGAGGGAGAGCGAGCCACTGATGCTTGCGGATACCGCCGTAGTAGTGGGTCTTGAAGAACGCCATACCGCCGTCCTCATAAAGAGGGCACTGCTTAAGGTCGATTCTCGGGGAATCGATATGAGCCGCCGTGATTCTGATTCCGTTTTCTACGGGCTCTGTGCCGATTCTGAAAACGAAGAGGTTCTTGTTCTTGTTGTTGTAATAGAGCTTGTCTCCTGCCGCTACCTTCGCACCGAGCTTATACTCCTTATAGCCCTTTGCCTCGGCAAGTGCTATCGAGGTAGTAACTGCCTCGCGCTCGGTCTTCGAAGCGTCAAGGTACTTCATGTAGTCAACTGCGTAGTCATACGCCGCCTTTACAACGGCATCTCCCGCCTTCTTGTAGACGGTCTTCTTTTCATAAGCAAATTTGTTTTCGGACATAATTGCCTCCTGTTTTTATCTGAATTTTTATTTTTTATAGTAAAGCTTCTCGTACATTTCGAGATTTTTCTTTATTTTTGCAACGTAGTTTTCGGTTTCGAGGAATTCGTCGGGATAATCGCGAAGTCCTCCTTCACCGTCGGCATACTTTTTGTCGGCAAGCCATTTTATGACGTTACCCTCACCTCCGTTATACGCGGCAGAGACTGTGGTGAGATTTCTGTCAAATTTCTGATGCAGATATTTGAGATAATAGGTGCCGTAGCGGATATTTACCTCGGGGTCGAGCATATCTCCGACCGAGAGATGTTCCCCAAGGTGCTCGTCTCCGGTGAGCCACAAAAATGTCTCGGGCAGTATCTGCATAAGTCCCTTCGCACCCGCGCTTGAGACGGCGTTTGGCTCAAAATTGCTCTCCACCTTTATCGTGGCATAGATAAGAGCCTCGGGGACGTTATATTCGAGCGAATATTTTTGGACGTATTCGCTATATTTGCGAGGGTATGCAAGCTTTTCGAAAAGCGTCCATACGAAATTTATGAGTATTCCCGCCACAAGAGCGATACAAATTATGGCAATTATTGCCGTCGAGCGCTTAAAACGCATAGATTACCTCGGTTTATTTAAGAATTTTCAGAAGAAGGTCTGCCGCAAGGTTTGATAATTCCTCGGCATCAGAGTCGTTCGATATAACTATATCGGAGTGCTCTGTATAAAATTCGTCAGGGTGTTGAGAATCCACTCTTTTTCTTGCCGCCTCCTCGGTTATACCGTCGCGCGCACAAATTCTTTTTATTCTGCTTTCTTTTGACGAAATGACCGATATGACAACGTCGCACTCAAGGTGAAAACCCGATTCTATGAGTGTCGGCGCGTCGATTATTATATTTTTGACCCCCGCGGCATCGAGCGCCGCGATAGTGGTCTTTATATTTTCAATAACGAAGTGGAGCACGATAGAGTTTAGCCTCTCGAGCCTTTCCTTTGATGAAAAAACTATCTCCCCAAGCTTTTTTCTGTCAGGTGTGCCGCTCCCGTCAAGAATCTCACTGCCAAATTCCGCCGCGAGAGCCGCAGTGCAAGGGCTATCGGGAGTCAGAAGGGAGTGATATACCTTGTCGGCATCTATATAGGGAACAGCTCTCTTGCTTATAAGTCGGCAGAATTCGCTCTTGCCCGCGCCACTCGGACCCGTAAGTCCAATTACGTTTATCGCCATATTCTGCCTCCTTCGTTAAGATATTCTAAATTATATTATATCCTATATTTTAAGCTTTTTCAAGTTTTATCAAAAATTAAATGGCAAATCCGCCGTCAACGCCTATGCACTGACCCGTAATAAAGCCCGCCTTATCAGAGGCAAGGAAAAGTGCAAGCTCTGCGACCTCGCGGGGCTCACCAAGCCTCATAAGAGGAGTGTCCTCGGCAAGAGACGTGAGAGTGTCGCTGTCAAGGGATGCGTTCATCTCGGTCGCGATAACTCCGGGCTCAATACAGTTGACGGTAATGCCCGAGGGACCAAGCTCCTTTGCCAGTGCCATAGTCATACCTCTGAGCGCCGCCTTTGAAGCTGAATAGTGCACCTCACACGATGCGCCACGCTTGCCCCACATAGAGCCCACGTTTATTATCCTTCCGCATTTGCGCGATACCATCTCTCGCGATACCTCGCGGGAGAGGAAAAAGGCTCCGCCGAGATTGGTCATTACGATTTTTTCGAAGTCCTCGTCGCTTATCGTATCAAAAAGCTTTATTTGAGATATGGCGGCGTTGTTTATAAGAATATCCACACCGCCCAGAGCTGCACTCACCGTCTTGAGCGCGTCCCTTACCTCGCTTGGAGATGAGACGTCGCATTTCAGAGCAAGCGCACCCGTGGCGCGTGAGACCTCGTTTGCCGCGTCATCGTTTGATTTATATAAAAAGGCGACCCTATAGCCTTCCTTTGCGAAAAGCTCGACCATAGCACGGCCGATGCCGCGCGAGCCGCCGCTTATAAGCACGTTTTTCATTCCTCTACCTCCGCAAAGGAGCGATTCTTTACCGTTCCTATCTTTATTCCGCCTACGTTTTTAGCCGACTCAACGATAATACCCTGCGCGAAAATATCCGATACGTTTGCGCCGTCCTCTTGAGCGAAGGTGAGCTCGTCAGTTTCCATTTTTGCAACAGATGCATCAAGTGCGCCGTTAAACGCGCAGGCAGAGAGCACGTCACCGCTACCCATAAGCTCCTGAACGTAGCTGAGCATCTTTCTGACGCTTTCAAAATCGGGCATTTGGGCGGGAGTCGTATTATTTTTTCTTCTGAATGCAAAGAGGTATACACCGCTATCTGCATTTGCGAATCTTTTCGGTACGTTCTTAGTGCTTTTGTCGGTATATGCCGCACAGAAAAGAGAGGGAAGAGTATCCTCTGTTGCTACTATCTCGGAGCATCTGTCGGGAAGACAAAGCTCTATTGCGACTCTGTACGCACCGAGTATGCTTGACAGAGCAAAGGCAACTGTGCTTGCCTCATCCTCGGGCTCGGAGGGCAGACCAAGCTTTAGTGTATAACCTGAATCCTCAATATCAGCTCCTCTTGCGATAAGCTCAAAGAGTGAATCAAGAACGATGCTTATGCCCTTTGAAAATCCGTTTTCCGCGCCGTTTGCCGCAAACGCCGATACGAGAACGGGAGAGATGCTTACCGAGGAATCAAGTGCCTTCTTGGTGTCTCCCTCGCATTCCACGAAGAGAGGGGTGTAGACCGTGGGTATAAACTCCTCTTTTTTGATAGAAACGCTCGCTGCCGCAGAAGCTGAGTGCCCGTCCTTATCCGCGGTGGAGTCTGTGTCTTTTAGGTATCCGTAACGAGGCATCCTCATCGGCTTGTCGGACATAGATATAAGCTCGTCATTTTCGCTTGAGATAGTGATGCCGCTACCGAGAAGGTTTGGCGCTGTGATGCCGATGCGCTCAAGATATTTTGAGGATATTGAAAGCATATCGTCAAGCATCAAGGGAGTGCTTTTATACACGTGCAGACATCTTGCCTTTTCGTAGAGGTCAGTGAGCGTGTCCGCGATCTCGGAGTCAAGTGCCGACGCGCTCTTTATCAGTATGTGCTTATAAAATTCCGTATCGTAGCTCATAAGCCGTGTACTCCTTTGTTTTCGTAAAGCTCACCGAAGCAGACCGAGCCGTCGGTGTGAGTCAGACGCACTCTTCTTATTTCCGAGCGCAAGGGAGCACTCGCGGGCACACAGACCTCAATAAAGCTGTCGGTGTGTCCTTTCATATAGCCATTCTCAAAGGTCTCAAAAAGGACCTCGGTGAGCGGCCTTGACGCTATTTCCGACTCAAGTATATCGCGGCGGATATTTGCCTCAAGTGAACAAAGACGGGTAAGTCTTTGGTGCTTTGTGGCGTTATCTATCTGTGAGGGCATAGTTGCCGCAAGCGTGCCCTTTCTCTTTGAATAGGGGAATATATGTATTTGCAGAAATCTTGCTTTTTTTGCAAATTCAAGCGTTTGTATAAAATCCTCCTCGGTCTCGCCCGGGAAGCCGACTATGACGTCTGTTGTAAGCATTACGTCAGGCATTGCGGCTCTGAGTCTTTCAATAGCGGCAAGTGCCATATCGGCGTTATATTTTCTTTTCATAAGCGCGAGTATGCGACTGCTTCCGCTTTGAAGAGAAAGATGAAAATGGTGAGACAGGTGCTCAAGCCCCGATAACTTATCAACGAATCTTTGACTTATCAGGGAAGGATCGAGCGAGCCGAGTCGTACTCTGCCGATACCCTCTATCTTGTCTACTCTGCAAAGAAGCTCAGAGAGGTCAATGCCACCGAGATCCTTGCCGTAGGACGCAGTTTCAATTCCCGTCAGTACCACCTCGCGGCATCCTCCGCGCGTAAGGGCTTCAACCTCGGCTACAACGTCATTCGGCGCCTTCGAACGAACTTTTCCTCGCGCCGAGGGGATTATGCAATAGGTGCAATGGCTCTCACAGCCGTCCTCTATTTTTACGTAAGCACGTGTGCGGTCGAATTTTGTGATGCTCATCTTCTCGAAGGGTGCCTTATCGATCTTACCCGTGTGTATTTCGGGAGCTGTATTTTTCTCTCCCTTTTCTACAAGCTCAAATGCCTTGTCAACGACAGAGAGCTTGTCTGTGTTGCCGCAGATATAGTCGACACCCTCGATCTTTGCTATATCGTCGGGAGAGGTCTCTGCCATACAGCCTGTGATGAGGATATATGCCTCACCGTTCTTCGAACGGGCACGGCGGATAAACTGTCTTGCTTTTCTGTCCGATTCGGCGGTTACCGTACAGGTGTTTATGACGTAGACGTCGCAGATATCGGATGCGGGCATAACAAAGCAGCCGCGCGCGGTGAAGCACTCGGCAATAGCCTCTGATTCATATTGATTTACCTTACAGCCAAGAGTATATATCCCGACTGAGAAACGGTTGCTTTTCACGTTGCCACCTCATCAAAATATTCCTTTTTATTGTAACACAAATTTTTCGATTTGTAAACACCCGAAGGAATTATTATAAAATATTATTTTATTATTTGCATTAATTTGCAAAAAGGACTTGAAAAATGGCGGGGAAGGGTTTATAATATACGGGAAAGAATTTTGACAAAGGAGAATTATTATGAGCACTCTTCACGTCGTTGACCATCCTCTTATAACACACAAGCTTTCCATTATGCGTAACAAGAAGACGGGATCCAAGGATTTCCGCGAGCTTCTTAACGAGATCGCTATGCTTATGGGATATGAGCTTACACGTGATCTTCCCCTTGAGGAGATCGAGATAGACACCCCTCTTACAAAGATGAAGGCAAAGGTAGTAAAGGGCAAAAAGCTTGCTATCGTTCCCATCCTCCGTGCAGGACTTGGAATGGTAGACGGTATCCAGAGCCTCGTTCCCGTTGCAAAGGTTGGACATATCGGTCTTTACCGCGACCCCGAGACGCATATGCCCGTTGAGTATTACTGCAAGCTTCCTCTTGACATTGAGGACAGACTTGTAATTCTTGTTGACCCCATGCTCGCAACAGGCGGCTCGGCTGTTGATGCACTTCATATGCTTAAGGCAAGAGGCTGCAAGCAGATACGCTTTATGTGTCTTGTTGCTGCTCCCGAGGGAGTAAAGAAGGTTCAGGAGGCACATCCCGACGTTGATATTTACACGGCGGCTCTTGACGAGTGTCTTAACGACCATGCATACATCGTTCCCGGTCTTGGTGACGCGGGAGACAGAATCTTCGGAACACTTTAATAATTCGCGAAGGGAAGGGCTACCACGAAAGCGGTAGCCCTATTTTGAAAAATGAGGATACTAACAGTCAGAAAAAACGACGCGGGACAGCGTCTTGATAAATTTCTTGCTAAGGCAGTAAAGGGACTACCCACGGCGCTTATGTATAAATTTATCAGAACAAAGAAAATAAAGGTCAATCGCAAGCGTGCCGAGCAAAACTATATTTTGCACGAGGGTGACGAGATCCAGCTTTTTATCAAGGAGGAGTTTTTTGACTCGCCTGAAAAGGATACCGGAGCGCTTTCGGCTATTGTTCCCAAGCTTGATATCGTTTACGAGGACGAAAATATAATGCTTCTCAACAAGCGTCCTGGCGTGCTTGTTCACGAGGATACCGATGGGGTGGATAATACGCTTATTATGCATATAAAGGCGTATCTCAACCAAAAGGGTGAATACGATCCTGATGCCGAGCAATCATTCTCTCCCGCGCTTTGCAACCGAATCGACAGAAATACGGGTGGCATCGTTATTGCGGCGAAGAATGCAGAGGCGCTTCGCGTGATGAATGAGAAGATAAAGAGAAACGAGATAAGTAAGTTTTATCTTTGCGCCGTGCACGGTGTACCCAACCCTAAATCCTCGGAGCTTCACGGATATCTTAAGAAGAATAGCGCGGATAATATGGTACAGGTCAGGGAAAGATATTTCGAGGGCGCAAAGGAAATAATTACAAGATACAAGACGCTCTCTACAAAGAACGGCAGCTCGCTTGTCGAGATAGAGCTCGTTACGGGCAGAACACATCAGATAAGAGCACATATGGCATTTATCGGTCACGCCCTTCTCGGTGACGGAAAATACGGTGTCAACCGAAGTGAGAAGAGCCGCGGATACAAGCACCAGGCACTCTATGCATACCGTCTTGCATTTGACCGTACCGACAAAGAAAATCCCCTCTCATATCTTGAGGGCAGGGAATTTTCAATAGACAAAAGCAGGATTTGGTTCTTAAAGGATTTTGAATGATAGGAAAGGAAGAAAAATGAGAAACGAGGCTAAAAGATTTTGCTTTTTGGCACTTGGAGGCGTGCTTACAGGGCTGACTCTTGTAATATCCGATATAGGATTTCTTTGTTGGCTCACCCTCATACCTATGGCACTCGTTCTGCAATCGAGCGCGAAAAAAGAGAGCCTGCGCTCACTTTTCGGTTACGGATTTTTCTTCTTTATGTGCTTTTATCTTGTTGTATATCATTGGCTGTTGACCCTATATCCGCTCGATTTCATCGAAGGAATAACAAGTGGAGAGGCACTTCTTATCGTGCTTGCGGGTTGGATTGGTCTGTCCTTGCTACAGTCGCTCGGAGGCGGGCTTTTGTTCGTTTTGTTCGGTGCGATATGCCGCTTGAGGATAGCCGAAAAATATCCCGTCGTAAAGCCCTTTTTTGCGGCGGCTTTGTGGGTGATTCTTGAGTGGACACAAACACTCGGCTGGTTCGGCGTTCCGTGGGGAAGGCTATCGATAGCTATGTCGAAATATCCCTTCTTGCTTCAGAGCGCGTCCCTTTTCGGCTCGTATTTTATCACCTTCCTTGTGGTTTCGGTGAATTTTATTTTGGCTTATGCGATTTTGAATGCCGATAGGAGAAAGCTCCTCTCGGCCATCGCGTGCGGACTTGTTTTGCTTCACGTCGGAGCGTGCGGTGTTCTATGGGCTGTTGGAGCACAAAACGAAGGAGAAAGCGTAAAGATAGCGGCGGTTCAGGGCAATATCAGCACGTCTGAAAAGTGGGATAAGGCTCTCGTTTATAGGACCTTTGACATCTATCGCAAAAACACGGTCAACGCGGCTGAGGATGGTGCCAATATCGTGCTCTGGCCTGAAACGGCACTGCCTCTTACCTTCAGTGAGGGGTCGGTGGCGGAGGAATACGCCTTGAGCGTGGCAGATGAGGCAGGTATCACTGTGCTCGTCGGGGCATTTACGAAGGATGAAGATAGTAAACAGTATAATTCGATACTCGCAGTCGCGCCCGACGGCAAGGTAGGGAAGACGGTGTATTCAAAAAGACACCTTGTGCCCTTTGGAGAGTATCTTCCTATGGAGGATCTCGTTGAATTTTTGCTTCCGCCCGTCGCACAGCTTATGAGAGCGGACGCTCTGACGGCAGGTAAGGGGACGAATATAATTGTTGTTGATGATATTGAGGTCGGTGCGCTTGTATGCTTTGATTCAATATATGAGAGGCTGGCGCTCGAGAGCGTGCGCGACGGTGCGACCGTCCTTACAGTCTCTACTAACGACTCGTGGTTTATGGATTCGGCGGCACTCTATATGCATAACGCGCAATCCCAGCTCCGTGCGATAGAAAACGGCAGATACGTTGTGCGTGCGGCAAATACGGGTGTCTCAAGCGTCATATCTGATCGGGGAGAGATACTTCTTATCACCGAGCCTTATGACGAGACGTATATTGTGGGTGAGGTGTACCAAAGAGAGGGAAGAACACTATACTCGTACGTAGGAAATCTCTTCGTTTTTCTGTGCGCTTTTGTGATGGTTTTGTGTTTTTTGAGTGAAATATATTTTGGAAAGGTATTGACAAAAAGTCAAAAAACTGATACAATGTCATTGTAGAATTTTTTTATCAATGGAGGAAAAAATATGAAAAAATCTATCAGAATCATTGCTCTTGCAATGGTAGCAGTTATGCTTTGCGCGGTTCTCGCATCCTGCGGCGGACCTTCCGGCACATACGGATCCGATGACTACTCCCTTACCTTCAAGGGCTCGAAGCTCGTAGTTTCCTACAAGGGACTTACAGAGCAGAAGGAGCTTACAGGTAAGTTTGAGATGGGCAAGGATGACGAAGGCAACAAGACCATTACATTTACAATGGATGAGACTGAGGGCGGCGGATTCCTTGGCGATCTTGGTAACGCAGCTGTAAAGGCACTCTTCGATGGCACAAAGTCCTTCAATTCCGGCAAGGACGACAAGGGCGCTTACATCGAGATAAGCGGAGTAAAATACTACAAGAAGTAATTACATTAAAAAACCACCGAGCTTGCTCGGTGGTTTTTGTGTTAAGATGGTTGTAAAAAAGTGCGTTTTGGAGAATAAAACGCACTTTTTGTGTTGCAAAGGCAGAGAGAATGTGATATAATGTACATAATGATTTTTTTAGGGGAGAAATAATGCTCAAACAACTTTTTGACAAATTGAAGGAGGCTGTGTTTGCAGTCCTTCCCGTGACGGTAATAGTGCTGCTTTTGTGCCTTTTCGTCCTCGACGTAAGAGTGGAATTCGTAGTTCTTTTTTTGATAGGAGCTTTGCTTCTCGTTTTTGGAATGACGCTTTTTACACTTGGCGCTGACGTTTCTATGATGAGAATAGGACAGTCGATCGGCTCACATATTACAAAATCGAGAAAGGTAGGCTTTATTGCGATAATTTGTCTTGTTCTCGGTATAATCGTTACTATTGCCGAGCCCGACCTTCGCGTGCTTGCGGATTCTGTCCCGATAGTTGACAGCACGGTATTTATCCTTGCGGTAGCTATAGGTGTTGGAATATTCCTTGTGATATCCTTTTTCAGAGTCTTCCTTCAGATAAAGCTTTCATACATACTTCTTGCGATGTACGCCATAGTTTTCGTGCTTGCCCTCTCGCCGCTCATACCCAACGATTTCGTCGCGGCGGCATTTGATTCGGGCGGAGTTACTACAGGTCCTATAACCGTGCCCTTTATTATGGCACTCGGCGTTGGTCTTGCATCGGTAAGAGGAGACAAAAACTCTGCGGAGGATAGCTTTGGTCTTGTTGCGCTTTGCTCGGTAGGTCCTATACTTACAGTGCTTATTCTCGGCGCGTTTGGCGATACCTCGGGCGTATCGGCATCGGCGGGCGCTATTACCGAGTATGCCTCTATAACCGAGATAATGCGTGCATATGCTATGGCTTTCCCACACTATCTTGAGGAGGTAGCACTCGCGCTTCTTCCGATAATCGTGTTCTTTATTATATTCCAAATATTCTCGCTAAAGCTTGGCAAGATCAGCGTGGTAAGAATATTCGTGGGTATGCTTTATACCTACGTGGGACTTGTGCTTTTCCTTACGGGTGTAAACGTCGGATTTATGCCGATGGGTACCTTTATCGGAAAGGCTATAGGCGGTAGTGACAGTGCTTGGCTGCTTATCCCAATAGGCGCGCTTATCGGTTGGTTTATAGTTTCGGCAGAGCCTGCGGTGCACGTTCTTCGTCAGCAGGTTGAGGACGTTACCGAGGGAGCAGTAAAGGGAAAGGCTGTCGGTATGGCGCTTGCGATAGGAGTCGCAGTTTCGGTAGGTCTTGCTATGCTACGAGTGATCACGGGTATTTCGATATGGTACATCATTATTCCGGGATATCTTTTCTCTCTTGTAATGACATTCTTCGTGCCGCCGTTGTTTACTGCAATAGCCTTTGACTCGGGCGGAGTTGCGTCGGGTCCTATGACGGCTACCTTCCTTTTGCCGATGGCACTCGGTGCGTGTGAGGCGGCAGGCGGAAATCTTCTGACCGATGCCTTCGGACTCGTGGCGTTCGTTGCCATGACGCCTCTCGTTACCATACAGCTTCTTGGTCTTGTAAGCAAGATAAAGGCTATCCGTCAGAGTCGTGTGCTCACACTCGATATCCCGCTTTCCGACGATATTGTCGACTTCGATGTTTTTTGTGAGGAGGTAAAAGAAAATGAGTAATATGAGAATACTGTTTTCTATCGTTGACTACAGCCGCGGAGAAGAGCTTTTGTCTCTTTACCGTTCTGCAAAGCTGCCCGTGTTTTTCTCAACTCACGGTCACGGCTGTGCCGATACTTCGATCTTTGAATATCTTGGATTTGGAGAAAATAAAAAGAGCATTGCGATATGCGCGCTTAGCGACGAAAGAGCAAAATATATCTTCAGTCTTGCCGAGGAAAGGCTCAACATAAGCCGCCCGGGTAAGGGAATTATCTTTACCGTTCCGACGAGCAGCGCAACGGCATTCCTCGCAGGACTTGTTGACAGAGACGACCAAAGCCAGCCGAAGATAACTGTAAATAAGGAGAAAAATGAAAATATGACTGACTATAAATACGAGCTTATCATAACGATAATAACGAGTGGCTATTCCTCGCAGGTAAAGGATGCCGCAGTTGCCGCAGGTGCAAGAGGCGGAACGCTTATTCATGCACTTGGTCTCGGCGGTGAGGAGGCTAAAAAATTCCTTGGCATCGCTATCCAGCCCGAAAAAGAGATCGTTCTCAACGTCGTTAAGCGAGAGGAAAAGGCGGCTGTAATGAAAGCCATTGCTGAGGCTGCGGGAATAAATACGGAGGGCAGGGGAATCATCTTCTCCTTGCCTGTAGACGAGGCAATGGGACTTAGCGGAGTCTCAAAACAGGAAAATTAAGCAAAAAGACGAATATATTTGGTAATTGTCTACAATTAATCCCCCCATTTTTCGTACAAAATGGGGGATTGGTTTAACTTGACAAGATAAATCGTTTATGTTAAAATTATCGTAGGGATATAGTGTACCTGCAAATCAGGTGCACCAAAAATTATGAAAAGAGGTTTTTGTTATGAAAAAAGTAATTTCCCTTATGATTTGCGTAATGCTCGTTCTTAGCATGGCTGTTGCCGTTTCTGCTGAAGATAAGCTCGACGCAAGATTCCTTGAGGACAAGGGTCAGCAGATCTTCTGTCTTGGTGACGAGATCGCTACCGCTCCCATCATCGACGGTGCTATCCAGGAAAATGAGTACACCGTTAAGGTTGAGACAACCATGGATCAGTACGGTAGATTCAATGCTCCTACTGGTGGTACTTGGGCAGTTGAGTGGGTTAACTACTACCTCGCTTACGATGCAGAGTGCCTCTACCTCGCAGCAGAGGTTTATGACCCCGACCACGTTCCCTTTGGAACATTCGAGGCAAACAGAAAGAGAGGCGACCAGTTCTGCATGTACCTCGGCGGTATGAAGAACACAGGTGACCCCGAGGGTATCGCTTCCACACTCGCATTCCGTTTCTTCGACGGTAACCTTCCCGACACAGGCGTTGAGGGTGAGGACTGGTTCGAGTGCCAGGACGAGGAGAAGGACTTCTTCGGTTCCGTTGTTTCCGGTGAGTACTATGACGTTAACACCGCAACAAAGGATCGTAAGGTTGACCACAGCGATGAGACCAACGTAACTACATACGAGGTTGCAGTTAAGTGGGACTTCATCAAGGGCGTATGGCCTCACGTTGAGAACAAGCAGTATGAGTACCTCACCTTCGGTGCGGTTATTCAGGACTCCTCCATGGAGCTTATGGAGGCTGGCGACATGGGTCACAGAACAGGTATCAGAAACTGGGGTATCACCGGTCAGGTTGCTGATGAGGTTTACGACGTTCTCGTAGAGCAGTACTCCAGCGTTGCGTTCTTCGGTCAGCAGAACGAGAGAACCATTCCTAACATGATCTACCTTGGAACAAGAGACGAGTACGAGGCATTCAAGGCTGAGATGCTTTCTCTTGAGACAGAGCCTGAGGAGACAGAGCCTGCTGAGACAGAGCCCGCTGAGACAGAGCCTGCTGAGACAGAGCCTGCTGAGACAGAGCCCGCAGCGACAGAGCCTGCTGAGACAACTCCTGTTGAGTCTGAGACAGAGCCCGCTAAGGAAGGCGGATGCGGCGCTTCCGTTGCAGCACTTGCAGTAGCACTTGTTGCAGTTCTCGGAACCTGCACAGCATTCATCTCCAAGAAGAGATAATTTGCTTTAATAAAAATCGAGGGTGTCGCATTTGCGACACCCTCTTTTTCGTTACTTTGTCTGCATCTTGTTCTCGTAGGACTCGATCATCTTCTTGACCATCTGACCGCCGATAGAGCCAGCCTGACGGGCTGTGAGGTCACCGTTGTAACCCTGGTTGAGATTTACGCCTACTTCGCTTGCAGCCTCCATCTTGAACTGCTCAAGCGCCTTTTTTGCTGCCTTGTTTGCCATAATATTTTCTCCGTTCCGCCTCGTGTGAGGCTTTCTGCATTTGATAAATTTTCGCTTTTCAAACAGATACATTCGGTCTTACACCGTAAGACACAACGCATCTCTTTGACCTTATCTATATTCATCGAGCGCTCTCTCTTGCGCTCTGTTATTATTGTTCGCAGAAATGCATCAAATATTAACGGCAAAATAAGCCTATTTTATGACAGATTGTGGTGATTTACTTCGTTATTATGCGTTTGCGTAAATCACAATGTATTGTGCAGATAATACTATTGTATTTTGCCTTTTCTGCAAGTATAATTATAACAGTGACAATAAAAAATCGAATTATACAGAAAAATATCGTTTAGTTACTTGTTCTTTTTGATCAAAGATGGTACAATTAAATAGTTTTATTAAAAAAACAAAAAATCATATTTACGGAGGGAAAAATGAAAATAACTCTAAGAATTTTGTCGCTCTTCCTTGCGCTGGTTATGCTTTCATCCTGCTTTGTAGCATGTAATAACGAAAGCACACCGGAGGAAAAGGAAACAGAGGCTAGCGTTGCAGATACGACCGAAGCGGTAGATGATGGCTCGCTTGAGGTTATTGATTGGGGTGGTGAGCTCTACACGATCCTTGGACGTGATGGCGGTGCTGCCAGCCAGTTTACAAACTTTGAGGTTGGCTACGATGAGCTTCCCTTTGACGTTGTTGGACAGGCTGTATACAAGAGAAACGAGGCTCTTAAGAACAAGTATAATTTCAGAGTAGTGCAGAATCTTGTCAGCGACACAAATTCGACGGCACAGGTAGCATACGAGTCAGGAGACGATCTTTACGATCTCGTTATCTACCGTCCCGCAGCAGTACAGGCACACGCACAGAGTGGATATCTTCTCAATATTGCTGACCTTGAGCACGTAAATCTTGAGCACGATAGCTGGTATCAGGACGTTAATGCAGAGCTTACCATCGCTGATAAGCTCTACTACACGACCAACGATTTTCTCCTTCAGGATAAGCACAGATTCTGGTACTGCTTCTATAACAGAGGACTTGCACAGGATCTCGGACTTGGATACTTCGAGGATATGGTCGATAACAACACCTGGACTCTCGAGAATGTGACCAAGCTCGTAAAGCAGGGATATGCAGATATAGACAGTGAGGTCGGAGTATCTCAGGGCGACCGCTACGGACTTGCGTTTGGTGGCTATTTTACCTTTACCGTATTTGCGTTCAGCGCAGGCTTCCGTGTAACCGAGAAGGATAACAACAACCTGCCTCAGCTCGTTGGAGCAACAGATAAGGCGATCAACACTCTCGATGCCGTTTTTGGCTTGACAGAGAGCACGGGAACCTGGGCACGTGCCAAGCATAACGTTACGACCGACGACGGACACGAGGAGGTAATGTTCAAGCGCGGGCAGGTAGTGCTTCTTCAGGCATTCACATCCTTTATTGATTTCTTCCTTATGGACGACACGGGTATAGCGTACGGTGCACTTCCTAACCCCAAATTCGATTCGGATCAGGAAAATTATTACGTATTCCCGAACGTAGATTTCGGAAGCTTCCTTGCGGTTCCTTACACCGTTGGCGACGAGGAATTTGCAGGATATGCTCTCGAGGCGATCACAGAGGAGTCGACTGACACCTCCTACACTGCTTACATCGACACAAAGTGTAAATACCAGGATGCTTACGACGAGGACTGCGCAAGAATGCTCGACCTCTGCTTTAGCAGCTGTACATACGACATAGGAAGCTTCTGCAACTTCGGCGGACTTTATGCGTCGCTCCACACGGGTGGAAACACTCAGTACGGTCTCGCAGGACTTGGTAGTGCAAACTTCTATAAGAGATATTTTGATACGTACAAGAAGGCGGCACAGTCTGACATCGACGAGCTGATCGAAAGCTATAGCAAATAAAATTCTTCACCACTTGGGGCACTTCCTCGGAAGTGCCCCTTTTGTTTTGCTCAAAATGTGAAGAAGGGAACCGAAAACCAAAAATGAGCCCCGAAAAATTTTCGTAATTAATCACTTTTGTTCTTGACATTATGAGTCGCGTGTGGTAAAATTATACTCGGTAAATTTTATATTTATGGAGGAAAAAATGAAAACAACAGTAAGAATTTTGTCGCTTTTGCTTGCTCTTGTTATGCTCGCTTCTTGTTTTATAGCTTGTAATAACAATAGCACGCCCAACGATAAGGAATCTGATACTGACGTTGCAGGTACTACAGGCTCCGACGTGCAGGGGGATGACGGCTCTCTCGAGGTCATCGACTGGGGTGGAGAGCTCTACACAGTTCTCGGACGTGACGGCGGTGGTGCCACCCAGTTTACAAGCTTTGAGGTAGGTTACGATGAGCTTCCTTTCGACGTTGTAGGTCAGGCAGTCTACAAGAGAAATGAGGACATCAAGAACAAGTATAACTTTAAGGTTGTACAGAATCTTGTAAGCGAGACGAGCTCGACGGCTCAGATCGCGTACGAGTCGGGAGACGATCTTTATGATCTCGTTATCTATCGTCCTAATATGGTTCAGTCTCACGCACAGAGTGGATACCTTCTTAACATTGCAGACCTTGATTACGTAAATCTTGAGCATGACAGCTGGTATCAGGACGTAAACGCAGAGCTCACCATTGGTGACAAGCTCTACTACACGACAAACGATTTCCTTCTTCAGGATAAGCATCGTTTCTGGTACTGCTTCTATAACAGAGGACTTGCTGCTGACCTTAATCTCGGATATTTCGAGGATATGGTTGACAACAATACTTGGACTATAGAAAACGTAACCAAGCTTATTAAAGACGGTTATGCTGACGTTGACGCAACCGTGGGCAGATCCAACGGAGACCGTTACGGTCTTGCATACCAGGAGTACTTCACCTTCCCCGTATTTGCATTTAGTGCAGGCTTCCGTATAACTGAGAAGGACAACAACAACTATCCTCAGCTCGTTGGTGCTACTGATAAGGCCATCAATACTCTTGATGCAGTGTTCGGTCTTATGAATAACAACGGAACCTGGGCTCAGCAGAAGGAGGATCCTTCCTTTAGTGATAGTAACGGACATCCCGAGGTTATGTTTAAGCGCGGACAGGTAGTGCTTCTTCAGGCATTCACATCCTTTATCGACTTCTTCCTTGCGGATGACACAGGAATCGCATACGGTGCACTTCCTAACCCCAAGCTTGACGCTGAGCAGGAGAACTATCACGTATTCCCGAACGTTGGAAACGGATGCTTCCTTGCAGTTCCTTATACAGTAGGTGACGAAGAGTTCGCAGGCTACGCACTCGAGGCTATCACAGAGGAGTCTACCGACACATCCTACACCGCATATATCGATACCAAGTGTAAGTATCAGGATGCATACGATGAGGACTGTGCAAGAATGCTTGACCTTTGCTTCAGTAGCTGTACTTACGATATAGGTACGTTCTGCGACTTTGGCGGTCTTTATTCTGCTCTCTATAGTGGAGGACAGAAGAATGGCGGTCTTGCAGGTCTTGGTAATGCAAGCTTCTATAAGAGATATTTCGATACTTATAAGAAGGCAGCACAGGCGGAAATTGACGAGCTTATTGAGGCATACGCAGAATAATCATATTAACATTTGGGCGCTCCCTACGGGGCGCCCTTTTTAATTGCGCTATTTTGTGATTTTGGCAATATCAATTAGAGCTTTGTTTAGTGATAGTCATCAAGTCTTGGTTCGTTTTGCAACAATTCAAATTGTGGCTTTTGTGATAAATAGACAAAAAACTTTGTGTAATTTATACATTGAAAAAAAGAATCAACTGTCGTATAATATATTTATAATTAGGTTTAATGGAGGAAAATATGAAAATTACAGTAAGAATTTTATCGCTTATGCTTGCTCTTGTCATGCTTGCTTCTTGCTTTATAGCTTGTAATGACGATAACAAGCCCGACGATAAGGACTCCGATACCGTTGTAGATACAACGGGTGGGGAGACTTTGGATGACGGATCTCTCGAGGTTATCAATTGGAGCGGAGAGACCTATACCATTCTCGGCCGAGACGGAAACGGCCGTACACAGTTTGACAGCTTTGAGGTAGGCTACGACGAGCTTCCCGTAGACGTAGTAGGACAGGCGGTTTATAAGAGAAACGAGACAATAAAGAATAAGTATAACTTCAGTGTTGTTGGAGTATTTTCGACTGAGGTTAGTGATACGGCTCAGGTCGCATATGAGTCGGGAGACGACCTTTACGATCTTGTAATATACCGTAATTCTGCGGCTCAGGCGCACGCACAAAACGGATATCTTCTTAATATTGCAGATCTTAAGTATATCAATCTTGAGCACGACAGCTGGTATCAGGAAGTAAACAATGAGCTTACTATCGGAGATAAGCTTTACTATACTACAAACGACTTTTTGCTTCAGGATAAGCATAGATTCTGGTATTGCTTCTATAACAGAGGACTTGCCGCTGACCTTAACCTCGGATATTTTGAGGATATGGTTGATAACAACACGTGGACTATCGAGAACGTTACAAAGCTCGTAAAGCAGGGATATGCAGACGTCGATGCGACTGTAGGCAGATCTGCTGGCGACAGATACGGATTTGCGTTCCAGGAGTATTATACTTTCCCCGTAATCGCGTTTAGTGCCGGCTTCCGAATCACCGAAAAGGATAACAATAATTACCCGAAGCTTATCGGCGCTAACGATCAGTCGATCAATAAGCTTGACACAGTTTTTGAATTCCTCTATAATACCGGTTCGTGGTGTCAGCAAAGAGAGGATCCTGCTTTTAATAACAAGGATGGTGAGCCCGAGCTTATGTTTAAGCGCGGACAGGTCGTTCTTCTTCAGGCGTTTACGTCCTTTATAGACTACTTCCTTTCGGATGATATGGTTTTCGAGTACGGCGCACTTCCTAACCCCAAGTACGATGAGGAGCAGGAAAATTATTATGTCTTCCCGAACATCGGAAACGGAAGCCTTATCGCAGTTCCTTACACAGTTATGGACGAGGAGTTCGCAGGCTATGCTCTTGAGGCAATTACCGAGGAATCCACCGATACGTCATATACCGCATATATAGATACGAAATGTAAGTATCAGGATGCATACGACGAGGACTGTGCAAGAATGCTTGACCTTTGCTTCAGCAGCTGTACGTACGATATAGGAACCTTCTGTAACTTTGGTCAGCTTTTTGGAGGCCTTTACAGCGGACAGGGAAGCCTTGCATATCTTGGCAACGCAAATCTTTATAAGAGATATTTTGACACTTATAAGAAGGCGGCGCAGGCAGATATTGACGAGGTTATTGCAGCTTACGCAGATTAATTATATTGACGTCAGGGCGCTCCCTATGGAGCGCCCTTTTTGATCGCTTTTAGCGAGCTATCAGGTGTTGTTTTATTTTGCAATAAGTTGAGTTGTTTTTTTGTGGTATTTGAACAAACAACTTTGTATATTTTGCGTATTGAAAAGAAAAAATGGCTGCTGTATAATTATAATATATTTATTATAATTTTTGGTGGAGGAAGATATGAAGACAACACTAAAAGCTTTGTCGCTCCTGCTCGCCCTCGTTATGCTCGCTTGCAGCTTTGTAGCTTGCGGCGATACGAGGACACCTGACGACAAGGACTCTGATACCGTTGCAGGCACCACGGAGGACAACGTGAATGATGGTTCTCTTAAGGTCATAGATTGGGGCGGAGAGACCTATTCTATTCTTGGACGTGACGGAAACGGCCGCTCACAATTTGATAACTTTGAGGTAGGCTACGACGAGCTTCCCGTTGATGTGGTGGGTATCGCAGTTTACAAGAGAAATGAAAACCTCAAGAACAAATATAATTTCAAGGTAGAGCCTATCTTTTCAGTTGACGTTGCGGCTACCGCACAGGTGGCATATGAGTCGGGAGACGACCTTTACGATCTGGCTATCTACCGCCATAAGGACGTTCAGGCGCACGCACAGAGCGGATATCTTCTTAATATTGCTGATCTTGATCATATAAATCTTGATTATGAGTGTTGGTATCAGGACGTAAACAAGGAGCTTACCATTGGCGATAAGCTTTATTATACGACTAACAACTTCTTGCTTCAGGATAAGCATAGATTCTGGTACTGCTTCTACAACAGAGAGATTGCGCGCGACCTTAACCTTGGATATTTCGAGGATATGGTCGATAACAACACGTGGACACTTGAAAACGTAACAAGGCTTACAAAGCAGGGATATTCCGATAAGGACGGTGAGGCAGGCAGATCTCCGGAGGATCACTATGGCTACGGTGCACAGGAATATTACGCAATAGCGGCCCTTGCTTTCGGTGCAGGCTTCCGTCTTACCGAAAAGGACAATTATAATATTCCTAAGCTTGTTGGAGCAACCGATCACGCTATAAATATTCTTGACAAGGTATTTGGTCTTATGTACCACAATGCGTCGTGGATCACCCCGAGAGAGGATCCCGGTGTTGCTAACAAGGCTTCAGAGGCTGAGCTTATGTTTAACGAGGGAAGACTTTTGTTGCTTTCTACCTTCACGTCCTCTATCGACTATTTCCTTTCGGACGATGAGTTCTTTGAATACGGAGTGCTTCCCAACCCCAAGATTGATTCCGAGCAGGAGAACTACTATAGCTTCACACACGTTACAACAGGTAGCTTCCTTGCAGTTCCTTACACAGTTATGGACGAGGAGTTTGCAGGCTATGCTCTTGAGGCGATCTCGGAGGAGTCTACCGATACCTCCTACACAGCCTACATAGACACCAAGTGTAAGTATCAGGATGCTTATGATGAGGACTGTGCAAGAATGTTTGACCTTTGCTTTAGAAACTGTACGTACGATATTGGTGCATTCTGCGACTTTGGTGGAATTTTCTCGGCTCTTTGGAGAGGAGAGGATGGCGGTGGCGGTCTTGCAGCGCTTGGAAAGGGAAGCATTTATAAGAGATTTTACGATACTTATAAGAAGGGTGCACAGTCTGATATCGACGAGATAGTTGAAAAATATTCTAAAGAGTAAAATGCTTTCGGAGCGTTCCTTTTGGGAACGCTCCTTTTTTTGAGCTTTTTATTGACTTTTTTTCAAAAAAAGTTTATACTGTAAGTAACTTTTAGCAAAAGGAGAAGTGTTTGGAAATGGAATTCAGTGTAAACCATCCCATACTGTTTGTTCTCGTCGGCGTTATAATCGCTGCCGTACTCGCGCAGTCGGTCTATTTTCTTTTGAAATCGATGCGCCGCGCGAAAAAGATAGGTATGGACAAAAAAATGATCAAAAAGACGATAATTTCGGCGTCAATTTTCACTATAGCACCCGCAGTGTCTATAGTTATCGCGGTAATATCGCTCTCGCAGTCACTCGGACTTGCGCTTCCGTGGCTCAGACTCTCTGTCGTCGGCTCGCTGTCCTATGAGGCAATAGCTGCGGCCAATGCGGCATCGGGAATGGGCAAAACACTCGGTGATCTTGTCAGAAATATGACGGCATCCGAGTACGTAACCATCGCTATCGTTATGACGGTGTCGATTATGGTCGGTATATGGCTCGTGCCCGTGCTCGGCAAGAAGATACAGTCGGGACTTGTCAGCTTCGAGAAGAAGGACAAGCACTGGAGCGATCTTTTGCAGAACGCCCTCTTTATAGGTATGATCTCGGCGTTCGTTGGCTACGTTTTCTGCGATATAGGCAGACTCTGGCAGTCGGAGAATGGCGTTTTTACGACGGTCAAGGACGACGTTGTAACAAAGTATGACTCGACCTCGGGTCTTGTTCCCGTATTCGTAATGGTATCCGCTATGCTTATGATGGCAGTGTGCGGACTCTTGATGAAGAAGCTCAAGTGGAAGTGGCTTAACGATTACGCGCTTCCTATAAGCATGGTATTCGGTATGGCAATGGCTATCCCGCTTACAAATCTTTTCGGAGGTGTCATAGCATGAAAAACTCGGTAAAGAAAGAATATACATATATGGATAGCGTGCACCGCGACGGAAGAATATGGAATCTTTCCGTAATGGTGCTTCTTATGGCATTCCCGATAGTTGTTGGCGTGATATTTTCGGCAATACCCGATTGGGCGGCAGTTGGCAAGGGACTTATTGCAACAGCTCCTATGTATTGGGCGGTGGGAATCATTGAGACTATAACCTACATCCCTATGCTCGGTGCGGGTGGCTCGTATCTTTCCTTCGTTACGGGAAACATCTCAAACCTCAAGCTTCCTTGCGCTCTTAACGCGCTTGATAACGCAAAGGTACGCGCGCAGAGCGAGGAAGGAGAGATAATCTCTACCATCGCTATTGCGGCATCCTCGATAGTTACGACAGTTATAGTAATTCTCGGCGTGCTTCTCATAGTACCTCTTACACCCATTCTCTCGGCAGACGCGCTCAAGCCCGCGTTCGACCAGATGCTTCCCGCACTTTTCGGTGCACTTGGCGTTGTGTTTGTTTCAAAGAACGTAAAGCTTGCGCTCGGTCCTGTGCTCCTTATGCTCATACTCTTCATTTTTGTTCCCGCGCTCAATGCCGGAACAGTTGGTATAATGGTGCCTGTCGGAGTGGTATTTACCATATGCTACGCAAGAATTCTTTATAAGAGAGGACTCCTCTGATATGCTGGCTCTTTATATAATTTTAGGACTTATAGCACTCTTTTTGTGCGTTATAATCGTAAGAACGCTTGGCTTTAAGCCTCAAAAGGAGGAAGCAAGAGAGGTTGAGAATATAGAGGTCGACTCGAATGCGGCGATCTCGGCTCTCGCGGAGCTCGTCAAATGTAAGACCATATCGCGCTATACCCACGAGGAAGAGGATGACGCGGAGTTCAGAAAG
This sequence comes from Eubacteriales bacterium, assembly GCA_045633625.1. Taxonomy (GTDB): domain Bacteria; phylum Bacillota; class Clostridia; order Oscillospirales; family CAG-272; genus HGM12713. The sequence goes on from JAZQYP010000065.1 coordinate 148,871, forward strand.
CTTCTCGACCTTCTCCCCACACTTTATCCTAACGTATTTGCGACCTGCGCATATCAGGAAATGGCTGACCGTGGAATACTCTTTCACTGGAAGGGAAAGACCGAGGGCGAGCCTGCAGTTATGATGGCGCACTATGACGTCGTTCCCGTAAACGAGGACAAATGGGACAAGCCCGCCTTTGAGGCTATAATCGAGGACGGAGTTATGTGGGGCCGCGGTACGCTTGATACCAAGGTTACTATGAACGGCGTGCTTTCTGCGGCAGAAACGCTGATCAAGAGTGGCTTTGTGCCCGAAAACGATATTTACTTTGCCTTCTCGGGTGGCGAGGAGGTAAGCGGTGACGGCGCGCGCCACATCGTAAATTATTTCAAGGAAAAGGGAATAACACTTGGCGTTGTGGTTGACGAGGGCGGCGGAGTTGTCGAGAACGTCTTCCCGGGAGTGAAGAAGCCCTGTGCTCTCATCGGTATTGCCGAGAAGGGTCTTATCGACCTGCGTTATACCGTTGACTCAAACGGCGGTCACGCATCGGCGCCCAAGCCTCATACACCCGTCGGTGTGCTCTCTATGGCGTGCTGTCGCGTCGAGGCAAAGCCCTTCAAATCGCACATCACAAAGCCCGTTGCTGAGATGTTTGATACGCTCGGCAGACACTCTACATTCGTGTATAGAATGATATTTGCGAATATGTGGTGCTTCGGCGGAGTGCTTGATATGATAGCCAAGAAGAGCGGTGGAGAGATGAACGCTCTTATGCGTACCACCGTTGCCTTCACACAGATGCAGGGAAGCTCTGCGGCAAACGTAATTCCGCCCTCTGCAAGTATGGTCTCCAATATGCGACTCAACCCCGCAGACAGCGTGGCGAGCGCGAAGGAATATATCAAAAAGACGGTGGGAGACGATAACGTAAAGCTTGAGATAATTCAGGCGAACGAGCCGAGCCGAATCTCAAACACCGATTGCGAGGGCTGGCACAAGGTCTGCCGCGCAGTTGCTGATACTTGGCAGGGCTCACTTGTTTCGCCCTATCTCATGGTGCAGTGCTCGGATAGCCGTCATTACGGCGAGATAAGCGACCGCGTTTACCGTTTCTCGGCAATGGATCTCACAAGTGCCGAGAGAGCAACGATCCACGGCAACAACGAGCGCATAAGACTTGAATCTATCACCCGCGCAGTAGAATTTTATATAAGACTTATGAAGCAGTGCTAAACTAAAAGAGACCGACTTGTCGGTCTCTTTTTTATATTTCTTGAAATAATTGTTGACAGCTCAACAATTATAGTGTATAATACTTGTTGAGCACTCAACAATGAGTGATGAAAACAAAACGAGGTATAGAAATGATAAGAGAGAATTTCAAGATAGTGACCGACTCGGCGTCGGATATAACGGCGATCTCGGGCGTGAATTTTGCGTCCGCCCCTCTTCGAATAATTACTGACGAGAAGGAGTACGTTGACAACGATGACCTTGACGTTGCGGAAATGATAAAGGAGCTCAAATCCTACAAGGGAAGGTCGAGCTCGGCGTGCCCCTCGCCCGCCGACTTTCTCGACGCCTTTGGCGACGCGCAGTACGTCTTTTGCATAACGCTCACAAGCAAGCTTTCGGGCAGCTTCAGCGCGGCGAGGATCGCCAAGGAGGACTACGAGGAGGAGCACCCCGACAGACGTGTTTACGTCATTGACAGCCTCTCGGCAGGTCCTGAGATACGTCTTGTTGTGGAGAAGCTTGGCGAGCTTATTGCCGACGGACACGATTTTGATTCGATTTGCGAGCTCATAGACGATTATATGGAGCGCACGGGACTTTTCTTTATTCTTGAGTCGCTGACCAATTTTGCGAACAACGGACGCGTCAGCCCTTCGGTCGCGAAAATGGCAGAGTCACTCGGCATCAGAATGGTTGGAAAGGCTTATGAGGGTGAACTCAAGCTTCTTATGAAGTGCTTTGGCAAAAAGAAGTCTCTCAGTGTTCTCCTTGACAAGCTTTACGCCGCAGGCTACAAGGGAGGGAAGCTCCGCATCGCTTACTGCGAGAACGAGCCCGACGCGCGTGCTCTTGCTATCGAGGTGAGAAAGAAATTTGACGAGTCAAATATAAAGATATATCACACCAGAGGTCTTTGCAGCTTCTATGCCGAGCGCGGTGGACTTCTCGTCGCTTTTGAAAAATAACAGTCATAAGACAAATTCCCCTTGACTTTGCTATGACTATGATGTATAATTATATGGAAATATAAGTTGGGAGGAATATGCTGTGGAAAATAGAGAAAAGGTAAGCGGCAAATACCTTATGTATAAGGACAGACCCCTCGTGCGTGAGGGCAACACGATCTGCTACGGCGATATGAGTGAAAAATGCGTTCTTATACTTGAGATAATGTCGTATAAGGAAGAGAACGGCGAGCAGGTTCCGGGCAAGATCATAGTGCAGGTTCTTGACTCAAAGGATCAGACAAAGATAATAAAGCAGGGCATCAAGGAAGGACTCTACGACGCTTTCAGTATGGGTGTCGTTTGGCTTGAGCACGCGCTTATGCAGTAAATAAAAAACATCGGCTTTTTGCCGATGTTTTTTTATTTGTATTGGTCTGAGAGCACTTTTGCCGTCTCAATGTCCTCGTGCACCTGCACCGAGAGGGCATCGACCGACGAGAATTTGCGCTCAGGACGGATGAAGTGGAGAAATTCCACTCTTACACGCTTGCCGTAAAGATCGCCCGAAAAATCGAAGATGTTGGTCTCTGCCACAACACCCTTGCCGTCAACAGTCGGGCGTGTGCCAACGTTAGTGATGCCGAAAAATACGCCGTTATCAAGGTATATTTTCGTAAGGTAGACTCCTGCAGCGAGGGGGGACTCACCCTCGTCAAACTTTTGGTTTATGGTAGGGAAGCCGAGGTTGCGTCCGAGGTGCTGACCGTCGACTACTGTGTTTATTATCGAGTAATTATGCCCGAGAAGCTCACGCGCACTCTCCATCTCGCCCGAGAGCAAAAGACTTCTTATCGTCGAGGAGCTGACAGGAACGCCATTTACGGCAACCGAGGGAATTGCGGTAAATCCTACCGAGTTTTCCTTGCAAAGTCTTGCTAAGAGAGCTGTGTTTCCGCGCCCGCCCTTGCCAAAATTAAAATTGTAGCCGCAAACGATATGCGCGGCACGAAGACGGCGGAGCATATATTCAAAGAAGAATTCCTCGGCATCAACCGAGGCGATCCTATCGTCAAATTTCACCGAAAGGAGAAGGTCAGCGCCAAGCTCCTCGATAAGCCTTTCTTTTTCGTCCTTGCACGAAAGGATAGGAGCTGACGTGGGTGCGTAAAATTTTTTCGGAGGCTCGGTAAAGCTCCAGACGAGCACGGGAAGGGAATGCTCTTTTGCTATTCTCACAGCCTCGCCGATAACAGCCGCATGCGCTTTGTGAACGCCGTCAAAGCAACCGAGAGCAATCACCGTTTTGGTGTCTCTTACGTAGCTTACGTCATAATATTTTTCCACTTCGCTACCTCCTTTCATTTTCGCTAAAAGAATTATACCACACTACCGCGATTTTGTCACCATTTTTTTCTTAAAAATGTCAAATATGATAAGTTTTTTAGAGTATATAACTAATATTATTATATATTTTAAAAGAATTATAAAATATTGACCGAATTCTATTGCAAAAATTATGAAAAAGTAGTATAATAAATTGATTATAGATAATGGCAAAGTTTGCATAGTTGAATGAATAATTGGTTATAATTATTCATTTATTCATCGCGACCTGGAGTGCTTGGCCAAAATATGATACAAATATATGCAAAATGCATAGTTTAAGCCTAAAAAATATGTAAAAAAACGGTGCATTGGGTATTGACAAATATACACAATAGATGTATAATATTCACATATTAACGAATATATATTCACGAGAGGTGCAATTATGGAAAAGAAGGATATCAAAAAGGTTGTTCTTGCGTACTCGGGCGGACTTGATACGTCCATCATCATTCCGTGGCTCAAGGAGAATTATAATAACTGCGAGGTCATCGCTGTAAGCGGTAACGTAGGTCAGGCGGACGAGCTTGAGGGTCTTGAGGAAAAGGCTATAAAGACGGGTGCGTCGAAGTGCTACGTTGAGGATCTTACCGAGGAATTTATTGACGATTACGTAATCCCCACCGTTATGGCGGGTGCTAAATATGAGGAGTACCTTCTCGGTACCTCCTTTGCTCGTCCCGTTATTGCAAAGCGTATCGTAGAGATCGCAAAGGCAGAGGGCGCTGACGCTATCTGCCACGGTTGTACGGGTAAGGGAAACGATCAGGTTCGTTTCGAGCTTACAATTAAAGCATTCGCACCCGATATGCACATTATCGCGCCTTGGCGTGAGTGGGACATCAAGTCCCGTGAGGAGGAGATAGAGTATGCGGAGGCGCATAACGTTCCTCTTAAGATAAACCGTGAGACTAACTACTCGAAGGATAAGAATATGTGGCACCTCTCTCACGAGGGACTCGATCTTGAGGATGCAGGAAACGAGCCTCTTTACGAGAAGGAGGGCTTTCTTGAGATGGGCGTATCTCCCATTCAGGCACCCGACGAGCCTACGTACATAACTCTTGATTTTGAGGCGGGTCGTCCCGTTGCCTTTAACGGCGAGAAGATGAGTGCTAAGGATATCATACTTGAGCTCAATAAGGTTGGCGGAGCTAACGGAATAGGACTTCTCGATATCGTCGAGAACCGTCTTGTAGGTATGAAGTGCCGCGGTGTTTACGAGACTCCCGGCGGAGCTATCCTTTACTTTGCTCACAACTACCTTGAGACTCTTTGTCTTGATAAGTACACCGCACACAAGAAGGCGGAGCTTTCTATAACCTTTGCTGATCTCGTTTATAACGGTCAGTGGTTCACACCTCTTCGTGAGGCTCTTTCGGCGTTCGTTGATAAGACTCAGGAGAACGTAACCGGCAAGGTTAGAATCAAGCTTTACAAGGGTAATATGATAAAGGCAGGAGCTTGGAGCGATTACTCTCTCTACAGCGAGGAGATCGCAACCTTTGGTGAGGACAACGTATACAATCAGGCAGATGCTGCCGGATTTATCAACCTCTTTGGTCTTCCCATAAAGGTTCAGGCTCAGGTCAATAAGAAGAACGGAAAATAATCCTAAAGGAGAACTTTGCCTACCGCGCAAAAGCGCGGTGGGCAAACTGTGTATAAATAGCTATGGAAAAAATGTGGTCGGGAAGGTTTTCTAAGGCGCTTGACAGCGTTGCAGACGACTTCAATTCTTCAATTCACTTCGACAGCAGAATGTATGAGCAGGACATAAAGGGCTCGCTCGCGCACGCATCGATGCTTGCTATGCAGGGGATAATCACCGAGAGTGATCTTGATGCGATAAGCGAGGGTCTTAAGTCAATACTCGACGATATAAAGAGTGGAGTGCTTGAGATAGATATGGCGGCTGAGGACATACATATGTTCGTTGAGGGAGAGCTTACGAAGCGCATCGGTGACGTCGGCAAAAAGCTCCATACAGCGCGTAGCCGTAACGATCAGGTGGCACTTGATATAAGACTTTATCTGCGCGATAAGTGTGATGAGATAGTAGAGCTCACAAAGGAGCTTATCGTGGCAGTGACCGACAAGGCAGAGGAAAATAAGACGGTAATTATGCCGGGATATACTCATCTGCAAAGAGCACAGCCGATAATATTCGGTCATCAGCTTATGGCATATTCTATGATGCTCCTTCGCGATATAGGCAGAATTGAGGACGCAAAGAAGAGAATGAATCTCTCGCCCCTCGGCTCGTGCGCGCTTGCGGGAACGACGTATAACACAAACAGAGAGCTTGTTGCAGAGAAGCTCGGCTTTGACGGAATCACACTCAACAGTATTGACGGAGTTTCAGATAGAGACTTCTGCCTTGAGCTTATGAGCGCATTCTCGATACTTATGATGCACCTCTCGCGCTTTTCGGAGGAGATCATCCTCTGGTCGAGCTGGGAATTCAAGTTCATAGAGCTTGACGACGCGTACACCACGGGCTCGTCCATTATGCCCCAGAAGAAGAATCCCGATATGGCGGAGTTAGTTAGAGGTAAGACGGGCAGAGTTTACGGCGATCTTATGGCGCTTCTCACGACCCTTAAGGGACTCCCCCTTGCATACAACAAGGATATGCAGGAGGATAAGGAGGCAATTTTTGATGCGGTCGATACCGTAATTATGTGTCTTAAGGTCTTTACACCTATGATCGCAACGATGAGTGTCCGTGCCGATAATATGTACCGCGCGGCGCAGAATGGATTTATAAACGCGACCGATCTTGCTGACTACCTCGTGAAGCGTGGAATGCCCTTCAGGAGCGCGTATAAGGTGGTCGGTCAGATAGTGGCGCGTTGCATTGAAGAAAAATGCGTGCTTGACGATCTGTCTCTTGAAAAATACAGAGAGCACAGTGAGCTTTTCGAAAATGATCTTTACGAGGATATCTCACTTGAGACCTGCGTAAAAAAGAGAATTTCGGCAGGCGGCACGTCGCAGGAGTCGGTCGAGGCGCAGATAGTATACGTAAGAAACGAATTAAAGTAAAATATACAAATGACATACGGAGGTAAAGTGAAATGAAACATTTGCTGAAGCTTCAGGATCTTAGCGAGCAGGAGATACTTGATATCCTTGATCTTGCGGACAAGCTGAAGTATGAGAGAAAAAACGGAATCAAGCACCACGTTCTTGAGGGAAAGACACTCGGAATGATCTTTGAGAAGTCGTCGACGAGAACGAGAGTTTCCTTTGAGGTCGGTATGTACGATCTCGGAGGCACGGCGCTCTTCCTTTCATCGCGCGATCTTCAGATAGGACGCGGCGAGCCCGTGGAGGATACTGCAAGAGTTCTTTCGCGTTACCTTGACGGAATAATGATAAGAACCTTTGATCAGGAGGAGGTCGAGTCTCTCGCTTCCTGCGGTCAGATCCCGATAATCAACGGACTTACCGACTACTGTCATCCCTGTCAGGTCCTTGCCGATCTTATGACTATAAGAGAGCATAAGGGCGAGATAGCGGGCAAGAAGCTCTGCTACATCGGTGACGGAAATAATATGACAAACTCCCTTATCGTTGGCGGTATCAAGATGGGAATGAGCGTGTCTGTCGCTTGTCCCAAGGGATATGAGCCCGATGCGAAGATAATGGAGTGGGCAGCGGCTACGGGAAGATTTACTTGCACAGATAACGTACTTGAGGCTGCAAAGGATGCAGACGTCCTTTATACTGACGTATGGGCTTCCATGGGTCAGGAGGAAGAGGCAGAAGCACGTAAGAAAGTATTCCGTGGTTACCAGATTAACAGTGACGTTATGGCAGTTGCGGCTAAGGACGCAATGGTGCTCCACTGTTTGCCTGCGCACAGAGGCGAGGAGATAACCGCTGACGTGCTCGAGGCTCACGCTGATGAAATTTTTGACGAGGCAGAAAACAGGCTTCATGCGCAGAAGGCAGTGCTTGTCAAGTGTCTCGGAGAGTGAGGTTAATATATGAAAAAAGCTTATCTTGTGCTTGAAGACGGTCACGTCTTCGAGGGATTTTCCTTCGGTGCCGAGGGAAAATGTGTAGGCGAGCTCGTTTTTAACACGCAGACGGTGGGATATAACGAAGCGCTTACAGACCCCGCTTATTATGGGCAGATCATTATGCAGACCTTCCCGATGATAGGCAATTACGGAGTTATTGAGGAGGATTTTGTCGGTACACCGCGCGTCAGCGGATATGTGGTGCGTGAGTGGTGCGAGAAGCCCTCGAACTTCAGAAGTCAGTATGACATCGATAAGTTCTTAAAGGATCACGGAATCCCCGGAATTTATGGCGTCGACACAAGACAGATCACAAAGATCCTTCGCGAGAACGGCGTTATGAATGCTTGCATCTCTTCTGAAATTCCTTCAAATTTCGATGAGATCAAGACCTTTAGGATCAAGGACGCGGTCGCAGCTTGCTCGGTTACCGAGGAGAAGGTGTACGAGGCTGAGGGCGACAAGAAATACGAGGTAACACTCGTTGATTACGGCTCACATACCGATGCCGTGAAGGCGCTTACCGAGAGAGGTTGCCGTGTAACTGTAGTTCCTTACAATACGACGGCTGATGCGATACTCGCAAAGAAGCCCGACGGTGTTCTTCTTTCAAACGGTGCGGGCGACCCTGCTGAGAACGGCGCTTGCATCGGTGAGATAAAGGCTCTTATGGGCAAGTGCGCTATGTTCGGCATATCCCTCGGACACGAGCTTATGGCTCTCGCCGATGGCGGTATGACGTACAAGCTCAAGTACGGTCATAGAGGCTCTAATCAGCCTGTACGTGAGGCAGAGGGAACAAAGACCTATATTACCGCGCAGAACCACGGCTATGCAGTAGCTTCCGATAGCACGGCTCACGGTAAGGTAAGCTATATCAACGTAAACGATAAGAGCTGTGAGGGAATTGAGTACGAGGGACTTCGTGCTTTCTCGGTACAGTTCTTGCCCGATAACTGGAAGGGCCAGAGAGGTACGGCCTTCCTTTATGACAAATTTATAGAAATGATGGGAGGAGAGAGATAATGCCGCTTAATAAGGATATTAAAAAGGTACTCGTAATTGGCTCCGGCCCCATCGTCATCGGTCAGGCGGCAGAGTTTGACTACGCGGGTGCGCAGGCGTGCCGCGTGCTCAAGGAGGCAGGACTCAACGTAGTACTCGTTAACTCTAACCCTGCTACCATTATGACCGACAGCGCGCTCGCTGACGAAATATATCTTGAGCCTCTTACTGTTGAGACGGTAAAGAGAATAATCGAGAAGGAAAAGCCCGACTCGATCCTCGCAGGACTTGGAGGACAGACAGGACTTACCATCGCTATGCAGCTCAACCACGAGGGCTTCCTCAAGAGCCACAACGTGCGTCTTCTCGGTACAAATGCCGAGGCAATAGATAAGGCAGAGGACCGTCAGCTCTTCAAGGACACTATGGAAGAGATCGGTCAGCCCTGTATTCCTTCCGATATCGCAAACGACGTACATACCGCACTTGTTATCGCGGGTAAGATAGGCTATCCTGTAATCATTCGTCCCGCATTCACACTTGGTGGCGCGGGCGGCGGTGTTGCCAACAACCCCGAGGAGCTTGCGATCGTCGCAAAGACGGGACTTGACGCATCTCCCATAAGCCAGATACTCGTTGAGAAATACATCTTTGGATGGAAAGAGATCGAGTTCGAGACGATGCGTGACTCGGCAGGAAACGTAATCGCCGTTTGTAGCATGGAGAACTTTGACCCCGTTGGAATCCACACGGGTGACTCTATCGTTGTAGCTCCCGCACTCACACTTTCGCCTAAGGAGTATCAGATGCTCCGTACCGCATCCCTTGAGATAATCTCGGCGCTCGGTATCGTCGGCGGATGTAACTGTCAGTTCGCGCTCAATCCGAATAGCTTTGAGTATGCCGTAATCGAGGTTAACCCCAGAGTTTCTCGTTCCTCGGCACTTGCAAGTAAGGCAACGGGATACCCGATAGCTAAGATCACATCAAAGATAGCTCTCGGTTATACGCTTGACGAGATAATGAACGATATTACAGGCAAGACCTGTGCGTGCTTTGAGCCCGCAGTTGACTACGTCGTTGTCAAGATGCCCAAGTGGCCCTTTGAGAAGTTCACCAATGCCAGCCGTGTGCTCGGCACACAGATGAAGGCAACGGGCGAGGTAATGTCGATAGGCACCTCCTTTGAGGCGGCTATGATGAAGGCGGTAAGAGGAGCAGAGATATCTCTTGATACTCTCAATGCCGCTCCCATATCGGACAAGCCCCTCCTTGAGAGACTTGCTATTTCCGACGACCGCAGACTCTTCACTGTTTTTGAGGCACTCAAGGCAGGTATTGATATAGAAACGATCTATAACATAACGCGTATCGACCGTTGGTTCCTCAATAAGCTTATGAATCTCGTTGACTTTGAGAACGATCTCATTGAGAACGGACTTGGCCTTGAGGAGTACAGAAAGGGAAAGAAGCTCGGTTACACCGATAAGGTGCTTACTCGCCTTGGCGGTAACGAGGATATCCCGAAGCTTCGCGCTTCCTACAAGATGGTTGACACTTGTGCCGCTGAGTTTGACGCAAAGACACCTTACTTCTACTCGACCTATGATAAGGACTGCGAGTCTCGCACCTTCTCAAGAAGTGGCAAGCCCGTAATCCTTGTTCTTGGCTCAGGACCTATCCGTATAGGACAGGGAATTGAGTTCGACTACTCGTCAGTTCACTGCGTATGGGCACTCAAGAAGCTCGGCTACGACGTTGTTATCGTCAACAATAACCCCGAGTCCGTTTCTACCGACTACGATACGGCAGACAGACTTTATTTTGAGCCTCTCACTCCCGAGGACGTTATGAACATCATCGAGATAGAGAAGCCCGTTGGAGTCGTTGTTGCCTTTGGTGGACAGACGGCAATAAAGCTTACCAAGTTCCTCGATGATAACGGAATCAAGATCCTCGGTACTTCAGCAGAGGGAATTGACACCGCAGAGGACAGAGAAAAGTTCGATGCGCTCCTTGAAAAGTTCAATATCAAGCGTCCCGCAGGTGCCGGAGTTATGACTACAAACGAGGCACTTGAGGCCGCTAATAGCATCGGCTACCCCGTATTGCTTCGTCCCTCTTACGTTATAGGTGGACAGAATATGTCTATCGTTTATAACGATACAGAGGTAAGAGCATATATGACGAGAATTCTCTCGACAGGCATTGAGAATCCCGTTCTCGTTGACAAGTACATGAAGGGAACAGAGCTTGAGGTTGACGTAATCTCCGACGGTAAGGACGTTCTTATCCCCGGAGTTATGCAGCACGTTGAGCGCGCGGGAGTTCACAGCGGTGACTCTATCGCGGTATATCCTCCCTTCAACATAAACGACAAGATGCTTGAGACGGTTGTCGAGTCCTCGACAAAGCTCGCTTTGGCGCTTGGAACAAAGGGACTTGTAAATATTCAGTACCTCATCTGGCGCAACGAGCTTTACGTTATCGAGGTTAACCCCCGTGCGTCGAGAACGATTCCTTACATCAGTAAGGTAACGGGAGTTCCTATGGTCGACCTTGCAACTAAGGTTATGATAGGCGAGCCTCTTGCTGATCTCGGCTACGGCACAGGTCTTTACAAGACTCCTCCTTACTTTGCGGTTAAGGTTCCCGTATTCTCCTTCGAGAAGCTTACAGATGCTAACTCCTACCTTGGACCTGAGATGAAGTCCACGGGTGAGGTGCTTGGTCTTGGAAGCAATCTTCAGGAGGCAATTTTCAAGGGAATGACATCTGCAGGCTTCAAGATAAAGGTTCCCACTCCCGGTTCTGACGTCGGTGTGTTCATCAGCGTTGACGAGCATGATCTCAAGGAGATCGTATCCCTTGCAAAGAAGCTCGACGACCTTGGAATGAAGATCTACGCGACAAGAGACACGGCACGCGCTATCGAGGGACTCGGTATCGACGTTCGTACGGTCAGAGGCATCAATGATAGCCGTGATGCGTTCGATCTTATCGAGGACGGACTTATCAGCTATATCGTTTACACGGGCGCGCTCTTTAGCACAACGATAGACGATTATATCGCGCTTCACCACAAGGCGCTTCAGCACTCGGTCGCTTGCCTTACGTCGCTTGATACGGCAAATGCACTTGCAGACGTTATTGCAAGCCGTTACAACCAGCAGAACACCGAGCTCGTTGACATCAACGATATGAGAAGCGAGCCTCGTAAGCTTAAGTTCTCTAAGATGCAGGGAACGGGAGACGACTATATCTTCATCGAGAACTTCGAAGGCAAGATCACTTGTCCCGAGTCGCTCTGCCTTACCTTCTGTGACAGACATTACGGTATTGGCGGTAACGGAATCGTGCTTATGGAGAAGTCGGACGTGGCTGATGCTAAGATGCGAATCTTCAACCGCGACGGTAGTGAAGGCAAGATGGCAGGTAACTGTATCCGCTGCGTTGGTAAGTACCTCTACGATAATAAGCTTGTTGAGAGCGACAAGATGACTATCGAGACGGGAAGCGGTGTTAAGAGACTCAAGGTCTACACGCGTAATGGCAAGGTGACCTCGGTAAGAGTTCATATGGGTGCTGCAAGTATTCTTACAAAGAATATTCCTACTACCATCAAGGAAGAGAGAATCGTTAACTATCCTCTCACCGTTGGTGGCAAGGATTATAAGATAACCTGCGTTTCGACGGGTAACCCCCACTGCGTAGTATTTACCGATTACGTTGACGGCGTCAAGGTAAAGCAGATCGGTCCTATGTTCGAGAATGCAAGCGTATTCCCTGAGAGAATAAACACAGAGTTCATTCGTGTTGTCAACCCCACCACCATCAAGATGCGTGTCTGGGAGAGAGGTAACGGAGAGACACTCGCGTGCGGTACAGGAGCTTGCGCGGCAGTCGTTGCGGCTGTTGAGAACGGCTTCTGCAAGATGGGCGAGGACATAACCGTTAAGCTTCGCGGCGGTGACCTTATCGTAAACTATACAGAGGATGACGTGACCCTCACGGGTAACGCCGAGCTTGTGTATAGCGGCGAGATTGAGATCTAAATAAAAAACAAACCGTGTGTCCGAAAGGACACACGGTTTTTAGTTTAATTTAATGTGGGTTGCGATTGTAGCTGCCTGTATTGCCTGTGTTGTAGCTGCCCGAGTAGGTACCCGAGTTGCCACCGCCCGAGCCATTGCCTCCGCCGAAGCCTCCACCCGTATAACCGCCATTATCGTTGTTGTCTTTGTTGTTCTTATTCTTCTTGTTTTGCTTTATACCGTTGATTATAAGGTAGATCGCAACGCCTGCGAATATAAGGAGAATTATAATGTGAAAAATGTCTGTGATAAATAATGTTTTACCGAATACGTTCTCCATAGTGTCAACAACTATGACTGTAGGAATATCTGTAGCCTCGGTAAAGTCTGCAAGAGCGAGGTCTACGGTCTCGTTAGTAATTGAAATATTAGAATAGTTAACAACGCGAGAGGGCGCGGGATCGGTGTTTGAAACCTCGCGTCTGAAGGATGAGGAAAGTCCAAGTCTTTCTACGTTTACTGTCATCTTATCCATCATCATTGCAAGATTTGACGAGAGCGAGAACTCATAGTATTCGCTGTTGATAGAGCCGCGTACCGTCTGACCGAATGCCGTATATTCGTCACCGAACATAGCGTTTATCTCGCTTGCAATATTGTTTCCCACCCACGCAATGCAGTAATATTCGTTGCACTCCTCGTTGGTGAGGAAGACGAGAAGAATATTATTCTCATACGCAGTGTGAGCTGCAAATTCCTCTGAATACCTCATGTCCGCATAATTTTGGAACTGCGCCTCGTCATATTTAATTGTGCCGCCGTTAGCTACGTTAGTAACCGACGAGCCGATTATCGAGAAAAGCATTACTGCGACTACCAAAAGCATTATAACAGGGAACATTATCATTCCAAGCAGACCGCCGAGACAGCCACCTCCGCCATAATATCTGCGTCGACCGTACCAGCCGAAATGCGGGCCGTGAAAATGTGGGCCGTGAAAATGCGGTCCGCGAGGTCCGCCTCCAAAGCTACCTCCGCCGAAGCCACCGCCTCCACCGAAGCCGCCTCCTCTTGAGCCTCCTCCAAATCCGCCACCGCGGGATCCTCCACCTGGTCCTGGCATAATTAATTACCTCTCTTTCTGATAAGTCGTTATTTTATTTCTTCAAAGTCCGATGCGGGATGCTTGCAAAGAGGGCATACGTAGTCCGCGGGAAGAGTCTCCCCCTCATAAACGTAGCCGCATATCTTGCATACGTAGCCCTTCTTCTTGGGTGCATTTGGCTTGGGCTTGACGTGAGCGAAGTAGTAAGAGTACGTCATCGTTGGCTCTTTGGTGAGGTTATGTGCCTCTGTGAGCGTGCAGACGAACATTCCGTGCGTGTCAAGATCAACGTAGCTCTCAACCTTAAGGGATATAAATGAATTGATATAATCAGTCATAACAGCAAGACCGTTTTGCGAATGGAATATCTTCATTCCCTCAAATTTATTTGTGTCGCGGCCACTCTTAAAGCCAAATCTCTCAAAGATAGAGAAGGGCGCTTCCTCTGTGAGCACGTTTACGTTGAGCACACCGCTCCCCTTTATGACGTCGTGCGAATAATTATTCTTGTTTATTACCACACCTACGCGGTTGGGCGTGTTTGTGAGCTGAATAACAGAATTCAGGATACAGCCGTTGTCCTTAACACCGTCGTTTGACGTTACAACGTAAAGACCGTAGCCGATATTAAACAAAGCAGTTACGTCTATATTGTCCATAAATTACCTCCTTGTGTTATTTTACTTATTTTACCATATATTTTTCTAATAGTCAATAAAAATACTACCGCTTTTGCGGTAGTATTTTTGTTTTATATACCATATCGCGCCGAAGAGTTAAGGGACGCCTCGATTCGAAGCAAGCGATTGTATTTTGCCACACGCTCTGTGCGACAGGGAGCACCTGTTTTGATAAATGCCGCGCTCGTTCCAACCGCTATATCGGCAATTGTCGTGTCCTCGGTCTCTCCCGAACGGTGAGAGATAATAAAACGATATCCCGCGTTGTTTGCTACTCTTATTACGTCAAGTGTTTCAGAAAGCGTTCCTATTTGGTTTGGCTTGATAAGAATGGTGTTTGCCGCGCCTCGTTTGATACCCTCGCGAAGGCGTTTAGCATTTGTTACAAACAGATCATCGCCCACAAGCATTATTTTATCACCAAGTCGATGTGTCAGCTCCGCCCAGCCGTCAAAATCTCGCTGATCAAGTGCGTCCTCAATAGACATTATGGGATATTTTTCTACAAGGTCTTCCCAATATTGGGTAAGGGACTCTCTTGTATATGCCTTGTTCGTTTTGGGTTGAACGTACTCTCCCTCAGACACGTACCACTCCGAAGCGGCAGCATCAAGGGCAATTTTTATTTTGTCGGTGTTATATCCTGCGCGATCAATTGCGTTGATGATAAGCTCTATTGCCTGCTCGTCACTTTCAAGACTTGGAGCAAAGCCGCCCTCGTCTCCAACTGTGGTGGCAAGTCGCTTTTCCTTGAGGATTGTGCCAAGAGTATGGTACACCTCGCTACCTGCGCGAAGTGCCTCGTGAAAGTGGCAAAAGCCCACGGGCACTATCATAAATTCTTGGATTTCAACGTTGTTTGAGGCATGTGCTCCGCCGTTGAGAATGTTCATCATAGGAACGGGAAGGCGATATGAGCTCGCACCGCCAAGATATCGGTGAAGTGGTACGTTTAGAAAATTTGCCGCGGCGCGCGCTGATGCCAAGGAGACGGCAAGAATGGCGTTAGCACCAAGTCTTTCCTTGTTTTCTGTGCCGTCAAGTGCGCGAAGGAGCTTGTCGAGCTCGTGCTGTTCCGTGATAGATATGCCGCAAAGAGCGGGCGAGATAGTCTTGCAGACCGCCGATACTGCCTGAAGCACTCCCTTGCCACTGTAGCGCTCCGTATCGCCGTCACGCTTTTCGTGAGCCTCGTATATGCCCGTTGACGCGCCCGACGGCACGCTTGCAGTGCCGACAGTGCCATCGGTGAGAAAAACGGTCGCCTCGACCGTGGGGTAACCTCTCGAATCAAGTATCTCGCGCGCCGTGCATTTCGTAATTTGTGGCTTTATCATATTCTACCTTCTTTCGTATTAAATTTTACGAATTTAGTATTGGCACAGGCAGGTAAAAATATACTGTAAACCAACAGTTGAGGGTATCGAAAAGTAGTTTGTTGACTTAATAAAGCATATATGCTATAATTGGAACAAAGAGATGGAGGTGACGATATGGCTTCAAGACGAAAAATTCATAAGACGCCTGCTTTTAGTGAAAAGGATCTCGTTGAAGGCGGCATTTATAAACCGAAGGATAAAAGAAGTATTTTTGCTTCGATCAATGAAATCCTTGCTATTGTTATGGGCTTTATACTGTTAGGACTTTGCGGAATTATAATAGTGATAGGGTTGATCTTTTTCATATATGCATTTCAGACGACAGGTGTTGTAATAATTCTTATTGGTGGCATATTGTTTACATATATAGTTCTTTTGCGCTCATTGCGAAAGAGAATGAGGTTTGTGCGAAAGCTCAAGAAAAAATGCAAAAAATATGGCTTTAAAATTGAGAAAAAAAGAGGAGTTTTTCGCGGACTTAAGCTAAATAAAGAGGGATTTGATCTTATAATAACCGCTCCTCATACAAGATACTACATCAGATTTTTCACACCTCGCCGTCATAAATCCCATATTACGATATATGATGAAAATACCGTAGAGATTAAGACTAACATTCATAACAGTCGATGGAAATTTATCCTTGGGCTTGATAAAGTTAAGGTTAGACGAATGGCATACTCCTATAGTGACGCAGTAAACGAGGGAGTGCTTCGTGCAAAAAAAGTGCTTCTTGTAAACCCTGTACCGCATAGTATGTTCAAAAAGGATAGCGACGGTGCCGTGATACCCATAGGAACGGGCGAGAGGCTTTATGATTATACGATCTTCTCGGGTAGTGGATTTATAAACGAGCTTCAAAGAGAATATGAAAAAAGATAGGCTGAATTTCAGCCTATCTTTTTTTTATTAAAGTACTCTATATACCGAAATAACCTTGTCGCCAAGCTTTGCCTTGAGTGCATCGGTATCCGACTCACTCATAGGAGCTGTGAGGACTGCATACACATCGTCAACAATAACAGCCTTTTCGGTCGTCTCTACGTTTGCTTCCTTGTTAAGCACAAAGACTCTCTTTGCGGTGTGAGCCGAGAAATCGGCAAGAGACTCTGCATTTGCCGCTACCCACTCTACCTTCTTTGCGTCCTCGGTCTTAACACTCATAATATCGATAATGTCTGCAACTACAGCACTTGCCGTGGGAAGCTTGCCCGCACCGGGTCCGTAGAACATTACCTCACCAACCATATCGGCGGTGATAAGGATTCCGTTGAAAACGTCATTTATCGTTGAAAGAGGACAAGAGAGGGGCACCATATGGGGTGCAACGTAGGCCGTCAGACCGTCCTTCGTCGATGCATAGCCGATAAGCTTTATAGCCATACCGAGCGCTGCGGCTACCTTCGTGTCGGTGAGAGTTATTTTTGTAATGCCCTCGGTGTGTATCGTCTTAGGGTCAATAAGCATGCCCGAAGCGAGAGCTGCGAGGATAACTATCTTTCTTGCCGCATCTATACCGTCAACGTCGGCAGAGGGATTAGCCTCGGCATAGCCGAGCTCCTGTGCCTTCTTAAGTGCCGCATCAAAGGACTCACCCTCGTCGCGCATCTTCGTGAGGATATAGTTAGTCGTTCCGTTGAGTATCCCGCATATTTTGGTGATATTGTTAGACGCGAGATCGTTTATCATAGGGCGTATAACGGGAATACCGCCGCCAACGCTCGCCTCAAACAAGTATCTGACGCCATTCTCGGCAGCCGTCTTGCAAAGCTCTACACCGAAGGTGGAAACAACCTCTTTGTTAGAGGTAACAACGTGCTTGCCAGCCTTGAGTGCGGCAAGAGAGAAGTCGTACGCGGGGTGAGAGCCACCCATCATCTCTGCAACGATGGAGACCTCGGGGTCGTTAAGAATTATATTAAAATCGTGAATTACCTTATCTGAGAAGGGGCTGTCGGGGAAGTCTCTAAGATCAAGAATATACTTGATATTGTACTCACAGCCGCAGCGAGCCTCGATTATCTTCTGATTTGCCGTGAGTACCTCGGCAGTTCCGCTACCGACCACGCCAAATCCGAGAATGGCAATATTTATCATAATGTGCCTCCTTGTGAATAGATAGTAATATAATAACACATTTTTTCTCAAATTGCAAATATATATTGAAAAAAAAACGAAAATATGATACAATTTATTTATGAATTTTTGAGTGAAGGGTGGTTTTCTATGTATTCACCGATAGGAAGCATGAAAAACGTAAAGATATTTGTTCTTTACCTTATGGAAAATATAAATTATCCGCTTGATTTTATAACTATAAACGATATCGTAATGCAGACCGATTTCGTTATGTACCTTGATTTTGCCGAGGGCTTCGGCGAGATGCTTGACGGAGACCTTATTGAGAAGCTTGAGATCGACGGAGAAGAGCTTTATATGGTAACCGAAAAGGGAAGATGCGTTGCTCGCGAGCTCAACGGGGATATCCTTACAAGTATACTCGATCAGAGCCTTGCACGCGCCTTCAGGTATCTTGATTTCAAGAAGCGCGGCATCGTTTGCAAGTGCGAGATAACGGAGCTTGACGAGGATAAGAAGTACGAGGTCTATTGCTACTTTAAGGAGAAGGGTAAGGAGATATTCTCGCTTCGCTACACCGTTGACACCCTTGACCGCGCAAAACGAATGAAGGATAACTTCTACGAGCGTCCCGAGGCAATATATCGGGGAATGCACGCACTTATGGCAGGAAACGTCAATTATCTTTTCGACTAAAAAGCTTCTCGACTTTTGTCAAAAATGCACAAATTTTAATATTTAGTAAAAAAAATGTGAAATAATTTTACCAAAACTATTGACATTGTACAAAAAAATGATATAATTAAATGGTATAGTATGATATTTAGGGTAACTGTATCCTAATGGGAGAAGTGTATGAAGGACGGCGAAAATAACTCTGTGACAATGGCTCTTATCGAAAAGGTAAGAGAGGGAGATCAAGAGGCGTTTTCAGAGATTCTTGAAAGATACAGACCATTGCTTCAATCCCAGGTATCAAAATTCACAAATGACGATCTTACCAAGGAGCTCTACGAGGATCTGCTTCAGGAGGCGACTATCGTGTTTTACAACGCGATTTTGGGCTTCGACCTTATGCAGAAGGACGTGGAATTTGGACTTTATGCTCGCATTTGTATATACAATGCGCTTGTCTCGCAGATGCGAGTCATAAGCCGCAGAAAAGCAGAGCAGCCGACAGAGCTTGATAACAATGCCTTTATGGAGAGTATTACCGAGGATCCTGCCGTCAATATCGTTGAGGCAGAGAATTTAAGGGAGATATATTCGTCTATAAAGAAGAATCTTTCAGAGTATGAATATACTATTTGGCATAGTTATATGCTTGGAAAGACAGCAAAGGAGATAGGCGAGGCACTCGGCAAGGGCGAAAGATCTGTAAGTAATGCTATCTACCGCATACGCAAGAAGCTTCGCGCACTGCTTGGATAACTTGATTGAAAAGGCAAAGCCTTTCAATATAAACCCTGACAATTCAGGACGCTCACTGTTAGTTTTAACTGTCGGGTACTGGTTTTAGGGAAAAATACCATTTTCAAAGTGAGGTAAAATTCCATGTACGAAGAAGAAAAAGTTGGAGTCGAGAACGAGGAGTTTGTAGATGAGACTCTTGTTTGCAAGGATTGCGGAAACGAGTTTGTTTTCACAGCTGGCGAGCAGAGATTCTACAAAGAGAAAGGCTTCATGAACAAGCCCAAGGCTTGCAAGGCTTGTCGCGATGCTAAGAAGAACGCTACAAAGGCTCCCCGCGAGTACTTCGAGACAGTTTGTGCACAGTGTGGCGGTGTTGCAAAGGTAACATTCCAGCCCTCCGAGGACAGACCTGTTTTCTGCAGCGCATGCTTCGAGGAAAGAAAGAAAGCACAGGGCTGATTGTCAAAATAAAATTGATGATTTGACCATGCGGTCGTAAGAGATGTCATTTTGTGGCATCTCTTTTCCTTTCTATAAAAAGAACGCATACCCAAATGGGTGATGTCCTTATCGGAGAAATCACCTGACGTGGTAGGGGCGAACTGCGTTCGCCCGCGGGCGTTCAAATAACACTCCTACGGACAAAAAATTTCGAATAAGAAAACAAAGAGTAACCCCGACAGATGTTCATGGTCTGTCGGGGATATTGTCATTTTTCTGATATAAATGTCCAACGTTCAGAAATATTTTTAGGCATCATTCGCGCGAAGGTATCCGCATCTTTAATAAGATTTTTGTTTCCAAAGTGGAAGAAAAAGAATTCTCCTTTTCCTTCATTATATCCCAATTGGAATTCAAGTTCTTTCTTAAAATAGGGAAAAACCGGCTTTAATCGTTCGTCAATTGCCCAAACAAAAGCTGAATCGTGATTAGAAAGACAATTGATTATCCATAATTCTTGTTCTTCAAACCAAGCCCAAAAAGTTCTTGCTGCTGCCTCATTCATAAACTTTTTAGAAAATAATGAAAACATACTTTTTCTCCTTTTAAGTAAATTATTTTTTCGTTTTATCGCCAGTTTCGCATTTGTATTACAAACGCGTTGGGCAAAGCCCATACCCCTTTATTGTAGGGCGGGGGCTTGCTCCCGCCGCCTTTTCAACGCAAGTCACTCGTCACGGCGGGAGCAAGCCCCCGCCCTACGTTCTGACCCCATTATAACACAAATCGGCAGAGAAAACAAGTTCTCTGCCGATTTTTTGCGCTTTCAATTTCTCCGTTAAAAACAACAGAGAAAGGTATGCGTTCTTTTTATTATTTATCCTTTTTGAGCGACTTGCGTGAGCCGTCGGGGTACTGGATTACCGTATTGTCGAGCATCATTCCCATTGAGATACGGAACTCTGCGATATACTCATCGCGGAGCGCCTTCTGCTCGGCTTTTTCCTCGTCGGTAAGTCCTTCAGCCTTCTGCTTGCGCGCCAGCTCGTTAATTCGTGCAACCTTTTCTTTTTCCACGTCCCACCTCTTATGCTCTGAGGTTGATGCCAAGCTGCTTGTCAAGAGCGGTGAGTATCTTATCGGATACCTTGTCTGCTTCTTCAACTGTAAGTGTTCTGTCAGCCGCGCGGAGCACTACGCGGATAGATACCGACTTCTTGCCCTCGCCGATCTGGTGACCTGTGTATATGTCGAAGAGGTAAACGTCCTCAACGAGCTTACCGCCTGCGGTTGCCATGATCTTCTCGATCTTGCCGACCTCGAGATCCTTGTCGCAAACAAAGGAGAAGTCACGAGTCGAAGCGGGGAACTTGGGAAGTGCCTTGAAGTGCTTCTCGGTGGTCGAGAGAGCGAATATCTTGTCAAAGTCAAGCTCTGCCGCATAAACGGGAATGGAGATTCCGTAGTTCTGCATAACGAGAGGATGAACCTGACCGAGAATTGCAACTGTGGTATCACCAACCACTACCTTTGCACATCTTCCGGGGTGGTAAGAGGGGTTATCGGTGACAGCCACGTATTCAGCACCCTTGATAGAAGCGAGACTCAAGATATTCTCGCAAACACCCTTGATGCTGTAGAAGTCAACCTTACCGTACATACCGACGGTAGTTACCTTGTTCTCGTCGGGAAGTGTGTCAGCACCCGTGGGGATATAAACGGAAGCATTCTCAAAGAGAGCTACGTTCTCGTTGCTGAGGTTTACGTTTCTCGCAATTACCTCAAGGAGAGAGGGAAGCGCAGTAGTTCTCATAACGCTTGTATCCTCGCCCAAGGGGTTGGAGATAACGATAGACGTGCGGAGAGCGCTATCAGCGGGAAGTCTTACCTTGTCGTAATACTTAGGGCTGATGAAGGAGAACGTCTGGATCTGCGAGATGCCCATTCCGATCATCGCATTCTCAACGTTTACCTCAAACTGCTGCTTCTTGGATCTGCCACCGCGAGTGGTCTCTGCCTTGATGTTGGTAGAGGGGATCTTGTTGTAGCCCCAAATTCTTGCTACCTCCTCGGCAATATCGTTCATACAGCCAAGGTCAACTCTGAAGGAGGGAACGGTTATCTTGCCGTCCTCAACCTTGCAGTCAAGGGAGGTAAGGACAGACTTCATATAATCGGCATCAATATCGGTGCCAAGGAACTTGTTTATAACGTCGGGATTAAGTGTAAGAACCGTAGGCTCGCGCTTTGTGGGGTAAACGTCGATCATTCCGCCAACGACCTCACCTGCGCCAAGAAGCTCGATAAGCTCGCAAGCGCGCTCAAGTGCGCCGTAGCAGTTTTCTGCGTCAAGACCCTTCTCAAATCTTGCAGAGCTTTCGGTACGCATACCGTTCTTCTTTGCGGTAACACGAACCGAGCCGCCGTTGAAGCAAGCAGACTCAAATACAACTGTGGTCGTACCGTCGGTGATCTCACTGTTCTCGCCGCCCATAACACCCGCAAGTGCTACTGCCTTTTCCTTATCGGCAATAACGAGCATTGTGGAGTCAAGAGTATGCTCCTGAGAGTCAAGGGAGATGAACTTCTCGCCGTCAGCCGCGCGGCGAACGTTTATAGCCGATCCGCCAAGGCAAGCGTAGTCAAACGCGTGCATAGGCTGACCGTACTCAAGCATTACGTAGTTAGTAATATCAACGATGTTGTTGATGGGTCTTACGCCACTCGCGCGAAGTCTCATACGGAGCCAAAGAGGCGAGGGAGCTACCTTAACGTTCTTTACAACTCTTGCCGCGTATCTGTAGCAGAGGTCGGGAGCGGATATCTGGACAGAGAGGTAATCCTTAACGTCACCTGTGCCTTCAGCCTTTACAACGGGAGTGTGGAGCTTAAGCTCACGATCAAAGGAAACTGCAGTCTCACGTGCAAGACCGATAACAGAGAGGCAGTCGGGGCGGTTTGAGGTGATCTCAAACTCAACAACGCTATCGCGGAGCATAAGTGCCTCGCGGATATCCTTGCCTATCATAGCCTCAAAGCTCTGGTCGAGTATGAGGATTCCATCGGTTGCGGCACCGGGCATATCGTGCTCAGTAAGTCCAAGCTCGGCGATAGAGCAGAGCATTCCGTGTGATTCAACGCCACGGAGCTTTCCCGACTTGATAACAACTCCACCGGGGAGCTTTGCAACAGGGAGTGCCGCGGGAACTATCGCGCCCTCAAACACGTTCTGCGCGCCGGTAACTATCTGCGTAGTCTTACCTTCGCCAATATCCATCTGGCAGATCTGAAGGTGGTCACTGTTCTCGTGGGGAGCGATTGAGATGATCTTTGCTACAACGACGTTTTCAACGTCCTCTGCAAGCATCTCAAAGCCCTCGACCTTAGAGCCTGTGTCGGTCATTCTGTCGGAATACGCTTTATTATCTATATCGCTGACGTCAACGAAGTCAGCAAGCCAATTTCTTGATAAATTCATTACTATTACCTCCTATCAGAACTGCTCAAGGAATCGCATATCGTTCTCATAGAGATGACGCATATCGTCGATTCCGTAGCGAGCCATAGCAACTCTCTCGATGCCTACACCAAATGCAAAGCCGCTGTAGACCTCGGGGTCGATGCCGCAGTTAGAGAGAACGAAGGGGTGTACCATTCCCGCACCGAGAATTTCTATCCAACCCTCACCCTTACAAAGTCTGCAGCCCTTACCGCCGCAAACGAAGCAGGAAACGTCAACCTCTGCCGAGGGCTCTGTGAAGGGGAAGTGGTGAGGACGGAAGCGGAGCTTTGTCTCTTCGCCGAAGAGTGCCTTTGCGAAGGTCTCAAGCGCGCCCTTAAGGTCGCCCATAGTGATGCCCTTGTCAACAACAAGTCCCTCAAACTGATGGAAGAGGGGAGAGTGGGTTGCGTCAACTGCGTCGGAACGGTAAACACGTCCGGGAGATACCACTCTTATAGGGGGCTGCTGCTTCTCCATAGCTCTTACCTGAACGGGAGAGGTCTGGGAACGGAGAAGAATGTTGTCTGTGATGTAGAAGGTGTCCTGTGTGTCTCTTGCAGGGTGATCCTTCGGAATATTGAGCGCCTCAAAGTTGTAGTAATCATACTCAACCTCAGGACCCTCGATAATGGAAAAGCCCATACCGATAAAGATGTTCTCAAGCTCACGCTGTGTAGCTGTGAGGGGGTGAATGTGACCCATTGCGGGTGCCTTTCCGGGAACGGTTACGTCCACCTTTTCTGCGATAAGCTTGTTCTCAAGCTCCTTTGCGGCAAGCTCTGTCGAGCGCTCCTTTATAGCGGTCTCGATCTCGGCTCTTACCTCGTTTGCAAGCTGACCTACGATAGGTCGCTCTTCGGGGGAGAGTGCTCCCATTCCGCGAAGGATGCTTGTAAGCTCACCCTTCTTGCCAAGGTATTTGATGCGAAGCTCCTCAAGATTTGCCTCGGGGGAAGCAATAGCCGCCATCGCTTCCGCCTTGATAAGCTGAAGTTTTTCTCTCATTTTATATTTCCTTTCTCAAATTATAATCAAAAAATAAACCCATCCTAATAGAATAGGACGGGTAAAAAAATACTCGCGGTACCACCTAAATTTCGGCTCGGTTATAACAAAGCCAACACTTTGCGGGCGTTAACGGTGCCTGCCGTATCTCGCTACGTTTTCACAAGATCTGCTCCGAAGGGAAATGCAAATATTTCGATATACGCTCGCTTTCAGCCGTGTCGAGCTCTCTGTGGTATATCCTTGAAATACCGCTGACTTCATCATAGCATTTACCCGAGTATTATAACATATATGAAAGAAAAATGCAATAGTTTTTATAAAAAAAGTCGGTCAGGCATTTGCCTGACCGACAAGATTTTTACTCTGCAATAATAAGCTCTGTTTCCTTTTCCTCTTCGGGAATGTAATTCTCATAATCCTTGAGCTTTGTTTCGGTAAATACGGGAGTACCCATAGTTGTGAAGTCTACCTTGGAGAGCTCCTTGCTTACGAGAACTGCGTTCTGATTGAAGATAACGGGGATAACGGGCATATCCTCAAGGAGCATCTTTTCTGCCTCGTGAAGAAGCTCTGCTCTCTCTGCCTGTGTGCCTGCAACAAGTACCTTCTCCATATGCTCGTTATAAGCCTCACTGTCATAGCCTGTCTTGTGAGGTGTAAGCTCGTAGGAGAGGTTTGTCATATCCATAGCCTGACCCGAGAATGCCTTTGCGAAGGGAGCAAGCATCGAGTATGCATCGTTTGTGAGTGTTACCATATCAATAGCCGCAACCTCAAACTCGCATGCTCTGTATGCCTCTGAGAACACATCATCCTTGATGGTTCTATCTGCTTCCTGTGTGATCTTCGAGATCTCGTCATTGTCGATAACGTCGATTGCATTTACTGCAACGTGGAAGCCGAGTCCATCCTCGCCCCAAGCGGCCGCTACCATCTCGGCGATCTGCATATGAACGTCATCGTAAGCCGCTACCGAGATAGCGAACATATAATCGGAGGGGTCAACTCCTGCCTCTTTGAGAAGAGCCTTAGCTGCTGCAAGGTCTGCTGTCGATGCGATAATGTCACCGCCGACCTCTCTGAAGGATGCAGCCTTCTTTTCATTTGTGTTCTTTGCAGTGTAGGGAACAAGACCGGAAGCTGCCTTCGCAAATACAACTGCGTTTGCGATAGCCTCTCTGTCAAGTGCGAGAGAGAGCGCCTGTCTTACCTTTGCGTCTGCAAATATCTTGTCGCCGTCAACACCGTCAACGAGCTCCTTGTTGAATACGTTATAAGAGGACTCAAGGTCTGCAAACGCGCTTCTGTCATACTTGCGGATAACTGCATTCTCGTTGAGCACGTATGTATGAGTGCTGGGAGCATCGGTCACGGTTGCCTTGTCAGCATAATCGTTTCTTACAGAGAGGGGGATATCTCCAACGTAGAAGATCTCGCCATTCTCGTAAGCTGCCATTATCTCTTCCTCGGTCATCGAGTAGTTGATGCGGAGCTGATAGGGCTTAACTGTCTTGTCGTAAGCGTCCTCTGTGTAGTTTCTGTAGTAGTAGGGGTTTCTCTCGATGATGATCTGGCTGATAGCAACTATCTCGCCCTTTTCCATATCGGGATCATACTTTGCAGTTCTGAGCTTGAAGGGACCGCTTGTTACCATTGTAGAGGGTCTCTTTGCCCAGTCGTCTCCTGCACGGGATACGATATCCTCACGAAGAGGAACGAGAGCGTAGCTCGAAATATTGATGAGGAACTGATCGTAGTCGATGTCGCCAACGAATTCGATCGAGATCTCCTTTTCGTTAAGAGCATATATTGCTACGTCGTCGATAGACGCGTCACCCTCTTTAGCATCGCGTGCGTTCTTTACGTCGAAGAGAAGGCAAGCGGCATCGTAGGAAGCCTCGTTATCAAGCACTCTCTTCCACGCATAAACAACGTCGTTAGCGGTAACGGCAATGTTATCGCTCCACATTGCCTCGTCGTTGAGGGTAATGATCATTTTATATTCATTAAGCTCTTCGTTCTTGGTTATCTTGTAGCTTTCTGCAAGACAATTCTCAAGCTTTCCGTTCTCTTTTACAATAAAGAGATTATCGTATAAAAGGCTTATTACCTTGAGCGCCGACTCATTTGTAAATGCGTTTGCGGGATCAAGATCGTAGACCATGTCCGTCAAATACATGCTAATATAAGCGCCCTTATCGGTATCATCAAGCTTTGCGGAACATCCTGCAAAGGCAGAAGCAACGATTATAAGGCAGATTGCCAGTGAAATAATGCGTTTTAACATCGTTTGGAACTCCTCCTGAATTGGTTGGTACATACAATATAATATAAGAAAATATTATTCAAGATATTATACCACCTTTTTTACATAAAATCAATCAGAATAATGGGAATGTTTCAAGTTTCGGCTATCTGCACAATTATGGAAGAAACAAGTTGTGCATATTTCCCACAAACTCGAAGAAAGATAAGAGAAAAAGGGGTTTTGGAGGGCAAAAAATGATCGAATACGCAAATTCAGATCTTGCGGTAGAAAAGAAAGGCCTTTGGCAGATAGACGCTTCGTGTTATACTGAGGAAGAGGAGGGCGAATGCACGGTATGCAGGCTCAATATCGAGAATGACGAGGATTCAGCAAAATACGGTAGGGAAAAGGGGCATTACGTGACAGTGTTCTGCGATAAGATCTGGCTTATGGATAACGAGGGGCTTGAGTCAATGTCATATACAGTTTCGCATGAGATAGAAAAGATGCTTTTTCGAGTTTGCAAAAAGAGTGTGAGCGAGCAAAAGATTCTCGTCGTAGGGCTTGGCAATCCCGATATGACCTCCGATGCCATAGGTCCGTTTACGGTAAGACAAATGATGGTTACAAGGCATCTTGGCGGCTTCTATAAAAAGATATTCGGTGACAAACGAGTGACAAACGTAGCGGCAATTGCCCCGGGGGTGCTTTCACAAACGGGAATTGAGACGGTGGAAATTATAAAAAGCGCCGCGTTGAGTGTTTCCCCCGACGCAATTATCGCAGTTGATGCCCTTGCGGCGCGAAGCTGTGAGCGTCTCGGCTCGACGGTTCAGATCTCCGATAACGGGATCTCCCCGGGCTCCGGCGTCGGCAACTCGCGAAAGGCGATAAACAAGAAAAACGTGGGCGTTCCCGTGATAGCGCTTGGAGTTCCTACAGTTGTCGATTCTGCAACTCTTGTTTGCGACGTGCTTGAGAGGGCGGGTGTAAGTACTGTTTCTGACGAGCTTCAGGGGGTGCTACGCGAGGGTAGAAGCTTTTTTGTGAGTCCGAAGGAGAGTGATATGATAGCAAGAAGTGCCTCTGAGCTTCTTGCCGCGGCACTTGACATAACCTTCGGGACGCGGGTATAAATTCCTTTGCTTTCGAATATGATTTCGTAAGAACAAAAAGGAAGGTAAAGAGAATGCTCAGAAAAAGACCGTTGCTTGAAAAAAGGGAAATACCCCTGCTATGTCAGGAAAAGATATTGGGGCTTGATGCAGTGCCCCGAAAAAAAGGGTGGACAAGGTATAAGCGTGCCCTCAGGATATTTTCTCTTACCCTGTTTATCACACTTATGCTCACCTTGACAGTATTCTTGGTGGGGGCGCTTAAGGCAGGGGTGCTTGACGATATTCGCGCGGTGATCGTGAGTGGCGTATTTGAGCATTTTTTCGGTATTGACACAGATACAGAGAGCGATAGTGAGACGCACGAGCCCGAGAGCGAAACCGATACCGAGACCGATACCGATACCGAGACAAGCACTGACACGCCAGCCCCCGACACCGATCCTCCCGAGACAAAGCCCGTGGTAAATGAGCCCGAAAGCGAGCCTCTTACCCCTGAGCTACTCTACTATTTTGATCCATCGACCGTGCCCGAGGGAGAGCTTGCAGTAATACCGATGGACCTCTCACTCTATACAAGCGGCACCACCTACATAAATAATTCAACAGGCTACGCCATAAATGCAGAGACGCTTCTAGAGAGGGAGCTTGGGGGAG
Source organism: Eubacteriales bacterium (assembly GCA_045633625.1). Lineage (GTDB taxonomy): Bacteria > Bacillota > Clostridia > Oscillospirales > CAG-272 > HGM12713. The sequence continues at coordinate 177,122 of JAZQYP010000065.1, forward strand.
ATATAGGCTTTGAGAAGCTATCCTCGGTCGACGAGCCAACGGTGCTTATAATCCACACGCACGGAACGGAGGCGTATCTTGAGGATGGCGCGATCTCTTATTCTGATGACGGCGGGGAGCTTGCGCGCTCGACCGACAAAGGTGAGAGTGTGGTAGCTGTAGGTGAGCTTATGGCAAGGATACTTAACGAAAACGGAGTATCTGCCGTTCATTGTACTTTTATGCACGATAGCGTCGGATACCGTAATTCGTATGCACGCGCCGAGGAGACGATAAAGGAGTATCTTGAAGCATATCCCACGATAAAGCTCGTTATAGATATCCACAGAGACGGCGTTATGCGCTCGACGGGCGAGCTTGTGCGACCCGTGACGGTTGTGGAGGGGGAGGCTGTGGCGCAGGTAATGTGTGTCGTTGGTAGCGACTACGGAGGGGAGGCGTGTCCCGCTTGGCAGGATAATCTCTCTCTTGCACTCAAGCTCCGTCACAAGCTTAACGGCGAATATATGAATGTGTGCCGACCGACAGACCTCAGGGCATCTACTTATAATCAGGAGTTCTCAAGGTACTCATTGCTTCTTGAGATAGGCTCTTGCGCAAATAGCCTTGAGGAGGCGTTGCGTGCCGCAGAGCTTGTTGCCCGGACACTTGTCGAGATTATAAAAGAAATTTAAAAATTATTCCAAAAAAAGAAAAATAATTCAAAAAACCCCTTTACAACCCCGAAAATATGTGATATAATAATTCCAACGAAGGAAAAACGGGAGGGCGTATGAATTATATTGACAGAATTAAAAAGCTAAAGAGCGAAAAGAAGATAACCAACGACAGATTGTCCGAAATTACAGGGATACCGCTTGGTACGCTCAGTAAGCTTCTTGCAGGCATCAGCGATTCGCCCAAGCTTTCAAATATCATAGCTATCTCCGATGCACTCGGATGCTCGCTTGATTATATTGTCAGCGGCAAAGAGGACAACGACCATAATTTCACGCTTACCGACGATGAGATCGATTTTGTAAAGAAGTACAGAGAGCTTGACGCGTGCGGCAGAGATATCGCGACCTTCGTCGTAAATCGCGAGTATAGCCGTGTGGCAGACCTACCCGTACAGACTCCCAAGATAATCGTTAATAAGGAAAAGGTGGAGAAGAAGAGGATCGAAAGATCCACCGAGGAGAAGAGAAGCAGCTTCTCTCGCAGAAGCATCTTCCTTTACGATATGCCCGTATCTGCAGGTAGCGGAGTTTATCTTGACGACGCAACGGCAGAGAAGATAAATATTCCCGACAATGAAAAGACGGTGACCGCCGATTTCGCACTTCGCATCAGCGGAAACAGTATGGAGCCTAAATATCACGACGGAGACATCCTCCTTGTTGAGAATGCTGACAGCACAGAGGTTGGCGAGCTTGGTATTTTCGTGCTTGACGGAAGCGGATATTTCAAAAAATACGGCGGAGACAGACTTATATCTCTGAATCCCGAATTTGCCGATATACTCCTTAAGGACTACACCGAGGTTGCCTGCTGTGGCAGAGTTGTAGGAAAGCTCAAGAGAAAATAAAATACAAAAAAATCGAGCCTTATGGCTCGATTTTTTCTTTTTGGGCAATAATAGTAAAAAAAGGAGTTATAGGTATGATAAAGGTTTGCGAAATAATAACGGACACGAACATCGGGGGCGCGGGAAGGCTTCTTGTCACGCGGCTTTCGGTGGCTGACAGAGAAAAATTCGACATCTGCGTCCTCCTCCCTCGTGGGAGTGAGCTCGTGCCCGAATTTAGGAAAATAAATATAAAAATTCACGAGATGAAGGGATGTGCTGACAGGTCGTTTGATTGTCTTGAGATACCGTCTCTTATAAAATTTTTCAGGACGCACGATTTCGATATCGTCAACTGTCACGGGTGCTTATCGGCAAGGCTCGCGGCGTGTGCGGCAGGCGTACCGATCCGAATCTATACAAGGCATTGTGCCTTTCCGCCCAGCCGTTTTATGACCAGCCATCCTGCAAGAAAGGTAAATGGGCTTGCAAACAAGCATCTGAGCACAAAAATAATCGCCGTTGCCGATGCCGCGGCAAAAAATCTTACCGATACGGGAATTTCTCCGCAGCAGATAGAGGTGATAATCAACGGAGTCGCAGGTCTTGAAAAATATGACGATATTCATCGGCTTGAAGCGAGAAAAAGGCTCGGCGTGCCAGGTGACGCCTTTGTTCTCGGTATTTGCGCACGGCTTGAGGAGTGTAAGGGAATAGACACCCTTATACGAGCTGCCGAGCTGCTCATACGGGGTGGGGAAGACGTTTTTGTTATGATTGTAGGCAGGGGAAGCGCTGAGCGTGATTTGCGCGCACTTGCCGAGGCGCTGGGGATCAGTCAGAAGATATCCTTCTGCGGCTTTGCTCCCGACGTCACTCCCTATGTCAACTGCTTTGACGCCAATATCAACTGCTCGCGCGGTACCGAGACGTCCTCTCTCGCTCTGTCCGAGGGAATGAGCATAGGGCTTCCGTGCGTAGCGAGCGATTTTGGGGGTAACACCTATATGGTGCGGCACGGAGTGAACGGTCTTATATTTCCAACCGATGATTTCGTGGCGCTTGCCGAGAATATTCGTCTTCTGATTAACGATAGGTCGCTCTATGAGAGAACGTCAAGGAATGCTTACGAGCGTTTTTTGAGTGAGCTCAATGCAAAAAATATGGCAAGGAAGACCGAGGAGCTTTATTCCTCGCTTTTCCTTGCCAGATCATCAAAGGATTATTGCGAAAGCAATCGCAAAATAGATAAGAAGTGAGATCGCGTCAACTATCGTTGTAATAAAGGGGCTTGCCATAACGGCGGGGTCAAAGCCGATTCGCTTTGCAAGTATCGGCAGAGAACATCCGACAAGCTTTGCCATAACGACCGTTGCGAAGAGGGTGATAGCCACGACCATTGAAACGTTGATGTTTGCAACCGAAAAATCACAGCCGAAATCAAGCACGAGTGTCTTTACAAAGGAAGCTATCGCAAGTGTTGCTCCACAGAGCACCGACACGCGAAGCTCTTTCCAGAGCACGCGCAGAATGTTACCCATTCTGACCTCTCCAAGCGAGAGGCTACGGATTATCGTACCCGACGACTGACCGCCCGCATTACCTCCCGTACCCATGAGCATGGGAATGAAGGCTGTGAGCATAACACCGAGGGTGCCTATGCTCTCAAGGTTTTTCTCCTGCGCGCTGATTATAGCGCTCGTAAAGGTGGCAGATAGCATAAGAAGCAAGAGCCACGGAATACGCTGCTTCCAGGTCTCAAAAATTCCCGTCTTAAGATAGGGCTTGTCGGAGGGAAGGATAGCCGACATCTTCTCGATATCCTCGGTAGCCTCCTCCTCGATGACGTCAAGAGCGTCGTCGACTGTAACGATACCGACGAGTCTATCCTCACTGTCAACAACGGGGAGTGCAAGAAGGTCGTACTTCGCGATCTTCTGCGCGACCTCCTCCTGATGGTCGGTCGTAAGGGCGGATATGACCGATTTCTCCATTATATCCTCGATAAGCTCGTCCTCTTTTGCAAAAAGAAGATCACGGAGCTCAACAGTACCCTTGAGTACGCGCGCGTTGTCGGTGACGTATACGACGTAGACCGTTTCCTTGTGTGCGCCGACACGTCTGATACAGCTGACGGCGTCAGCCACCGTCATAGATGCGCGTATGCGAACGAACTCGGAGGTCATAACGCTTCCCGCGCTGTCCTCCTCGTATTTTAAGAATCGGTTTATCTCGGCGCGAGTCTGCTTGTCTGCATTTTTTATAATTCTGTCAACCACGTTTGCGGGGAGCTCGTCAAGCATATCCATAACGTCGTCGATATAGAGTTGATCAAGGATCTTTGAAAACTCCTGATCGCTGAAGGCGTGAATTATCTTTTCCTGTGTGTCGCTCTCAAGCTCGGCAAATATTTCTGCGGCAATTCCTTTTTTGAGCATACGGAAGACCTTGGGAAGATCTTCATCGCTAACTATTGCAAGAAAGTCAGCGGCATCGACTGCATTCATTTCGTAGAGCTCTTTGACAAGGGCGGAATACTTGCGCTCAGCCAGAAGGGAACTGAGATATTCAAAATTCATTGGGGGTCACCTCCCGTTTGTTTCTCTTTTCAGTATATCACTTGGGAAGCTTTTTGTCAAATCTTTTTTTCACAGAGTGGCAAGCTCCTCGGCGTCGATGAGCTCGACAAGCTCACCGAGCTTTTTCGCCGATTCAAGCAGACGGCGCTTTTCGGTATCGTCAAGAGGTATCTCCATAACCTTCTTTACTCCGCTATCACCAACTATCGAGGGAAGTCCTATGCAAATTCCGTTTATACCGTAAAGTCCCTCGATATAAGACGATACGGGAAGAACGGTGTTTTCATTTCTGACGATAGCCGAAACTATCTTTCTCACTGCCTCTGCAATGGCGTAATACGTCGCACCCTTACCCTCGATTATCTTATACGCACTGTCGCGTACGTCCTCGAATATTGCGTCAAGCTCGCACTGTCTGCAGTTTTTGTGACAGTCCTCGCAATAGCGGTCAAGATCAACGCCCGAGATGTTGGCGCTCGACCATACGGGAAGCTCACTGTCGCCGTGCTCGCCGATGATAAAGGTGTGGATGTTTCTTGAGTCGACCTCAAAATACTTGCCAAGCAGATATTTGAGTCTTGCCGAATCGAGCACGGTTCCCGAGCCTATCACGCGCTCCTTCGGAAAGCCCGAATATTTGAGAGTAAGATAAGTCAGTATATCAACGGGATTAGTGACGACAAGCAGTATTGCCTCGGAATTGTATTTGCAGATATTCGTCACTATCGATTTGAATATTCTTGCATTGTCGCGCAAGAGATCTGTTCTCGTTTGTCCCGGCTTCTGATTTGCACCCGCTGTGATGATTATTATTGAGGCATCGGCAAGATCCGAATAGTCACCCGCATATATCTCCATAGGCGCGATGAAGGGAAGTCCGTGGTTGAGGTCTGCCGCCTCGCCCTCTGCCTTCTTTTTATTTACGTCTATAAGAACTATCTCGGAAAAAAGCTTGCTTCCCATAAGGGTGTATGCCGTTGTAGCACCAACAAAGCCGCAACCGATAATAGCGCATTTTCTGATATTTACCATATAATTTCTCCTGATCTTTTTTGATTATTTTGTGCCATAATGAAAAAAATCATCATAAAAAAAGAAAAAACGGATAAAAAAATTCATCCGTTTATTCTTTCCTTAAATGTCAGGACCGCTGTTTTCAGCTCTCTTGCACTCGAAATTGTGTGTGCGGGGCTGAAGTGCTCCTGTGTCTTAAAATTTCTGTCATTACTCTCAATGAATTTTGAAATAGACGCCAAAAATATCTCACATTCCTCGAAAACGGGGAAGAGCCTTGCGACGTCTTCAAGCTTTTGTAAGCTCTCAAGCTCACATATGAGCCTCGAGAGGTTGCTAACTCCTTCTTCAAGCTGAGCTATCGTGTCGCTCAGCTTCAGTGAAAAGGCACTATACCTTTCGAGGTATTTGCTTTTGTCGTTTTCACTTGTGAAAAGCGTCAGAATACCTTCTCCGTTAAAGGTAGCGAGATATGAGTTCGTTGCCTCAAGAAAGGAGGCAGAGTGCTCTTTGAGCGTCAGAATCAGCGTTTTTTCGTTCATGCTTCTCCTCCGCAAAACACGGAAACCGCTAAGACTGAGTCTTACGTACGGTTTCCGTGCTTTATTTTGAGATAATTATCTTATCTCAACGTTTACTTTTTTGGAATCCTGTGCAGCGGCAGCCTTCATAATGCTGCGGATAGCCTTTGCAATTCTTCCGTTTTTGCCGATAACCATTCCCATGTCATCGGGCGCAACGCTGAGGACGAGATTGACTTCGTTTCCGTCAACCGTCTCCAGTACTGTAACCTCATCGGGACTGTCCACTATTGCGCGAGCGATTCCTCTTAAGGTTTCTTTAAGGTCCGTCATTATATTACCACCTATGATTAGTCGATAATACCGGACTTCTTGAGAAGAGATCTAACAGTCTCGGTGGGAACTGCACCGTTAGAGATCCACTTCTTTGCCTTGTCAGCATCGATCTGCACGGTTGCGGGCTCTGTGCCGGGATTGTAGTAGCCAAGCTCCTCGATGAAGCGGCCGTCTCTGGGCGAGCGGCTATCAGCAACGATAACACGGTATGTGGGAGCCTTCTTCTTACCCATTCTTCTAAGTCTCATTTTAACTGCCATTTTTTGTTTCCTCCATAAAATATATGAAAATTTTAATATTTATAAAAATCCGCAATATCAGAACGGAATTTTCATCTTTCCTTTTCTCATCTTCGCCATCATTTTGGGATTTGAGAACTGCTTCATAAGCTTCTTTATCTGGTCGAACTGGCGCAGGAGCTTGTTGACCTCCTCAACACTCGTTCCGCTTCCCGCGGCTATACGCTTCTTTCTCGACGCACCGATTATTTCGGGCTTCTCGCGCTCCTTTTTGGTCATCGATTTGATGATCGCCTCGGTGTGAGCAAGTGCCTTTTCATCGATCTTGGCATCCTTAAGAGCCCCAGGCTTCATACCCGGCATCATTCCCATAAGCTGATCGACGCTGCCCATCTTCTTTATCTGCGCGAACTGATCGAGATAATCGTCAAGAGTAAAGGTCGACTCACGCATTTTCTGCTCAAGCTCTGCCGCTTTTTTCTCATCGAATGCCTGCTCAGCCTTCTCGATAAGGGAGAGAACGTCACCCATACCAAGTATTCTTGACGCCATTCTTTCGGGATGGAAGGGCTCGATAGCGTCAAGCTTTTCTCCCATACCAACAAACTTTATCGGCTTGCCCGTTACGTGACGGATTGAGAGTGCCGCACCGCCTCGCGTGTCGCCGTCAAGCTTTGTGAGGATAACTCCCGTTACGTCGAGCCGCTCGTTAAAGGTCTCGGCAACGGTAACCGCATCCTGACCAATCATGGCATCGACTGTAAGAAGTATCTCCGTGGGGTTGGTCTTTTCCTTGATCGCCCCAAGCTCACCCATAAGGGTGTCGTCTATGTGAAGTCGTCCCGCCGTATCGATAAATACCATATCATAGCCCTTCAGAAGTGCGTGCTTAACGCCTTCCTCGGCAATTTTAACGGGGGATTCCTTATCACCAAGTGTAAAAACGGGAATATCGAGCTTTTCGCCGACAATCTGGAGCTGCTTTATAGCAGCAGGTCTGTAGACGTCACAGGCGACGAGAAGGGGGCGTTTGCCCTGCTTTTTGTACATTCCCGCAAGCTTTCCCGCGTGCGTTGTCTTACCTGCACCCTGAAGACCAACCATCATGATGACTGTGGGGGGCTTCGAGGATATCTCAAGCTTTGCCTGAGAACCGCCCATAAGGGCTGTCAGCTCTTCGTTTACTATCTTTACTATCTGCTGTGCGGGGAGAAGGGACTCAAGCACCTCACTGCCGACAGCACGGGCAGATACCTTGTTTATAAAATCCTTGACTACCTTGAAATTTACGTCAGCCTCAAGGAGTGCAAGCTTTATTTCTCTCATTCCGACCTTGACGTCTGCCTCGGTCAGCTTACCCTTGCTTTTGAATTTTTTGAACGCATTCTCAAGCTTTTCACTAAGACTCTGGAACAAAGGTTTTCTCCTTTCGGTAATTTATTGCGCTATCTCACCTTTAAGCTCGGAAAGTCCTTCAACAAGCTCCTTTGGTGCTCCTATCGAGCGCGCAAGTGTAAGAAGCTCATCGGTTTTTGCCTCAAGTATTTCTATCTTCTTTGAAAGACCAAGACGCTCCTCAAAGAAGAGAAGCTCCTCCTCGGCTTTTTTTACTATATCGCGCACGCCCTGTCTTGAAATTCCTATTTCCTCGGAAATTTCTGCTAATGAAAAATCCTCATTATAATACATATCAAGAACCGTGCGCTTTCTCTCGGTCAATATCTCGCCGTAGAAGTCGAGAAGATAGCCGATATTCAGGTTTTTTTCATACATAGCTCGGACTGCCTTTCGGGTGTAAAGCAAAATGCTTTACAAGTATAGCATACCGTAAAGCATTTGTCAATAGTATTTTATAAAATTTTTTCCTTACAATTATATACTCTTTTTCCCGAGTATATGATTGACGAACTGTTGTGCCGTGCGGCAGGAAATTCCGCCGTTGCGCATCTCGAATGCGTGTGCCGCAAGGATAAGCTCGTCGTCACTCATTTCGGTAAATCCTTGCTTTCTTGCAAGTCTTATTACGATGCCCTCAAACTCGGTCTTAGAAGGCTTGAAATACCCGATGGTAAGACCGAAGCGGTGAACGAGGGAGAGCTTTTCCTCCACAGTCTCGGAGCGGTGAACGTCGTCCATAGCCTTGAGATCGTTCTTGTCGTTAAAGGTTTCGCGAATGAGATGTCGGCGGTTTGACGTAGCGTAGATAAGCACGTTGTCGGGCTTTGTCTCAACACCTCCCTCAATTATCGCCTTGAGGTACTTATATTCGATCTCGTGGTCCTCAAAGGAAAGATCGTCCATATAGATTATGAACTTGTAATTTCGGTTTTTTATCTGTGAGATAACTGCAGAGAGATCTCCAAACTGATGCTTGTAGATCTCTATCATACGCAGACCGCGATCGTAAAACTTATTGACGATCGCCTTGATGCTCGTTGATTTTCCCGTGCCGCTGTCGCCGTAGAGAAGGACGTTGTTTGCCGATCTGCCGCTGACAAAGGCCTCGGTATTGGCAATAAGCGCCGATTTCTGCATATCGTATCCGATAAGGTCGTCGAAGGACACCTTGTTCATATTGGTGATAGGGCAGAGGTACATCTCATCTTTCGTGTATGAGAGGCGGAACGCCTTGTTAAGGCCGAACATTCCAACGCCAAAGTCGCCGTAAAAGCCTACCACGGCGTCAAAGACCTCCTCGGCAGTTTTTGCCGCTTCGATCTTCTCGCTGAGCGCTATGACCTTCTCGCTTACGTTCTTGTTGTACATCTGCTCGCGCTTGGGAATTGCCTCGTAGCTCGAGAGAACGGAGAAGCAGTCGATGCCGAGAGCTGTCTCGATGGGTGAAAAATCATAATCGAAGAGTGCCTTGAATACCGCAAAATCATTGAGGGCAAAATGATTAACTGTACCCGCTCTGCGTTCTGCCTTCTCGCAGGTGAAGCTGAAGGGATTCTCATCGGTTATGAGGAGGTACGTCAAATAGTTATGCCAGAGATTTTTGTTGAATCCATACTGCGTTGCAAGCTCAAGCAGACGTCTTACCTCGATAAATATGCGTGTTTTAAGATGCTCGGGGGTGTCATTCGAGCTCTCAAAATCCTCAAAGACCTCGCCGAGCTTTGTGAGGATGCTGTCCTTTTTTAAGTCTCTGTATATGATAAGCTTTGCTAATTCCTTGTACATATCCTTACCTCATCTTCCAGTATACCTATATAATAACATTTTTTTGCCAAAATTTCAACAGGGAAGTAGAAATTTTGCAATATTTGGGAGGAGTTAAAAATATGGGAATAAATATTCTCAAAACCGTTGACAAAAACATTAATGTGTGGTAATATAGTATCGAATACTACATAATGAAATACAAAGGAGTAAAATGTAGCTATGACCGATATAAAGAAAGTGATAGTATGGGGAGATTCGGTAGCTCGCGGCGTTGTTTACGATGATAGCCGCTCAAGATACGCGCTCTCAAAGAGCTCGGCTGTAAAGCTTATTGCCGAGGCACTTGATATAGAGATAGTAAACCGCTCGAGAATGGGAATGACTGCAAACGAGGGCCTTGAGATGCTCAAAAAGGATATCGGTGCAGGGATGTCTGCCGACGTTGCAATAATCGAGTTTGGTGGCAATGACTGCGATTTTGATTGGCGTGCGATAAGTGAGACGCCTTTTGACCTTCATCTGCCGAAAACTACGGCTGAGGTCTTTGAAAATAAAATGAAAACGATGATAAGCGAGGTCCGCGCGGCGGGAATGAGTCCCTATCTTGTGACGCTCCCCCCCATAGACGCCGAGAAGTATTTTGACTTTATCTCACGCGACGGACTCTCGAAGGAAAATATACTCACGTGGCTCGGAGACAAGAACCACATCTACCGTTATCACGAGAGATATTCGGTACTCATCTCAAAGATCGCTCGTGAGATGGGAACGAAGGTGCTCGACGTGCGCGCGGCATTTCTTGGACTTTGGAACTCCAATCGCCTTTTCTGCGCTGACGGTATCCATCCGACCGACGAGGGTCAGAGAGTCATTGCCGACGCAGTGCTCGCATCAATATAAAAAGCTGCCGACGTCAGACGTCGGCAGTTTTCCTTTTTCGTTCTATAATATACACGGGCAGATACATAATGAAGATTATCGGCACAAGCAGTATGGGGAAGGCAAACAGATAGCTTCCAAGGTTCTTGTCGAACCACACAAAGGGAGTACCCTTTTCGGCTTCCATAAGAAACATAAAGTTTGTGTCAAATATAAGGTTTGCAATAAGTGCCACCCCTGCAAGTCCCAAAAGGAGAGCAAGACAGCGTGGGATATCCTTTATCTTCGGCTTTATGTCGCCACCAATGGTCAGCATTATCGGGTAGGTGGCAAGCAGGATATGTACGGTAAAGCTATGCAGATGCATAAAATTGAGGAAGGGAAGCTCGGTCCACGTCGGCGTGATAAGAGCTATGAGTGCCGCGGGAATTCCCGCCATATAAAGAAAGTTTCCGACAGCCCTCGTTGGCTTTATAGTATACGCCGTTATAAGGAATATATTGATACTGCAAAGGTGGAAGGGCAGATAGCTCGGCGTTGCCGTTCCCGTGATAAAGAGCCAGACCCATTTCCACAGCTCGTCGGCGATAAGGAGGGCTGTGAATATCCACCTCATCCTTTTTCTTGCCCTCTCGTCGAGCTTGCGATAAATTATGGTTGATGCCGCCGCAAATACGGCGAATCCCAAAAGCCACAAGACGTGGCAGAGATCAAAGTGGGAAAAGCCCACACCGTTTTCAATCGTTGCTACAGTTTCAAAAAAGTATTTCATAATTCTCCTGTGTTACATGTTGACGATAAATTCAGCCAGCTTTATGATAAGCGGCATTGTGATTATAGAGAGAATAGAGGAAAGTCCGACGGCACGAGCCGAATATTCGGGGCTTATGTCGTAGGTCTCTGCCATCATCGATACCGTGGTAGCGGAGGGCATGGCGGCGACAGTTACGACGACCATTATCCACATCGCGTCAATACCGATAAGCTTCATAATAACGCAGATAATAAGGGGCATTATTATAAGCTTTGAGAAGCAGGTGTAATAGGTCTTGAGTGAAAGAAAGGTCTTTTTGAGAGACGACCTTGAAAGAAGACCGCCGATAATTAGCGTTGAGATGGGTGTGCAGAGATTTCCAAGATAGTTCACGGTTGAGGTAAAGAAGCTTGGAAGCTCGGAATTGAGCACAAATAAGATAAGACCTATCGCGCAAGGAACTGTGCCGTAGTTGAGAAAGACCTTTTTGACGGTGACCTTTATATCACTGCGTCCCTTCGCGAGAATGGCTATACCAAGCGTCCATATAAGGACGTTGAAGCTTGCCACGAAGAATGCACCCATAAATACGCCCTTGTCCCCAAAGAGCGAGTCGAGAATGGGAAGACCGAGAAAACCGATATTGCCGAAGACCATCGAGAATTCTGAGAGCTTCTGCTCGTCGAGGCTCTTAAATCCGCGTGTGAGCAAAAATGCGATAAGCACCATAAAAAGATGCACCGCAAAGCCGACTGCGAAGGATAGAAATCCAAGACCAAGATTTTCCTCAGAGTACTCCATTTTAAGAAGGGAGGCTACGATAAGGCAGGGCTGTGCTACGGTGAGAATAAGCTTTGAAAATCTCTTTGACGCCACCTCATCCATTATGTTCAGCTTTCCGAGAAGAAAGCCTATTACCATAAGTGCAAAAAGAGTGACGACTACAGAGAGAAATGCTGAAAAGTCCATTGTATTACCTTTGCTTTTAGTTTATTTGAGTGAGTCGAGCTTTTCCTTTATCGCCTTCATATCGGCAAGCATATCCTCTTTTTTGCGAGGATCGCGAAGGAGAAGCGCAGGGTGGTAGACGGCGGTCATAAGCATTCCGCCCTTCTCGAACCACTTGCCGTGCTCGACGGTTATCTTGAAGTCGGGGCGAATGAGTCGCATTGCCGAAATTCTGCCAAGACAGACTATCATCTTCGGCTGTATGAGCTTTACCTGACGGCGAAGAAAGTCAATGCAAGCGTCCTCCTCCTCGGGAAGGGGATCGCGGTTCTTTGGGGGACGGCATTTTAGTATATTTGCAATATAAACGTCCTCACGGTCGATGTCAACTGCAAACAAAAACTTGTCAAGAAGCTGGCCCGCGCGCCCGACAAAGGGCGTGCCCGTTTTGTCCTCGTTGTCACCGGGTGCTTCACCGATGAAAAGAATATCGGCGTTTTTGTTACCGACACCGAAAACACAGTTGGTCCTCGTCTTGCAAAGCTCGCACGCTGTGCAATTATTGCATTCGTCTATAAGTTTTTCCCAATTATCCATCATAAACCTCCGAGAAATGATATGTTAAGTATATCACAAAGGTCACAATTTGACAATATTTTTTTATAAAATAGCAATTTACATTTTTGATCAGGTATGATAGTATAAATATGTATACTACGCATTTTTGTAAGATTGGCAGGGTGTGGATTATTTCGATACATATATGGAAAATATCTATTTACATCCGTATGCCGATGTAGTATAATGATGTCAAAAGAGCCAAAAAGAGATACTATTTACTTTATCGAAAGGAAAAACGTTTATGAAAAAGATAATTGCGATCTTCTTGCTTCTTGCAATGCTCGTAACTGCTTTTGTTTCCTGTAAAGACACGGGAGATGACATTGAAACGGGTGACTCTGAATCGGTAACTGATACTGTTGACAGTAATGAAACAGGAGATGTTACAGAACCCGAAAGCGAGAGTGAAAACAAAGAATCGGAACCCGAAATAACCGAGATCCCCGACCTTGAGCCCGCTGACGTTGTCGTTGACGGTAAGATAAATGAAGACGAGTACGTCGTGTCTACGGGATATCTTGACAGAAACATCGAAAAGCACGGCGAGTTTTACGTAGTTGCACCTCACCGCGATTCCGAGAGCATGTGGGCGGCGTACTACTTTAATTTTGACAATGACTATATTTACATAGGCTACGGTGAGAGAGCAAATTACGGCTCGGAGGTCTGCTTTGACTTTAACCCCGGTGCTGATGCCGACCGCCAGCTTACACTCCATCTCGTATTTTCGAGAAGTACGAGTGAGAGGGAAAGCACAACATACCCGCTCCAGACTATCGAGGTATTTGACTATCAGGCAGACGGAAGTCAGACTGAGCTTAGTGCAGAGGACTTTGTCGTTGAGTCTGCACGTACTTGGTGGGATGACGGCATGAGAAACGTCAACTACATCGAGCTCAAGCTTGACCGCGCGGCGCTTGCCGAGTATGCAGGGGTAGAAAACTTCTATTATCTTGGCGTAAGAGGAACCACACTTTCCGTTCCCCCTGTAGGTGGCGGGTCTCCCGTTGCTTGCTACGGAAGCACCGAGTCAACGGTATTCCCGTTTGAAATGAACGCCAATATAGGCTATCACGTTATCGAGCTTAAGAGATACGCTGATCCTGCCGATGCCACTGACGCAAGATTCCTTGAGGACTACGGTCAGAAGGTACTTTTTGTAGGAGACAAGATCTCAGCACCGACGCTTGACGGTGTGGTAGCCGAGGGCGAATATGCGACAAAGCACGAGACCGTTATGGGAGATTATGGAATGATCCACGACTCTAACGGCGGTGCATGGGGCGTTGAATGGGCAAATTACTACATTTCCTATGACGATAAATGCATATATATTGCCGCAGAGATAAAGGACAGCGAGCACGTTCCTTACGGTACTTGGTCAATGGTCACCACTGCTGACAGCTTAAGCATCTCGCTCGGCGGTATGATAGACAGTGCAGAGCCTGTGTCAACTGCATCCTCGATAACCTACACCTTCTATGACGGAAGCACGGGCGGATCGGGCAGAGACTTCTTTGATGTAAAGGATACACAAAGAAATATTTTCGGCGATCTTGTCGATAAGAACAGAAGATTCAGCAAGGCAACCTACGTCAAGGGCAATTCGGTAAATCACGACGATGCTACAGGAATAACGACCTACGAGGTGGCAATAGATATAGAGGCACTCGGCAAGGTATGGACGAATGCAGGCGATATGCAGACCGAGCTCCTTACGCTCGGAGTTCAGATAAAGGACGTTTGTACTGACGGAAAGACAGCGGGAGTAAGGTATCTCGGTGTTAACGGAAACGAGGTGAATGACGTTTACGCGTCACTCTCGCTCATGCACGACACGACTGTTCACTACGGTGTCATTGGAGTTGAAAAGCTTATTCCTCACACCTTCTTCCTCGGCACGGCGGCAGAATACAATGCCTTCAGGAGCACACGTCTTAAGGCGACCTCGGACTCTGACGCACCGATCGGTGAGGCTCCCGAGAACGTACAGCTTTACGTCGGATACGCAAGAGAGAACATAACTCCCGACGAGAGTGATTTCGCGTATTTCGAGCTTGCAGGTTACGCTGACGGAAGACCTATTTCGAGAGTAAGAGATCATCTTTACGCATCTTGTACCGCATTTAAGGACGCAGAGGGAGACATAGCGCTTATTTATACGCTTGACCTTCACGCAATGAACCCCGTACAGGCGGCAGAAATAATAGCAAGAATAAATGATGAAACAGGTGTCCCGAAGGAAAACATAATCCTTAATGTAACGCATACGCATACCGCTCACGGCTTTAGTCTTGACGGCACGGGCAGGGCAAACTATAAGGATAAGTTTTACAATGCGGTGATTGGCGCGGCAAAGGAAGCTATTGAAGACCTTGCCCCCTGTACCGAGCTTTACGCAGGCGAGATAGATATGTCAGGACACAGCTTTATCCGTAGATACCTTACCGATAAGGGCAACCTTTATGGCGTAGCGCAGGGCGGTTCTGATACCATAATCGCACACGAGCACGAAATGGATTCGATGATCCCCGTAGCAAGATTCGTAAGATACGGTGCGAAGGATGTTCTTCTTGTAAACTTCGCGGCACACTGCGATACCGTGTCGTCGAGCGCTCCCGGTGCACTCTCGGCCGACTACGTAAGCTCGTTCAGAAGAACGATAGAGAAGGAGCTCGACGTTCACTTCTCGATGCAGCTCGGTGCGACAGGAGACGTAAACCCCCTGTCATCTCTCCCCGGAGAATTTACCTTCCCCGGAACCACGAAGTACGGAGAGATGCTTGCAACGCGAGTAATTGAGGAGCTTGGTACGCTTCAGAAGCTTGAAATCAGAGGTGACGTAGAGGCGCTTGCATCCTCGGTAACGGCTGTTGTCAACCACGAGAGCGACCACTTGCTTGACAAGGCAAACGAGATATGGGATCTCTATTACGGTGACAAGAAGGCAGAGGCAAGCGAAAAAATGAAGAAATATGGAATAGCTTCCATCTACGAGGCTATGTACATAAGAGGAAGAGCCGCCTCCGGAGAATCGCAGACACGCTTCGTTTCGGCGATATCCATTGGAAACATCGTCTTTGCGGCTGCGGATTTTGAGATGTTCTCTCATACCGGAAGAGATATCAAGGATAGAGGTAATGAATACTTTGATCTTACCTTCAACTGTCCTTATTCCAATGGTATGATAGGCTACATCCCCGCGGAATACGCCTTTGAGAACGGCGGATACGAGGTATATTCCTGCGTATACGTTCCGGGAACTGCAGAGGATATTGCAGATGAGATAGTAAGACTTATAGGGGAGCTTGCAAAATAAAAAAAACTAAAGCGCAGGGCATTGCCCTGCGCTTTTTGCTTTTTCGATGTTCTAAAATCTTCCGAGTACCGAGACTGCTTTGTGCTCGCAAAGGGGACTGCCGTGCTCTGATACGTAGTATTTCATCATATCGGAATTTTCCCTTGTTCCGTATTCGGCGATAAAGGAAAATTCATCAAGCGGGGAATAGACCGCCGTCTCGACGTCTGCGAGGAAAAGATAGCATTTGCCGTTTTCGGCGCGATATGCCGAGCTGTCGCCTATGTATCCGATATCCGAAAGCCGTCTGCAGACGCGCAACAGAACCTCTGTGCTCTCAAATGCATAGACCGAGCACACGTTCTTTGCCGTGGCGGTCTTTTTTTGTTTTTTTATCTGCGACGAGAGCCTTTCGTAGCCCTGCGAGCATTTTTTGTCAGTGCCCGACTCATCAAGAAGTCCTATCTTTGTGACGAACATCTCGCACCCTCCGTCCTTTGAGGGATAGAGCTGAACGAGCACCCGTTGCCCGTCGGTGTCAAAGCCCGTTTTGTGCTTGGCACGGCTGAGAATATCCCAGAACATTCGTTTTGTTTCGGTATTTGAGTAGTCAAGCTCGTCAGCACTTATCTCAAAGGCGGCGAGATCCTCCTCACGCAGCATTACCTTAAGCTTGCATTCACTTATTAAAATTATCTCCATAATCGAAGTGTCCTCCAATCTACTATTACATTATAATCACAAAACTATCAAAATGTAACCCCTAAATTTATGGAAAAAAAGCAGATATGAGCCAAATTGGTGTTGACGGGTGGGCGTGCTGATGCTATAATTTATATATATTGTAAAAAAGGAGGAAGCAAGATGATATTTGACAGTGATACGCGCGAGATAGTTATGACTCTTAACGAACTGACGTCACTCGCCTGCAAGAGTGGAAGTATTGACGTAAGACACCCCGCGCAGAGCCCATCATACAGCACGGTTTCCTCCGATACGCTCTTTAAGATATACAAGGAGGAGGGGACGTATGCCCAGAGTATGGTGCCACTTACCTTGTCTTGTGAATACGGTGCGCTCAGATACACTGTAAGCGCGCTTGCCGACGCCGTTGTCAAGAAAAACGGACGGCTTCGCATTGACGTCGTGCGCGGTGTAAAAAAATACGGCTTCTACGCGCCTCCAAGTCACGAGCTTCTCTCATACGTCAAGTGTGCCGCGCTGTTTTGCGCCACAAGAGAGGGCTTCAAATCACTCACCTGCCGCATATACTTTGTATATGAGGATAAGGAGCAAAAGATCAAGTATTTCGATTATTATTACTCGCTCGAGGAGCTTGAGGCAAGCTATACCGAGCTTATAAAAAAGATCTCGGTGCGTGCCGAGCTCATAGCCGAGAGGGAAGAAAGAGTGCTCCCGTCTGCCGCGGACGCCATATTTCCGTACAGAGGACTTCGTGAGGGGCAACAGATAATGATAAAGGAGTGCTACTCGGCAATAAAGCAGGGAAAGCGCATCTTCCTCGAAGCGCCGACGGGAACGGGCAAGACGGTGGCGTCCCTTTATCCCGCGGTGAGAGCTATAGGAAACCGCCTTTGCGACAAGGTCTTTTATCTGACCTCAAAGGCAAGCACAAGGCGAGAGGCGTTCAAGGGCGCATCAAAGCTTTATTCTGCGGGTGTTGGACTTCGAACGATAGTTGTTGGAGCGAAGGAGCAGGTCTGCCTTTGCGGAGCAAGGACGGTGCTTGGCGCGACGGGCAAGCTTTGCAATCCCATTGATTGCCCCTATGCCGCAGGATATTACGATAAGGTTGAGGGAGCTATAGAGGAGCTACTTACAGCGGGACACGGATATACGACGCGGCAGATAGCGAGTGTTGCCAAGCGACACGGAGTCTGTCCTTATGAGCTCTCGCTTGACCTCTCCGAGCTTTGCGATATAATTATCTGCGACTATAACTACGTCTTTGATCCTGCCGTCTATTTCAGACGGTATTTTGGAGAGAACGGCAGAAATGAAAAATACGTTTTCCTTGTTGACGAGGCACATAATATGCCAGACAGAGCGAGGGATATGTATTCAGCCGAGCTGTCAAACAAGTCACTTGAATCGGTATTTTCAAAGATCGATGCAGATGACAAGACGATATACGAGACATTTGAAAAGATGGTTTTTGCATTCAGAGCGGTCAAAAAGCTCTGCCGTGATACGCTTGCGGTTGGGTCTGACGGTATCGAACGTGGCTTTTATATAAGTAACACCGAGCTTGCGGGCTTTGGCGAGGCGCTTGACGTCTTTAGAAAGCGATGCGAGAGCTGGCTTAAGACCAACGAGGATCACGCCCTTTGGTATGAGATAAACGCACTTATCGGGGATATAAAGCGCTATTTGTGCGTCAAAGAATATTTTGATAGCCGATTTTATAATTACGTTTACGTCGAGGGCGAGACGGTGAGTGTAAAGATATTCTGTCTTGATCCGTCTTATATTCTCGATAAGATACAAAAGAGGGCGGTCTCGACGGTTATGTTCTCGGCAACGCTGACACCCCCCGATTATTTCTCGGGTATACTTGGCGGCGGCAAGGATGCAGTACGCGTCTCTCTCCCGTCGGCGTTCAATCCCAAAAATCTCTGCGTCGCAGTGGCGTCACACATCAGCACACGCTTTGAGGACAGAAAAAAGAGCTATGCGAAATACGTGCAGGTGCTTGCCGCCGCAGTCAGTCGCAAGGCGGGGAATTACATCGCGTATTTTCCATCATACGACTGCCTTGAGGGCACGTACGAAGTTTTTGTGAAGAAATATCCAAAGGTCGCGACTGTCGTGCAAAAGCGCGGAATGACACTTTCCGATAAGGAAGAATTCCTTAATTTCTTCAAGGATGATACGGGAGTGCTTCGCGTTGGATTTTGTGTGCTTGGTGGCTCGTTTTCGGAGGGCGTTGACCTTCCGGGCGCGCGTCTTATAGGCACGGTCATCTTCGGTGTGGGTCTGCCCGGACTCTCAAACGAGAAGAATATTATGCGAGATTATTACGATAACCGCGGCGAGTCGGGATATGATTACGCTTACACCTTCCCCGGAATGAATAACGTGCTTCAGGCGGCGGGTAGAGTTATTCGTACCGACAGCGACAAGGGTGTTGTGGTGCTTGCCGACGACAGATATACCGAAGAGAAGTACAAAATGCTCTTTCCTGAGCATTGGGAAGACGTAAAATGCGCCGAAAATGCAAGTGAGCTTGCAGGAATTATTCAAAATTTCTGGGATTTGAGCGATTTTTGAGAAAAAATGCGAATTTTTTTGCAAAATTTAAAAATAGTTCTTGCTTTTTGTGGAATAATATGGTAGAATACTCCTTGTTTGATACATAAGAGTGAAAAACGCATAGGAGACTACCGATGAACTATACCCAAATGAGTGCCGAGCAGCTTGCACAGGAAAAGCAGAAGGCAGAGGCGGAATATGCCGCACTGAAAGAAAAAAATCTCTCGCTTGATCTCTCAAGAGGAAAGCCCGGCCGTACACAGCTTGATATACTGAACGATATGCTTGACTGCATAGGTGCCGAGGATCTGACGACGGAGAGCGGCTTCGATTGCAGAAATTACGGACTTGTAGACGGAATTCCCGAAGCAAAAAGACTTTTTTCCGAGATAATCGGAATTGATGCTAAAAATATAATTGTCGGCGGCAACTCGTCGCTTAATTTGATGTATGACGCGGTAGCCCGCGCGATGCTCTACGGCGTTGTTGGCGGAAGCGAGCCGTGGGGACGTCAGGGCAAGATAAAATTTATTTGCCCGGCACCCGGATACGACAGACACTTTGCCATATGCGAGTCTCTCGGCATCGAGATGATTCCCGTAAAGATGACCCCCACAGGTCCCGATATGGATACCGTCGAGTCGCTCGTTGCGACCGACGCGCAGATAAAGGGAATCTGGTGCTGCCCCAAGTATTCGAATCCCGACGGATATACCTATTCCGACGAGACGGTAAAGCGCCTCGCGGCAATGAAGACTGCCGCTCCCGATTTCAGAATATTCTGGGACAATGCCTACGTTGTTCATCATCTTTATGAAGACAAGCAAGACACACTTCTCGATATTTTTGCGGAGTGCAAGAAGAACGAGACAGAGGACAGAGTCCTCATCTTTGCCTCTACCTCAAAGATATCCTTCCCGGGTGCAGGTGTAGCAGTGCTTGCGGCGTCCGAGGAAAATCTTAAGCAGATAAAGGCAGTAATGTCGATACAGACGATAGGTCACGATAAGATAAATCAGATGCGTCACGTAAAGTACTTCGGTAACGGAGAAAACGTAAATAAGCATATGATGAAGCTTGCTGAGGTGATCCGTCCTAAGTTTGAGATAGTCTTTGAGACACTTGAGAGAGAGCTCTCCGGAGTGGCAAGATGGACGACACCGAACGGTGGATATTTCGTCAGTCTTTATACGTATGACGGATGTGCGAAGCGCACGTACGAGCTTTGCCGCGAGGCAGGTGTGACGCTTACGAAGGTTGGCGCGACCTATCCTTACGGAAAGGATCCCGATGACAGCAATATAAGAATTGCTCCCACCTTCCCGTCGAATACCGACTTACAGGCGGCGATGGACGTCCTTGCCGTTTGCGTAAGACTTGCAACTATTGAAAAGCTGATTGCAGAAAAATAAAAAAGGTGTCAAATTCCGGTGCTCACGCATCGGAATTTGGCGTATATGGAGAAATGAAGAAAACGCAGAGGAGCACAAATCCATATGAAAATACCGACACGAACAAGCGGTATTATACTTACGATTACTATCTTCGTCGCACGTTTGGCGGTAAGTGCGCAAAGATCCCGCTTGACGCGGGATTTACTTGCCCGAATATCGACGGACGGTGCGGTACTGGTGGCTGTATATATTGCTCGGGGCGCGGAAGCGGAGATTTTGCCGAGCTTCCGAGTCTTTCCTTGCGAGAGCAATATGATAGAACGAGGGAAAAGCTTTCGTCAAAGTGGTCAACAGAGAAGTGCATCGCCTATTTTCAGGCACATACGAATACCTATGCGCCCCTTGAGGTGCTTCGCGAGAAATTCGAGGAAGCACTCTCCCTTGACGGCGTTGTGGGAATAAATATCGCCACACGTGCCGACTGTCTTGAGGACGACGTGGTGGCGTATCTTGCGGAGCTTGCAGAGAAAACGGTGCTGACAGTAGAGCTTGGGCTTCAGACGGCACACGATGCAACGGCAGAATTTATAAATCGCGGGCATACATTTGAAGATTTTGTGTGCGGATACGAAAAATTAAAAAATGCGTCTGACAAAATAAATATTTGCGTTCACCTTATCCTCGGTCTGCCAAATGAGACACAAGATATGATGCTCCAAACCGTGCGCGATGTCGCGGCGCTTGAGCCGCATCAGGTGAAAATTCATCTGCTTCACGTTCTTCGCGGCACAAGGATGGGCGAGATATACGAGAAGGGCGAGTACACGCCCCTGACAAAAGAGGAATACGTAAAAACAGTTGTAGCGGCACTTGAGCTTTTGCCTCCCGAAACAGTTGTCGGCAGAGTGACGGGTGACGGTATGGCAGACGATCTCCTCGCACCCGATTGGAGTCGAAAAAAGGTGTCTGTCATCAACGATATAGACAAGCTCCTGTACGAAAGAAACACCTATCAGGGCAGACTCTACGCCAAATAATTTTTTCGATATTTTTTTAACAATATCTATTGATTATTTGGTAAATGTATGTTATATTATATGGTGGTAAAAAATTTTGAAAGGTGGATATAAATTATGACCTACAACAAGAAATCTATTGAAGACGTTGTTATTGAGGCGGGCACAAAGGTGTTCGTTCGTTGCGATTTCAACGTTCCCTCCAAGGACGGCGTTATCACCTCTGATAAGAGAATCGTAGAGGCGCTTCCCACAATCAAGTACCTTATGTCCAAGGGCGCTAAGGTTATCCTTGCTTCCCACATGGGCAAGCCCCACAACGTATTTACTCCCGGATTCAAGCTCACAAAGAAGGAAGTAAAGAAGGTCGCAGAGCTTCCCGAAGGGGAGCAGGCAGCAGCTACCGCAGAGTATCTTGAGAAGGCAAAGAAGGACGTTAAGAAGTTCTCCCTTCAGATCGTTGCAGACAAGCTCAACGAGTACCTCGACGGTAAGGTAGTATTTGCAAATGACATTATCGGCGACGATGCAAAGGCAAAGATCGCCGCTATGGAGAACGGAACCTGTGTACTTCTTCAGAACGTTCGTTTTGACGCAGGTGAGGAGAAGAACAAGCCCGAGTTCGCAAAGGCACTTGCTGACCTCTGCGGAGAGAACGGACTTTACGTAAACGACGCATTCGGTACTGCTCACAGAGCACACGCATCGACTGCAGGTGTTGCAGCATACCTTCCCGCAGTTTGCGGATACCTCATCGGCAAGGAGATCGGTGTTATGGGTAAGGCTCTCGCTGACCCCGAGAGACCCTTCGTTGCTATCCTTGGCGGAGCTAAGGTTTCCGATAAGCTCAACGTTATAAACAACCTTCTCACAAAGGTTGATACCCTTATCATTGGCGGTGGTATGGCATACACGTTCCTCGCAGCTAAGGGCTACGGTGTTGGTAACTCTCTCCTTGATACCGACAAGATCGAGTACTGCAAGGAAATGATGGCAAAGGCAGAGGCAAACGGAGTAAATCTCCTTCTTCCTGTTGATACAACTATTGCGGCTGGCTTCCCGAACCCCATCGATGCTCCTATCGATGTTGAGATCGTTGACGCTGACAAGATCCCCGCAGATAAGGAAGGACTTGACATCGGTCCTAAGACAATGGAGCTTTATGCAAATGCTGTTAAGGCTGCAAAGACTGTTGTTTGGAACGGTCCTATGGGCGTATTCGAGAACCCCACTCTCGCAAAGGGAACTATCTCTGTAGCTAAGGCTCTTGCTGATAGCGAGTGCATCTCCATCGTTGGCGGTGGTGACTCGGCAGCGGCTTGTGAGACTCTCGGATTTGCTGATAGAATTACTCACATCTCGACCGGTGGCGGCGCATCCCTTGAGTTCCTTGAGGGACTTGAGCTTCCCGGTATCGCATGTCTCCAGGATAAGTAATTAAAGGAGAAAATAATGAACACAGCAAAAAGAAGAACAGTTATCGCAGGTAACTGGAAGATGAATATGACACCCAAGAGTGCGGCGGCTCTCATAAATGAGATGAAGCCTCTCGTTGAGGGTAAGGACGCGTGCGACGTAGTTCTTTGCGTTCCCGCAATAGATATTCCCGCGGCTGTAGAGGCTGCCAAGGGCTCTAACATCAAGATCGGTGCTGAGAACGTATACTTCAAGGCATCGGGCGCATATACCGGCGAGATCTCGGCAGAGATGCTTACCGAGGCAGGTGTAGAGTACGTTGTTATCGGTCACTCCGAAAGACGTCAGTACTTCGGCGAGACAGACCAGACTGTAAACCTCCGCACACTTGCGGCACTCGGAGCAGGTCTTAAGGCTATCGTTTGTGTAGGTGAGACACTTGAAGAGAGAGAGCTTGGTTATACCGAGACTCTTCTCAAGTTCCAGACAAAGATGGCTCTTACAAACGTAACTGCAGAGCAGCTCGGTAACGTTATCGTGGCTTACGAGCCTGTTTGGGCTATCGGTACGGGCGTGACAGCTACTGCTGATCAGGCTGACGAGGGTAACGGCTACGTTCGTGCGGCTATCGCTGAGATGTACGGCGCTGACGTTGCAGAGACCGTTACCGTTCAGTACGGCGGCTCTATGAACGACAAGAACGCGGCAGAGCTTCTTTCGAAGGTCAACGTTGACGGCGGTCTTATCGGCGGCGCGTCCCTCAAGTCCGCGGCATTCGCGGCTATCGTTGACGCGGCACAGTAAAAAAACAGATCACCGAACGGAAAATCCGTTCGGTGATTTTTTTATTTATATGTTGATTTTGAGTGTAATGTGTGGTAAAATATTAAATGGAAGAATGTTTGTGCAGACAAGGATCTGCAGAAAGGATAAAAAATGGCAAAACACAGGATCGGCAGAATAAACGACGAGATGCAAAAGGAGATAGCGGGAATTCTCCGCGAGGTAAAGGACCCAAGACTCTCCTCGGCGTTTATCAGCGTTACGGCAGTTGACGCGACCCCCGACTTAAAATATGCAAAGGTATTCTATTCCTCGCTCAGCAAGGAAAAAAAGGAGATAGCGGCAGGACTTCGCTCGTCGGCAGGATTTATTCGCCGTCAGCTTGCGCAGAGAATGAATCTGCGTATGACGCCCGAGCTCTCCTTTATTGAGGACCATTCAATAGAGCACGGTGCGCATATCGCAAAGCTGCTTGAGGGAATAGAGTTCTCGGATGACATCGAGGAGGGAGAGAATGACTGAATTTAAGAAGCTTTCCTTCTCAGAGCTTTGCGATAGGCTTGCCGAGAAGAAAAGGACGGTGATAGTCTATCATATCCGTTCGGATGCAGATGCAGTAGGCTCTGCCTTTGCACTTCGTGAGCTGCTTAATCTTATGGGAATTCAGACTATTTGCGCTTGCTCGGACGAAGTGCCTCCTCACCTCCGCTTTATCAGCGAGTTCTCACAGGGAAGTGTGCTTCTTGATGATGGGCTTGATATCGGTCACGAAAGAGTTATCAGCGTTGACAGTGCGTCTCCCGAACAGCTTGGAGAGATTTACAATGCGTTCCGCCGAGACGTGGATATTATGATAGACCATCACGAAGAGGGAAAGGTCTATGCAGACAATTATATTGAGCCTGATGCGGCGGCAACGGCTCAGATCATTTATAAGATCGTAAAGGAAATGAAGCGCCGTGGCTATATTTATGAAGTGCCGCCAAGGATATACGAGTATATTTACGCGGGACTGTCTGCCGATACGGGATGCTTCAAGTATGCAAACGTCACTCCCGAGACTCATATGATCGCGGCAGAGCTTCTGTCTAAGGAAATTGACGCGGCAAAGATAAATCACCTGCTGTTCTCCTCAAAGTCTCTTAAGCAGATAAGGGCAGAGGGAGAGGCATCGAGAAGAATAAATCTCTACGATGAGGGAAGAATTGCTATTGCCTCGATACCTTACTCGATAAAATACTCACTTGGACTTACAGATGACGTAATGGGTGCAGTTATCGACATTCCTCGCTCAATTTCGGGTGTTGAGGTTGCGGCATTTATAAGACAAAGCGAAAATAATGGCATTTTCAGAGCATCTCTTCGCTCTGTTGGTGATATTGACGTCTCTCGCGTGGCGGCAACCTTTGGCGGAGGCGGACATAAACGCGCTTCGGGGTGTACCATTGAGGCGCAAAATATAGAGGATGCTGAAAGAAAGCTCCTCACGGCAATAAGAAATTGTTTAAGAACAATATAAAAGGAGAAAAGTTATGAAAAAGATTATCAGCATTTTCCTCGTAGCGATTATGCTCGTCTCGGTAATACCCTTTGCCGTATCTGCGGCATCTAAGGGCGAGACCACGTACACAATGTGGGGTAATAACATCCTTCAGGCGTACATACAGGAGAATAAGCTCAATGAGAGCGCTCCCTATGAGATCAAGCCTACTGCCCGTTACGAAACGTTTATTGCGGCACTTCAGCATTACAGCCCCGACGTTGTTGCGCTTCAGG
The DNA here is from genome assembly GCA_045633625.1 of Eubacteriales bacterium. GTDB lineage: Bacteria > Bacillota > Clostridia > Oscillospirales > CAG-272 > HGM12713. The sequence goes on from JAZQYP010000065.1 coordinate 202,680, forward strand.
AGTGCGACCTCGGTTGGCACTACCTTATAGACGATTTTGAGGGATATGCTACCGCTAACGGTATAAAGACCTTCAAGGATATTGGATACATTTCCGTTCTTGATACCACCAAGTGGGACGTTGAGGGTGTAAGAACTCCTCTTTATATCAAGGCAGGAAAGTTCAACGTAATTGATTCGGGTGTTGTTCGTTACGGCGGTGACCCCAATTATTATGAGTATCCCTTCGTATTTTGTTGGGCAGTTCTTGAGGATAAGGCAAGCGGCGACAAGTTCGCAGTTTCCTCCACTCATATAGTTTCGGGAAGCAATAACGATAGCGCAAAGGCAGCACAGGTACGCGAGATCGTTGCATTTATGAAGAACATAGAGAAAACGCACAATGCGCCTCTCGTTATGATGGGTGACTACAACGTTGCTCCCGATCCTGCACACTATCCTATGGCTTACTCCGAGTTTAAGCTCGGTGAGCTTCTTCTCACCTCAAGAGAGGTTGCCAAGGAGGTTGTCGGAAGCAATTACCAAACGCATAATAGCCTTACAAAGAAGCCCTCAGAGACAAATGACGCATCAAGCGGTGTTATCGACCACGCTATGATCTCTACTGTGGGAATCGCTCCTATAAAGTATGAGACGATGGTTGAGGTATTTGATTCTTCAAAGAATCTTGCTACATATACCTATTCAGACCACGTGCCTCAGAGACTTACCTTTAAGGTTGTTGGCACCGATCATAAGCATACGTACGGTGACGCGGCGCAGTATAACGATGCAACTCACGAGCTTGAGTGCAAGACCTGCTACCTCAATGGCTATGCCGAGCATAACTTCGGTGACGGCTACGTTCCCACTGCTGGTTCTGAGACAACTCACGAAAGACAGTGTGTTGACTGCGGATATGGAAACAAGTCGGAGCATATAGTTCCTGTTGGCGAGAAAATAGATGATAATATTCATAGAGGTGAGTGTGAGCTTTGCGGTGCTGTTGGAATCGGCGCACACGTATATTCCTGGACTAAGGCAGATGCTGACACTTGTGATGGAGAATGCTCTTGTGGCACAAAAACGACAAGAGCGCACGAGTATAAGTATTCCTCGAATGATAATTCCACTGACGGCACACATAAAGGTGAGTGCGATTGTGCATATAGCGTTGATACAAAGCACGAGTGGGATGACGGTAAGGCAACGAAAAAGGTCACCTATGCGAGCGAGGGCAAAATGCTGTATACCTGTAAGCTTTGTGAGATAACAAGAGAAGAAAAGATAGCTAAGCCCAGTATTCCCGATAGTGCTTACGAGCTTACCGATGGCGGTCAGATTCATATTAATGCAGGTGAGGCTACAACCAAAGCGCCCAAGATCGACGGTAAGATCACGAATGGTGAGTATAATCTTGTGTTTAATAACATAAGCACAAAGACCGACGAAGAGAACGATTACTTCTTCCACGACGATCCCACAAAGAAGACCGACGTATCCGATATTGAGATCTACTCAAGCTATGACGCGGATAATTTCTATTTTGCCGTCAAGGTAAAGGATTCCTCTTATGATGCATACGGCGACTCGGTAAGCTTCTTTATAGGTGCTAATGAAAAGATCAACGAGCAGTATATGTACTATATACCGAGAATTACATCGGGTGTTCCCGAGGTATATCCGTGGGGATATGAGTTTGACTCATCTACGAGAATTCCTCCTCAGGCAGAGGGACTTTGCTCGAAATACGTAACGCAGTATAAGACAGTCGACGACAATGCGATGACAGTATACGAGATCGCTATCAAGAGAGATATGATCGAGAACGGCGATGCAGATAAGATCTTCTTTGGATGTAGAGTTACGTCGGGCGGAAACGAAACGATGTATTTTGGATTTGACACAGATGGTCTTGCTGGTATTCACGATCAGTACCGCACCTCTTATCAGTCCGTCGATATGTATCCTCACGTAATGCTTCTTGCAGGCAACGATGCTCCTGACGAAACAACACCTGCTGAGACAACACCCGCAGAGACAACACCTGCAGAAACAACACCTGCTGAGACAACACCTACGGAGACAACTCCCGCAGAGACAACACCTGTTCAGACCGAGCCCGTTGCAGAGAGCGGATGCGGTGGATCTGTTGCGGCAATTGGAGTTGCGCTTGTAGCGATCCTTGGAACCTGCACAGTATTTGTTTCAAAGAAAAAATAAAAGATATATCTGAATAAAAAAGGGCGGCAAGGGGAGCCTTCCATAAAGCAGGTTTACCTGCCGAGAGAAAATCAAACTCGTAGGGGCGATTCACGAATCGCCCGCCAAAAATCTTACAAAAATCAAACGGGCGATTCGTGATTCGCCCCTACAACAAAAGGACAGAGAATTTTTACGTTCTCTGTCCTTTTTTACGCGTATTACCCGTTTAGGTATAATGTGTTACACCTTTTAGATGTACTGTCGGTCGGCAACATAGCCTTCCTCCGGGAGGAAGGTGGCACGCGAAGCGTGACGGAAGGAGCCCGCGCGACTTTGGATTTGTACTGATTATATCGCAACGCGCTCTCCCTCACCCGACTTCGTCGGGAGCTCCCTCCCGGAGGGAGCCTTTGATTTGTGCGTCCCGAAAGTCTGTCTTCTTTTCCTGACAAGCACTGCTTATGTGGACGAAAAAGCAAAGCCCCGCATAAGGCGGGGCGAGAATTTACGGTTTTTTCGCAACCCTTTTCAATCGATCAACAAGCACTTCATAACGGGTATCGGAACGCAAAACGGCAGCCTCATCGTCATTTGTCAACCATTCAAGCATAGATTGCGAATGATTGCCCCCAGCTTCCATAATCCATCCGCCACTTGAGTAGCCGCGAAGAATGGGCGAGGTATGAGCGGCATCGAAATCGTAGGTGTCCATATGAATTGCAAAATCGGCACCTTTTTCCAACCAGCTCCATGCTTCTTCATAGTTCTGCTTTCTCAAATATGCGGTACACAGAAAACTGCAGGCACTTTCACCAAGCTGTGCTGTAATTTGATAATCTCCATTGGGAAAAAGCAATTCAAGAAAGGCTACTTCTGTTTTCCACAAATGCATTCTGTCGTCAAGAGTATAAATAAACTCTCCATTATCGTGTCTCTGAACAACTGCGAGTTTGATCATTTCAGCAGTACTATGAATCAAAGAAAATAGATATTCTTGAAACTCCTCAAAGTCGGCATCCCCTTTCCAACGGTACATCATAAAATTTTCATACGAAAAGTGGGTGCGAGGCATTTCCTCGGCCAGCTTTAACATTTTATCTTTTTTTCCTGCATATCCGTAAGCAGTTCCCAATGTATCGATAGCTTCGTATCTAATGTTACTGTCAGTACACTCCGCAAGAATTCGATTGCAAAGATCAAAAATCTCGTCATATTCCTTGATGCCTTTTCGAGAATACTCGCATACCAACGAATCGGCAAGGCTTTGCATGATCTTATAATCTCGTGGGAATTTTTGGTTTGCTTTGCGGAGAAGCGCGGTACGCTCTGACCACTTTCCTTGATAGACAAGTTCGGCTGCTTCGGTTAAATATTTTTTTATTTCCTCGTTATTCTTTTCAATATCGATTCCGAGCAAAACATCCGATGAAACATCAAAGATATGACAGAGTGCGGGGAGCTGGGAAATATCGGGAGCAGTTCGATCACACTCCCACTGAGAAATAGCTCGCGACGTAATTCCAAGATACTCGGCAAGCTGTTCCTGCGTAATATCTTTCTCTCGACGAAGACGTTTAATGGTTGTTCCAATAGACATATAATTGTCCTCCCAAAAGTATTCAAAAGCGCTTTTGTGATTTTATTATATCAAATTTCAAAAATAATTCCACGAAGTGTTTGTTGAGGCAAAGCATAGTTTCGCTTTGATTTTCAAAGATATTATAGCACAAAAACTTAAATATATCAAGTTGCATTTTCTGCTTTCCCGACGCTCGCGTCTGGGGCAAGCATAGCGCGTGGACGTCCACCGCCATTTGGCGGCGCCCACCTC
>JAZQYP010000066.1:0-12867 GCA_045633625.1 Eubacteriales bacterium
ACAGCGGTGGATGAGTAGTTGCTTGATATTCGAACACCTCATCCGTCACTCGCTTATGGCTCGTGCCACCTTCCCCTCAAGGGGAAGGCTTCGTCTTGGGGGGATTCTTCTTTTTAACCCACCGATAAATCAAAATTTGAACTTTTGTATATTATGTTTGAGGACTTTTATTGATTTTGCCCGTTATATATGATATAATCAAGGTGATCTGGGGGTGACTATATGAAGGAACTTGAAAAATATATACTTGACGGATGGGAGAAAACGCTTCGCCGTACCGATTGGTGCGAGGACGAGGTGCGAGAGGATGACACTCTTTGGTTGCCCTATCCTTATACCGTGCCCTGCGATGGCGATATTTTCGTGCATCTTTATTATTGGGATACGTATTTTGCGAATCGCGGACTGCTTCTTTCGGGGCGTAGCGAGGCAGTCAGGGGAAACCTTAAAAACTTTATCTATATGATAAAAAAATACGGTCATATCCCGAACGGCACAAGAAAGAGAATGTTAAATCGCTCACAGCCCGCATTTTTCGGTCTGATGCTCTCGGATTACTACGATGCAACGGCTGACGATCAGATGCTCTGCGAGGGGCTTGAGGCGCTAAAGCTTGAGCTTGACTTCTGGTATAATAAGCGCACCGCTGAGAACGGACTTGCACACTATTCCTGCGACGCAGACGCAGAGACATATATCCGCGGCTACAATATGTACCGCGACCGCACGGGTATCGCCCTTCAGGGTGAGGTCGAATATATGGGCAGAAACGTCTATGCCGAGGCAGAGTCGGGCTGGGATTTCTGCGGTCGCTTCGGTGGCAGATGCCTTGAGCATAATGCTATCGATCTCAACTGTCTTTTGTGGTTTGACGAGACCTTTATCGCCAAGCATACGGGCGAGCGCGAATACGCCGAGCGTGCCGAGGCAAGAAAAGAGAAAATGATGGCTCTTATGCGCGCTGAGGACGGAGTGTTTTATGATTATAGCTATACCGAGAACAAAAAGAGTGCGGTGATCTCCTGTGCGTCCTTCTTCCCGCAGTTCGTGGGACTTGTGGATGACGGACAGGGAATGGATATCCTTCTTTCGGCGCTTGAGCTTGATTTCGGACTTCAGGCAACGGTGGCTTGCGAGGGTAATTTTCAGTGGGGAGAGAATAACGGTTGGGCACCCCTGCAGCTTCTCGCGGCTGAGGCACTGTTAAGATGCGGACGGCGCGATGATGCTTTGCGTATTGCAAAAAAATACGTCTCACTCGTCGAAAAATGCTTTGCAGAGACAGGACATCTGTGGGAGAAGTATAACGTGCGCGACGGAAACTCCGAGGCGGTGGGCGAGTACGGAACACCGAGAATGCTCGGTTGGTCGGCGGGCGTTTATCAAAGCCTTAAAAGCTTATTAAGATAGAGTCTTATTAAGAATATACAAAAATCGGTTAGTTTTGGCTAACCGATTTTGTTTTTATTTAACAAACTTAAAAAAAGAGCCAAAAATGTGTTGACAAGCGGGTGGTTATGGGGTATAATTATATCAGTTAGCAGAGGCTAACTCAATTTCGGGACAAGAAATTCCGTATTTATTAGAATATGAGCTCTCCCTCGGCAGCCAAATTCCTCCGTGCTCCGAATGCACCTCCGTGTCCGCAAGAACGGAGAAGGGGAGAAGCATCTCATAACTGAAAAGGGCACGGGAACCGTGCCCTTTTGCCGTTAAAATAATGTTCGGTATCTTGCGTTACCTGAATTTTACGATTGACATTTGATCCAACGTGTTGTATCATTAAGATGAAGAAAAGCAATAGGAGAAGAATATGCAGCCTGTGATACTTACGGCAATAGGCGTCGGCGGTGCGACAGTAGTCGGCGCGTTGCTTGGATTTGCTATAAAAAAGCCCTCTCACCGAGTAAATGATATAATTCTTTCCTTCGCGGCGGGCGTGATGCTTGCGGCGGCGGTCATAGGACTCATAATCCCATCTCTTGAGTATGGAGATGATTTTTCGATACTGATAACTGTGGCGGGCATCTTTGCGGGTGCCGTCTGCCTTAACGTTATAGACAAGCTTGTGCCCCATCTGCACAAGATAACGGGTGTTGATATTGAATCGCACCCTGATAAGACGGAAAAGATAGATAAGGTGCTTCTTTCCGTCATAGCGATAGCGATACACAATCTTCCCGAGGGAATCGCCGCGGGCGTCAGCTTCGGCACGGGAAACGATGCGCAGGCACTCACCGTTGCGGCGGGAATCGCGCTTCAGAACATCCCTGAGGGAATGGTAATAATCGCCCCGATGATAGCGGCGGGCATGAGACGGGGACGCACCTTCCTCATAGCGCTCGCTACGGGCATAGTTGAGGTTCTCGGTACCTTCCTCGGCTTCTTCGCGGTAAGCATTTCGACGGCGATCTTGCCCTTTGCACTTGCCTTTGCGGGTGGCACGATGCTCTACGTGATAAGCGACGAGATGATTCCCGAGACGCACGCTCACGGAAGCGAGCGAGGCGCGACCTATGCGCTCCTTGTGGGCTTTGCGGTAATGCTCGCATTCGATCACTTTTTAGGTTAGAAAGGAATCCTTTATGGAATATATACTTCTGTTTCTTGAGGGAATAATAACGTTTATTTCCCCCTGCCTTTTGCCGATGATACCGATATACGTAACGTATTTTGCGGGCGGCAAGGAGGAGAGAAGCACTAAAAAAACACTTATAAACTCGCTTGGCTTCGTGCTGGGATTTACACTCGTGTTTGTGGCTCTCGGCGCGCTTGCGGGAACGCTTGGATCCCTCCTTACAAAATATCAGACGGTCGTAAATATCGTCACGGGACTTGTGGTGGTATTCTTCGGTCTTAACTTCCTCGGCGTATTGAGGCTCAATATTTTCAGGGGAATGAAGAATGGCGTCGGCAAAAAGGAAATGGGATTTTTCTCGACTCTGCTTTTCGGAATAGTCTTCTCGATCGGCTGGACACCCTGCGTCGGGGCATTTCTCGGCTCAGCGCTTATGCTGGTCGCACAGCAGGGCGAGACGCTCAAGGGGATAATTATGCTCCTTCTTTACTCAATGGGTCTTGGAATACCCTTTATAGTAAGCGCACTGCTTATAGATAAGCTCAAGGGTGCGTTTGGATTTATCAAAAGGCATTACGGCGTGATAAATATTATCTGCGGTGTGCTTCTTATCGTCGTTGGAGTTCTTATGATGACAGGACTCCTCGGCAGATTCTTAATGATATTAGGATGAGAATATGAAAAAAATAATAATTTGGATAATAGCGCTCGTAGTATGCGCGGCACTTATGGCAGGTGTTTATGCACTGTATAATTCTCTTGCCAAGGATTTTCGCCCCGACGTGCCCGTTCTTCCTACGATCCCGCAACAAGGCGAGAGCGATACAAGGGAAGAAACCGAGGAGCCTGACGGCTCTGAGACACCCGAGCCCGAGACAAATACAGACCTTACCGAAACGAACTCGCCCGACTCAGATGCTCCCGAATCGGACGCTCCCGAGTCGGACACACCCGAATCGGAGGGGCAGGTCAGCGAGTACCTTGCACCCGACTTCACCGTTTATGATGCTGACGGCAATGCCGTAAACCTCTCTGATTATTTCGGCAAGCCGATAGTGCTCAATTTCTGGGCAACGTGGTGCTACTACTGCAAGGTGGAGATGCCCGATTTTGATGAGATCGCAAAAAAATATCCCGACGTAAAGTTCCTTATGGTGAATGCGACGGGAACGAACGGCGAGACCGTCGAGACGGCAAAAAAATATATAGCCGAGAACGGCTTTGAGTTCGACGTGCTTTACGACACCGAACAGGACGCCCTTTACACTTATGGCGTCTCAAGCTTTCCGACGACCTTCTTTATAGCGTCGAACGGAGATCTTTACACCTATTATTCGGGAGCTCTTGACGGAGAAACCCTTGAATATATTATTGAAAAAGTAAAAGAATATAACTCATAAAGGAGAAAAAATCATGGCAGTTATTGAGATCACAAAAGAAAATTTTGAGAATGAAGTAGTAAAGAGTGACAGACCCGTGCTTCTTGACTTTTGGGCACCCTGGTGCGGTCCTTGCCGTATGCTCTCGCCCATCGTTGACGAGGTGGCAGAGGAGCACCCCGAGATAAAGGTCGGCAAGATAAACGTTGACAATGAGGAAGAGCTCGCGGCAAAATTTGACGTAATGAGCATTCCCAGCCTTTTCGTTCTTAAGAACGGCGAGGTAGTCAATCAGTCGGTGGGCGCGATCCCCAAGGCTCAGGTAGTAGCGCTTATCAAGTAAGATGAAGGTATACGATACGATTGTGATAGGTGGCGGTCCTGCGGGATATACGGCGGCGCTTTATGCGGCACGCGCGGGACTTTCCACCCTCGTGCTTGAGAAATTCTCGGCGGGCGGACAGATGACCGAGACGTCGGTCATTGACAATTACCCCGGCTTTGACGAGGGAATCGACGGCTTCAGCCTTGGCGACAAGATGAAAAAGGGAGCCGAGAAATACGGTGCTGAGACGGTACAGACCGAGGTGACGTCCGTCTTGCTTGAGGGTGATATCAAGACTATCACGACTGATAGCGGCGAGTTCTTCGGTAAGACGGTAATCATTGCCACGGGTGCGTCGCACAGACACCTCGGGATCGAACACGAGGCAGAGCTTGTCGGACGTGGCGTGGGATACTGCGCCGTTTGCGACGGTATGCTCTACCGCAGAAAGACGGTTGCGGTCGTTGGCGGAGGTAACTCGGCGGCGGCTGATGCGGCATATCTTTCGCGCATCTGCGAGAAGGTCTATCTTATCCACCGCAGAGACACTTTGCGCGCGACGAGAATATATCACGAGCCCCTTATGAAGACCGAGAACGTCGAGTTTTTGTGGGATAGCACGGTAGAGGAGCTTCTCTTTGAGAAGAAGCTCACGGGTGCTAAGATCAAGAACGTAAAGACGGGCGAGATAAGCGAGATCACGCTTGACGGACTCTTCGTGAGCATCGGGCGCGACCCCGTGACAAGCCTTTTTGCAGGGCAGATAGCTCTTGACGATTACGGCTACGTGATTGCGGGCGAGGACACGAAAACGAGCGCCGCGGGCGTGTTTGCGGCAGGTGACGTGCGTACAAAGGAGCTTCGACAGGTGGTCACAGCCGCGGCTGACGGCGCAGTTGCGGCGCACTATGCCGAGCTGTATCTTGCAAAATGAGAAGGGCGATACGTCAGAGGCTCATTTCTCTCTCCGAGCCAAAATATAGAGATTTTTCCTCCTCACTTATGCCAAGCGTTGACAAAGACAGTGTTCTCGGCGTAAGAATACCTGCGCTCCGCGCTTATGTCAGGGAGCTGAGTAAGGAGGACGTCGAACCGTTTTTATCGGCGCTTCCGCACAAGTATTTTGAGGAAAATAATCTCCACGCGTTTCTTATTTGCGAAATACGCGATTTCGATGCTTGTATCAGTAAAGTGGAGGAGTTTTTGCCTTACGTTGACAACTGGTCTACTTGTGACTCACTCCGCCCCAAGTGCTTTAAGAAAAATGCTGCGAGACTTATGCCGTATATAAAAAAGTGGCTTGAGTCGGACAAAGAATACACCGTCCGTTTTGGTATAGAGATGCTTATGACCTATTTTCTTGACGAAAACTTCAGCGAGGAGCATCTTGCCTTGGTGGCGGCTGTGCGTCGTGAAGAATATTACGTAAAAATGATGGTTGCGTGGTATTTTGCCACCGCGCTTGCGAAGAGGTGGGATAGCACTATTTTGTATGTCGAGAATGGTACATTCGACACGTGGGTGCATAACAAGACCATACAAAAGGCGCGCGAGAGTTATCGCATTACCGCAGAGCAAAAGGAATATCTGCAGAGACTAAAAAAGAACCGATAAAATCGGTTCTTTTTTATAGCTTGATTTCCTTTGGGAATGCTTCGTTTTTCATAATGCCCCACATTTTGTCGATGTAGGAGAGGGTGTAGAAGTTTTCGTAATAGTGGTAATAAAATGCGCCCTTGAGCGTCATTTCGTACACACCGTCACGCTCTGTGATAAATCCAAGGAGCTTTGCGAGAAATATTTCGAAACCGTACATTTTCTTTAATGGTACACCGAAGAATTGCTCAAAATCACGTGGATCTACCCGCGTGCTGTATGCCGTCCAAAATAGAAAATAGACCATTCGCTGACGCGCGCTGAAGTGGATAGTCAAGGATGTGGGAAGCTTATTTTGGTTAATTCTCTTTATATATTCCTCGACCGAGAAGGTGTTTATCTTGAACTGATCGTAAAGAAGGGTGGTAGCTGAGCAACCAAATCCGAGAAAATTATCTCGTGTCATAGATGAATATTTCGCGCCAGCCTCGCTTGAAAAGGTCCAAATGGAGTCGCGAACGTAACCTTTGTCAAGCAGATGATTTGTCACGTCGTCAAGTAAACATCTCTTTTGGCGCTTTTTCATTGTGGGAAGCTCACTTTTCGTGAAAGAAAAGTCGATAAAAGGATATATCGCCACGTGGTTAGCGCCGATCGAGAATGCCTTATTAACGTCGGAAATTAGATCATCCCTAGTCTGCGTGGGAAGGGCAAAGATAAAGTCCATAGAGACCGTCTCAAACTTCACCTCTCGCAGTGATGCCGCCATTTTCTCGGTGTCAACGGCCTTTCTGCCAAGCAATCCTTGATATTTCTCAAGAAATGACTGAATACCAATGCTTATTTTAGTGACTCCTGCGTTTTTTAGCGTCGAGAGCGTTTCGACAGTCACATTGTCGGGGTGAAGCTCAAGCCCCACTCCCTCTGTAATAACAAAATACTCGCCTATAACATCAATTATTTCCTTTATTCTATCTGCCACAAGCGCGGGAGTTCCACCTCCAAAATAAAGGCTGGTTACTCGCTTTTTATTCTTGAGAGTGCCGCCAACAAGGCGAATTTCACGAATAAGCGCATCAATATACTTGTCCGCTGTTTCCCTTTCGTGAACTACCTTACAATAGGGGCAGAAGGAGCAAATAGACTTGCAGAAGGGAATGTGAATATAGAGTCCGAGTTGATCGAGGTCATAGAAATTCAGTCTCTCGTCATATTCGTTTTTGAATATGAAAGGCTTAGCTGTGCGCGTGAGCCACGCGCGTGTCAGAGATGTGATAATACTCATACGTATTTAAGATAGGTGCGGAGCATTTCAAATATTACTTTGATATTTCCGCCAAACAAAAGTGTGTATTCCGCCACAAAAAAGTATCCGCATTCTGCGCAAAGACCGTCCACGTCAATGCATCTGCCGCAGGTGCTTATCTTGCCGTTTTCGATAACAAGGCATTGGTGACATGGGGTGGGGAACGTGTTGTTTATAAGGTGCTTGAATGCGCTCTTCAGATTAAAGATGGGCGCGCCTTCCTTCATCAATTGCTTAATGACCTCACAGCACTCGGCTTTTTGTTCTTTAGTGAGCGCTAGATTACGTGTGTCGGGGTAGGGAGTGTGAAAATTAAAGGAGACGGCACGCACGTTTTTCGTATCACGCGCAAGCTCACACACGTGGCGAACCACACCGTGATTTATCTTGTTTATCGCCATGTAAAAGCAGATATTGTCGCTCGTCGCGCGTTCAATATTTGCAAGGATCGCGTCGTAAGTATCTCCGCGAATTTCGTTGTGATGCTCTCTGTCACCGTCAAGACTGAGAAGAATGAGGTCTGCCTCAGGCAAGTCAAGCTCGAAGGTGCCGTTTGTGACGACATTTACGATAAGAAAGCCGATCTTCTTTGCCTCGATAACGAGGTCACGGAGAGTCTTGTCTTTGTCGCGCCACAAAAAAGTTTCGCCTCCGCAGAAAAAGAGGATTCGCACACCCATATCAAAAAGCGTCTGCATCTCATTTCTTACCTGCTCATAAGGGTGAATAACAGCAGTTATGTTGTTTACTGAGCAGTGCTTGCAGTGAAGATTACATCTGTCAGTGATGATCACAGTGCCGAGAATAGGTTCTTTTTTCTTAAAGAGCACGGTTTTTATACCGAACTTTGCAAAATGTAAAAAGGAAGAAAATTTCATTTTATCCACCGTAGCCGATAAGAACGGCAAGAAAGAGTATAAGTATGTTAATGGCAAGCATCAAAAGCTGAAGGGGCATCGTCCACTTAAACCACTTGGGGTAGCTGACGACTGTGATGCCGAGCGTTATCATAAGCAAGGGGTTTGTGGGATAGAGAATGTTCGTAAAACCGTCGCCAAAGCAGAACGCCTGTACTGCTATCTGCGTGTTAAGTCCGACAAGCTCGGAGAGCGGCGTGATAAGGGGCATAAGTAAGAATGCTTTTGCCGAGCCCGATGCCACGAAGAAATTGAGCATAAGCACTACGAGGTATATCATAATTACCGCGCCGTACTCGCCCATTCCCGAGATCGACGAGGAAATGTAATAAAGAATCGTGTCCATTATCTCGCCGTTCGAGATAATGAGCTTTACCGACATCGCCATAAGGATAAGAATTGCGCTCGGTGCAATTCCGAGAACTCCGTTTGCAAAATCACGCAGAATATTGCCGCCGTAGCCCGATACCGCGCCCCCGACAAGTCCGCCGACAAGGAAAAGAAGCGCCATAACGACCATAGAATATGACGAGAGGGCGGGGAGAAAGAAGCCGACGATAACGTAGAGGATGACGAGAATTATTGACGCGGCAAAGATCTTTACGGTAAGGGAAAGCTCCTTCTCGTTTGGTAGGATCTCAAGCCCCTGTGGGTCGGAAAACTTCTCGCGCGAGGTCTTGTCCTCGGCGTAAATGAGGGATCGTGTCGGGTCCTTTTCTATCCTCTTTGCGTATCTGTAGAGGAAGGAAAAAAGTATTACGTAGCAGATAATGAGCACGATCACCCTGAAAAGAAGTCCCGAGAAGATAGGAAGTCCTGCCACGCTCTGTGCCACACCGAGTGTGAAGGGGTTGAGCGTTGCCGAGGCAAAGCCAAAGCAGGCGGCAAGCGCGCTCATTCCAAGTCCCACAAGGCTGTCCCAGCCAAGCGCGTACGAAAGAACTATAACTATCGGCACAAGTGCCACAAGCTCCTCAAAGATGCCGAAAACCGAGCCAAAGAGCATAAAGAAGAGCACAAGTATTGCCATAAGCCTGTATTTTGAGGCAGAGAAACGGCGCACGAGAACGCCCATAATATAGTGGAGCATTCCGCACTTGTCAAGGACTGTGAAAACGCCGCCGATTATGAAAATAAAGACGATTATCGAAATGACCGTCACAGCGTCGGTGCTGATGAGCACCTCGGCAGGGGCGGTGAACCAACGCCAAACGGGGTAGCCGCCCTTTTCGGTGAACTCGAAGGTGTCGGGAACTATGGAAACGTTGCCGTCTACCTCGACTCTCTCAAAGCTTCCCGTCGGTATAATATATGTGAGAGCCCCCGCCGCTATCATAAGGACGAGGAGGATCATTAAAGAGGAAATAAAGGCACGTGCGCTGATTTTCAGGCTCGAATTTTCACTCATAGGCGCCTCCTTGAATGGTATTGTCAATATTATACCACCAAAGACGGAACGTGTCAATAAAAAGGGAAGTGCCTCTTGACAAATTTCGATATAAGTATTAGAATAGAAAACAAGGGAGTGATGAAAAATGAGTTGGCTTGACAGTTTAATGAACGCAACCGCGTGGGAAATAATAGAGCCCCGCGCATATGGGCCGTTTCACCTTGTTTTTACGTTTGTTGGTATTGCTGTTTGCGCCTTCCTTGCGTGGAAGCTCAGAAACGTCGGTGAGAAGGGCAATAGGGTGATTCTTCTTACGGTCGGCATTTTTTTGATGTTCACCGAGATATATAAGCAGCTTTTTTACTACTTTCACGTTGAAAATAACGAGTACGCCTTCTGGATCTTTCCGTTTCAGCTTTGCAGCGTGCCGATGTATCTTTGCATAATCGCCGCGCTTATAAAGCCAGGCAAGGTGCAGGCGGGGATGTACGGATTTATGACCACGTTCAATCTTCTTGGCGGCATTATGGCGTTTGTTGAGCCGTCGGGAATAATACACGAGCATCTGACCCTTCTGCTTCATGCATTTGTATGGCATCTGAGCCTCATTTTTATAGGCTTTTACCTCATCGCATCGGGCAGATGTGCAAAGACCGTGAGGGATTACAAATACGCCGCAATAACCTTCCTTGCGCTTTGCGTGGTAGCCTTTGCGATAAATCTTATCCTGTGGGTGCCCTCGGACGGCGACATAAATATGTTCTTTATAGGCCCTAAAAACTCGTCGCTTGCCGTGTTCAAGTGGATCTCGGAGACCTTCGGCTGGTACGTGAGCACCCTGCTTTATCTGCCCGCCGTCTGCCTCGGCGCATATGTGATTTTCTTGCCTGTTCACCTTTATTATAAGAATAAGTGACAGGACGCAGAACCTATGTTTGCACTATTGTCTGTAAAGAACATCGCTCACTGTAGCGCTAACAAAGCAAATCTGAGATTTACGAGTCCCAAGCCGTAATATTCAGCTAAAAATTAAAGGGTAGGCATTTGCCTACCCTTTGCTTTTTGGTCGCCCACATGCAACTTTATCCGAACACGGAATGTCCGTAAAGAGCACGGTTTTTGAGCCGTAACCGAAGTTTAATGTAAGTAAAAAGCGGTCGCTATAAAGGACTATTGTATTGACGAAAACATCGATAAGCTGTCTGCGTTCTTCAAGGCGAGTCAGATCAAAGTTTCGCATATAGCGGAACCAAGCCCAAAGCTCGCTCTCGGTTCGCAGAGGGCGCTTCATATTTTCAATCAATATCTTGTCTTCCAACTCGCGTTTAGTCACTTCCAACGTCTCAAGACGCTGCTTAGTGGACGATGTGATAATTCCTTGCTCGATAGCCGCTATTAGATTGTCAATAGAGCGTTGCGTGTCAGCAAGACTCTTTTCGAGATACGGAATGACGGTGTTTTCTTGTTGCTGATACTCCAAATATTTGTGTACTACGTCTCCAATGAAAACATCGTCATGGAGAACCGTCTTGACTTGGTCAAGCACCGCATCTTCAATCCACTTTTTCTTAACGGGCTTGCGATTGCATCCCGTTTTCTTTTTCGCGCTGGAGCACTTGTAATAATGGTACGTCGCTCCGCTTTGGCTTGTCCCGCTCTCACCGAACATCAAGGATTGACAATCACCGCAAAACAACTTGGTTGTCAGAAGATAATCGTCTTCCGCCTTGTGTCGTGCGGGAGCTTTTTTGTTTTTCGCAAGCTTTTCTTGTACTCTATCGAAAAGGTCTTTCGGGATAATCGCCGGGATTCCGTCGGGAACAAGAACTTCTCGGTATTTATACTCTCCAATGTAAAAGCGGTTCTGAAGTAACCGCGATACACTATTCAGATTAAGCTCGCCGCCACGCTGGTTTTTAAGGCCGTGTTGATTTAGTACGGCAACGATCTCCTTCATAGTGCGCCCCTCATCGTACATCGTAAAGGCTTCTACGATGTACGGCGAGGTGATTGGATCAATGTGATAGTTTTTATCCTTGTCTATTGAAAATCCAATGGGAAGTGTTCCACCATTATATCGACATTTCAAAGCATTTTCGTGATGCCCACGCAAAACCTTTTCGGAAAGCTCAGCCGAATAGTATTCAGCCATACCTTCGAGTACAGACTCCAAGAGAATACCATCAGAGCCTTCAGAAATAGCCTCGGTTGCCGACATGACCTTGACACCATTTCTTTTTAGTGCCGCCTTGTAATGTGCGGAATCGTGTCGATTTCGTGCGAATCGGTCAAGCTTCCATACCAGCACAAGATTGAAGTTTTTCTTGGCACTGTCCTTGATCATACGTTGAAAATCGGGGCGACGGTCGGTCTTTGCCGAAAAGGCGCGGTCTATATATTCTGCAACAACGCTGATGTTGTTCTTTCTCGCAAAAGCGTAACACTCGCGTATTTGTCCGTCAATGGATTCCTCGCGCTGGTTCTCGCTTGAATAACGGGCATATATCACTGCTTTCATAGAGCCGTCATCGTTCACTCGTTTGTTTGCCATATTACTTCATCTCCTTTCGCTGATAGTATAATATAAAATCGGTGGAATGACAAATGTGTGGATTTATTTTTTTGAAAAGTCAGTTAATTAATCACTGTGCATCAGTTTTCAATGTTATGGATTGGCTTTTTATGTTGTACTTTGAAAACTTATACTTAATATAATTAGCAAAAGTGTCCTCGTGTGTAGAAAGTACGATTTGCGAATCGAAAAACTCCCTTCTCAGAAGTTCAACAAAAGAAATCATATTAATATCATCCATACACTGAATAGGGTCATCAATGAACAATGTTTTGAAGCTATTGCCTGAATATATTTTGTTCAAAACAAGAGAAAATGCCAACAATACTGCAGACAATTGTCCAGAGCTCATTGTATATAAAATGTCATGCTCTCCACCGGGCGCAGTAAATCTAATCTTGCTATCCTTGCTATCAATCAGCACACCTTGACCGCCTTGATAGGATTGTAATAATCTTGAACAGTACAAAAAGAACGGAATTTCAATCTGCTTAATAACTAATTTTTGATAAGAGTCAATCGATTTTTTTAACGCTGCATGATATGTTTTCATTTGGGTTTGAAGCGGTTCAAGTTTATTACACTGTTGTTTCATAAGATCAAGTTTTTGGCGCACATGGTCAAAGGAAGCATAGTATTGATTTTCAACATATTTCGCCTTATTCTTAAGCTTTTCAACCGTAATAGAATCCAAACATATATCGTTAGAAAAACATTCTTTATAAATCTTATCAAAACCATGTTCAATAGCCAAGGCATCATAGTTAGACGGAATAGACTCTTTAATTTCAGCTATTGCAGACT
>JAZQYP010000067.1:0-5748 GCA_045633625.1 Eubacteriales bacterium
GGGCGGCCACACGAACGAAGTTCGTAGCCTTTGCGAAGCAATATGTGGCCGTCCGCAACGAACACCGAAGAAGCACGAGCGGACGCGCAGTGCGCGCCCCTACAGTGTTTGTAGAAATCGCTCGTTTATCCCCCTACACAACACACCGATAAATCCCAATTTATCTTCTCTTTGGCTTGTGTGATCGGTGCGGCTTTGCGGTGGCGGCATATCCGCCGAGGATAGAGAAAACGATTATCAGTACGCGGAATAAAAGGGAAGCGAAAATGCCGTACCTTGCCGAAAGCTCTGCGGGAAAGAAGAGGGACACGAGCATATAGACGAGCATAAATATGCCACCCGAGAGAAGTCCCGAAACGAGTGCTGAGCCACCGTTTTTAGCGGTTGCTACAAGCCCCGCTATGAACGCAGAGGCGTAGAGAGCAGCGAGAGAGAGCGGAAAAATGAGCGCGTCGGGGTCGTCAAGCCCCAAAATTGCGGCGCAGATAACTACGGCAAGCACGACCGACAAAAGAAGCCCTATCGCCGCCCCCCTTGCCGACGAGCGAAAAAGGGTAGAAAGGGAAGAGTCCTCTGTCTTTGCCTGTTTATGCTTTTTCTTTTGAATTGACATATTTTTGATTCCTTTCGCGTTTTTTACTAAAATATATTGTGCGAAAAGAGAAAAAATGCAAAAAAACAAGCCGCATTTGCGGCTTGTTTTTTTAATTAGTCCTGAGCGTCCTCGGCGCTTACGTCAACCGACTTTACTGCCCACTTGTGGAATCTTATCTTGGTGCGGTCGTGGCTTGTCTCAATAGTGATAGTCTCTTCCTTGATACTTACTATCTTGCCGATAACGCCACCGATGGTGGTTATCTCGTCGCCTACCTGAAGATTGTTGCGCATATCGTTAACAGCCTTCTCCTGCTTCTTCTGCGAGCGGTTCATCAAGAAGAAAATACCGCCGAACATTACCACCATGAGTATGATGGAGCCGTATTGTGCCAAAAAATCCATAATGTTCCTCCAAAAATTTGTTAAACCTATCATACCATATAATTTACCATTTTGCAATAACAAATTGTAAACATTTTAATTTATTTGCTCTGTGTGCTAAAAAATTTCCAAAAGTGTTGAAAAAATACGCGAAGTGTGTTATACTTATAATGAATAATTATATAGTGGGATAGTATGGCTTGGAGGCATGATGGAAAAAAAGAAGTATATTGAGTGCGGAAAGATAATAAATACACACGGCTGCTACGGTGGCGTGAAGCTTGAGTCGTGGTGCGATAGCCCCGACGTTCTTGCCAAGATGAAGCGTATATATATCCTCGAGGGCAGAGAGTACCGCGAGATGAAGGTCAAAAAGGCTTCTGTTTTCAAGCAGTTTGTGCTTTTTGAGCTTGACGGCGTTACCGACATGGATGCGGCGATCGCTCTTAAAAACACTGTGGTGTATGCCGACAGGAAGGATTTTAAGCTCCCGAAGGGCGCGTACTTTATCGCCGACATTATCGGCTGTGACGTGATAGACGCAAATAGCGGCAAGGTCTATGGCACACTTAAAGATATAGTCAACCGCGGAGCGTCCGACCTTTACGTAGTCTCGACCGAGAAGGGCGAGGTTATGGTGCCTGTGGTTGACGAATTTGTGGACAGAGTCGAGGTAGGTAAGGCTATTTATCTTACTCCCATCGAAGGAATGTTTGATTGATATGAGATTTGATATAATGACGCTCTTTCCGGAGCTTGTGTCGGGAGTGCTTGGGGAGAGCATTATCGGCAGAGCGCAGAAAAGCGGGGCTATTACGCTTGAATGTCACAATATAAGGGAATATAGCACCGACAAGCACCGCCGCGTTGACGATACGCCGTACGGTGGCGGAATGGGAATGCTTATGCAAGCACCTCCCATTTACAATTGCTTTGAGGCAATAGTAAAGGCGGCTGACGAGAGCTTTGAGGGGGATTATACCCGCCGTGTGATATATATGTCGCCGCGCGGCAGAATATTTGATCAGAAAAAAGCGATCGAGCTTGCCTCGTACGACCACGTGGTCATCCTTTGCGGGCACTACGAGGGCGTTGACCAGAGAATTATCGACGAGATAGTCGACGAGGAGATCTCTATCGGAGATTTTGTGCTCACGGGCGGTGAGCTTCCCGCGTGCATCGTGACCGATGCTGTGGCGCGACTTTGCGACGGAGTGCTCTCCGACGCAGAATGTCACGAAAAAGAGAGCATATCGTCAGGACTGCTCGAATATCCGCAGTACACAAGACCCTATGAGTTTCACGGGGTGAAGGTGCCCGACGTGCTTATCTCGGGACACCACGAGAACATAGACAAATGGAGACAGGAGGAGTCGGAGCGACTCACGCGTGAGCGCCGTCCCGATCTCTTTGAAAAATACAAAAAATAAAACGAAAGGAGGAAACGGTATGGACGAAAAGGAATTGATCGTCGCAGGAGAAGAGAATAACTCGAAGCCAAAGCCGAGGCGAGAGCGCCGAGGTTTGTCGTATTACTTTACGGCGGGCATAATAATGAGCCTGCTCGACAAGCTGACAAACGCTATCTATGAAGCGCTTATCGGTGGCTTTTTCGGCAAGATATTCACCGCGTATTCCTCCGAACAAAGAGCACTTGAGGGCGGCTATTTGAACGAATATATGTTCGGAAGCGGTGCGCTTAACAAATACAGTCGAACGATAAGAGGTTGGCTGTCCGAGAAGATAGAAAACGGATTTGTTTTGTGGTCACTAAAGAAGCTCGGCGGTTATTTTATGAGCACTCCGCTCAAGGTGTACGGAAATTATCTGCTCACCTTTGGACTTTACACCGTCTTCTCGTACTTTGTGCGTAGATTTACCGAGTTTTCGGCAGCCCCCGATTATAGCCTCATTATCTTTGGCGCGATACTCGTAATAGCCGCAATGCCGCTGCTGCTTTCGAAGGACAGCTTGGGCGGTGCGATAGGCTCGAGCCGCAGTGCAAGAGCACTCTTCGTTGATTGCTTCGGCTTTAGGGATGAGTCCTTTGAGGTTACTCCAAGATCGTCGAGATTCCGCGCGAATGCGGCTATAGTTTTCGGTATAATAAGCGGCACGCTTGCCTTGCTTATCGACCCGATATACGTCGTGCTTGCATTGGTGCTTGCCTCTCTTGCGGCACTTATAATAATAACCCCCGAGATAGGAGTTCTCGTTTCACTCTTCGCGTTGCCCTTCTTCTCATTCGCGGATAATCCCTCGTTGATGCTTGGGCTTCTTATGAGTCTGACGGTGATAGGAGCGGTAGTCAAGCTCATACGCGGAAAGAGAATAA
Organism: Eubacteriales bacterium; assembly: GCA_045633625.1. Classification (GTDB taxonomy): domain Bacteria; phylum Bacillota; class Clostridia; order Oscillospirales; family CAG-272; genus HGM12713. The sequence goes on from JAZQYP010000067.1 coordinate 3,314, forward strand.
TAAAGATAGAGCTGCTTGATATAGCTGTGATCATCTTTATGGCGATCCTGTTTTTGTCGGGTGCCGTCTCTGCGGGCGGTACGGCTTCTCTTGGTGAGGCTCTGCTTGCCTGCACGCTCTTGCTCGTATATTTCCTTGTGGCAAATATGATGCGCTCGGAGCTTTGGATCAAGAGATGCGTCATAGCTCTCGTTTCTTCGGCTACGGTGGTGTCGATCATCGGTATTGTGGAATACCTTTTCGGAGAGCTGAGCCTTGAGTGGATAGATACCGAATATTTCTCGGATATCCCCGGCAGAGTAGTCTCCCTTTTCGACAACTCCAACGTGCTTGCCTTCTACCTTGTAATGATATTCCCGTTTGCGCTCGATCTTTTCTTCAGATGTAAGACAAACAGAGAAAGATTCTTGTCGAGCTTTGCAAACCTTTCCATCATTCTTTGCGTAGTGTTCGCCTTCTCAAGAGGTGCTTGGCTTGCGATCATACTGTGCACGGTGCTTTATATGCTTATAAGGACGAGAAGGTCCTTCAAGGCGCTTGTGTGGATATGCTTTGCAATCCCTGTGCTTCCTATCGTGTTGCCCTCAAGCATTGTCAATAGATTCCTCAGCATTGGGGATATGGCGGATTCCTCTACCTTCTATAGAGTTTACACGTGGAGAGGCTCTATAAGAGCCGCGCTTGAGCATTTCTTCAGCGGTATCGGATACGGAAACGCAGCCTTTGAGGAGGTATATCCAAGCTACGCATATGCGGGAATGGAGTCTGCGGAGCACGCGCACAGCTTGTTCTTGCAGATATGGCTCGGAATGGGTATCATAGGACTTGCGGTATTCCTTGTGATGATCTTCTTGTTCTCACAAAAGACCCTTGAATATATCAAAAAGCCCGAGTCGCAAAGATCTGCGTGTCTTGTGACGGCGGCACTGTCGTCGCTCGTCTCGGCGCTCGTTATGGGAGCATTTGACCATATATGGTATAATTACAGAGTATTCTTCCTCTTCTGGGTGGTAATGGGAATAGCTACCGCCGCGGTAAGAGTCGGACAGACGAAGATGGTACGCGAGGGCATCCGAACGGTGTCGAGCACGGCTTCGGCTGACGTTGATATTTTCTAAAAGATAGAGAAATGAAAGGAGCGCCTTTTATGAAAAGAATAAAAAATGAGATGTCCGACGAGGCATCTGCAAGAAGAGACAGAGCGAGGCATTTTAATATTATTGACGTTCTTATAATACTTGCAGTTCTTCTTCTCGTGGCGATCGTAATAAATATAGTTGCACCGACAAGCCTGTGGGCAGGTCTTAACTCGGGATCGACGCAGGTCATACAGTATACGGTAGAATTCACGGGGGTCGACAGAGACTTTGTGGATAATATAAGCGAGAACGATACAGTTGTTGATACTGTTTCGAAGTTTGCGCTCGGCACTGTTGCGGCGGTGGATAATAACTCGCATTACAGAGTGCTCGGATATAACGAGGAGCTCGACGAGGGTGGATATACCACCTATCAGGACAAATACAACGTTCTCGTTACCGTGACAGTTACGGCAGAGTACGAGGAGGGAGTAGGCTACACCGTCGGTGACAGAAGAATAGCGGTGGGCGAGAGACTGTCGCTCCGATTCCCGAATTTCATTTGTGAGGGATACTGTATAGGAGTTGCCGAGGCGCAGGGAGGTACTGCTGATGAATAAAAAGGAATTCACACAGGGTGCGAAGAGAAACGCACATTTCAACGTTATCGACGCGCTTATAATAATTTTGCTTATTGCGGTAGTGCTTGGCGTATATTTCAGATTTAACATCGTCGAAAGCCTTACGGGTGAGGAAGAAACGGAGGTATACACCGTTTCCTTCTCGGTTGATAACATAAGATACACCACGCCCTCTTACGTAAACGTAGGTGACGTTGTATATTTTGGCGATACGGGTGAGCTTTTCGGCGTGCTTATAAGTGAGTCGGAAAATCAGAGTGTGTTAAGCATCACTCCCGCATCCGAGATATTTATTGATTCGTCGGGAAACGTAAAAGAGGTATTTTACGATGAGGATACGAGAATCGATGCGAAGGGACGCATAGAATGTAAGGGTCTTTACACCGAGGACGGTGGCTTCTGCGTTGACGGAACGAGATTCCTCGCACCCGGACAGACGGTAGAGATAAACACAGAGCTCGTTACTCTTGTTATCACCGTCACGTCGATCGATAAGGTTGAATAATTTTTTCAGGCTCGCCTCGCGAGCCTGAAATTTTTGTGAATCAAATATCGCGACAATGAATAACGGTCAAATAAATTGGGATTTATCGAACTGTTTAATGTTTGGCGCAATGTTACTACAAAGGCTCCCTTGTGTAAAGGGAGCTGTCGCGATAGCGACTGAGGGATTGTTCACCTTAAATCTATATTTTACAATCCTTCCGTCACTCCG
>JAZQYP010000068.1:0-5750 GCA_045633625.1 Eubacteriales bacterium
GGGTTGAGCGCAAGAGGGATGCGCGAACAAGCGAAAGCGCAAGGCGTAAGCCGCAGCGGGATCTACTTTGGCTTTTTGTAGTCCTTCTTAATCTTTTGTAACATTTTATTGACGTTACAAACACACAAAAAGGTATCAAAACCCGTTTATAGATCCCTGCTTCGCTATGCTCGCAGGTTTTGGCTCGGCTCGTGTCGACCTTCCGACACTCCCTCACCAAAACTTCGACTGCGCTCAGGATGACACGTTAAGGTGGGAACTCAATAAAACGTTTGTTTCTTACTAAACTCCCCGACAAATTACCCCAAAGGGGTAGAAATTTGAACCCCTTATTTTGAAAGGATAACACAAAATGTTACTGAATATGTTAAGCGGCGGTGGAGATATGAAGACCTATATAATGGGACTTCTTCTCTCACTCCCCATAATCCTGCTTGCACTGTCTGTTCACGAGACGGCACACGGATACGTGGCATACAAGCTCGGTGACCCGACGGCAAGAAACCTCGGCAGACTGACGCTCAATCCCCTCAAGCACCTTGATCCCTTTGGATTTTTGTGTATGCTCCTTGCGGGCTTCGGTTGGGCAAATCCCGTGCCGATAAATACGAGACACTTCAAAAACCCAAGACGCGATATGGCACTCTCAGCGGCGGCAGGACCTGTATCTAACCTTTTGCTTGCGGTGATCTTCACTGCGATCTACAAGGTATTTACCATCGTTTTGCCTTACATGAATATCACGAGCGACACTCATTATTACCTTGTTTTTGCGGTAAACCTCTTTATTCAGCTTGGTATCTCCCTTAACATCTCGCTTGCGGTATTCAATCTTTTGCCCGTGCCTCCCCTTGACGGCTCGCGACTTCTTTACGTGTTCCTGCCCCCGAAATATTATTTCGGCGTTATGAAATACGAGAGATATATTTCTATCGGAATTATGGTATTGCTCCTCGTGGGCGTTCTTGACCCCCTGCTCTCCTTTGTGAGAAACGGGATCATGGATCTTCTCTTTTTGATTTTCAGAATTTAATCTTTCTTATATGGAGTAAAAAATGGAAGCTGTAACCTACAGGCTCGATCAGTTTGAAGGTCCTCTCGACCTTCTCTTAACTCTCATACAAAAGAATAAGGTAAGCATCACCGACATCCCTATCGCACTTATCTGCGACCAGTATATCGAGTATATCGAGGAGGCGCAGAAGCTTGATATGGAGGTGGCATCCGAGTTTATCGTTATGGCAAGTGAGCTTATGCTCCTCAAAACGAAAACTCTGCTTCCCAAGGAGCAAGAGGACGAGGATGACCCGAAGATGACTCTTACCGATGCGCTCCTTCGATTCCAGCAGGCAAAGGAGGCGGCGGTGAAGCTCACCCCCATGTACGCATATTACAGTGCGCGAATGGTAAAGGACACCGATGAGATAAGCGTTGACAAGACCTTTGTTGCAGATCAGGACGTTATGTCGCTATGCGAAGCGGTAAGAAGGATAGTTGCCTACAACAATAACCTTCGCAAGCCCTCAAGCACGGCGTTTGAGCCTATGATAAGCAAGCCTATTATTCCCGTTGAGATAAAGATAGTTTCTATAATAAGGAGCATTGAGCAGCGAGGCGCTTCCTCTCTTGAGGAGCTGCTTTCGGGCGAGGCGAGCCTTCCCGACGTGATAGCCTCCTTCCTCGGCGTGCTTGAGCTCATCAAAACCCGCAAGCTCATAATTGCAGAGGAGGGCTCGGACGACGACAATGCGATCCTTGGCTCCAAAACGAAATTTATAATCAACACCAATACCGACGAGGTAGACGAGGAAGAGCTCTTTGCAACGGCTCCCTCTATGGCAGAGACTGAGGGAAATTAAAGGAGAAGATATGGAAGAAAAGGTAGTTCAAATAAAAAATATAGAGGCGGCTATCGAGGCAATACTCTTTGCCGCAGGTTATCCCGTAAAATATGAAAAGATTGCCGAGGTTCTCGGTCTTGACGTCAGAAACACGAAGATCGTTATCTCCCATATGAGCGAGGTCTATGCCGCTGAGGAGCGCGGAATCCAGATCCTCCTTTTCCCCGAGACCTGTCAGCTCTCGACAAAGGAGCAATACGCGCCCTACGTGCGCGAGGCGCTCGGCATCCGTCGCGGCGGAAACCTTTCGGCATCCTCAATGGAGGTGCTTGCCGTGGTCGCTTACAATCAGCCCGTGACGAGAAGCTTTATCGATCAGGTGCGCGGAGTTGACAGCTCGTATGCCGTAAACTCGCTTATCGACAAGGAGCTTATCGCGGCGTGCGGCAGACTTGATGCCCCGGGACGCCCTATGCTCTATGCGACGACCGACAAATTCCTACGCGTATTCGGTCTTAACTCCCTCTCGGAGCTTCCCGCAACCGAGACACTCTTGCCTGAGCGCGAGGAGGTGCCGATACTTAAGGAGGACGACTCGCAGATCGAAATGGAGCTTGACGAAGCTCCTAAGACACTCCCCGAGGAAGATTACGACGGCGAGATAGCTGAATAAGCAACACGCCCTTACGGCAATAATTAAAGCAAACAATAAGAAGAAGGAGGTGCGGCAGTGATAGCGCTCTATATACTTCTCGGACTTGCGCTTATTATCTGCGCAATTCTCTTCCTTCCCTACACGGTAATATTAGAATACGACGGCGACCTTAATATAACCCATAAGGCATCATTCATCAAGCTCACCCCAAAGGGTGGAGCGCTTGAGAAGGTCGTTCCCGCGCTAAAGCAGGCAAACAGCTTCTTGCGAGGTGACAAGCCGAGTGGCAAGGGCGGACAAAAAAAGGGCACGCGCAAGCAGAACGTCGACGAGATCCTCGAAATACTTTCTCTGTCAAAGCTTTTGCTCCAGAGCTTCTTCAAGCACCTTCGTGTCCGCGTTGCGCGCTTCAACATAAAGGTCGCGACGGGCGACCCCGCCACCGCCGCCATCGCGTACGGTGCGGTAAACGGCGCGGTTGCTTCCCTGTACGCCTTGCTTGAGGAGAAAAAGAACGTAAAGGGCCTCGGAAGTGCCCAGATAAACGTCTGGTGCGACTTTTTCTCGGACACGCCCGACGCAGACATAAAGCTCTCCTTCACACTGCGTGTCTGGCAGGCACTCTCCATAATCCTCTCCTCCGCAATAAGCCACGCGAAGAATATGGTCGAGAAGGACAAAAGAAGATAAAAATTTTTAACATAAATTCATATAACGAAAGGAAAATGAGTTATGGCAACAGAAAACAAGATCCCCGAAATCATCAAATCCTCCCTTGAGAACATTCGCTCAATGGTAGACGCAAACACGATAGTCGGTGAGGCAATAAATACGCCCGCAGGCACGACTATCATTCCGATCTCAAAAATTTCCGTCGGAATCGCGTCGGGCGGAGTTGACTACAATTCGAAGAAGGAATCTCCCCGTCCCCAGAACTTCGGCGGTGGCGGCGGAACAGGTCTTATGGTTTCTCCCGTCGGCTTCCTCGTGGTTGACACGAAGGGCAGCGTTGAGTTTATAAACGTAGGTATGGAGGGCACTCCCGACCCCGTTGACCAGATAGCCGACTTTATCGAGAGAACTCCCGACATAATCGCGAAGATCAAGGATCTCTTCACAAAGGAAAAGGCAGAGCCCTCCACAGAAGAATAATAAGCACTGTAATTTCCCGACGCTCCGCGGAGTATAATTTAGTAAAATTTACCCCGAGGAGCATCTGATGAAACGAATACTTACCTGCCTTTTGGCTTTAGCGCTTCTTTTTGGCGCACTGTCAACGCTTGCGACTGCAAAGGTTACAAGGGATACCTATGCCCTGCCGCAGATCGAAATGCCCGCCGTCTCCGCCGAGTGCGCCGCACTGGTCGATGCAGACGGTCGCGTGACACTGTCGGAGAAGAACGCCGACAAGAGAATGTCGCCCGCGAGTACGACTAAGATAATGACGGCTCTCGTGGCGCTTGAGAATTCCGATATAAACAAGGTGGTGGACGTCTCGCCCGACGCAGTTGGCGTTGAGGGCTCGTCTATCTATCTTTTTGCGGGCGAGCGCATAAAAATGATAGACCTTCTTTATGCCCTGATGCTCGAATCGGCAAACGATGCCGCGGCGGCGATAGCCATAGAGGTGGGCGGAAGCATCGCGGAATTCTCTGCGATGATGAACGAAAGGGCACGTGAAATGGGGCTTACTGACACCCATTTCGTGAACCCTCACGGTCTATATGACGAGGAGCACTACACCACGGCACGCGAGCTCGCGCTAATTGCCGCAGAGGCGCTTGGCAACGAGGTCTTCAGACGTATAGTTTCATCAAAAAAGCATACCCTTGTTCCCGCCCGGGGCAACACGCGTATGCTCTATAATCATAACAAAATGCTCTCGCTTTATAAGGATGCCATCGGAGTGAAGACGGGCTTTACCAAAAAAAGCGGTCGCACTCTTGTGAGCGCCGCCGAACGCGATGGGCTTACTCTCGTCGCCGTGACGCTGAACGCTCCCGACGACTGGAATGACCATGCAAGAATGCTTGACGCGGGCTTTTTGAGCTACGAGCGCTTTTACGTCCCCCCTGCGGGATTTTCTGCGCCCCAGCAGATAGTGGGAGGCACCGAGGGATATGCGATACTTATGAACTCGGAGCCAATCACGCTCACTATTCCGCGAGGCTTGAGAAATAAGCTCACTCTCGTCGCCGAGCCTTATACAAGATTTGCCTTCGCTCCCCAAAAGAAGGGGGACGTGGTAGGACGCGCCTCTTTGTATCTTGACGGAGAGAGGCTTGCCGAGGCAGAGCTAACGTACGCCACAGACGTATCAAGACGGCAAACGAAGCGGAGCTTCCTTGAATGGCTAAAAAATCTTTTTAGGTTAACGTAATGGAACTAATAAAACTGCAAAAATATTTCACCGACTGCGGAGTGATGTCACGCCGCGCGGCAGAAAAGGAAATTGAGGCGGGCAAGGTGCTCGTCAACGGCGTGCGCGCAGAGCTCGGACTTCGCATCGACCCCGAGCGCGACGAGGTAAGGTACGGCGGCAAGCTAATAAAGCCTACTGCCACCGAACAGGTCTATATAATGCTCAACAAGCCGCGTGGTTTCGTCACCACTATGTCCGACGAAAAGGGACGCCCCACCGTGCGCGAGCTCACCGAGTCGGTGGGCACGAGGGTCTACCCTGTCGGCAGACTCGATATGGATTCGGATGGGCTTCTGCTTCTGACGAGCGATGGCGAGCTTGCTAATAAGCTCACACACCCCCGACACGAGATACCTAAGATCTACGAGGTGACCGTTTCGGGAAAGGTCGACGAGAAGACTCTCTCTGCCCTCTCGTCATCAATGGATATTGACGGGTACGAGATACTTCCCGTAAAGTGCGAGATACTTGCGGCGGACGATAAGGCAACAAAAATAAAAATGACACTCTTTGAGGGGCGCAACCGACAGATACGCAAAATGTGCGAGGCGGTGGGTCTTAAGGTAACACGACTTACGCGCGTTGCCATAGGAGACATACCCCTCGGCAAGCTTGAGGTCGGAAAATACCGCCACCTCACAGAAAAAGAGGTAGCCTACCTCAAGGGCGAGAAAAGTTGAACATATAATTTTTTCAAATTTTGATTTGTCGATGAGTTTGTTTAGTGCAAATCACTCTTTAGCCTCCCTTGTGTAAAGGGAGGTGGCACGAAGCAAAGCGGAGTGACGGAAGGATTGTAAAATATAGATTTAAGGTGAACAATCCCTCAGTC
>JAZQYP010000069.1:0-22888 GCA_045633625.1 Eubacteriales bacterium
GCTTTGTACTTATCTCTTGTTGTTCAATTTTCAATGACCAATTTCTCCGCTCCCGCTTTCCGCGACAGCCTGAGTATTATACCACAACCATTTTCGCTTGTCAATACTTTTTTGAAAAATTATTTAAAAAGTTTTTTTGGTTGTTTGTCGCCCATTTGGGTGGCTTGCGCCATTTGGTGGGCCAGCAGGGACTCGAACCCCGGACCGACCGGTTATGAGCCGGTTGCTCTAACCAACTGAGCTACTGGCCCAAATGGGCGACTTGTTAATTATACAACACCCTTTTTATTTTGTCAATAGTTTTATAAAATTTTTTTCGGATTTATTCCATATCATAAAAAAGTCATAAATAGTTCAAACTCAGTACACAGAATGAGAGTATTATAAATATATTAATGTAAGTTTCGGAGGAACTGATTTTGCTTAAAATTCAAGGCATAACAAAAAAATATGACAACGTGACCGTTCTTGATGGGGTTTCCTTTGAGCTCGAGGGCGGAGTTCTTGGTGTCATCGGCGCTGATGGCGTGGGAAAGTCCACCCTTCTCGGAATAATAGCGGGAGCTATTGAAGCCGACGACGGAAAGGTATTTATAGACGGCTACGACATCTCAGAATATTCAAAAGAAGCAAAAAAGGCGACGGGATATTTATCTGAGAATATGCCCTTCTATGACGATATGAGCGCATACGAGTTTCTCTCGTTTGTCGGGGAGGCAAAAAGGATCCCCGCGGAGAAGCTTGACAAGCAGATACTCGAGGCACTGGATCTTTTAAGACTTACCGAGCTCAGAGACGTTCTTATCGCAAACATCGACAAAAGCGCAAGGGTGCTTCTCGGAGTGGCAATGACGCTTCTTGGAAATCCCGACGTGATCATCCTTGACGAGCCCTTCAAAAACGCAAACGCGGCAGATGCCGTGAGCCTCTCTTCAATAATCAAGATGCTCGGCACGCTCAAGACGGTGATAATCTGTGCCGAAAGCGCGAGTGCCGTCAAGCAGATATGCTCAAGATTTCTTGTGCTCGGCGAAAAGGACGTAGAGCCTGCCACGGCGCCCTCGGATGAAGATAATAATGAAGAAAAGGAGGAAGCCGAAGAATGAAAGCCATATTCAAAAAGGAGCTTCGCTCGCTTTTACTCAGCCCTAAGGGATACGTATTCGTATCGATAAACATCTTCTTTACGGGACTCTTTTCATTTATTTATAATTTTTATTCACAAAGCACTCGCATTGAGTACGTAGTATCTCTTCTTACGCTTATAACGGCTCTTTCCCTGCCGATCATCACCACCGAGTTATTTATAAAGGAAAGAAAAAAAGGCACAGACGCGCTTCTTCTTTCGCTTCCCGTCTCGTCGCGCGACATAGTGCTTGGCAAATACCTTGCAGCCTTGGTTGCGGTAACACCTATAGCTTTCTTCCTTATCTTATTCACGGTTATATTCGCCATTTTGTCAACGGTGAACTTTGCTACCGCGATCGTGTCGATAGTAGGATATATCCTGTTCTTCGCGACGGTCTTGGCGATACTTATTTTCATTGATTCGGTATGCAAGAACAAGATAATTTCCATCTCAATAAGCTACGTTACGGTTATTGTGGCTTTCGTTATGGGGATCATACCCGACCCGACCGAAAACGCTTTTCTTAAAGCAATAGTTTCCGCAGTCAAGTCGCTTGCACTCTTTGAGAGATTCGACGATCTCGTGACGGGATTTCTGAACCTTCAGACGTTACTCTACTACGTCTGCGCGATAGCTCTCTTCCTTGCACTGACTCTCTTCTTCTACAAGAAAAAGAGAAAGGAGCCGTATGCTCTTCCCTCAAAGTCGGTGCTCTCGGTGGCGCTTGTGATCATTTTCCTTGCAATAAACGTCTCTCCCGCCTTTTTGCCCTCCTCCCTCATTAAGTACGACATCACCGATAACAAAATGTACAGCATCTCAGAGAGATCGAAGCAATATCTCGGCGAGCTTGAGGAGGACGTGACGGTCTACGTAGTGAATGCCGACGGCACCAATGCACAGGCAGAATATATTCTCGAGCTTATGAGCGAGAGGACGGATAAGCTCACGGTCACCTACGCTACGCAAGACTCTCTCACGAACGAGCTGCTCTCTCTCGGTTGGGACGGAAGTTCAGCTCTCCCCGCTTATAGCTTGCTTGTGCGTTCAGATAAGCGCGCAAGCTTCCTCAGTGCGTCCAATATGTACTTCTACTACAACGCAAACTTCGGTACGTTGAGCGCGACTGACTACAATTCATACGGAAATATGCTTCTCCAATACTATTATAGCACGAATGACGTCAATTACTACAATATGCTGATGTCGCTTATGAACGAGTCGCTTATCCTCTATCAGCTTGAGGGAGCAACGCTCAATGCCATTGAATACGTAACGCTTGACATCATTCCCACAACGTACTATATCACAGGACTTGGCGGCGATGAAGACTCTGCCCTTCTTATCAGCACTCTCGTGCAGAGTGGCTTTAAGGCACTCTCTTTAGAGGGACTTGACGCACTGCCCGCCGACGCCTCCTGCATTATCATCAACGCCCCCACAAGAGACCTTACCGACAAGGAGCGACAGATGATAGTTGATTTCAGAGAAGCATCGGGCGGCATTATAATGCTTTTGTCTGAAGAGAGTCTCGGTCAAAAGAATCTTACGTCGTTGCTTAGTGCCTACGGCGTATCGGTCGACGAGGGCACGGTTGCACTTCCCGCACCCGCCGAGCTTGGCGAGGGTGAGGAGTTTAACGAGCTTCTCATAACGCCTCACATCAACGAAACGCACGATTCGGTATATTCTATTGCAGGAGCCACTCTTTCCCTTGTGAACACAAATAATATAACCGTGTCGGATGATCGCGGACTTGTGATCGTCTCAAGGATACTCACAACGGACGGCTCGGCATATATCAAGGGCGTCGAAGGAAGTGAGGGAGAAAAGACCCTTGCCGTCGCAGTTGAGAGAGTGTCGCAATCGGACAGCATTAAGCCCCATACCGCCGTGATCGCAACGGGTGCTGACAGCTTTAATAACGACAACATCACCCTTGACAATTTCAATTTCGTCATCTCGGCTATCGATTGGTGTTCCGAGAGCTACAGCCCGACGATCGGGGACGTATCGCCCATTCTCTTGACACAAGCTCCGCTTATCGTTAGTATGGGCACGGGAATTGCCATCTGCATAATAATTTCCTTCATCATTCCCATAGCCCTTATAGCTACGGGAATCACAGTCAGCAAAAAGCGCAAAGCTCGCAAGCCCGTGACGATCGAAGAATAAAAAAAGCCCGCGTGGATTGCCTCGGGTATTAAAGGACAGTAAAAAGCCGATACGGATTTTATTCCGTATCGGCTCTTTTCTATTGTACCACCGCTTTCGGTGGTGAGTAAGTGCGCTCTTCCTGATAGTTTTTAGTGATATGCTGTCTATGACAGCGTGATATTTTTGCTTGTGCAAAAGTGATATTGCTCTGCAGGCAGAGCAGTTATATTCTATTCGCCCTATAAACTCGCGTAGCGAATACCACTCGGCGTAAGCCGAATATCACTGCGAAGCAATATCACTCGCCAAAGGCGAATAGAGTTGGCGTTGTGTCCTTAAGAACACAACGCCATACCACGCGGGCTTAAATTTTGTTTTAGTTATCAATAACGAGATCGTCGATCTCACGCTTTGCGAATGCCACGAACTCGTCGGCGGGCATAGCACCCATATCGCCCTTCTTGCGCGAACGGACGGCAACGGTGTTCTCTGCCATCTCCTTGTCGCCGATAACGAGCATATAAGGCACCTTCTCAAGCTGAGCCGCTCTTATCTTGTAGCCTATCTTCTCGTTACGCTCATCAACGGTAACTCTCATACCGAGACTCTCCATCTTTCTTGCGATGCCGCGGCAGTACTCTACCTGCTCGTCGCCGATGGGAAGGAAGCGAACCTGCTCGGGAGCCATCCACATAGGAAGCGCACCTGCGTACTTCTCAAGAAGAAGCGCGAGTGTACGCTCGTAACAGCCGAGAGAGGTACGGTGAATGATATAAGGCGTTACTCTTGTGTCGGTCGAGTCGGTGTACTCCATACCGAACTTCTTTGCAAGAAGCATATCTATCTGGATGGTGATAAGGGTATCTTCCTTGCCGTGAACGTTCTTTATCTGAATGTCGAGCTTGGGGCCGTAGAATGCCGCCTCGTCGATACCGATCGCATAGTTGCCCTTGCCAAGACACTTGTCAAGAAGGTCGCCCATTATGGTCTGCGCCTCGTTCCACTGCTCAGGTGTTCCCTCGTACTTGTCGGTACGCGCGGGATCCCACTGCGAGAAGCGGAAGGAGCAGTCCTCACGAAGACCTACCTTATCGAGCATATAGAGTGCAAGGTCAAGACAGCCCTTGAACTCCTCCTCGAGCTGATCGGGACGGATGATAAGGTGTCCCTCGGAAATGGTGAACTGACGAACTCTTATTAGTCCGTGCATCTCGCCGCTCTCCTCGTTACGGAAGAGGGTCGAGGTCTCGCCGAGTCTCATAGGAAGATCACGGTAGGAACGCTTTCTGTTGAGGAATACCTGATACTGGAAGGGACAGGTCATAGGACGGAGCGCGAAGCACTCCTTTGTCTCGTCATCGGGATCTCCAAGAACGAACATTCCGTCACGGTAGTGATCCCAGTGACCCGAGATCTTGTAGAGGTCGGACTTTGCCATAAGGGGAGTCTTGGTAAGAAGATAGGCTCTTCTCTGCTCCTCGTCCTCAACGAATCTCTGAAGTGTCTGAATCGTTCTTGCGCCCTTGGGGAGAAGTATGGGAAGTCCCTGACCGATAGAGTCAACCGTTGTGAAGTAATCAAGGTCACGGCCGATCTTGTTGTGGTCGCGCTTCTTTGCCTCCTCAACCGCGGTGAGGTATGCGTTCATCTCGTCCTTTGTGGGATATGCCACGCCGTATACTCTCTGGAGCATCTTGTTCTTCTGGTCACCCTTCCAATAAGCACCCGTGCACTGTGTGAGCTTGAATGCCTTAACTGCGCCCGTTGCGAAGAGGTGAGGACCTGCGCAAAGGTCAACGAACTCGCCCTGACGGTAGAAGCTGATGACTGCGTCCTCGGGGAGCTCGTTTATAAGCTGAACCTTATAGGGCTCTTCTCTTTCTTCCATAAATTTAACTGCCTCGTCGCGAGGAAGCTCAAAGCGCTCGATCTTGAGGTTTTCCTTGACGATCTTCTTCATCTCAGCCTCAAGAGCCGCAAGTGCGTCGGTACCGAAGGGCACCTCGCTGTCAAAATCGTAGTAGAAGCCGTTCTCGATCGCAGGACCAATCGTAAGCTTTGTCGCAGGATAGAGTCTCTTTACCGCCTGTGCGAGAATATGTGCCGCGGTGTGACGGAATACGTGCTTGCCGTCCTCCTCAGCAAAGGTGAGAAGCTCAACCTCAGCATCGGCATCGATAACCTTTGTGAGAGCGACTACCTCGCCATTCACTTTTGCCGCAATGACCGCGCGGCTGATAAGTCCTGCCTCTGCCGCCGCGTCATAGACCGACTTAGGCTCAGCAAGAACTATTTCCTGATCGGAAAATTTAACCTTCATATTTACCTCCGTTAATGGATATGATTTATATTTTTTATAATATTTTTTAGTGCTTCAAATTTTGCATACCGAAGGTATCTACCCCTTGGGGTAATTTGTCGATGTGTTTGTAGAGAGCAAGACATCATTTTTAATTGTAGGGGCGCGCATTGCGCGTCCGTTCGTGATTCTTCGGCGTTTGTTGCGGACGGCCACATATTGCTTCGCAAAGGCTACGAACTTCGTTCGTGTGGCCGCCCCTACAGTGTTTGTAGAAATCGTTCGTTTATCCCCCTAAACAATACCCCCACAAATCCCAATTTATCTTTTCATAAAGAAAATAAAAACCCGGACAGCAAAAAATGCTGTCCGGGGTGCAAACGTATACGTTGCACGGTCCCACCCGTGACTTTTACTTAATTTATTGAATTTCTACCTCGGTGGTACCCTTGGGAAGATAATAAGAACGTCACAGCGCGGCATTGCCCCGTTCTCTCTCTGAAATATCCCTGCCCCTCGGACGTGTCCGCGGCACTTTTCGTCAGGCTCTGAAATTTGCCTTAACGATCTCACGCCAATCAAGGTCGCCCCTGTCAAGCGCGGTGATTATTACCTCTGCCGTTGCAATATTGGTCGCTACGGGAATGTTGTTGAGGTCGCAAACGCGGAGAAGCTCGTTCTCAACACTTGCGTCCTTCTGAGAGGGTCTTGTGTCTCTGAAGTAAAGAAGCACGTCGATCTCATTGTATGCCACACGCGAGGTTATCTGCTCCTCACCGCCCGCATCTCCCGACATAAGTCTGTCGATCTCAAGACCCGTTGCCTCCGAAATATATTTCGCGGTAGTGGCGGTAGCGCACAAGCGGTGCTTGCTGAGTATTCCGCAATAAGCGATACAGAACTGCGTCATAAGCTCTTTTTTCATGTCGTGCGCTATAATTGCTATTTCCATATATGCTACCTCCGCTCTCACAAGTATTTTCGGCAAAATAACTGTGTTTATTATACCACCCACAGCATACATTTGTCAAGTTTTTTATTGGATTTTATCAAAAAGAATAAATTTGACAATATGTCTTGTTTTTTTTGGTGTTTTGGTGTATAATTATTGTAACTTTTAATTTTTGGGAGAGTAATTTATGGTACTTGAGAATATTAACAAGGTAAAAGAGGTCGATCCAGAGATCGCGGCGGTCATCACATCCGAGCTTGAGCGTCAGAATGACGGAATTGAGCTTATCGCGTCCGAGAACTTCGTATCGGAAGCAGTTATGTGTGCTATGGGCTCGGTGCTCACAAATAAGTATGCCGAGGGATACCCCGGAAAGCGTTACTACGGCGGATGCCACAGAGTTGACGTTGCAGAGGATCTCGCTATCGAGCGCGCTTGCCGCCTCTTTGGCGCAAAGTTCGCAAACGTTCAGCCCCACAGCGGCGCACAGGCTAACACTGCCGTTTATTTCGCGCTCATTAGCCCTGGTGACACCGTTATGGGTATGAGCCTCGCTCACGGCGGACACCTCACGCACGGAAGCCCCGTTAATATCTCGGGTATGTATTATAATTTCGTTCCCTACGAGCTTAACCCCGAGACAGAGACGATCGATTACGAGGAGTTTGAGAGACTCGCAAAGGAGCACAAGCCGAAGCTTATCGTTGCGGGCGCATCGGCATACCCCAGAGTAATTGATTTTGAGAGAATGGCAAACGTCGCTCACTCGGTTGGCGCATACTTTATGGTAGATATGGCGCACATCGCGGGTCTCGTTGCGGCAGGCGAGCATCCCTCCCCCGTTCCCTATGCTGACGTTGTTACAACTACAACTCACAAGACTCTCCGCGGCCCCAGAGGTGGAATGATCCTCACCAATGACGAGGAGCTTGCAAAGAAGATAAACAAGGCAATATTCCCCGGCACTCAGGGCGGTCCTCTTATGCACGTAATTGCTGCTAAGGCTGTTGCTTTCGGAGAGGCTCTTAAGCCTGAGTTTAAGGAGTATCAGCACCGCATCATCGAGAACGCAAAGGCACTTGCAGACGCACTTCTTGCCGAGGGCTTTGATCTCGTTTCGGGCGGTACTGACAACCACCTTATGCTCGTTGACCTTCGTCCTATGGGCGTTACGGGCAAGGAGTTTGAGGCGCGCCTTGACGCGGTACACATCACAGTTAACAAGAACGCTATCCCCAACGACCCCGAGAAGCCCTTCGTTACCTCGGGCGTAAGAGTTGGAACACCTGCGGCAACTACACGCGGACTTGGCGTTGAGGATATGAAGACAATCGCCCACCTCTTCAAGCTCGTTGCGACCGACTTTGAGAACAGCGCTGACTACGTCAGAGCCGAGGTCGCAAAGATCTGCGAAAAGTATCCGCTTTATTAATTAAAAAGTAAAATTACCCCGACAGAAATCTGTCGGGGTTTTTTTATCAGCTTTTCATATGCAAAGCTCATCATTACCATAAGCTATGCACCTGAATTTTGCTCCATCCCGCTTTCTCGTAATCTCCCTCTACGGGCATCACCTTGCGCAGAAGCGCGGCAGTGCAGGTGCGAAGCTTTAGTCCCGCGAGGTTATCATCATCCTCAAAGCCACCTACGGCAGCCCTTGTGACGTACTGCATTCCCTTCGTGAGCGTATGCCACGTGGTGTGCAAAATTCCCATCAAATGCTGACTTTTGACCGTGGAAAGGACGGCATTCATCTCGGCGGCGCCTCTGTCCCACGGGCACAAAAGGCAATCAAAGCCTTCCCTTGCAAACACGGCTGCCGTCTCTACCGGTGCTTCCACGGGGTCATATTGCCAATCGGCAATGACAAGCTCCCGACTCAAGCGGCTCAGCATATACCTCTCCGCCTCGGCCGATGGAGCATTGCAAGTATATACGTTTTTTTGGTTGTAGTGCGGGTGGCGGTACAAAAACATATCGCCCCACACGATCGCCCGTCTTCCTTCGGCGGACAGCTCTTTTCCTACCTCACATATAAAATCGCAGACCTCGTCCATATTTTCTTTTGTAAACTCGAAACTAAAGGCCTCGTCACATCCGATATGGAAGTAGCTTCCCTTTCCACAAAGCTCGATGAGCTCTTCTCTTACCCGTCGCAAGAGCGCTCTCACCTTGGGCTTTCCTATATCCCAGCACCATCCATCCTCGCGGAAATAGCTCTGAAGAGAGAGGTTCTGATCGAGAACAACGTGCTTTCCGTGAATGATGCGCCCTGCCGAGGCGTGTCCCCAGTGATTGAACATAGGAACAACCTCCATTCCGAGCTCCTCGGCTTCCTTTATGATGGGACGGATATGCTCTTTTGTGAAGCCGTGAGTCCACGAAAGCTCACGCATACAATCGTACTTCAGCATACCCCAAAATTCGAGAACGATATGGGTGTATTTCAGAGCACCGCAAAAGCGGACGAAGCGCTTGAGCTCAAAGAGCTCGGTCTCGGGGAAGACACAAAAATGTACCATACGCGTGGGAATTATGGGCTTTTCACGAAGCTCAAAGCATTCTACTCCAATGTCAAAAGTCTCACCACGGTCGATCACCTCGAAGCGATCAAGGAGCGTCATAAGTCCGCGGATAAGGTCGGCTTCGCTTTTGCCGCTAACACAAATCCCCGCCGTCTCAACGCGAATGCTATAATCAGAGTCCTCAAGCGGAAGGGGCTGTACGTTTCCCACGGAGAAGGTGAGCGAATCGCTCTCGGTGATGCTCAGAGTGGAGGCTTGATAGGAAAAATTTTTCCAAAATTCCCTCACGATATCGGTATTAAGACAAGGGTGAGCCATAGCACGAACCTCGCCCGAAAAGATGTAGCTTCCCTCTTTTTTATTTAAGTCTTGCGGATGAAATATCATAACACACCTCTTTGTTTTTTTATCATTATATCACCCGTGCAAAATGATAGAAACTGTTTTTTTGCGCAAAAAGGTGGACTTTTTAGTCACGATATGCTATAATAAAACGGTGAGGTGATGATACAATGATCTACAATGATGACGATCTTTCTTTTCGCATCTTAATGGTAAGCCGTTTTTTTCATAAGGAGGGCGTTTTCGAGGTAAAAGCGCGTCCCTATGCGGCATTTTCCTACCGTGTAAGCGGAACGTGTCTTTTTGAGATCGAAGGCAAGTCTATGAGCGCGAAAGCGGGAGACGTGCTCTTTATTCCCGCGGACACTCCCTACAAGGTAGAGTATTCAGTCGGAGAAAGCATTGTTGTACACTTTGAATATTGCAGCTATTCCGAGGCGGAGAACGTCTCTCTTTTAAATCCGTCGGAGATAGGACTGCAATTTCTTCGCCTTATGGAGCTTTGGAGCAGTCGGCATTCTGTAAGTCAAGCAAAGTCCATAATCTATGATATCCTTGACAGGATGGCAAACGATCAAAAGCTGTCTATAAGAGATGGCTCGGTCGCCGCGTGCATACAGTATATGCAGGAGCATTTTGGTGATCCGGAGCTTGATATAGAAGCGGTATGCTCCGCTTCCTTTATCAGCGTTTCAAGTCTGCAACGAGCCTTCGGGAAATATTTTGGAATCTCCCCCGGGCAGTATCTGATAGGTCTTCGAATGAACCGCGCATTGGAGCTTTTGCGGGAGGATACACATTCCGTAAAGGAGATCGCCTATATTTGCGGATTTGCCGACGAAAAATATTTTTCCCGCGCCTTCAAAAAGAGGTATGGTCTCTCACCTAAGCACCTCAGAAATAATATGACGGTATAGGCAACGCAAGTCACCCGATACCACGTCAGAGCCGAGGTCGCAAAGATCTGCAAGAAGTACCCACTTTATTAATCAAATATTGCAAAATAATATCCCGACAGAAAATCTGTCGGGGTATTTGCATTACAATTTCATCGAGCAAAATCCACGTTCTTTACTCTTCTGAATACAATTCATCATAGCACCACCGCATCGGGTTTTCGTGGATGTATTTGACATGTTCTTCATAATCTTGTTTGTTTCTAATCACATGATCATGAAAAAGCTTTTGCCATATAGCAGATCCTGTTTTCCTTGTAACATATCCTTTAAGTTGATTAACTATCCGTGATACTGTAGGGGCGGCCATTGGCCGTCCGTATTCATCAGCACAAATAGATAATAGCAGATGAATATGGTTAGGCATTATAACGTAATGCTCCACCAAAACATTATCATATATATTGGGTATGTTACTTATGGCTTCATCAACAGTCTTGCCACAATTGGACAATTCTACATCTTGCGGACGGCCAATGGCCGCCCCTACATTATTCCAAAAATAATTTTTTCTGTCCCGCGTACATATCGTAATAAAATATGCGCCACAAGAGCTATAATCATAATTTTCCAAACGGTTCTTTTTTCGTTGCGGACGGCTGATAGCCGCCCCTACATTATCCTTATCCATTTCCATCACCCATATCATTATAACACAAAATCGGCAGAGGAGCAATATCCTCTGCCGAAATACGTATTCATATGTTTTATTCCTGATCCACAAATACCTTCTTGACTGCCTCGAGGTAGCCGTAGCCGTAGAGGGTATCGGGCTCGAGATAGCTCGTCTCGGTCCACTCGTTCCAGCTGTTGATGACAACGAGGGGCGCGGGGAGATCGTGTGTGTCGATATACTCCTTCGCCATTCGCATCGCCTTCTCTATCTTATCGGGGGTCGCGTTCGTGGTCACGTCATCTCTGTAATGCAGATAACGGGGGTTGGTGTCCCAACCGAGTGTGACGTGCGGGAAATAGGTGAGTCGCTCCTGCTCGTCCATCCACTTGTACTGCTCGCCGAGCACGCGGAGCACCTCGTCATAATCCCAATTCATATAATAAAGGTCGCGCATCTGATAGTGCGTTGTGCTGTCAAAGCCGAGAAGATCGTAAAGATTTCCCGTCTCGGCAGGCACGTAGCGTCCGTCGTTCTTGAAAAGCGAGAGGTTGAGCGCCGTTGCCTGAATGTGAAGTCCGGGGAATCCTGCCTTCACCGTCTCCTCGCGGAAATAGTCAAGCGCTCTGCGAGCGTTCTCCCATCCGCCAATTCCCTGCACGAAGTGCTTGACGGTGTAGATCATAAACACGGGCTTGCCGTCTATTTTATAATATGAAGGATGCTTGAAATAATTTATCCAGCGGTCGACGAGCTTCTTGAATTTCTCGGTATCCGCCGCACCCGACCAGATAAGCTCATTCGGTATCTTGCTTGAAAGCCTTACGTCCCACATAGGCGTTGCATCGTGGTTTGCCCACATTATGTAGAACTTCATAAGGTCGTTGTTTCGCGCCTTAAGGAAGCCGTCGTTGAGGCAATTCTCAAGGAAAGGACGATCGTCATACCAATACCAGTCGTAAATAAAGACGTTTACACCGTGCTTGTGCGCGCATTCGATCTCCATTTCCATAACGCGAGGGTCTGCCTCGTTGACGTATCCCCAAAGAGGCTGTCTGTCCCAGACGTAATCACGGGGCTTCTCGGAGGAATTAGCTTTCGCATTCTTTACCGTCTGCCACTCACCGTAGCCCTCGGGCCAGAACTGCCACGCTCTTTTTTCGTCGCCTGTGTATGCGGGCCATACGTATGCCGCAACGTCATATTTCTTCTTCATATTTCTCTCCTTTTCAAGAGTATTCTTCTACAAAAAAATTATATAATACCCCGCCCCGTTTGTCAATGGGGATAATTCAGTTTAAGTGTGAGATATGAGCAAAGTTGGGATTTGTCGGGGAGTTGCGTAGGGTGACAAATGATATTATTGTCCGTAGGGGAGGGGTCTGCCCTCCCGCCACAATCGATTTAGAAAAACAAACGAATAGCAATATAATTCACGGTTTTTTCCGTCTAACAAAGCAATCATTATTTGTTCGTTTTCGGGAGGGTAGACCCCTCCCCTACGATCAAAAATAATGTCTTACTCTCTACAAACACACCGACAAATCAAAATTTGAAAAGCGGGAAAAGCCCCCCTTACCTACCGTTGATTTATCTTCTATTCAGCTTTTTTACTTGAAATATTGATTTTTCTTCCCTGCTATGATACAATAGTCTAATAAGGAGGTGGAAATAACGTGGTAATCGACATTATCCTATGGCTACAGGCGGGAATCTACATATTGCTTTTTGCAGCTCTCTTGTCAATATCGATATTCGGCGCCATTTTGTTCATTCGCAAGATCATTCGCTTAAGAAAAAGCCAAAATCCAAAGCTTACAAAGTACTACGTATGGATAATGATATGTGTTATTTTGGCGGGCATTTCTTGGCTCTTTAATTTCGGTTGGATACGCGTTTTTCTAACTTGGGCACCTCTTCCCCTTGCTTATTCCGTCTTCTTCGCCATCTTATGCTACAAATCAGTCCCGATGCTTGTGCTTTCAAGTAAGATGAAGGTCTGTATGATTGCATCATACATAACGTATATGGGCACGTTTTTCCTGCTTCCCGACGGCGGTGATCAGGGTCCGGCATATTTATTTTTCGGACTGATACGCAACCACGCACTATTCCGTCCAGCATTGACACTTTCCGTCATCTGCTTTATCCTCAGCATAATTTTTTTGATTCTCATATTGGTAGAACGCAGAAAAATCAAAGAACAAGCATAGGCAGACATAAAGGCAAATACGGATATTTCCGCTGAAAAATAAAAAGGACGCTTGAGCGTCCTTTTCTTTGTACCATTATTTTCAGCACCACAACATATTTAGTATATCACACTTTTATAGTGTTTGTAAAGACCTTTTTGTGCAAATATTATAATTTCTATCATCGCGACAAAAATTTCTTGTAAACTTTGTATATTTTGCATATTGCAATTGACCCTTTTTTATGCTATACTTAAGACACAGAAAGGAAGGTACAATCCAATGAGAAAGTAATCTTCAAGTCTATATAACAAGGACGCGTGGCAGACAAGAGCAAAACCGAGCAATTTGTGTGTAGGAGTTGTGTGTAAGTAGTTGTGTGGTTAACTGTGTCAGACGTGTGCGGCTCGGTAAATAAATATAGATAAAGTCCTTGTTGTAGAGCATTCACCCCTTCGCCCCTTGCAAAGGTACACAAAAAACAAACGGTATTCTCGTTAGAGAAATGGATTTTGGTGTTTTTAGAGTGAGACGAAAAAGCAAGCGGCAGACAATAGAAAGAGAGGATAACAAAAGATGTTAGATATCAAGAGTGAACAGAAGTGACCCTTGGCTGTGGTGTAAAGAAACCGTAGTCAAGGGTCATTTCTCTTTTAGTCTGCATTCTGCGCCGAGGGGCGCTTTTTTTGTTTAAGATTAAACTAATTTTATAATAATTTTTCTCTTTTATATTGCAAGATATGTGCTGATATGATATAATTACTGTAATTGTGATTTTTATGTAAAAGAGGTGATATGCTTGCTTTTTGGAAAACATATAAACCGCTATTATCTGCGCTATTTACCGCTCATGCTTCTCGGTCTTGTCGCGCTCATAGTTGTTGACTATGTTCAGCTTATCGTACCCGAGCTCTACCGCTCGGTCGTCAACGGAATCCTCTACGGCACAGCCGAGCTTGATGGGGCAATTGTTCCCTTCGATCTTGACTTTCTGCTTGACCAAATATGTCTGCCGCTCATAATCGTAATCGTGGTTATGATTGTCGGTCGATTCTTGTGGCGAATCTGCTTCCGCGGCGCTGCGGTCAAAATGGAGACCCACATGAGAGGCCGCATGTTTGATCATTGCAAGGATCTTTCGCAGCAGTATTATCAGGTGAACAAGGTCGGAAATCTTATGACTCTCTTCACCAATGATCTTGAGACTGTTCAGGACTGCTTCGGTTGGGGAATCCTTATGTTCTTCGACGCGCTCTTCCTTGGAGTGCTCGCTATAATCAAGATGTTCCGTATGGACCCCATGCTCACACTGCTCACGCTTATCCCTATGGTCTTCCTTCTCCTTATCGGCGCAGTTCTTGACCATCACCTCGAAAAGAGATGGGATGCGCGTCAGGCGGCATTCTCCTCCCTTTCGGATTTCTCGCAGGAATCCTTCTCGGGAATCGCGGTCGTCAAGGCATTCGTCAAGGAGACTGTCGAGCTTATGTCCTTCAAGAAGCTCAACAAGAACAACGAAGAGACCAACGTATCGCACACCAAGATGGCGACTCTGCTTCACATTCTTGTAACCCTTTTCGTTGAGTCGGTCATCTGCGTTATCCTCGGATACGGCGGATATCTCGTCTACAACGGCAAATTTGACGCAGGTCAGCTCGTTGAATTTATAGGATATTTCACCTCTATCGTATGGCCCATTATGGCGGTTTCTCAGCTTATCGAGATGCGCTCGAGAGGAAAGGCATCCCTCAAGCGTATTGCCGATCTTCTTGAGGCAAAGCCCGACGTGGTCGATGCCGAGAACGTCAGCGATCCCGACAGCTTTATCGGCAGCATCGAGTTCCGCGGACTCACCTTCCGTCACCCCGAGGCAAAATACGACGCACTCGAGGATATCTCCTTTAAGATCGAGGCGGGCGAGCACGTAGGTATCATTGGAAAGACGGGTGCGGGTAAGACAACGCTCGTTGACCTCCTTCTTCGCACCTACAACGTCCCCGACGGCACCCTCTTTATCAGCGGCAAGGACGTAAACGAGATGCCCATAAAGACGGTAAGAAGCCACACCGCCTACGTTCCGCAGGACAACTTCCTTTTCAGCGACACCATTGCAAACAACATCTCCTTCGCGCGCGACAGTGCTGATGACGAGACCGTTACGTATGCCGCGAGAATGGCGGATATCCACGACAACATCTCCGAGTTCCAGAAGGGATACGAGACTATCCTCGGCGAGCGCGGAGTTACCGTATCGGGCGGTCAGAAACAGAGAATCTCAATTGCCCGCGCGCTTCTCAAGGACGCCGAGATACTCATCCTTGACGACTCGGTATCGGCGGTCGACGTTGCGACCGAGAAGGTCATTCTCACAAATCTGCGCGAGATACGCGGTAACAAAACCACTATCCTTATCGCGCATAGAATCTCCACTATCGAAAATATGGATAAGATAGTATTTATCGACGACGGACGTCTTGTTGCAGTCGGCTCGCACGATGAGCTTTACGAGAGCTGTCCCGATTATCACAATATGGTCGAGCTTCAGAAGCTTGACGATGAGCATAAGGCAAAGGAGGTGGCTGCAAATGCGTGAGTACTTCCCTCTTATTGCGGTCGGCGCCGTTCTCGGTGTCCTCTCGATAATCTTTATTATCGCTTACCTCACCATACGCAAGCAAAAGGAAGCCATCGGCTTTGACAGAAATATGAAGGACTCGGAGATAACCCGTCGCCTTCTCGCTTATGCCAAGCCCTATTGGAAGAATTTCCTCTTCGTGCTTCTCATAATGCTCTTCTCGATCTCCTACGATATCATCGCCCCCATCGTTATGGGTGACATTGTGGCGATCCTTGGAGAAAGCTTTGAGATGAGTGAGCTCTTAAAGCTCGTTATCATCTATGCGAGCCTGCTTATCGTCTCTCTTGCCTGCTCCTATATTCAGGCGATCGTGCTTCAGAAGACGGGTCAGAGGATAATCTCGCATATCCGTGAGGATCTCTTTACACACATCGAGAGCCTCTCGCACAATCAGCTCAACAACATCCCCGTCGGTAAGCTCGTAACGCGAGTTACCAACGACACGGGTGCTATCTCTATGATGTTCACGAACCTTATCGTAAACCTCATAAAGAACTGCTTTATCATCATCGGTGTGCTTGTGGCTATGCTTTGTCTTAACTATATGCTCACCATTATGGTGCTCTGCTTTGTTCCCTTTATCGTGCTTTTCACCGTCGTCTTCCGCAAATTCTCGCGTAAGGCGTACAGACGCGTTAAGGACGGCACAACCGACATCAATACCTTCCTTTCTGAAAACCTCTCGGGTATGAAGATAATTCAGAGCTTCAACCGCGAGGAAAAGAAGAAGGAAGAGTTTGACGGAAAGAACGCGAAGCTCGGCAAGTCGAAGACCGCCGAGATGCTCGTTTTCAGTATCTTCCGTCCTCTCGTTTATATGCTCTACATATCGTCGGTGCTCTGCCTGCTTTATCTCGCGGGTCACGGATACATAAAGGAGATCTCCTTCCTCGGACAGACGATAACGAGCAGTCTTGTAGTTACCTTCTATTCCTACATCAACAAGTTCTTCAATCCCATACAAAACCTTGCCGAGCAGTTCAACTGGCTCCAGTCGGCTTTCGCGTCTGCCGAGAAGATATTCACGATCTTCGATATGCAGCCCGAGGTCACCGATGCCGAGAATGCTATCGAGCTTGAGCACGTTGAGGGCAATATCGAGTTCCGCGACGTGTGGTTTGCGTATAAGGAGGGCGAATGGGTGCTCAAGGGCGTCTCCTTCAAGGTAAACGCGGGAGATACTGTGGCATTCGTTGGCTCGACGGGCTCTGGAAAGACGACCATTCTCTCCCTTCTCTGCCGCAACTACGACATTCAGAAGGGTCAGATACTCGTTGACGGGCACGATATAAGAACGATAAAGATCTCCTCTCTGCGCCGCCATTTCGGGCAGATGCTTCAGGATGTGTTCCTCTTTGCGGGCACCATCCGCTCGAACATTCTCCTCGGACTTGAGGGCACGACCGACGAGGAGGTGCGCGCCGCTTGCGAGTACGTAAATGCCAACCACTTCATAGACAAGCTTCCCGCAGGACTTGACGAGCCTGTCCGCGACAGAGGAAATAACTTCTCGGCGGGTCAACGTCAGCTTCTCTCCTTCGCAAGAACCATCGTCCACAAGCCGACAGTTATGATTCTTGACGAGGCGACGGCGAATATTGACACCGAGACCGAGCTTCTCATTCAGGACTCGCTTGAGAAAATGATGAACATCGGCACTATGCTTATGGTCGCGCACAGACTCTCGACCATTCAGCACGCAGACAATATTATCGTTCTCTCACACGGTGAGATAATCGAACAGGGCAACCACGCAGAGCTTCTCGCAAAGCGTGGCAGATATTACGAGCTGTATGAGATGCAGTTCGAAAAGGAACGCCTCAAAAATGCATAATTTTTCACCCGACGGATAATCCGTCGGGTGTTTTTTTTGCAAAATATATTGTAAAAATGCTGTTTTTATGCTATAATCTATATGCAATTATTTTGAAAGGAATATATATTATGTTTATTACAAATGATATAAAATACGTGGGCGTTAACGACCACGATATAGACCTTTTCGAGGGTCAGTACGACGTGCCCAACGGCATGGCATATAACTCTTACGTAATTTTTGACGAGAAGTGCGCTGTTATGGATTCGGTCGACGCGCGCTTTGGTGACGAGTGGCTCGCAAACATTGATGCGGTTATGGGCGGCAAGGCTCCCGACTACCTCATCGTTCAGCATATGGAGCCCGACCACTCGGCAAACATTGCCGTATTTATGGAGAAATACCCCGAGGCGACCGTAGTTGCCTCCGATAAGGCGTTCGTTATGATGAAGCAGTTCTTTGGCACAGACTTTGCCGATCGCCGCATCGTCGTCAAGGAGGGGGACACCCTCTCGCTCGGCAAGCACGTGCTCACATTTGTGGCGGCTCCTATGGTGCATTGGCCTGAGGTCATTGTTACTTACGACTCCTATGCCAAGGTGCTCTTCTCTGCCGATGCGTTTGGCAAATTCGGTGCTCTTGACGTGGAGGAAGAGTGGGCTTGCGAGGCTCGCAGATATTACTTCGGTATCGTAGGAAAGTACGGCGCGCAGGCGCAGAAGCTGCTCGAGAAGGCGGCGGGACTTGATATTTCTATCATCTGCCCCCTTCACGGCCCCGTGCTTAACGAAAATCTCGGCTACTATCTCGGTCTTTACAACACTTGGACAAGCTACGGCGTTGAGAGCGACGGCGTGCTTATCGCCTACACCTCGGTATACGGCAACACAAAAAAGGCTGTAGAGCTTCTTGCCGACGAGCTTCGCGCGGCGGGTGCGACAAAGGTAGTTGTGAACGATCTTGCAAGGAGTGACATGGCAGAGGCGGTTGAGGATGCCTTCAGATACGGCAAGATAATTCTTGCTACCACCACCTACAACGGTGACGTCTTCCCCTTTATGCGCGAGTTTATCCACGAGCTTACCGAGCGCTTCTGGCAGAACAAGACCGTCGGCATCGTTGAGAACGGAAGCTGGGCACCCACTGCGGCAAGAAAGATAAAGGGTATGCTTGAGGGCTCGAAGAATATTGAATACACCGAGACAACGGTAACTATCCGCTCGGCTATGAATGACGATAACAAGGCACAGCTCCGCGCGCTTGCCGCTGAGATGTGCAAATAAATAAAATTTAACTTGACAGGAGGAAATATTATGAAATACGTATGTGACGTTTGCGGTTGGGAGTACGACGAGACAGTTGGCGATCCCGACAACGGCATTGAGCCCGGCACAAAGTGGGAGGATCTTGGCGACGATTTCGTCTGCCCTCTTTGCGGAGTAGGCAAGGACGAGTTCTCCGAGGCGTAAAAACAACACAAAGGAGCGGCAAAAACCGCTCCTTTTCTTTACAAATCGCTTGATATATGGTATAATATAAAAAAGGTCAAAAGGAGAATTTTTATGGGTGGCTGTGTTTCAATAGATAGAATCATCTCAAAGCTTGACGAGCATCTCGGCAGAAACGATTATGCGGCGGCAGAGAGACATCTTTTGTACTGGATAGCAGAGGCAGAAGGCGGCTGTGACACACGAAACGAGCTGACGCTCCGCAACGAGCTTATGGGACTTTACCGCAAGCTTGGGCGCGAAAGTGAGGCTTTTTTGGCGGCGCACACTGCCCTCTCAAAGATAGAGGCTCTCGGTATTGAGAGCTCGGTCAGTGCCGCAACGTCATATCTCAACACCGCCACCGTATATAAGGCATTCGGCAAGGCTGACGAGGGCTTTCATTACTTCGAGAGAGCGC
The DNA here is from genome assembly GCA_045633625.1 of Eubacteriales bacterium. Lineage (GTDB taxonomy): Bacteria > Bacillota > Clostridia > Oscillospirales > CAG-272 > HGM12713. Next base: position 19,528 of record JAZQYP010000069.1, read on the forward strand.
GTGAGATATACGAGCGCGAGCTTGACCCGACCGACAGCCGTCTTGGCGGACTCTACAACAATATGGGGCTTTCCCTTGTCGATATGCGCCGCTTCGAAGAGGCAAACGAGCTTTACGGCAAGGCTATATCTATAATGCAGACCCACGAGGACGGCGCACCTGAGGTGGCTATCACCTATCTCAATATGGCGACCGCCGCCGAGGCAGAGTCAGGTCTTGTTGACGCTGACGAGAAAATACAGGAATATCTTGATATTGCCGAAAATTTGCTTGAGAATTACCCGAAGAGAGACGGATACTACGCCTTCGTGTGCGAAAAATGCGCCTCGGTCTTTGGCTATTACGGCAGATTTTTCTATGAGAACGAGCTGCGTGAGCGCGCAAGGAGGATATATGAAGGGTCTTGAGATTTCTGAAAAATTCTACCTTGAATACGGTGAGCCTATGCTCCGCGAATTTACGGAGCTTCTCCCGCTTATATCGGCAGGACTTGTGGGAAGCGGCTCCGAGTGCCTCGGCTTTGACGACGAGACCTCACGCGACCACGATTTTGAAGCGGGCTTTTGCATATTCATTCCCGACGAGGACAAAATAGATTCCCGCTCGGTCTTCGCCCTTGAACGCGAATATGCGCGTCTGCCAAAGGAATATATGGGACTCAAGAGAAACGGTCTTGTACCCGCCGACGGCAAAAGACACGGTGTTATCCGTATAAGCGATTTTCTAAAGCTCAAAACGGGCACGCCCGACGGCGCTCTTACTCTTGGGGAATGGCTGACCCTCCCCGAGCAAAATCTGCTTGAGGTGACAAACGGAAAAATATTTTTCGACGGCTCGGGAGAGCTTACCGCAATAAGAAGTGCGCTATCGTATCTGCCCGAGGACGTGCGCCTAAAAAAGCTTGCAGGTGAGCTTCTTATTATGGGACAGGCGGGACAGTACAATTACCCCCGCTGTATCGCGCGAGGAGAGACCGCCGCGGCACAGCTTGCCGTGCACGAGTTTGCAAAGAGTGCAATGCACGCCATTTTTCTCCTCAACCGCCGTTATATGCCATACTACAAGTGGTCATTCCGCGCGCTCTCAGAGCTTGAGGTGCTCCACGGGCTTGGCACACATCTTGAATATCTTATATCAAGTGCCAACGCGGAGGAAGCCGAGCTAAAAACAAAGATCATAGACGAGGTTGCGGCAAAAATCATACTTGAGGCAAAGGATCAAGGTCTTACAAGCTTTGACGGCACAGCACTTGAGGGACACGCATACTCCGTAAATGACAAAATTCACGACCCCGGGATAAAAAATCTGCATATACTGTGCGGAGTCTGACAAAATGGGAAAATAAATCAAGGGCTGACCAAGGTCAGCCCTTACTTAAATCATTTTTGTCGTTCTAAAACTCGCCTTTGAGTATTGACATTTTAGATTTTGTTTGATATAATGATATGGCAAAAACATCGAGGTGTGGCGCAATTGGGGACGTTGCCGAAGCGCCGCCGGTGGCGGAAGAAGCGAGGCAAAAGGAGTGGCAGTGACTTGGAGAAAGCGAGCCTTGCGAAGCTTGAGCCTTAGTCACAACAGAAAGCACGCGTGAGTTTCGGGTGAATAAGCGGACAATTGCGCGATCCATTAACAACTAAATAATATAATAAATCGAGGTGTGGCGCAATTGGTAGCGCGCTAGCTTTGGGAGCTAGATGCTGCAGGTTCGAGTCCTGTCACTTCGACCACATGAAAATAATCCGAACATTCTCTTACTTGGAGAAGCGTTCGGATTATTTGTTTTATTTGAGTATCCCAACTTTAATAGTAAGAAATGAAAATAGCCACCGATAAGAAAAATTGTCGGTGGCTTTTCTAATGCACGATAGAGTATTTGGTAACAGTAATTATTTTCACTTAAACGCCGGAGCGTGGGTCTCGCCCGTTGCAAAAGCGTTGGGTCCGGGATCGGACATAGAAAAATACATTTTTGCTGCCTTGGTCGTGCCGAAGTCGCGGTTAGAGCCGGTCTGTTGTACCTTATTGAAGGCATCGCGGAACATCTGATTGTGGGCTTCTTCACGGTTGAGGAGAAAATCAATGGTCTCTCTGACCTTTTTGTCCTCAATCTGGCGGTAGAGATACTCATAAACCACCTTGGCTCTCTGCTCGGACGCGATATTGGAGAGCAGGTCTGCGCACAGGTCGCCCGTGACGGTGACGTAATCTCCCGTCCATGAATATCCCGAAGAATTAATAAGCCCGGGATTCAGTCCGAGCAGAACGTGCGTCTGCACCTCTCCTGCCTGCACCTTGGTGGCATCCACGTCATGACCGTTAAGAAGATTGATAGTCTGTGCCACCATCTCCATATGACCAAGCTCCTCTGCGGCGATATCAAGAAAGAGATCCTTGATTTCGGGATCCTTGATCCTGAAGCTCTGCGACATATACTGCATTGCCGCCTTGAGCTCACCGTTACCGCCGCCGAGCTGTTCCTGAAGCAGTACGGCGTACTGCGAGTTCGGTCTTTCGACCTCTACGGGATGGAATAATTGTTTTTCATGTTTGAACATAGCAAATTTAACCTCCGTTTATGGATTTAATACTATTATTTCCCATTATGCGAAGGCGTATACTGCTATATTCTTTTATCATCCGTCGCGGGATTGTCGATCAGCTCGCCGTCTTCAGTGAAACGTGAGCCGTGGCAGGGGCAGTCCCAGGTGTGTTCGGCTTTGTTGTATTTGAGGGCGCAACCGAGGTGTGGACATCGGGGCGCGGTGGGTGTAAGAAGTCCGATTGCAGACTCAAAAGCATTTACCGCAAGCTGTGGATGAAGAACCGTGCGTGAGGGGTCGAAAACGTCAGCATAAGGGTTGGGCTTTCCTTGAACGAGATCGCAGAGAATATCTGCAGCGACCATGGCGTTGGTCATGCCCCATTTGTTAAATCCCGTTGCAACGAAGATGTCGGGCGTGGGTTTTGAATATTGACCGATATAAGGGATATCATCAAGCGTCATACAATCCTGCGTCGCCCACTTGCCGACGATCTCGGCATTTTTGTAATACTTACGGGCAAAATCTTCAAGATCCTGCCAACAACCGCCTTGCTTGCCAGTTCGGTGTCCGCCACCGCCGAGGAGCAGAAGATCGCCGTAACTTCGGAAGGACAGTCCCGTGTCCGATTCATCCACATACATTCCTTCTACTTTTTTGGCGTTTTTGAGTGCAAGAACGTAGGAACGATGCTGATAGAGTTTGAGATAGTACAAGCCATGTTTATTGAGCATCGGAAAATGAGTTGCAATAATCAGTTTTTTGTAGGTGATTTCACCGTGATTGGTGATTGCCTTGTGCGGCATCAGTTCCACGAC
>JAZQYP010000070.1:0-23990 GCA_045633625.1 Eubacteriales bacterium
GACTTGCCTCCGACCCTCTTTTGACCGCCCCGCTTTTTTGCCGCTGCGGTTCTAATCTGGAAACTAAGTGAAAACGATTGAGTATCGTTTTCACGACGTTTCTCGCCACAAAGCAAGGCGCGGGCAGAGCCGAGTGTACCGAGGCGATAGACCGCAACTATGCGACTGGTGCGGACGTCACCGAATGGACGGCTCGTCGAGGACGTCGACCCCTACAGCGACTGGTGCGTACGTCACCTCCAAAGCGGACAGTCGAGGACGCCTGTCCCTACAAGGTGGAGGGGATATCGCACCAACCAATTTCTTGACACCCCACCGCTTTTATGCTATACTAAATCCAAGAAAGGCGGTGGAATAATGACAAAAGAAACGTTGACTCTTCAGAATATTACCGATGACTTGAGGCGTGTTGCTTTTTTTGGCTTGTCAAACGTCCAGGAATGGCGATTTTTCTCTATTATTTCGGTGACGCTGCTTGCCGTAATGCTCGGCATTTTCCTAAAAAGTGTTTGGATTGGTATAGCGATCTTTTCTGTTGCGGCTTATCATATTGTTCGTTACGTTATGGAATACAGAAAATACAGGGAAAGAAAAAAGGCCATTGCGAATGTTCTCGACCGCGGTGACATCTCTGTTTCTGTTGAAAAATTAAGTCACGTCGCAATGGAGACGATCTACGAGCCCCATGGGCACGGCAAGCATAGACATACTACAAAAGAAGTAACCTTCTTTTACTTTTTATCCGGCGGTCGTTGGAGAATTCCGAACGTCGACAAGCATTATGTGTGGAGCAAGGATTATTATATCAGCTCGAAAGGTCTTGAAAACGCATCTGTCGGCGGCGATGAGTATTTTTACATTTCCTTACAAGGGTATCACGATATAGCTTACGTATATCCTTGCAAATTTTTCGTGCTTGGCAGTGATCTGAAGGTCAAAAACGATCTCTAGATCAGCAGCTTTGTTCATTAAGTTGTCTCAAAACAAGACCGCACCCAATGGGGTGCGGTTTTGTTTTGATCATCTATATGTTTTTTGTGCTCTCCCTTTCTTTTTTCTTGACTAAGTTTTGATTTTTTGATAAAATAAAAGCAGATAATCTATGTAAAAACCAACCGAGCGAGGAGAAGATAAATGCGTAAGACAATGGTCCTAAAAGAAAATTTCAAATTTAAGAAATACGCTCTCGGCGAGGCGGATGCGGCGGCATTTTGCCCTGAGTTTGACGACTCCGATTGGCGAGAGGTCGCAATTCCTCACGACTGGGGAATTGAGGGGGATTTTTCTCCCGAGAATGACCCGACGTATCGCAAAATAGTTCAGGACGGTATGAAGGAGGCGCTTGCGCACACGGGGCGCACGGGAGGATTGCCTTCGGTTGGCGAGGGAATATATCGCACGTGGGTGGAGCTTGACGAGACAGAGAGAGTCGTCCTTGAGCTTGACGGCGTTATGTGGGAGAGCCACGTCTACGTCAACGGCCATCGCGCGGGCGGCTGTCATTTCGGATATCTTTCTTATGAGGTAGACCTTACGGAGTACGTAGAAAAGGGCAAAAACCTTATCGCGATCCACGCGATAGTGCCCCCCGATTCATCCCGTTGGTACACGGGCGGCGGACTTTATCGTAATCTGCGACTCATATCGATGCCCGCGGCGCATATTTGCTATAACGGCGTGTGGGTACGTCAGATGTATGCTGACGAAAAATCGGCGCTCTTTGAAATCTCGGTAAAATCGGTGGGAAACACAGGCTTTTCGGCAAGGATAACCGATCCGAAGGGCAACGTCACCGAGCTTGCTACCGAGAAAGAGCAGATTTTGTATTCGGTAGAGTCTCCTATGCTTTGGGACGTGGAGTCCCCGAATCTCTATGAGGCGACAATTACTCTTGATAGCGGTGACTCTGTGAGCGTGCGCTTTGGCGCAAGGCGCTCTGAATTTACGAAGGATGGATTTTTCCTCAACGGAAGATACCTTAAATTCAAGGGCGTTTGTATGCATCACGATATGGGCTCTATCGGCACCGCCGTAAATCGCTCGGCGCTTGTTCGTCAGCTCCGTATCCTCAAGGGAATGGGTGTGAATGCCCTCAGAACGAGCCACAATCCGCCCGCACCTGAGGTGCTCGAGCTTTGCGACGAGATGGGAATTCTCGTTATAGACGAGTTTTTCGACGAGTGGACGGTACCGAAGGTAACGGGCGGATACAGCAAATATTTTGACGAGAGGGCGATTCCCGACCTCTGCGAGATAATTCGCCGAGACCGCAATCACCCCTCGGTTATAATGTGGTCGATAGGCAACGAGGTCGGCGATCAGGGGCTCTCCGAGGGCTGGAAGACGGCACTTCGTTTGAGTGATGCGGTGCATGCGGTTGATCCCACGCGCCCCACCACAGCGGGATGCGATCAGTACGCGAATTCATTCAGTACTCGTTTTGCCTTTGCAGTGGACGTTTTGGGGCTTAACTACAAGCCGCACTTTTACGGTGAGGTGAAGGAAAAATACCCGAATATGCTCCTCTACGGAAGCGAGACCGAGTCGTGTATCTCAACGCGCGGAGTGTATCATTTGCCCGCCGTGATAGATATTGGTGACTGTAAGAACGACGATCTTACTGTCTCCGATTACGGACTATGTGCGCCCTCGTGGGCATATTATGCCGAGAGGGAGCTTGCGGCACAGGAGGATCACAAGTCGGTCATGGGTGAGTTTATCTGGACGGGCTTTGATTATCTCGGCGAGCCGACTCCTTACTACACCGAGTGGCCCTCGCGAAGCAGCTATTTCGGAGTTGTTGACCTTGCGGGTCTGCCCAAAAACAGATATTATTTGTACCGCAGCGTGTGGACAGATATTCCCACGCTCCATATCTTCCCGCATTGGAACTGGGAGGGCAAGGAAGGCGAGATCGTGCCCGTTCACGTATACACCAACCATGAGGAAGTGGAGCTCTTTATAAACGGCGTGTCGCAGGGAAGAAGGCGTCACAGAGTGGGGGGTAACGGTGAGCGCGAGCAGGTTGAGAGATTCCGCCTTATGTGGAATGAGACGGTCTACGAGCCCGGCGAGATATGCGCCGTTGCCTACCGCGACGGAAAAGAGATAGAAAGAAAGACTGTTCGCACGGCGGGTGCGCCTCACCATATTGATCTTGCGACATATTACGAAACTATCCGCGCTGACGGTGAGTCCCTCAATTACGTGACGGCAACTATCGTGGATAAGGACGGCAACGTTTGCCCGAATGCCGCAAACCGCCTTACCTTCACGGCGAGAGGCGGTGTGAGCGTTTATGCGACCGACGCGGGCGATCAGAGAGAGACAGAGGGCTTCCTCAGAGCCGACAAGAAGGCGCTTTCGGGAATGCTTGTGTGTTGCCTCAGAAGCAACGGCGAGGCAGGGAAGGCAACTGTGTGCTGTGAGGCTGATGGGCTTGTGTCGGGAAGCGTTAGCTTTGAATGTATCTGAGCTATTTGGGGAGAACCAAGAAATGAAAAGACTTTTTAATAGATTTCCACTCTGGTACGTTATTGCCTTGTTCGTGGCATATACGTTGCCTCTTTGGGTGCTCCTTATATATGTGACGGTTGTTTCGGCGCAAACACTTTTCCTTGCTTTTTTTGGCATGCTTTTTGTCGGCGGAATAATCTTTTTCCCTTTTGCTTGCGTATATTATGCATTTCTTATATTTATTCACACACTTGTTGACGAGACCTTCTTTGGATCGGCACCTATAGGAATACGTGCTTTAAGTCTTGTTATCTCGTTGTGTGTGTCGGCGTTTTTTGCGTGGAATAGCATTCAAGTGATACGCGAGATGGATATGGGGGGAGAGCTTGATCATATAATTCTTATGATAACGATGCTTTTTGTCGCTTTTATGCTTCTTGGAGCGCGAATCGCGCTTGAACTTGTTTTTTTTAGACCCGTACGTAAAACAAAGGAGGGATCTTTATGAAGGAATTCACGCGAAATAACGAGATGACGTACGAGAAGAACTCGTATTATGATAAAAACACCTTTGTCGGCAAAGAGCCCGAGTGCTTGAATATTCCGACCTATGAAGAGATACGTCACCTTTTGCCCCGTCCCGTTTTTGAGGGGCACGACGACTATATCGAGTGCTATGACTTTGCGTGGAGGACTGCCTTTTCAAACCTCAGGCATCCCACAAAGGATAGCGGATTTGTCTCTGACTTTATAGACACTGCATTTAACGGCTGTCTTTTTATGTGGGATTCTGCCTTCATTCTTATGTTCACCAAATATGCTGACCACGTCTTTCCGTTTCAGAAGACGCTTGATAATTTCTATGCCCTTCAGCACAAGGACGGCTTTATCTGCCGCGAGATCCGTGAGGAAACGGGCAAGGATAGATTTACCCGCCACGATCCCTCGGGCACAGGGCCTAACGTTATGCCGTGGTGTGAGTGGCAGTATTTTGAGAATTTCGGTGATCTTGACAGGCTTCGCCGCGTCTATGCGCCCCTTCGTGCATATCATATTTGGCTCAGAAAAAATCACACGTGGCGCGACGGCTCGTATTTTTCAAGCGGCTGGGGCTGTGGAATGGACAATACTCCGCGTATGCAAGAGGGCTATGACGTAAGCTTTTCGCACGGACATATGATATGGCTCGACACCTGTCTGCAGGCAATTTTAAGCTGTGACGTGCTTATCAAGATGAACGAGACTCTCGGCGGCGAGGACGACGTGAGCGATCTGCGCGAGGAGCGCACGCGCCTTGTGACGCTTGTGAACGAGCGCCTTTGGGATGAGAAAACAGGCTTTTATTACGATATGTGGAGCAATAATGAGCTAAACGGTGTAAAGCATATCGGCGCATATTGGGCGCTTCTTGCCAACGTGGCATCAAGGGAGCGCACAGAGGCGCTCGTTGAGCATCTCAAAAACGAAAATGAGTTTTGCCGTCCTATACCCGTACCGTCCCTTTCGGCAGATCATCCCGAATATAACGAGCTTGGTCACTATTGGATGGGAGGCGTTTGGGCGCCGACGAATTATATGGTGCTCTCAGGTCTTGTCGAGCACGGTGAGTACGAGCTTGCAAGAGCTATCGCAGAGAAATATCTTTCTGCTGTAGTGGAGGTCTATAGAAAGGACGGCACTCTTTACGAAAATTATGCCCCTGAGCACGTCTGCAGAGGAGATATGTCAAAGCCCGATTTCGTAGGCTGGACAGGTTTAGCACCAATATCTATCTTCTTTGAGCACCTTCTTGGCATTCGCGCAGACGTTCCGAACAACCGTATAGTATGGAACGTGTCTCAAACGGCAAAGCACGGCATCAAAGGCTACCGCGTAGGCAAGGACAACGTGCTTGATCTTATCTGCGAGGCTCGAGAGAACAGCGAGGATGAGCCAATGATAACTGTGAGCGCAAGAGAGCCGATCGACGTTGTGGTGCGTTGGTGCGGACGCCAGAAGGTGATTTGCGCCACAAAATTTTCCTCAAATGAAAAATAAGAGCATCACCTATGCCGTGTAAAATAAAAAGAGCAGGTCAGACCTGCTCTTTTTTTATTGTTTACATGGTAGCCAATAATACGCCGAAAAGGATGATGAAATAAAGAGTGAAGAAGACAACCATGAATATGTTCAGTATCATTCCCGCAAGACCGAGGTGCTTGCCTACGGTTGCCGCGCCCTCCGTATTACCGAACTTTGCCTTGTACGTACCAACCTTCGCTTTCGAAATGATGGTGAAAATAAGTCCAAGAAGAGACAAAAGTCCGGTCGCACCAAAGGCAAGGCCGAGGATAGCGAACTTCAGAATACTGCCTCCAAGCTCCTTTTTTTCATTCTCGAAGATATCGTCGAGCTTTATCTCGGCGGGATCCTCGAAATACTCCGATTTTTTCTCCGTTTCATTTGCCTGTTTGGTTTCCTGATTGAAATTTCCGCATACAGGACAAAAATTTGCGTTTTCCGGCAATTCGTTACCGCAATGTCTGCAAAACATAATTTACCTCCTTATTTATGTGTATTTGCTGTTTGGTAGACTTCTTGTAAAAACTCTCCGATCGATCTGTCGTAGAGCTCGGTATTCGTGATGCGCAGCATAGAATGTCTGCCGTGCTCAAACCATACGAGTCTCTTGTGCTTACTGAGTGCAAGATCGTAGAGCTTTTGTGCGTATTCGGGTGTCGAATAGAGGTCCTCCTTGCTATGAAGCATCAACAGGGGCTTATCCATTCTGTCGATCACGTTGATGGGTCCGTATTTCATAGAATGACCCGTGTGACGTATCATTCGTCTGTCTACGAGATCGATAAGTATAAAAACTGGTTTTTTTCTTTCAATGAGGTGATTTTTCATTGACTCGCTGAAGTTTGCGAACATTCCCTCGGTGACGATAGCGTCAACAGAGCAGGGAGCATTCTCGGACGTAAGCGCAAGCATTCCGCCCGCCGCACCGATGCAGATGCCGTGCAGAATGATCGAGTGAACACCGAAATTTTCCCCGAGGAATTTTATCCAGGCAATAATGTCTCGGCTTTCCTCAAAGCCAACCGTGTTGAACTCGCCGTCGCTCTTGCCGTGGGCTCTCGGGTCAAAGACAAAGACGTTGCAATCGTTCTCGGCATAGGGAATCGCAAAGAAGTAGCCGTAGGTCAGGCTCTCCGTTCTGCCCGAGAGGATCATAACCGTTCTGTCCTTACCAAGATCGTAATACTCTCCGTAAAGATTCAAGCCCTCGTTTACGATATGTACGTCGTGCTTTAGATGACTGTGCTTGTTTGCCCATTCGCGACCGAGCTCGTACATCTTTTTCGACGGCCCGTCGATATTATCGGGTATTTCGCGGCTCCACGTGTCCTTCGTTTTCTTGCGAAGGGTGGAGTTATAGATGCAATAAGAGGCAACAATGTATGAAAGTATCCAAAGCACGAGTCCCGAGCCGACCAAAAATATGATCGTGCCCAAAAAGATGGGGTGTGTGATGATAGCTATCATTTTCTCCTCCTTTTTGCGTCCTGCTTTCTTCGCTCAAGCTCCTCTCTGAGTGCGAGTACCTTGTCAAAGATATACTCGTTTGCTCTGTCAAGCCCCTCTCTTGTCGGAGTGGGGCGATCGGACGAAATAAATTCGGACACGTCTATTTCTTTTCCTATAATGACGCTTGCTCTTTTGAAAAGTCCGTAATTTCCGTCGGAAACTATGGGGACGATAGGTGCTTTTGCGCGGTGCGCGATGACAATATAGCTTTTTTTGAATTCGTGGATATTTCCGTCGGGCGTATTTCGTCCCTCAGGGAAGATCAGAACTATCTGGCCGCGCTTTATGACCTCCGCACTCTGATCCATAAAGCGCATGCTTCGCGTCTCTCTGTTTGCCTGTATCGCACCGAAGAACTTCATTCCAAAGCGGAAAAACGGGTTCTTGAAGGGTGCCTCGCCCGCAACCACGTTCAGCTTGCGGGGAAATACGATAAACGATGTCATAACGTAGTCAAGCATATTGTAATGGTTGGATATTATAAGCTTGCCTCCGTTACGGCGACGCAGATGGGTGCTTTTTTTATCCTCATAAAAGGTTCTGCGCTTGAAGAGCAGAAGCTGAGCGGGATATCCTGTGATAAGCCCGATCATTCGAAAGATGTCGTATATCATACCGGCAGTTTGTCTACCTCGGGAGCGACAGATGCCTTTGTGCTGACGTTCTTTCCCATATACTTTATCTCCTTCGGGAAGAAGATCGACATAAAGAATGCCGCAGCACAGCAGATGATAACGACTATGGGGAGCATATAAATGATATCCTTATCCTTAAGGAAGGTGAGAATGGGTCCCGTTGCAATACCTGCCGCAACACCCTCAAACAGACCCTGAACGGCAAAGTACATTGATGCAACGCTGTTGCCGTTGAGGCTGAGCTCGCGCTGGGCGAGGTTGGTGGGAACTATGTAGGTTATCGAGAAGAAGGCTCCTATCGAGAAGGAGATAAAGATGCCTCCGAGAACGGCAATGATCGTTACCCAAAGAGGATCTATCTTGTTTGAGAGCTCATAGCAGAGGAGCATAACGCCCATGCCGATAGCAAAGATGCTCACTACGAACTTATATCCAAGCCCGAGTCCGCGCGACTTTACGATCTTGTTGTACGCCATAATAGTCAAGGGCACAGGAGCAAAGGACGATGCCATAACGACCGTCATATTAAGTCCTGTCGAGGAGAAGAGCTCGTTTATACCTCCAAGGAAGAGCTGAAGACCTATCGTCATTACCGAAATGGTAAACATCCAATAAATAAAGGTCTTGTTTTTTATCGATACCGAAAGGGATTTTCTGAGTGTAAGGGGCTCGACAACTGTCTCGTCTGTCTTATCGCCGTTCTCCTTGAGCATAAAGAAGGGAATAAGCATCGTAAGAACAAGAGGCAAGAAGATAAGAGAAACTATTCTGATATTTACGCCAAAGCCGATGAAAACGGGCACAAGCGCAAAGCTCAGGCTGAAATATACCACGTCACAGATCGACTTGGAGTTCGAAAGGAAGAGCGCATCGCTCTCGTCTCGGCACACCTCGGAGAAGGTAGCGTAATATGTCAGCATCGTCAGTGTGTAGCAGGCGTAGAATATGATAAGAAGTGCGCCGAACCACAGTGTATTGAGGTAGCTCTCCTTTGCCTCAAGCGGAACGAGGAACAAACAGTAGGAGATCACAGTGGGAATAAGTCCTACGAGTATCGCGGTTTTTCTGCGGCCGAAGCGTGTGTGAAGCTTATCGGCAAACGCGGCAAGAGGCAGGTCGATAATTCCGTCAAATGCCTTTGCGATAAATCTGAGGACTGCCCAAAGACCTGCTACGACAAGCGTTTTGTTGAGGTAGGTCCACGACTCAACGTTATCAATGAATCCGCCCGTCATAAGTGCGCTGCAAAGATATGATCCGACGATAATATTGAGCATATTAACGCCAAGACCCGAGCAGCCGTATACGAATAGCTTTTTTCTGCTTGTTATTTTTTTCATACTGTTAACTTCCTTATTCGAAAATCATTGTTATATCATACACCGTATCCATAGTGGGAACGGTTGCAACCTCTGCATCTCTTGCAACGTCAAGTATCTCGCCCGCAAGATGCTCTACGTATTCTGCCGAGACAGTCCTGCCGTAAAATACCGTTATGACGTCTGCCTCACGCTCGTGGATCTGCTTTTTGACTGTGCGCAGAGCAACCTCCTCAAGAGAGGTGTCGACTGCCAATATCTTTTTGCCCCCAAGCGCGAAGAAGTCGTTCTTCGATATCGTTCTGCTACCGTATTTGATGTCGTTTGTAGCATGGTAGAGGAAGACCTGACGGATATTTGCTATCGTGCTGTTGGCAAGTGCCACTGCATCGTCAAGCTCGGCATCAAAATCCAAAACCGAAAGGGTGGCATAGCACTGGGCTATCGAGCGGCTATTGAGCACCGTTACCTTTGCGTTTTTGTAAAGACTGCCCGCCTGCATAGAGGTGAGTATCGAATTGGAGCCGTTAGGGAATACAAGTATCTGCTTTGCAGAGGTGTATTTGAAGGCATCCATAAATTCCTGCGATGAGGGAGCGATATCGCTGAGTATTACGACGTCAGCGCCCATTTCAAAGAACATTTGCTGCATAGCCTCGGTAGGTGCAACTGCAACGACTGCGAAATTTGACGTGCCGCGATCCTTTGCGTAGAGGAACTTTTTGCGTTCCTTTTCGCTTTTCTCCTGATTTATGTTCTGCACGGTCATATTTTCGATCTTAACTGTCAAAAACTCACCGAATTTTTGGCAGAAATTCATTATATTTCCGGGAAGCTTGCTATGTATATGTATTTTTACCTTGTCATTTTCAAGCGAGGTGACAAGGGAGGTGCCGAGCTTTGAGAGCTCCTGCTTAAATTCCTTGTGGGAAAAGCCGTTCTCCTCGCACGTCAGCTGTATGAGTCCCTCCACGCAATATCCGTAGTCAAAGGAGGTCTTCCTTCCAAAGCGCGAGAGATCGATCGCAGTGCTTTCTGCCGACTTTCCGCTCTTATCCTCATCCTCGAGTTCTATTTCCTCTCCGCGCAAATATTTTTGCACGCCCTCGAAGAAGCATACCACTCCACAGCCGCCACTGTCGACGACGTTTGCCTTCTTGAGTATTGGAAGAAGCTCGGGAGTGTTTTTGAGAGAGACTCTTGCGGCGTCAAGATAGACGTCTATTACGGCGTCGATGCTCTCAAGGGGGAGTGCATTCATTGCTCCCGCTGCCGCGTCCTTAAGGACGGTGAGCATTGTTCCCTCAACCGGGTTTACGACCGCCGAGTAAGCACTCCTTGCGCCGTTTGACAATGCCGAGGCAAGCAAGGCGGGATCTGCCTTGTCGGTTTGTGCCAAGGACTCCGACATTCCCTTGAAGAACTGAGAGATTATAACACCCGAATTTCCACGTGCACCGAAAACGGCGGAAGAGGAGAACTCGCGGGATGCATCGGGAAGCGGATCGTATTCCTTGCCCTCAAGAGCCGCAAGACCACACTTCAGTGTCATAAGCATATTCGTTCCCGTGTCTCCGTCGGGGACGGGAAAGACGTTCAGGCTATTGAGAAGCTCCTTGCTTCTTGCGATATTTTTGATGCCGTGCTTCATAAGATCGGTATAGATCTTACCGTCGATTTTTTTCAACATATTTCCATCCACTCTTATCTTTAATTTTGGGATATGGCGATATTAAGAAGCTCCTTTTCCTTCACACAGTCAAGAGAGATAGGTGCGCCGAGGAAGTAGACTGCGATCATACCGGGGCCTATATTTGTGCCGCTACCGTCAAAGACGTCGCTTACGAATATTTTTTTGCACTTAAAGCTTGCCTCAAGCTTTTCCTTGAGCGCGTTTGCGTATTCCTCTCTGTCGGTGTGCATGATGAATACGTACTGCTCCTCAAGCTCTGTCGCGCAAAGCCCGACGTACGAGACGGTGACGTCAAGAGCCTTTTTGATACCCTTTATCTTTGAGAGCATCGTTACGTAGCCCTCATTGTTCAGGTCTCCCATAGGCTTCACGCCCACAAGATTTCCCATTATAGCTTTTCCTGTCGAGATCTGACCGCGTCTGGCAACGAAGGTAAGGTCGTCAATAGGGCCCATTTGGTGGACTCTGTGCTTGTTTACCTCAAGCCAGTCGATGATCTCTGAGAAGGTGCTTCCATTGTTGCGAAGCTCGCACGCATACGCCACAAGCAAGCCGAAAGAGCCCGACATACGCATCGAATCAAAGCAATAAATATTGCATTCGGGATATTCTTCCTTTATGCGCTTTGTCGCGGATAAAGCAATATTGTACGTGCCGCTTATCTTTGAGGAGATGGACATACTGAGGATGTCACAGCCCTGCTCGGCGTATTTTTTGAAGATTTGGTAGTATTCCTCAGGACTCGGTGCCGCGCTTGTGACCTTGTTTTTCTTATCCTTAAGGGTCTTATAGAATGTGTCACGAGAGATATTGTCCCAGTCAAGAGTGGTCCTCATAGCCTCGTCGTTTATATGTACGTATCCGCTGACGTACTCCTCAAGCCCGAAGTATTCTCTGATCTCCTTTGAAAGATCGCACGTCACGTCGGGGATTATCATAATTTTTTTCACGGTTATTCCTCCAAGATTAAAATTGGGGTCGTGAGGCGTTTTTGCCCCCTATTAATGATATATCTATACACTCCATTATATTATATCATAACGGCACGAAAAAAACAAGAGAAATATCGAATTTTGTCATTTGCTGCAAAACGCAAAAAAGCAACAGGCTCAAGCAGATTTGCTTGAGCCTGTTGCCTATATGTATTTACAGAATTACTTGCCGGAGGGAACACCGGTGAGAAGGCTTGCCTTATCAGCCGCTGCATATTCCTCGTCAGACATACAAAGGATCTTGATGCCCCCGATGATACCCTTTATCGTGTTGATAATAGCTACAACACCAAAGGTTACGCAACCGAGAACGATTCTGAGAATGCCTGCGCCTATCTTGCCCTGCATAAAGCAAGGAACGCCGTAAGAGTTGAAAATGATCGTCATAATGCCAAAAAGAATCTTGTTGTCCATAGTAAACTCCTTTTTATTTATTTGGTGTCTTAATTATAGCATCATAGTTCTGCTTTGTCAAGTTTTTAGACGGTTTTTGCTGAATATTGGCAATAATTGCGGTCTTGCGTAAGGTGTATTTATCCTCTTACAACCTCGCCGTCGAGAATGACCTTCTTTACGTTCATTTTGCGGTCAACGATAACAAGGTCGGCGCGGAGTCCCTCGAGGATCTGTCCTCTGTCGCAAAAGCCGAGGGCGGTTGCCGCGTTGAGAGAGGCAAATTTGAATATATCCACCATTGATGCGCCCGTGTGCTTCATAAAGTTGCGGCAGGCAACGTCAAGCGTGAGCTTTGAGCCTGCGATCTCCTCCTCGTAGTCGAAGTTGAGGTCGTCAACACCCTCGTAGCCGTGCTTGGGCTTGGGTGCTTCGTAATAGGTTGTGTCGGAGATAAGAATAATTTTATCGTCGCCCTTGATCTTGCGAACGAGACGCTGCATATATGGGTCAACGTGTATACCGCGCTTGTCGCTGATGATCTCGGCATAAATATTTGTGTTATAGTTTACCGCCTCGTCAACGCAGCAGCCACGACACTCGGGATAGTTTACAATGGTGCCCGTTGCATTCGTGTGGTGGGTGCCAATGCAAAGACCGTAGGGCATAAGTGCCTCGATCTGCTGGGGTGTTGCCTCGCTGTGTCCTACCGCAAAGCGAAGCTCGGGGATAGCCGCCTTTGCCGCCTTGACGAACTCAAGCGCGCCCTCTCTTTCGGGAGCGAGCATCCATACCTTTGCAAGTCCCTTCGCCGCTTCAATGATGGGCTCGTAGTCCTCTGCCATTATCGGCTTTACCCAAGAAAGCGCGCGGTTTGCACCGTATTTGGGGTTGAGGTAGGGCCCCTCAAAATATATTCCTGCAATGCTCTTGCCCTCGGGCTTTTTCATAGCCTCGCGGACGTTGTTGCACATTATTATGTTTTCCTCGGTAGAAAATCTGCCGTGCGAGGTGGGGAGGTAGGTCGTAACACCGTGGTCAAGATGTCCCTGCGCCGCACCGATAGGATCCTTCCAAGCAGGTATCGTCACGCCGCCAACGTGGGCGTGGATCTCAATAAGTCCCGGACCTACGTACTCACCCTCGGCATCGATTATCTCGCATCCCTCGGGGATCTCGGTATTCCACATCTCGCCGTAGCCCGCGATCTTGCCGTCCTCGATAAAGAGCACCGCATCGTTGATAAAATGATCTCTCATTACAAGATCTGCATTGATTATCGCTTTCATATTTTTTCCTCCGTTTATCTTACTATCTCGCCGTCGAGAATAACCTTTTTGACGTTCATCTTTCGGTCAACGATAACAAGGTCGGCGCGGAGTCCCTCAAGTATCTGACCTCTGTCGCGAAATCCGAGCGCGGTTGCGGGATTGAGAGAAGCAAGCCTGAAGGCATCCACCATTGATGCGCCCGTGTGCTTCATAAAGTTGCGGCAGGCAACGTCAAGAGAGAGCTTTGAGCCCGCGATCTCTGCCTCGGCATCAAAATTGAGGTCGGTAACACCCTCATATCCCTCGGGATTGGGTGCGCCCGTTTTCGTTCTATCGGAAATAAGAATTATCTTGTCGTCGCCCTTTATCTTGCGAACAAGACGTTGCATATAGGGATCAACGTGTATTCCTCGGCTATCGCTTATTATCTCGGCATAAATACACGAATTATAATTTACCGCCTCGTCAACGCAGCAGCCACGGCACTCGGGATAATTCACTATTGTTCCCGTGGCGTTTGTGTGGTGAGTTCCTATGCAAAGCCCGTAGGGAATAAGTCTCTCTATTTGTTCGGGAGTTGCCTCACTGTGCGTTACCGCAAAGCGAACGTCGGGCTCCGCCGCCTTCGCCGCCTTTACAAATGGGAGAATATCCTCTCTCTCGGGTGCTACGCCCCATACTCTTACGATTCCTCGAGATGCCTCTATCATAGGCTCATAGTCCTCGGGAAGCACAGGCTTATTCCAAGGGTTAAGGTTGCGGTTTGAGCCATATTTGGGGTTGGAATAAGGGCCCTCAAAATAAATACCGCCGATGCTTTTGCCCTCAGGAGTAGCCATTGCCTCTCGCACACGGTGGCTCATGGCAATATATTGTTCCTTGGTCATTCTCCCATAGGAAGTAGGAAGATATGTTGTGACTCCGTGGGAAAGATGGAACTGCGCTGCGGTAATCGGATCCTCCCAAGCGTTTATATCGTCGCCTGTGTGCGAATGAATGTCGATAAGACCGGGACCTACGTATTCGCCCTCAGCATCGATTATCTCACAGCCCTCAGGTATCTCGGTGTTGCGCATCTCGCCGTAGCCTGCGATCTTGCCGTCCTCGATAAAGAGAACTGCCTCGGGAATAAAATGGTCGCGCATAACAAGCTCGGCATTTATAATTGCAATCATGGTTTTTCTCCTTTTGTTTTGTTAATTAAATTATATCGAAAAACACAGTCTTTGTCAAACAATTTATGCCCTCGTACGTACAAAATCGGGTTTTGTTTGTATAAATAAAGAAAATCGTGTATTTCAAATTTTGATTTGTCGGTGTGTTTGTAGAGAGCAAGACATCATTTTTGATTGTAGGGGCGGCCATTGGCCGTCCGCAACAAACACCACAAATCCAATGAACGGACGCGCAGTGCGCGCCCCTACAGTGTTTGTAGAAATCGTTCGTTTGTCCGCCTACATAACACACCTATAAATCCCAATTTGTTTGCCTAAAAAACACTTGAAATATACTGTATGTTATGATAAAATTATCATATAAAATCGGAGGTGAGAAAATGACAAAGCAAATTCTTACAAAAAAGGACATAGAAAAAGACCTTTTTGCGTATGAGAGATCGCGTGTGTCCGGTTATAGACCCATTTGGATATATAGCTTATTTGTTCTCACCTTAAATACTGTAGGTCTGGGAATTTTTTTCAAAAGCATTTTTTTGTTCGTTGTAGCCGCCCTTTTTGTCGGTGCGGCGGGCTTTCTGATCGGAGCTTCCGTCAGAAACAAAGCCGAGCGCAAGAAGAAAATAAAACAGGGAAAATTTCACATCGGTCGCGAGGTTCTTACGGGTACGATAGAAGACAACGAGCTTACTTCGGGACTCGGACACCGTTACGCGAAGCATGTGAGAAAACTCGTCTTTTCCTACGGCTCGTGGACAGTACCGACTATATGCTATGAATGGAGTAAGGACTACAGAATGAGCGCTACAGGAGTGCTCAACACCTCGGTTACGGGAGACGAATTTTTCGTCGTTACTTATGAGGGAGACGGGGAAGTGGTCGCCGCATACAACACGAAGTTTTTTGACTATAAAGAGAGCTAAATTTCTTCTTTTATATTGAAATGTGTCGAAGATTGTGATATAATCTATTCGTTACATAATATTAAAATCAAGGAGAACGAAAATGAAAAAGTTTTTTGCTGAATTCAAAAAATTTATCACGCGCGGAAACGTGCTTGATATGGCAGTCGGTGTTATCGTCGGCGGCGCATTTACCGCTATCGTTAACGCTCTTAGCAACAACATACTCAAGCCCGTGATCAACTATCTTCTCGCACTCGTATTTGGCGCTGACTCGCTTTCCGAGGTGTTCTCGTTCCTCAAGAAGGTTGAGGTCGAAAACGAGGCAGGGGAGATTGTTGTTGACCTTGCAAATTCGATCTACATAGACTGGGGCGCATTTATCAATGCTATCATCAACTTCCTTCTCATTGCGTTCGTGCTCTTCTGCATCGTTAAGACAATCAACAAGCTTAACGCAGAGTCGAAGGAGCTTGCCGCAAAGAAGCTCACAAAGGCAGAGAAGAAGGAGATCCGTGCTGCAGGCGTAAAGCTTCGCGACAGAGACGCAGTTGAATCATACCTCGCAGAGAAGGCAGCCAAGAAGGCGGCAGAGGAAGCGGCTGCAAAGGCAGCGGCTGATGTTGCGGCGGCAGAAGCAGCAAGACTCGAAAGAGAAGCTAACCCCACGGCAGAGGACCTTCTTAAGAAGATCGTAACACTTCTTGAGAATAAGTAATAAAAAACAGCACCGCATCTGCGGTGCTGTTTTTTTATTTAACAAGCCTTGATTTTTCAAGCTTTGCAAATTTGTAATAGATAAAGGTGAGCAGGCTGCAGAGCATCCAGCCCGCAGGGTAGGACATAGCGATGGGAATTACGGTGTTTGAGATGTAATTCGCCATAACGTAGAGATAAAGCTGTCTGAAGCCAACGAAGGAGGCAAGCATGATTATCATCGGCGCCGTTGAATTTCCCGCTCCGCGAAGGGCTCCCGAATAAATCTGATTCATACAGCAGAGCACGTAGAAGGGCGTGAGCCAACGAAGGAAGATAGTTCCGAAATATATGATGTCGGGCTCCTTGTTGAAGAAATAAACGAGATCGGGGGCAAAGGCTATCACAGGTATCGAAAGGACCACCGTGGCCGTTGCGGCTATTGCGAGCGATATGTTTACACCCCTCCTTGCGCGCGCCACGTCTCCCTTTCCGAGATTCTGACCGACGAAGGTGGTCGACGCGAGGGAGATAGACTGCATGGGAAGCATAACGAGCTGATCTATCTTTGCATACGCCGTCCAACCGCCCATAGCCGCCGTGTCGAAGAAGTTTATGTAGGACTGAACGAAAATGTTTGAGAAGGACGTCACCGCCATCTGAAGTGCGGCGGGAAGACCCACCTTAACGATCTTGCCAAGGAAGCTCCAATGGATCGCGAGCTTTTTTATTGACAGTCTGATACAGTTGTCGCTCCTCATAAGCGTGATTATTATAAGGACAGCCGAGAGCGCCTGCGCGATTATCGTCGCGAGAGCAACGCCACGCACTCCCATATCGAAGACGATCACGAAGACAAGGTCAAGAACAGTGTTGGTTATTGCAGATATTGCAAGGAAATAGAAGGGGCGCTTCGAGTCGCCTACCGAGCGCAGAATTCCCGAGCCGATGTTGTATATCATAAGCCCTATAATTCCCGCAAAGATTATCGTCAGATACTCGGTCGCCTCGTCCCGAACAGCATCGGGCATATTCATAAACTCAAGCATCGTGGGCACCATAGCGATGCCGACACCTGTGAAGACGACACCAAGAACGATAGTCATAAGCATCGCGGTATGCACCGTTTTTGAGACCTCCTCGTGCTTCTTCGCGCCGTAATACTGCGAGATAACTACTCCCGCACCCGCCGAGAAGCCCAAGAAGAAGCCTATGAGCAGATTTATGATAGGTCCTACCGTGCCGACTGCCGAGAATGCCTCGCCGTCGACGTAGTTTCCGACCACCCACGTATCGACCATATTGTAAAGCTGCTGAAGGAGATTTCCAAGCAACAGCGGAAATGCAAATGCTACAAGATGACGGAGGATACTGCCCTCAGTCATATCAACGTCGCGCCTGTTTTGTGAGAAATAGCGCTTTGCGGCTGCGATCATTACTTTATACCTCGAAAAAAATGGAGTTTGACCCGATGATAAGAACATTATAGCACCAAAGAGCGCAAAATGCAACAAAATCGGCAATTTTACAAAAATTTTTGCGACCTTCTTGACAAGCGGGCATAAAAGACATATAATTTATGTATCAACTCACGTGGAGGACGCTATGAATTTTTTGGAAGAGAGAATTCTCAAGGACGGAATAGTTAAAGAGGGCAACGTGCTCAAGGTAGACAGCTTTCTCAATCATCAGATGGACGTAGAGCTGCTCGACAAGCTCGGACAGGCGTTTTATGAGCGCTTTAAGGACAAGGGCATAACTAAGATACTTACCATTGAGGCGTCGGGAATCGCCATCGCCTGTGCGGCGGCAAAATACTTTAAGACTCCTGTGGTATTCGCAAAGAAATCAAAGAGCGTAAATATCGACGGCGACCTTTACGTTGCTACGGTCGAGTCCTTTACGCACAAGAACGTAAATAAGGTAGTCGTTTCAAAAAAATTCCTCACGGCAGGGGAGAAGGTCCTTATTATAGACGATTTTCTTGCCAACGGATGCGCACTTCAGGGACTTATCTCTATAGTCAAGGATGCGGGCGCGACGGTCGAGGGTATCGGAATCGCTATTGAGAAGGGCTTCCAGATCGGCGGCACGGTCATAAGAAATCTCGGTCACGATCTGTATAGCGTTGCTATCGTTGACGGTATGGACGCGACTGAGGGCACGATCAAATTCAGAGAGCAGTAAAAGAAAAAGAGCGAACGGTGTTCGCTCTTTTTTTGTAGCTATATTTGAGGCTGACGTTTGAGTTTATTGGTGCTACGGCTGATATATCCTTACGGGATAAATACATACACGTCACTGCGCTCGGTCAGTTGCACTTTTCCTGTTGTAACGTAGTCACCCAAAAGGGTATTCATATGCGCCTGAGTGTAGCCGTTGATATTTCCGATAATGGCAGGCGGTATCTCTCCGTACATAGCGCGGTATATCATGTGAGCGCCAACGTAGCCCGCTGTGGGCTTGCTGTGGTCGTGCTCATCGTCATAGCACAGATCCCAGCGATTCACGCCATTCGATATCAGCGCCTCGATCTCTGCCTTCCAGTCAAGGAGGATAAGGTCATCATACGTAAGCATCGCCTTGTTTATAACGAGTCTTTCCTCATTGTGCGCGGGGAAGACAACAAGCGCTGTGTCAGAGGTCTTGCAGTATCGCTTGAGGGTGTATATCTCGTTTATCTGCGCTCCGTTGTATAGACCGCACATAAATACGGCATCGTATTTTCCGTACCAGATATCTGACATAATGGTGCTATCGGCGGTGTAGGTGCTGACAAGCGCATAGCCTCTGCTTATTGCCGTTACCTTACAGCGCTTGCCGCCCGCAAAGAACATCTTCTCTAGCATCTCGCCTATATCCGACGTGCCCACAAAGCTGTTTCCGATTATGAGAATGGAGCTGTATTCGTCACCGCCCTCAAGCATTGAGAAACCGCCGTCGGTCATAAAGTCGTCCTTCTTTGGCTCAAAAAGCTCGATCATCGTGGAGTCGCTTATCTCACTGTAATCGGCGGTGAGAGTAAAGACTCTTTTTTCTTTGTTCGCGTCATAGGTATAGGTAAATCTGTATCTGAATTCGCCATCCTTGGTCTCAAGCACTCGTAAGACCTTTACGTCGTTTATAAGCTGCTCGTCGCTCGCAAAGGCTGCCCAGCCCGAGCTGTCTATTTCTCTGCTCGTTATTGCTCCAACGATCTCCCCCTTGCGGGTGATGCTATACTCACGTCCGGAGGTTGCCGTTATTTTCCACTCGTCTGGCAGGGAGAGAATAACTCCCACGCGCTCGTCCTTAATTGCAAAGCTCTTTTTGGTGTATCCAGAGGGCTCATAGTGTGTTACAGTGGGCGGCGGGGCAATATCGGTCTCCTTTGCCTCGGTCTCGCTTTCTGTGGTCTTTATGGTCTCTGTATTCTCCGTGGTCTCTGTAAGATTTGTGCCCTCACTTTCGCTCTCAACGGGGTCACTCGGTGCCAAGTTACATCCTGAAAATAAGAGACACAGACATAGCAGAAGTGAAAGAATATATATAAGTCTTTTCATTTTGCCCTCCTTGCACTTTGGTAGTATTATTATAATATAAACGGTCGCCCGTGTCAATAAAAAAGGTCAGAGAGATCTCTGACCTTTTTTACTATATTCTCGCAACTCCGTCGGCAATTGCCGCATCATATACGGCAATTGCCACCGCCTTTCCGACTCGCTCGTCGAATGCCTTGGGGATTATATATTCGGGTGAGAGCTCCTCGTCCGAGACAAGAGAAGCAATAGCGCCTACTGCCGCAAGCTTCATATTCTCGGTTATAGCGCTCGCTCTTGCATCAAGTGCACCGCGGAATATCCCGGGGAAGGCAAGCACGTTGTTTATCTGATTCTGAAAATCGCTTCTGCCTGTGCCGACCACCGCCGCACCCGCAGAGAGTGCCTTGTCGGGAGAAATTTCGGGTGTGGGATTTGCCATCGGGAAGACAATTGCGCCCTTGTTCATTGAAGCAACCATTTCCTCGCTTACAATATTGGGGGCAGAGACACCGATAAATACGTCAGCGCCTCGCATAGCGTCGGCAAGTGAGCCATCAAGACGCTCGCTGTTGGTGCGCTCGGCAAGTGATGCTTGCGCGCCGGTCATGCCATTCTTGCCTGTGAAAAGTGTTCCGTCGCGGTCGCAAAGGATCATATTTTTAGCACCCATATTGAGAAGCATCTCGGCGATCGCACAGCCTGCGCTTCCCGCGCCGTTTATGACGATGCGGACATCCTCAATAGCTTTATTAACTACCTTGAGGGCATTTGTGAGTGCCGCACCGAGCACTATTGCCGTGCCGTGCTGATCGTCATGGAATACGGGGATGTCGCATATCTCCTTGAGTCGTCTTTCAACCTCAAAGCAACGGGGTGCGGATATATCCTCAAGATTTATGCCGCCAAAGCTGCCCGAAATAAGATATATCGTGCGGACAAGCTCGTCAACGTCCTTTGATTTTATGCATATCGGTATCGCGTCAACGTCGGCAAAGGACTTGAAAAGGAGCGCCTTGCCCTCCATAACGAGCATTCCCGCCACGGGACCTATATCTCCAAGCCCAAGCACCGCCGTACCGTCTGTGATGACAGCTACCGTATTCCAGCGGCGCGTAAGCTCGAAGGACTTTGACTCGTCCTTCTGTATCTCAAGGCAGGGCTCGGCAACTCCGGGGGTGTAGGCAAGGGAAAGGTCCTCACGTGTCTTTACCTCAACACGCGGCGTCACCTCTATCTTGCCTCGCCATTCATAATGCTTTTTGAGTGATTCTTCTCTATAGTTCATAGGTTAGTTCTCCCAAGGGAATTTGTATTCGGTAAGTCCGTACTCATCGCGCACGCGGATCATCTCTGCCTGTACCGACTCGTTTATCGGTACACCGCTGTCCTTGCGTGAGAGCCATATCTCGTATTCCTTCTCGCCCGCGGTATAGATGCGCTCGGCATCGGGTGCTTTCTTCGATGCGCGAACGGCACGGATTATGTCGCCCGCCTTCTTGCGGCAGACGTCCTCGCCGAGAAAATGCTCGGTGTCAATAGCGATAAAGAAGTGACCGAGGTGGTAGGGGCGGATATTTCCGTTCTCGTCCTTGCCGTCAAGATCCTTACCGTACCAGCCGTCCTGAAGAACTGCCGACAAAAATTCAACTACCATAGCAAAGCCGTAGCCCTTGTAACCGCCGAGAGCCTCGCCAATGCCTCCAAGCGTTGTGAGTGCCGCACTTCCGTTTCTTATCTTTGCGAGTGCTACTCCCGAGTCGCCCTCAACCGCATTTCCGTTCTCGTCAACAACCGTGCCGGGATGCACGTCCTCGCCTATACGTGCGTAATACTCTATCTTTCCGTTCTGCGTGATAGAGGTAGCGCAGTCAAAAATAAAGTCGAATTCCTCGTCGGTGGGCACGCCGACGGTGTAGGGGTTAGTTCCGAACATACCCTCAACTCCAAAGGTGGGCGCAACCGAGGGGCGCGCGTTCGTGCCCGTCATACCGATACAGCCCGCCTTTGTCGCCATCGTCGCGTAATAGCCCGCAATTCCGTAGTGGCAGGAATTTCTGACGGCAACCATACCCATTCCATATTGCTTTGCCTTGTCTATTGCCATCTGCATAGCGCGGTAGCCTATGACCTGACCCATTCCGTGATGTCCGTCAACAACGGCGGTGGTGGGGGTCTCTTTTATTATTTCGAAATTTGTAACGGGATTCTGAATTCCCGCGATAATGCGGTCTATATATACGGGCTTGAAGCGGTTACAGCCGTGCGATTCGATACCGCGGCGGTCGCTCTCAAGAAGAACGTCGGTGCATATCTCTGCGTCCTCTCTTGGTACGCCCGCGCCTACGAATGCGTCGGTAATAAATCTCTCGGCAGTGTCCCAGTCAAGTATCATTTTAGGCATAAAAATTTCTCCTTTTGTATTGTAATATCCTTATACTTATGTTATAATAGATTTGAGCGAATTTGTCAACAAAAAGGTAAAAAAATGATTATATTGCTCATAAAATTGATAAATTCAGTGAAAAAAACGAACAAACGCGCAAAAGGAGCAAAATTATGCCGCTTAAAGAAAGAGAACTTTCAATAATAGAATATCTGCGCGAAAAAAGGGAAGCCTCAGTCACAGAACTCTCTGAGATGCTATTTGTGAGTGAGCCGACGGTGAGGCGTGACCTTGCTAAGCTATATAAGGCGGGGAATATCGTAAGAACGCACGGAGGAGCCGTGTATCGAGGCGAGCCGGGGCAAAATCTACCCTATTCCTTGCGCGAAAAGGAGAATTTCGACGCGAAGGCTATAATCGGCAAAAAGTGTCTATCGCTTATAAACGACGGGGACACGATTATGGTCGATTCTTCGTCGACAGCGCTTGCACTTTTGCGTGAGCTGTCTGCAAGGGCGTCTATTATAGTTGTTACAAACAATGCAAAAGCCCCCCTAATCCTTGCCGAGACGGGTGTCAAGTGCTTTGTTACGGGTGGCGAGCTCGCACCCAACACCTATGCCTACGTCGGTGGGTATGCCGAGGGATTTTTGAGGGATTTCAATGCTGATATCTGTTTCTTCTCGGTAAGAACGCTGACAGAGGAGGGAGCGCTTACCGATAACGCGATAGCGGAGAATGGAGTGCGCCGTGTGATGATGGCAAATTCGCGCAAGAGCGTGCTTATGCTTGACTCGGGAAAGATAGGCAAGGCGTGTGTCAGCACGCTATGTCGACTGTCTGACGTTGATTTCGTCGTAAGCGAGAGCGACATATCGGACAAATTTAAGGGCTATAAAGAAAAATTTATATAGGAGAGAGACAATGAAGCAAAAGGAAGTAGATAAGAATCTTATTGTTGCCACAACGATAAACAAGCCCGACATAAAATTCTATGACGTGCGCCACGAGCCCTTTGAGGTGTATGGGCTTTATAATTATAAGAATGAGGAGAAGTTCAAAAGACTTCCCGATGAGATCGGAATGAATACAAACGAGGGCGTTGCCGATCTTTATTGCCGTACGGCGGGCGGTCGCGTGCGCTTCAAGACAAACTCAAAATACGTCGCTATCAAGGCGGAATGGGATATAAAAAAGCACTATTCGCATTGCGCGCTTTCGGGCTCTACAGGCTTTGACCTATATATCGACGCGCCCCGCGACAGACTCAGCAAATTTTATAAGACCTTCGTGCCCCCCGTTGACTGCGAGACCGGCTACGAGTCGGTAGTGGAATTTGACGAGGCAAAGGAACGCTATATCACGATAAATTTCCCGACCTACAACGAGGTGAAGAATCTCTATATAGGTCTTGAAGAGAGTGCCGAGGTAGGCGAGGGAAAGAAATATTATTACGAGCTTCCCGTGGTCTTCTACGGCTCGTCGATAACGCAGGGCGGATGTGCTTCGCGTGCGGGCACTTCATATCAGAATTGGCTCTCGCGTGAGTTTGATTTTAACTACATAAATCTCGGCTTCTCAGGTAATGCGAAGGGGGAGCCGAGGATGGCGGAGTATATCGCGAGCCTTGATATGTCGGCATTCGTTTTTGATTACGACCATAACGCAACGAGCGTAGAGGCGCTTCTCGAAACACACGAGCCGTTCTTTAAGACGGTGCGAGCCTCACACCCCGATATTCCTATAATCGTGGTTTCATCACCGAAGTTCGAGCTGGACGAGTATAGGCAAAGAACGCGTGAGGTTATATGTCGCACCGTTGATAACGCACGCGCGGCAGGTGATGAAAGGGTAATATTCGTTGACGGCAATTCCTTCTTTAGCGAGATAGGAAACGAGGGTACGGTGGACGGAACTCACCCGACCGACCTCGGCTTCTACTGTATGG
Organism: Eubacteriales bacterium; assembly: GCA_045633625.1. Taxonomy (GTDB): domain Bacteria; phylum Bacillota; class Clostridia; order Oscillospirales; family CAG-272; genus HGM12713. The sequence continues at coordinate 23,955 of JAZQYP010000070.1, forward strand.
CGAAGGGAATATCCCCGGCACTTGAGAAATTTTTCA
>JAZQYP010000071.1:0-10324 GCA_045633625.1 Eubacteriales bacterium
CGACTGAGGGATTGTTCACCTTAAATCTATATTTTACAATCCTTCCGTCACTCCGCTTTGCTTCGTGCCACCTCCCTTTACACAAGGGAGGCTAAAGGGTGATTTGCACTAAACAAACTCATCGACAAATCAAAATTTGAACTCAAATTCTCACAAAATATTTTTATAAAAACCGCAAGGGGAGCCATCTTAAATACTCCCCCCGCTTTTTATCTTTTTATCTTTTTATCTATTTATTCTTTATCTTCCGCGTGTTTTTTCATAAGCTCAAGCGTTTGCTTGCCTCCCGCAAAGACGAAACACCAATCAGCGCCCGCGAAGATCATATCAAAGCCCATTCTCGACCAAAAGGCAATGTCGTGCTCGCTCGCACCTCCTGCGAGAGCGACCGTCTTGCCCGCCTCCTTGAGCTTCTTTACGGCATACTCGATCTTCGATACCGTTGTCTCGTTAAAAACATCAAGAAACTCGCCAAGAGATGCCGATAGGTCGTTAGGCCCGAAAATAAATCCGTCAACGTAAGGATTTTGCGCTATTTTATCAATATCATCAATAAGCCCGATGTGCTCGACCTGCACAAAACGGAGCATCTCAAGATTTGTCTTATCAACGTACTCCTTCGCATCGTGCGCGCCCCAGCCTATCGCGCGAAGCGGACCAAAGCCACGCGAGCCAATGGGCGGATAAAGCACCATATCCATAAGATGCTCAAGCTCCTCTGCTGAGCGCACCATAGGAAAAATTATGCCGTCGGGGCCCATTTCAAGTATTTTTTTGGTAGCGGTAAGGTCATCCTGCGGCAAACGAACAACCGCGGGCATTCCCGTAGCTCTTGCGGCATTAAGATGACAAAGCACGTCCTTATAGCTCATATAGGTGTGCTCGGTGTCTATCCACACGCAGTCAAAGCCCACGTTGCCCATTATCTCACAGAGTGCGGGGTCGGTAAGGCTGACTATCGAGCCGTATATTTTTTCCCTATTCTCAAGTCTTTTCCTTAATACGTTCATAAAAACCTCTATTTTGTTTTGTTATAATTCAATTATACTTGCAGATAATAAAATTTCAATACCAAAATATGCACAGTCTATTGTAATTTCTGCAAAGATATGGTATTATGTTGTAAACAATAGGGAAGGAGGTCAGGCAATGAACAGCGGACTTTTTGAACACTATATTGAGAACGAGCACTTTTATATGAAGTATGCAAAGGGCGAGCCAGCCGTAAAGGACGAGGAATTTCACGATTATCACGAATTCATCTTCTATCTTCGCGGCAATGCCTATTTTCTCTCAAAGGACATACAGCAAAAGCTTCCCCTCGGGTGCATCGTCGCCATTCCGAAGGAGCATTTCCATCAGTTTGTGGTGAGCGAGCCTGACGAGTACGTCAGGTGCATCGTCGGCTTCTGGGAGACCGACGAAACAAAGGCTCTTATCAGCTCGGTGATGACCGAGGTTAAGATATATGCAGAGCCCGACGAACGAATGACCTATCTTTTTGAACGCATTACCGAGATCGCGCAAAGCGACCTGTCAGAGAGCGAGAAGACTCTCTTTATCGAGGCGGCTCTGCATCAATTGCTCGTCTTTTTGAAGCAAAACGCGCGCGGAGCGATCACAAAGAACGTTACAGTGTCCGAAATAGTGCGCGCCGCGATAGATTTTATTGACAAAAATTTCGAGAAGGATCTCTCGGTACCTATGATAGCATCAAGGCTTTTCGTCTCGGAGTCGACCCTTTCGCACAAATTCAGCCGCGAGATGAACCTATCAATATATCAATACATACTCAAGAAGAGGCTTATTTCGGCAAAAATGCGCATTGAAAAAGGAGAATCGCCCTCGTCTGCCGCCCTGAACAGCGGATTTTCCGATTATTCAAGCTTTTATAGGGCTTATAAAAAGAGTTATAAGTAAACCCACAAATTGGGATTTATGGGGATATTGTGTAGGGGGATAAACGAGCGATTTCTACAAACACTGTAGGGGCGCGCACTGCGCGTCCGCTCGTGCTTCTTTGGTGTTCGTTGCGGACGGCCAATGGCCGCCCCTACAATCAAAAATAATGTCTTACACTCTACAAACACACCGATAAATCAAAATTTAATTTTTTCGTCGCGTCGCCTATACTCTTAGGCTTAAACGTCGTCCCTCCTCGCCGTCACTTAAAAATCACGCAAAAATCACCGAAATTTTGCGCCCAAATTCATAAAATGTTTACATATTTATGATACAATGTATTCTGTATATTTGTGTTCAGAAAAAATAAAGGAAAGGAACGCATAAAAAATGATAAAAATAGAGCATCTTGTAAAGAACTACGGCCCTAACTGCGCCGTAGACGATATAAGCTTCGAGATAGGTAAGGGTGAGATAGTCGGTTTCCTCGGCCCTAACGGCGCAGGTAAAAGTACGACTATGAATATCCTCACAGGCTTCCTCTCAATGACGTCGGGTAACGTCAGCGTTGCGGGTGCCTCCGTCCTTGACGATCCCCTTGAGGTAAAGCGCCACATCGGATATCTTCCCGAGCAGCCCCCTCTCTACCTCGATATGACCGTTGAGGAGTACCTCTCCTTCTCCTACGACCTTAAGGGCTGCACGCTCAACCGTGCAAAGCATCTTTCGGAGATAGCTGAGGTCACAAAGATAAAGGACGTCTATAAAAAGCTCATCAAGAACCTCTCAAAGGGCTACCGTCAGCGTGTCGGCATAGCGCAGGCACTCATCGGCAACCCCGAGGTAATAATCTTCGACGAGCCCACCGTCGGCCTTGACCCAAAGCAGATAATCGAGGTGCGTAACCTCATAAGAACACTCGGTCGCGACCATACCGTCATTCTCTCGACTCACATTCTTGCCGAGGTGCAGGCGGTCTGCGACAGAATCATAATTATCAACAAGGGTAAGCTCGTCGCTGACGAAAAGACCGAGAACATTACCCGCGCCGTCGAGAACAACCGCCGCTTCACCGTAAAGATCTGCGGTCCGCAGAAGGAGGTCCTCGCGCTTCTTAAGAGCCGTCCCGGCGTTGTTTACGCAGAGCTTCTTCCTCAGCGCGACGGAGATGCCTACACCTACACGCTTGAGAGTGAGGTCGGAGTTGACATAAGAAAGAATCTTTTCTTCTCGCTCGCAGAGCGCGGATGGGCTCTCGTGGGTCTTGAGGCACTTGGAATGAGCCTTGAGGAGATATTCATAAACGTCGTTGACAGAACGGCGCCCAAGCCTCGTTACCAGAGAAAGACCAAGCAAAAAACCGACAGACGCGACGACACGGCAGACGAGATAGCAAAGAAGCTCGTCTCTGATGCAAAGACGCCCGAAAAAGAAAAATACTCGGCACTTTTCGGCGCGGATGAAGAAAAATAAGGAGGTAAGACAATGTTTGCGATATACAAAAAAGAGCTCCGCTCTTATTTTCTCAACGCCATAGGCTACGTCTATCTCGGCGTCTTTCTCGCGGCGGCGGCTCTTATCTCGGGCCTTACCACGCTGATGCAGAACAGCTACAACACCGCCTCCTATTTCACTATGCTCATCTACACCTTCATAATCCTCATTCCGCTTCTTACGATGAAGCTCTTCTCTGAGGAAAAGAAGCTACGCACCGAGCAGCTGCTTCTCACCGCTCCCGTTTCCATCCCCGCGATGATAATGGGCAAATACCTTGCGGCTATGACACTTTTCGGCGGCTCGCTCTTCATCTCTCTCATAAATCTTTTCCCGCTCTACGCCTACAGCGCGGCTGAGACGAGTGCTGACTCGATCTCGCACGTAGGTCCTCTTACGGCACAGATAGCAGGCTGCTTTATCGGCGTGCTCCTTATCGGTGCGGCGTTTGTGGCAATAGGAATGTTCATTTCGTCTCTCACCGAGAATCAGCTTGCGGCGGCGGTCGCGACCATTGCCGTTATCGTCGTTATGCTCGTGCTTGAGATGGCAAACGCTTACATTGACTCTTACGCAGTAAGAAGCGTTATCAGCTGGGTATGCGTGATCTCGAGATTTTCAAACTTTGCCGCAGGTCTTCTTGACTTTGCCGCAATGCTCTACTATATTTCTCTCGCGGCAATCTTTTTGCTCCTGACGGGCAGAGTCTACGAGAGACGTCGCTGGGCTTAAGGAGGTAGAACGATGAAGAATAATGCATTTAACAAAAGAAAGCTTCGTTACGCTTCGAGCTCGGTTGCCCTCACGGCACTTATAATCGCGGCGATAATCGTCGTAAACATAATCTTCTCAGCGCTCGCGCAGAAGTTCCTTTGGTACGTTGATATGACGCCCGAGCAGCTCTTTACCCTCTCTGACGCTTGCTTCGACCTTATCGAAAAGGGCGACGAGAGCATCGAGGGAAGCTCTTCCCCTGTTGAGATGGTAGAAAAATTCAGAGCCGAGAACGCCGCCTATAACGAGGCAAACGGTCTTAAGAAGGGCGACGCGGGCTGGCGCGACGAGGAGCTTATGATAGAGATAATCTTCTGCGACGAGCCCGACGCTATCGAAGCAGAGCTCACGCATAAGTACGTCTACCACACAGCTCTTGAGCTTCAGGACCATTTTCCCGAATATATCGAGGTCAAGTGCTTTGACACGGTAAAGAATCCGTCGTCTGTCGCAAGATTTATGAAGACCTCGCTCGACTACGTGAGCCCCACGCACGTCATCGTCAGCTGCGGCAGTGAATACCGCAAGCTCCCTCTGCGTTCCTTCTATATGTTTGACAGCACTACGTCGGACACTCCTTGGGCTTACAACGCAGAGAAGAAGTATTCGTCGGCAATCCTTGCCGTAACGAGAACAGAGACCCCCGTTGCGTGCGTGACGACAAATCACGGCGAGACTATGCCCTCCGAGGACTTCCTCGTAACGCTTGAGGACGCAGGCTACGAGGTGCGCGCGATCGATCTCTCGGCAGAAGAGATACCCGAGGACTGCAGACTTCTCGTTATCTGCAACCCCGCCGCCGACTTCCTCGTTGACGACGGTATCAGCACCATTGACGAGATAGAAAAGATAGACGATTTCCTTGATGCCACCAACTCGATGATGGTATTTATGGCTCCCACCTCCCCCGTCCTTACGAATTTTGAGGACTATCTTGAGGAGTGGGGAATAGTCTTTGACAGATATACCGACGCTCTCACCGGCATCACACACCCCACACTCATCTCGGACAAGTCGCAGTCTCTTACAATAGACGGCTACACCATAATTTCGGAGTACGTAACACAGGGTAGCGGAGCTTCTCTTACCGAGGAGATGCGCTCTGGCGGCACACCCAAGAAGGTGGTCTTCAAGAACGCAATGCCCATCACCTACTCCTCCTTCTATACCGTAAATCACTACGCAGACGAGTCGACAGGCGTTGCGTTTGACTACGCCTCGGCATTCGTTGACGGAAAGCAAAGAGAGGTCTTTGACGTATTTACCACAAGCGGCGCCGCTGAGGCATACGCTAACGGTGAGGCGATTGCAAAGGCTACCGATGCCAACCCCTTCAAGCTTATGACGGTCGCAGTTGAAAGAAGAACCACTCAGGAGTCGAACTACACAACCATCGACGAGTCTTCCTTCGTGGTGGCGTGCGGCTCGGTCGAGTTCCTCGGCGAGGCACTCATTCAGTCGCAGGCATACGGAAACTCCGACCTTCTCCTCTCGACAGGTAGAGCTATCGGTCAGGAGCCCGTTCCCGTAGGACTTTCCATGACTCCCTTTGCTGACACAACGATAGATACCATAACCTCGGCAGAGGCTACCCAGTATATTGTAACACTCACCGTCATTCCCGCGCTCGCGGCGCTCGTTACGGGCACCGTCATAATAATCAGGAGACGCAACAGATGATAGTAGAAAAGCAAAAAGCCAGAGCTACGCTGCTCTTGCGTCGAAAGCGCGCGATAATCGTCTCGCTCATACTGCTTGTCATTCTTATCGTGGCGTACGTTGTGATAGCTCCTTATATGAACACCACGACGGTGACCGACGCCGACGGCGTAAGCTACAAAATAAAATACAAAAAAGGCGTATTTTCGCTCTACGACGCAAACGACGTTGAGATAACGCGTGAGTCGGAGTACAATTATTACGTCACGGCAAACGGCACGCTTATCGACCTCGACAATGCGACGGGTGAGTATAAGATAATAGCCGTGCCCGATACCGAGGGAGGCGAGGCGGTTGGCGGAACGCAGAACGACATCCTTATATTCCCCTCGATAGACAAGAAAAATATCCTCTCTATAGAGGTGCATAATGCGACGGGCGACTTTGAGTTCGTAAGATTCAATCTTTTGGAAAACAAGATCGACCCCGCATCAGATTTCGTAATCAAGGGAGCGCCCCTCACGCCTTACGATCAGGACATTTTTGCCGAATTTTACGTAAGTGCGGGATACCCCCTTACAAGTCAGAAGATAACAGATCCCATAAAGGACGAGAAGGGTGAATTCTCGGAGTACGGACTTGTCAGCGAGATGCGTGTTGACGAGGAGGGAAACGAGTACCTCTACACCCCCGCGTACTATATAATCACAGACGTCGCGGGTAACAGACACAAGCTCCTCGTGGGTGACAAGCTCGTCTCGGGCGGTGGATATTACGTGCAGTACGTCGCACTCGACGGTGAGCGCGAGACAAAGCGCGACGCCGTTTACGTCTACTCGACGGGCATGGGCGACCCCCTGCTTATGTCGGCAAAGCAGATCGCCTCGCCGATGATCGTGCAGGATATCTCGATGAACAACTATTTTGACGTTCAGAATTTCGATATCTACAAATACGATGATGAGGGGAACGAGGAAAACGTGGTCGGCTTTACCTTCTCGGATCTCGAAAGCCGAGCACTGACGGTCTACGCCTCAAAGCCCTTCGTCTTTGATAACGACGCTCTTCGCGCTTATACGCCGAACGACGACGTTATATTTGACGCACTTATGAACTTCTACAATACCGAGTTTATCGGCATCGCCGCGCTCGTTCCTTCTGACGAGGATCTCGTAAAATACGGACTTGCAAAGTACGTCACAGGAGAAAACGGCGAAGAAACGGTAGAGCTCACCCCAAGATATGCCATTAGATTTGAGTCGGATCTTTACGGCTCGGGCTCGCCCTTCGTTCAGCATCTGCTCATCTCCGAGAAGAACGAGGCAGGGAACTACTACGTGTTCTCCTTCTTCTATGACGGCCCCACAGGCACTCTGCTCTACGACTCGAATATGATAGCCGAGGTCGCAGGTCACTGCCTTGATTTCGTGGAATATAAGCCCTCAAAGTGGACGAGAAACACCTATATCGATACAAATATCGCCTTCTGCGACAGTCTTAAGATAGAAACGCCGACCTACAGCGCGTCCTTCGACCTTGACAACTCCGCGTCCGATATGTCGACGCAGATAGACTCCTCTCTTATCAAGATCACGGCAGAGGATTCGCGAGGCAACGATATCGATGCCTTCTCCTCGCTCACAGTCACCGACACGCAGGGCTTTGTGTGGACGATAACTCCCACAAATATCTCGGTTATAAACTCGCAGGGCGTTAAGTCGACCATTGCTTCGGGATATTACGGAACTAACAAGCTCGGCAGAAACGTGCTCGCCGTCAGCGGATATATCAGCTGTATCGACGGCAGTCGCGTACGCGTCGGACTTGATGAGATAAGCATTGAGGCACCCGGCGGAACTGTGTCTACGTATGCAAGATACGCAACACAGCTCTTCAGACTCTACTATCAGACTCTGCTTGCCGCAACCGTAGTAGACACCTACGAGCTTTCAAGCGAGGAAGAGGCAGAGCTTCTTGCCGACGAGTCGAAGAAGCTGATGACGCTGACTCTGACAAGAGCCGAGAACGCTTACGGCGACGACGGTGTTGAGCGCGAATTCCCTGAGGACTTCACTATAACCTACGAGTTCTATAAGATCACCTCGCGTAAGGCTTATATCGTTGTTGACGGCGTGGGCGGATTTTACGTCAACGTTGACAGACTCAACAAGATAGTCTCCGATGCACAAAAATTCTTCGACCTCGAGCCCATTGACGCTACGGCGAAGGATTAAAATTTAATAATACAAACAAGGGCGGATTTTCCGCCCTTGTTTGTAAATTGGGATTTGTCGGTGTATTGTGTAGGGGGATAAATGTTATTATTGTCCGTAGGGGAGGGGTCTGCCCTCCCGCCACAATCGATTTAGAAAAACAATCGAATAGCAATATAATTCAAGGTTTTTCCGTCTAACAAAGAAATCATTATTTGTTCGTTTTTGGGAGGGCAGACCCCTCCCCTACGATTAAAAATAATGTTCTACTCCTTACATAACACACCAACAAATCAAAATTTGAAATACAGGCAAGGTTATTTATGCTAACACAAAAGCCCGCCGGCAAATGCCGACGGGCTTGATTTTTTATTTGCTCTTTTTCTGATTTGCAAGGAAATGCGCGCGGTTGAAGCCCTCGTTGGTCTTTTCCTTTATCTCGCCCGCCTTTGTGAGCGATATCTTTGTCATAACAGGACCAAAGATCTCGTAAACAAGCACTGCGAAAAGCACGATGTTTCTTATAAGCACGCCCTCGTCGCCCATTGTCGAAAGAACGATAGCCGACATTCCGAGTGCCACTCCTGCCTGCGGGAAGAGGGTAATTCCAAGGTATTTTTGTATCATAGGATCACAGCCGACCAACTTTGCAGACCATCTCGCGCCGAAGTACTTACCAACACAACGCGCCACAATGTAGACAATACCGATCACAATGACCGCCACCGATGCGAGAATATCAAGTCTTAGCTCCGCACCGCTGAGCACGAAGAAAAGCACGAAAAGGGGCGCTGTCCACTTGTCAGCTCTATCCATAATGTCGGCAGAGAAGTCACAAAGATTGCAAAATACCGTGCCGAGCATCATACAAACAAGAAGGGGAGAGAAGCTGATATGTATCTCACCAAAATGGAACTCAAGCATCGAGATCGCAACGGTGAAAAGCACGAAGGTAATGGAGATCGACATTCTCTTTGAGCCCGAATGGAAGAGCTTCTCACAAACCGTGAAGAGTGCTCCCATAACAAAGCCGAGAACGAGTGAAAGTATAACCTCAAGCAAGGGATTTACGATAATAGAAACAATGCTGAGTGTTCCCGAGGTAAGCGCACGCGCAATACCGTAGGAGACCGAGAAGATAACGAGTCCCACCGCGTCGTCAAGTGCAACTATGGGAAGGAGCAGATCGGTAAGCTTACCCTTCGCCTTGTACTGACGAACGACCATAAGTGTCGCCGCAGGAGCCGTTGCCGTCGCAATAGCACCAAGTATTATCGCCATCGAGGGAGAGAGAAGCTCGGGGAAGGCAAGGGAGAGACCGATGAGCGCCGCATCAACGACGAGAGTCGTCACAACAGCCTGAAGAACACCGATAACGGTCGCCTGCTTTCCGATATGCTTAAGCTCGGAAAGACGGAACTCGTTTCCTATCGCAAAAGCGATAAATCCGAGGGCTACGTCCGAGATTATATCAAGCGCCGCGTTGTGCTCGGTGCCCGGAATAAGTCCGAAATCTGCCTTTGAAAAGCCGAAATGATTTACGTCAAGACCAAGGAAGCCAAAGTCAACGGCTCCGAGCATAAAGGGTCCGACGAGAATTCCCGCAACAAGATACGCCGTAACGGCGGGAAGCTTGAGAAGCTTCGCGGGGCGAGAAAGTAAAAGTCCTGCCAGCATTGCAACCGACAGCGTAATAAGTATCTGCATTTTGTGCCTCTTAAAGTCAAAAAATTTGCCCTCGTCCTTGAGGGCACATCATTATACCACTAAAAAATATATGTGTCAAGCATCAGATATGCAATTTTATGATAATTTTGCTTGTTTTGAAGAAAATAATATAAAAGGAGGTGAAAATATGACTGAGAACAAGAGCGAGAACAAGAACAAGAACAATATCAAAGCCATGCAAAACGATTCGCGCGGGCTATCAATTGCAAATATTCCGACAGGTCTGTCTGCCGCACTTGCGTCCGACGTGCGCGCGATGCAGGTCTTTTCCGAAATGCCCGACGTAACGCGCAAATCCTTTATCGACGGTGCCAGACGGATAACCGACAGAGCAGAAATGCGCCGATACGTCGAGGGAATAAGAAACAAATAACCAAAACACTGTGATAAATCAAAGTTTGAATGGTAAATTGGGATTTAGCGAACTGTTTAATGTTTGACGCAATGTTACTACAAAGGCTCCCTTGTGTAAAGGGAGCTGTCGCGATAGCGACTGAGGGATTGTTCATCTTAAATCTATATTTTACAATCCTTCCGTCACTCCGCTTTGCTTC
>JAZQYP010000072.1:0-16112 GCA_045633625.1 Eubacteriales bacterium
GGTGGCACGAAGCAAAGCGGAGTGACGGAAGGATTGTAAAATATAGATTTAAGGTGAACAATCCCTCAGTCGCTATCGCGACAGCTCCCTTTACACAAGGGAGCCTTTGTAGTAACATTGCGTCAAACATTAAACAGTTCGCTAAATCCCAATTTTCATCGCAGATTTATCCGTTCGGGTTCTTTCTGTACTCGCTTGGGCGCATGCCGACGCGCTTTGTAAAAAGGGTTGAAAAATAATGCTCGTCGGTAATGCAAAGCCTGTCAGAGATGTCCTTGATAGACATTTCGGTGCTCGTAAGCATCACCTTTGCCGCCTCCATTTTTGAGGTGAGAAGGTATTCGTAGGGCGTCACACCGTACTGCTTCTTAAAGATGCGTATGACGTTCGATTTTGACATATGGAGCAGCTCTGACGCTCTTGAAAGGTCGAACTTTTTGTATAGAGAGCCATCAAGCATTCCGCATATCTTCTCTGCCGTAGAAAAGCTGACCGCCTCCTGATCTATCACTATCGGGGATATTGTCTCTATTATTTTGTGGACCTGCTCGGCAAGCACACGGCAAAGCTCTCTGCGAGGGAGCGTCGAATGTGTGATATCAATTGCCGCATCAAAATATTTGCGGCATCCATCGCCCGAATATATTCCGCTTTTTACCTTGTAGGCATCCATAAATGCGCCAATATAATCGGCTCTGTAGTTTATCCAGACAGTCTTCATGGGATTTTTCTCGTCTGCCTTGTATTCCTGCTTTTCCTTTTCCCTTAAAACGAGAAGGTCGCCTGCGCTGATTTTTTTCTTCTTGCCCTCAAGCACTACCTCGCCCTCTCCCTCAATAACGTACAGTAAAACGTTCACTCGCTCGTTTTCGTTTCTCGTCATGGCGTATTTTGAATAGGGATAGGTAATTCCCGCCATCGCAAGCAAAAAAGGAACACCCTCGTCGGCAAAAAAGGCAAGTGCTTTTTCCTTGCCCGGATATTTCACACAATTTTGTACCCACCAAACCTTGCTCATATCTCACACCTTTTTTCTTGTTTTTTTGAATATTACATATTGAAAAACATATCCAAAAATATTATAATTGACTTAATGCCAAAAGGCAAGAGCTTTTTTAAAAATAAAGGAGATCTTTATGAATATTTTTAACTGTCCGCGTCCCGAGCATCCCAATCCTCAGTGGGAAAGAAGCACTTGGAGAAACCTCAACGGCAAATGGATGTTTGAAATAGATAACGGCAAAAGCGGAGAAAACCGCTCCCTTCAGACTGCCGAGACCCTTAAGGGAGAGATAACCGTTCCCTTCTGCCCCGAGTCAGAGCTCTCGGGCATTGGCGAGAAGGACTTTATGTGGTGCGTTTGGTACAAAAAGGAAATTGAGCTTTCTGCCGATGAGATCGCGGGCAAGCGCGTTATCCTTCACTTCGGCGCGGCTGATTTTCTCACAAAGGTGTGGGTAAACGGCGAGTCGGCGGGCTATCAGCACGTTGGCGGCTTTGCACCCTTTGAGTATGATATAACAAAGCTTTTGACGGTGGGCAAAAACCTTATAACCGTCGCTTGCTACGATGAGACTAAGTCACACGATCAGCCCCGCGGCAAGCAGTGCGACGTCTATTTCTCGCGCGGCTGTCACTACACGCGCACGACGGGTATATGGCAGACGGTCTGGCTTGAGTTCTTGCCCGAAACACATATAAAATATGCGAAAATACTTCCCGACCTTGCGAATTCCTCGGTCATTATCGACGCAGAGCTCTCGGGAAGAGGCGATCTTTGTGCCGAAGTATATTACGAGGGCAGACTCGTCGGCAAGGCTGAGAAAAAGGATCTTTCGTGGTCGGGTGCGCTTGAAATTAAGCTCTCTGAGACACACGCGTGGGAGCTTGGCGCGGGTCGCCTTTACGATCTTGTGCTCCGCTTTGGAGAAGACGAGGTAAAGAGCTATTTCGGTCTGCGCTCGGTTTCGCTTGAGAACGGCAGATTTATGCTCAACGGCAAGAGCGTTTTTCAGCGTCTCGTGCTTGATCAGGGCTACTATGCCGACGGAATTATGACAGCGCCCTCCGAGGAGGCACTTATCAAGGATATTGAGCTTTCGATGGCGGCGGGCTTTAACGGCGCAAGACTTCATCAGAAGGTGTTTGAGCAGCGCTTCCTCTACCACGCCGACAGACTTGGATATATGGTTTGGGGCGAGTACGGAAGCTGGGGAGTGAATCACGGAAATATCGCGAATCTTGCCGTCTTCCTTCCCGATTGGATCGCATCGGTGCGAAACAGCATAAATCACCCCTCGATAATCGGCTGGTGTCCCTTCAACGAGACTGCCGACTACAGCACAAAGAAATTCCGTCAGAACGACGATCTCATAAAGATAGTGTATGAGCAGACGAAGATATGTGACCCCACCCGTCCTTGCATTGACACGAGTGGCTGGTATCACGTAAAGACCGATATTTACGATATCCACGATTATCAGAGAGACCCCTCGGTATTCAAGGAGTGCTATGACAGGCTCTACACCGAGAATTTCCTCTATGACACGTGGGGCGAGAACGGCACAAGGCAGAGATGGCGCGGTGAGCCCGTAATGATTTCGGAGTACGGCGGAATTGCTATTGGAAACATAAAGCATACCAGGGCCGGCACAAATTCCGAGGCGTGGGGATACGGCAAGGCGGCAGAGAGCGAGGAGGAATTCTTCGCGCGCTACAAAGCGCTGACCGACGCGCTTCTTGACAATCCGAGGCTCTTTGGATTCTGCTACACGCAGCTTTATGACGTCGAGCAGGAGCAAAACGGATTTTACACCTACGATGGCAGAGAGCCGAAGGTAGACGTATCCGTTATCCAAAAGATAAACACCCGCAAGGCAGCTATTGAAGATTAAAACGAACGTATCAGTGGTCCGCAGACACCGTCTGCGGACCTTTTTTGTGAATTGGATTTTGATTTGTGGGTGAGATTGTAGAGAGCAAAGACCTTTTGCGGTCACCACTTAACGTGTCATCCTGAGCGGAGGACACTCTTAAGGATCGATACAAAGGCATTTGTATATGCGGGAGGGCAGACCCGACCCACCCCCTACGGACAATAATAACATTTATCCGCCTATGCAACACACCGATAAATCCCAATTTATGCTTTTGAAACAATTAGAGCTATGATGATTTTGATTTATTCATTGACGGAGGTATTTTTTCATATATTTGTTTTGAAATATGAAAATATGGAGAAACGGATATAAATGACCTATCAAAAAGAAAAAACACAAAAGTATGCGGGGCTTACCTCAGAGGAGGCTCGGCTCTCGGCGCAGACGCACGGCAAGAATATTCTTTCAAAAAAGAAGGGCAAAAGCTTTATACGCCACTTTTTTTCAAATCTTTCCGACCCGATAATCAAGATACTGCTCTTCGCACTCGCTGTAAATCTTTTTTTCGCACTTCGCGGCAGGGACATAACCGAGACGGTGGGAATTGCCGTGTCGGTCTTTCTTGCCACCTTTATCTCGACCGTTTCGGAGCGCGGAAGCGAGGCGGCGTTCAGAAGGCTGAGCGAGGCGAGCGCCGACACCGTCTGCCGCGTGCGACGGGACGGAGGGGTCATCTCTCTTCCCCTCTCCGAGATAGTCGTCGGTGACGTCGTGCTCATAGGCGCGGGGGAAAATATCCCCGCCGACGGCTTTATCTTCCGTGGCTCGCTCCGTGTTGACCAGTCGACTCTCACGGGCGAGACGAGAGAGATAGAAAAGTCTCCCGACCGCCACTCTCTGCTCACTCCCGAGGCTAAAAACGCACTTTTTCGCGGCTGTCCCATCCTTTCGGGCGAGGGTGAATTCGAGGTAAGTGCCGTGGGGGACGCCACCTTTCTTGGCGAGATATCCCGCGAGGTACAGCTTGACACACGAGAGAGTCCTCTCAAGATACGTCTTGCCAAGCTTGCAAAGCAGATAAGCCGACTCGGCTACGCCGCCGCCTTTTTGGTGGCACTTGCGACACTTGTGGGCGCATTTATAATTGACAGTGGCTTTGAGTGGACGGTGATACTTATAAAGCTTCGCGATATTCCCTATCTTCTCGAAAATCTGCTCCATGCCTTTATGCTTGCCCTGACGGTCATCGTGGTGGCAGTTCCCGAGGGGCTTCCGATGATGATTGCCGTGGTGCTCTCCTCAAACATCAAAAGGATGCTACGCGACAACGTGCTCGTCCGCAAGCCCGTGGGTATTGAGGCGGCGGGCAGTATGAATATCCTTTTCACCGACAAAACGGGCACGCTCACCGAGGGAAAAATGAGCGTCTCGAAAATAATACTTGCTAATGGCAAGGAGTACGAAAGCTTTGAGGCTCTCAAAAAGGGCTCGCCGCGCGAGGCGGAGCTTTACGCGCTCTCCTGCCTTTATAACACCTCGGCGGTAATGTCCGCAGACAAGAAAAGTGCCCTTGGAGGAAACGCGACCGAGCGCGCTCTGCTTATGTCGGCGGGGGCGATGGCGATTCACGGGGGCTACGAGGTGGTAAGCAAGCTCCCCTTTGACAGCAACAAAAAGTTCTCGGCGGTAACACTCTTGGGCAAGTCACGCCTCACGCTCATCAAGGGCGCGCCCGAAAAGCTTCTCCCAAGGATTTCGTCCTCTGCCGACGGTTCGGACTTTACCGAGCCTTCCTCGCGCCTGTATCGGCGCATCTCGGAGCTTGCGGCGGCGGGTGGCAGAGCCTTGCTTATAGCGGCGGGTAGCGAAGTGCGGGGTGACACCGTGCCCGACGGTCTCTCTTTTATCTGCGCTGTCTTGCTTGAGGACAAGATAAGAAAATCGGCAAAGCGCTCGGTAGGTGAGCTTGAGGGCGCGGGCATTCAGGTGGTGATGCTGACGGGCGACAACGCCGACACCGCACGGAGCATCGCAAGGGAGTGCGGGATACTTAGCGGCAACAAGAATATCGTGCTTGGGGGCGACGAGCTCTCTCGCATCAGCGACGACGAGCTAAAACGCATCCTTCCCCGTCTTGCCGTGGTGGCGCGCGTGCTTCCCTCCGACAAGAGCCGCCTTGTGCGCGTGGCACAACAGATGGAGCTTGTGGTCGGAATGACGGGAGACGGCATAAACGACGCACCCGCTCTGCGCCGTGCCGACATCGGCTTTTCGATGGGCGGGGGCACGCAGGTGGCAAAGGATGCGGGCGACATAATAATACTTGACAACGACCTCGCGTCGATAGCTCGGGCTGTCCTTTACGGCAGAACGATATTCAAGAGCATACGCAAATTCATAACCCTTCAGCTGACTATGAATTTCTCGGCGGTGGGCATCTCGATGATAGGACCCTTTATCGGCTTTGATGCGCCCGTGACCGTGGTGCAGATGCTTTGGGTCAACATAATAATGGACACCCTCGGCGGTCTTGCCTTTGCGGGTGAAGCGCCTCTTCCCCATTGTATGAAGGAGAAGCCCAAGCGGCGCGACGAGCCGATACTTAACGGCTATATGGTAAATCAGATATCCTTGCTCTCGCTCTTCACGGTCGGTCTGTCGGTGCTCTTTCTCACTATGCCCAAAATACACGCAAGCTTCAGATATTCACCCGACAGCATCTATCTGCTTACCGCATTCTTCGCCTTTTTCATCTTTGCTTCCCTTTTCAACTGTCTTGGGGCGAGGACAGACCGTCTTTGGCTATTTTCGGGACTCTCGAAGAACCGTGCCTTCGTCTTTATAATGCTTCTTGTGGGCACAGTTCAGCTACTATTTACGTATCTTGGCGGAAGCGTGCTCCGAACAGCGCCCCTTACGGTACGGGAGCTCTCTTTTACTATGCTTATCGCCCTTTCGGTCTTCCCCGCCGAGCTCCTGCGAAAGCTTATATGGCGTCTGCGCGGCAAGAAGGACGGATTTTGACCTTCGCCCCAAGCAGAAATTTGAAATGTAGATTGGGATTTGTCGAGTAGTTAGTTGACGAGAAGGATTTTTCGAGAACCTTTCTTAAAAGAAAGGGTTCTCGAGCTCTCCAAAGAACGTCAATAGTGGTGCTCCAAATTACGTTCACCTATCCTCACCGACAAATCAAAATCCGAATATTATTTTGCAAAGATTGTTAACAGATAGGTCATTGACAAAAGCGCGGGAAAAATATATAATATTATGTGATAAATATCTTTTGGGAGCTAATTATGAAAATATATAAGATAACCGCGCTTCTGATTGCTCTGTGCTTTTTGTGCCTTCCCTTCGTTGCGTGCGATGACGAAACGCCTCAAGACACAGTGAAATACGTAACGGTAACCCTTGACTACAACGACGGCAGACCCCTTCACACCGTAAGAGTGGAGTCGGGAAAGACTATGACTCGCCCCATCGACCCCGAGAGAGAGGGATATACCTTCGGCGGTTGGAAAACCAACGGCAAGGACTGGAGCTTTGAGGAGCACGCCGTGATAAACGATATGACCTTCGTCGCAACGTGGATAAATGCATCCTCTCTTTTTGACTACGTGCTGAATTCCGACGGGGCGATAACCCTTGTGAGCTACACGGGCTCGCTCTCGGCAGTAAACATTCCCGAAATTATCTCGGGCAACACGATAGGTGCGCTTGGCGACGGCATTTTCGCAAGTCTTGACGGTCGCGTTCCCACAGAGATCAGTATCCCCGCAACGGTTACCTCGGTCGGCAAAAATGCGCTTTCGGGTGCTACGATAAGTAAGATAACGGTAGGCGGAAGGCTCACGAGCATCGGCGAGAGTGCCTTCTCGGGCTGCACGGGTCTTGCACAGATAGGACTTGGCGAGGGACTTGAGATAATTCCCTACGATGCCTTCTCATCGACCTCGATAAGGACGGTAGATATACCTGAGAGCGTGAGAGTTATTGATGAAAACGCTTTTTATAACTGTGCGGAGCTTAAGACAGTGGTTCTTCCGCGCGGTGTTGAGATAAAAAATGCCGCTTTTTCGGGCTGTAATTCCCTTGTGACCGTCTTCTTCCTCGGCAATGAGGCAGAGTGGCAGGAGGTGCTCGCTATGCTCGACAACGGCGGTGGAGAGAATGACGCGATACTTTCGGCAAGAGTTCTCTTTTATAGCGAGACCGAGCCCGAAGCAGAGGGTGAATTCTGGTATAGAAATAAGGACGGCGAGCCGAGAGGCTGGTAAGGAGAGATAACTGATAATGAAAAAGGAAAGACTTTGTAATATAAGAAAGACCTCGATAGGCGGACAGGCTCTTATCGAGGGAATAATGATGCGTGGACCTAAAAAGTCGGCTATGGCGGTAAGAGACCCCGACGGCAATATGGTTCTTGAAAAATGGGATAACGACGTCTCAAAGAGAGCTAAGATATTTAAGATGCCGATAATTCGCGGTGTCTTCAGCTTTATCGACTCGATGGCTTCGGGCTACAAGTGCCTTATGCGCTCGGCGGAGATCGCTATCGGCGAGGAAGAGGTCAAAAAGGAAAAGGAAGGCGCGGGCTTTGGTATTATTATGGGTATCGCGTCGGTGCTCGGCGTAGGACTTGCCGTGCTCCTCTTTATAATGCTTCCCTCCTTTATCTACGGCTGGCTTGAGAAGCTTATTCCCTTTTTGCCCATTGAGAACGAGGCACTCAATTCACTTGTAAAGTCGGTGTTTGAGGGAGTACTCAAGATAGGCGTGCTCGTAGGATATATGGCGCTCGTCTCTCTTATGAAGGATATAAAGCGCACCTTCCAGTATCACGGAGCCGAGCACAAAACGATATTCTGTTATGAGCACGGACTTCCTCTCACTGTTGAGAACGTGAAAAAAGAGGGTAGATTCCACCCCCGCTGCGGCACCTCCTTCCTTATACTGATGCTGCTCGTGAGTATGTTCATATCCTTCTTTATCGACCCGCTGTTCATAGCTATTGGCGGTGCCGTTCCCCACGTTGCAATACGTGCACTTGTAAAGCTTTTGCTTCTTCCTATCACGATGGGAATCGGCTACGAGCTTATCCGCTTTGCAGGCAAGCACGACAACCTCTTCACGCGTATAATCTCTGCCCCCGGCGTGTGGCTTCAGCACATAACGGTGCTTGAGCCCGACGAGAAGATGATCGAGTGCGCCATCACCGCCTTCGTTGAGGTGATCCCCGACGAGGAAAAGGAAAGCGAAATAAATAAAATAAACGAGGCAAACGCCTAAAGCAAAAGCACCCTGTTTCATAACAGGGTGTTTTTTATAAGATTATAAATTAGTTTTTGTCGGGGGAGTTTGATTTTACAAAAACGGACCGTCGGGGACGCCGGTCCGCATAATAACGCAAACTACCCCCCGACAAATCAAGAGTCAAGGTCCTGATGATTACTCATAGGACTTTTCTTTTTTCGTCTCACTCATAACGCGCTTCTAAAATAAACTGTTAGTGCCTCCCTTAAAATTCCAAATCTATTTTTTTGGTGCTTGTTTTAAGATATGTAAAACAAGGCAAAAATATAGTCAGGGAGGGAAAGAACACCTTTCCGCAAGAAAGAAAGCGAGAGAGAGGAAATAAAGATGAGTGTAAAACGCGGAGATATTTATTACGCTGACCTCAGCCCCGTGGTCGGCTCGGAGCAAGGCGGACTTCGTCCTGTGCTTATAATTCAAAACGACGTCGGAAACAGATACAGCCCCACCGTAATAGCGGCAGCTATCACCTCGAGAATGGGAAAGACAAGACTTCCCACGCACATAGACATCTATGCCGAGAGGGCGGGACTTGCGAAGGATTCGGTAGTGCTTCTCGAGCAGGTGCGCACACTTGACAAGCAACGCCTTAAGGAAAAAATGGGACATCTTGACGACGGAATGATGTCAGAGATCAACAACGCCATCGCCGTAAGCTTTGGTCTTGGCGGCGCGTCAAACGCCGATACCGACGGAACGGCTCTGGCATAGCCCATTCAAAATGTAAACTTTTTGCCAAACTCCTTGATTTTTATTGCAGACAGAGTTAAAATTGTATCAGTAAAAATTTGGGAGTTGGCTATGAAACACACGGAAAAATACAGAGTAAAATGGCACGATACAGACGCAAACCGCCGCGTGCGCCCGTCTGAGCTGCTTGAATATATGCAGGAGACGGCAAATCTGCAGTTCGTATCTCACAAAAGAGACCTCGATACCGAAAGGGACAACGACGGAATTGCCTTTATTCTCAGCAAGATGTGTATCGATATACACGCGCCCCTTTTTGCCTATGAGGAGATAGAGGTAGAGACCTTTACGTGTGAGAGCCGCGGCTTCTCCTTTAACCGTTGCTTCCGCATATTGCGCGGTGGCGAGCTTATCGCCGAGGCACTCTCGGTGTGGGCACTTGTAAATATAAATACGGGGAAGCTTATGCGCGCCGACGAGTATGACGTGGGCTTTCAGAACGAGCCCGTGCTCTCCCCCGCCGCTCCACTGCGTATAAAAATGCCTCCCGCCGAGAGCTTTTCCGAGGTTGGAAAGCGGAAGATAGTCTACTCCGACATCGACTACAATATGCATATGAACAACACGCGTTACCCGAATATGCTTTGCGACTTTATGAGGACCGAGGATACCGCAAGGATCTGCGGAATCTCTCTTTCATATCTGCGCGAGGCGGCACTTGGAGATACGCTGAGCGTTCTGCGTGCGAGGGTAGATGACCGCTACTTCTTCAAGACACTTGGAGAGGACGGCAAGGTCTGCCTTGAGGCAGAGGTAATTCTCAAATAAATATCAATCCTTGATACCGCGCTATTCGCGCGGTATCTTTTTTTGCTGTGTCGCGACAAACGACCAGATTTTGATTTATCGGTGAGTTATATGCCGTGCTTGCACGGCGTGATATTGCTCACTGCGTTCGCAGTTATATTGTTCGCAACGCTCACAGTGATATTCTATTCGCCTCTAAATTACAACGCACGAAGTGCATATCACGTGGCTCTGCCACATATCACTGCGTAGCAATATAACTCGCCGCAGGCGAATAGAGTTGCGTCACTTAGTGACGCATAAATCCCAATTTATCTATTTCAAATCTCCCGATTTTACGTCGGTATTCTTTTTCTTAAAAAGTGAAAAATCGAGCTGTGAGATTACGATTCCCAAGAACATTATAGCACATCCCACGTATCCTATAGGCGAGATATGGTCGATTTTGAATATTGCTCCGCCTATCGCGCCAAAAAGTGCCTCGGTTGAAAAAATGATCGCCGCAAGCGTGGGGTCTGCCCTTCTCTGCGAGACCACCTGAAGCGTGTATGCCACGCCCACCGACAAAATTCCCGCATAAAGTATTGAGGGAGCCGCCGCAGCTATCGAGGGCATATCGGGTCGCTCGAAAATAAGCATAACTGCCACGCAAAGCACCGAGCACACCGAAAACTGACCGAAGGACAAATGCAGTGGTCGGAGCTCCTTACCGAGTCTGTCGACAAGCACGACGTGCGCCGTCCAGAAAAACGCGCCGATAAGCAAGAAAAGCTCGCCAATTCCAAATTCAAAGCCCTCTCCAGGCTTCATACAAAGCATAAATATTCCAATTACGGCAAGCACCGCCGCGATCCACACGTTGACACCCGTCTTGTGCTTAAAAAGAAAATAACAGGTGATTGGAATGAAGACGGTATAAAGTCCTGTGATAATACTTGCGACTCCAACGCCCGAGATGATTATTCCTATCTGCTGAAGCGTTGACGCGCAGAAAAGCACGCCTCCGATGAGCAAGGACGCCCTTATCGTCTTTTTTCTTTCGGTGGGATCCATTTTTTTGCGCTCAAAAATGAGCATCACAGGCAAAATAGAGAGCGTTCCAAGCGGAAAGCGCAATCCGTTCATCGCAAAGGGTCCTACCTCGCCCGCACCGAAAAACTGCGCGACGAAGGCAAAGCCCCATATCATTGCCGTGAGGAAAAGAAGCACCGTTGTAACTATTTTAGACTTCATCTTTTACTGCTCCGTGGAAAAATCAAGAATTGCGTCAAGAAGGCGTCTGTCATTCTCATACACCTCATCGTCGCTGTTGCCACCGATAAGGTTCTGACGAAGAAAGCACACCACAGTGTCGTCGGGAAGCACGCGAAGCGCCGAATACGCCTCGTATATCTCAAGCTCACCAAGAGCCACGCCGTACACGCCCGTTCCCTCTCCAAGCTCAGCAAGTCTGCCGTTACCGAGAAGTGCCTCGTAAAGCGAGGGATCAAGCAGACAAATGGATGACTCTCCCGTCATTAAGTAATCGTAAAAATTCTCGCTGTTTTTCGTTATCGTAGAGTTGTCGACGTCAATATGTCTGCCCTCCTCGTCGGTCTCTGCCTCGATCGCCTCTATCTGCTCCTTGCTATAGATAAGAAAGGTTGAAAGAAAGACGTTTTTCTCGCCGTCAGCGCTCTTGTCGGTGGGCATTACAGCCTCAAGCACCGCGCAGACGCCTTCCCTTTGCTCGCTATCAAGGTATGCGGGGCCCGCATACAGCGCAGTGGAGTCGTAATTCTCTCTTTGACAGGTGCTGAGCGTGCAAACGAGTATTACGATCAAGAAAAACAAGGCTATTATCGTGTGCCACTTGTAGTGATACCAGAAGTTGTCAAGCCATCTTGCCATGCGACTCTCGGGTTTGATGCCCTCTGTATATATTTTGTTTTCTCTATCCATTTTTCTCCAAAAAATCTCAAAGGGCGGGGTGCAGATGCTGTCCGCTACCCCGCCGCGTTTTTTTAGTCCTTTGTTCTTGATACTGCGAGAACCTTAAGGGTCATCTCACCCATAGGTGTCTCTACCTTTATCGTATCTCCCTCGTGCGAGCCAACAAGTGCCTTGCCTATGGGGGAGAGGTCGGATATCTTGAAGCTGAAGGGATCAGCCTCGTTAGATCCAACTATGCTGTACTCAACGACGTCATTTCCGTCGTCAACCTTTACAGTTGAGCCGATGCTGACAACGCTTGTGTCTATCTTAGACTCGTCGATTATAACTGCGTGCTCGATAAGCTCGTCAAGCTCCTTGATTCTTGCCTCGACCTTTGCCTGCTCGTTTCTTGCCTCGTCGTACTCAGAGTTCTCAGAGAGGTCACCGAACGATCTTGCAACTGCGATGTCGTTCTTTACCTCCTCACGTCTTGTCTTGATAAGGTACTCACGCTCGTCAACGAGCTTCTGATAACCTTCGGGTGTATAAAGCTGTTCCTTTGCCATTTTTATATCTCCTTAAATGTTAGTTAAGTGTTTTAATAGCCGCCTGAAGCTGATTGTCCTCGGCGTCTGTGATCTCATAAATGTTCTTGCTATAAAGCGCCTCGTCAAGCTCGACGACCACGTCGGGCTCAATTCCGATGCCGTCGTAGCTCTCACCCGAGGGCGGGAAATAAACTCTGGTCGTAAATCTGAGTCCTCCCTCAAAGCCGTATGCAGAAAGGTCAACTATAGACTGCATGCTTCCCTTTCCGTACGTGGTAGTACCAACCACCTCGCCTATTCCGTGGTCTCTGAAGTTAGCCACAAAAAGCTCAGCCGCGCTCGCCGTGCT
Source organism: Eubacteriales bacterium (assembly GCA_045633625.1). Classification (GTDB taxonomy): domain Bacteria; phylum Bacillota; class Clostridia; order Oscillospirales; family CAG-272; genus HGM12713. The sequence continues at coordinate 12,501 of JAZQYP010000072.1, forward strand.
TTCATTGCATATGACGGCAACGTCAAGATCCTTATATTTTCCAAGGTCTGCTTTTGATACGTTACAGCTGGAATAAGCGCCCGTATATCCGTTCTCAGGCTGTGCCGTGATGTACTCGGTATATCCGTCCTTGTCGGATGCGCTTATTATTATGTCTCCCCTCTCAACGAAATAGGAAAGGACTGCCACGATAGACGCAAGATCTCCACCGGGGTTATATCTTAAGTCAAAGACTATCTTCTCTATTCCCTGGTCAACTAGGCTGTCGACCGCATCGGTAAACTGCGTGGGAGTTGTCAAATCAAAGCCCGTTATCTTGACGATACCGACACTCGCGTCGGTCTCGCACACGTGCCACATAACAGAGATCGTCTCAATAGCGGCTCTTACGACCGAGAACTCTATTTGCTCGTACGTACCGTCAAGGCTATCACGAAGCACGAGGAACTTTGCCTCTGTTCCCGACTTTCCTCTGAGCATCGACAAAGCGGGGTCATAGCCGAGTGAATCAACGGTGACAAGCTCTCCGGTCTCGTCTATCACCGAGAAAATATAGTCTCCTACCTTGAGTCCCGAAGCTTCGGCAGGGCCGCCCTTGGTTACGCTTATGACCTTGAAGGCCTTATAGCTGTAACCGCTTACGACTATCGTGCTATCAATGACGTTTATTCCTATACCCTCCGACTCACCTGCATTCTCAGCGGAAAGCGCGTCAAGCTCCTCAGACGTATAATACTGGGCATATCTGTCACCCGATGCCTCGACGTATGCCTTAAGCACCGCGTCAAACTGTGCCTCCTCGTCGACCTCGTAGTAATAATACGTCTCAAACAGTTTTTTGAGAAGGTCGATGTTATCGGCAAGCTCCTCTACGTCAGCACCGTCAACAACGATGTTGTTTACGACGGTGTTCTCCGCGATCGCCGAGCTCAACGCCGCACGGTAGAAGCCGTACAGTGTCGTAAAGCTTACCATAACCGTGGCAAGCATTGCCGCGATCATCGAGAGTATGAACACGGGAACGGGAATTCCCTTCTTTGCCCTCTTTGGCTCTCGCGCGTCAAATTTTCCCTCTGCGAGCTCCTCAAATCCTCCGTCAAGGCTATATCCGACGGGAGTATTCGGCGTATTTTCTATATTTTCTTGATTTTCAGTATTCTTATATTCTTCGGACATTTCTTACCTCTTTTTTCAATACTTTGCAAGTCAGGCAAGTGGCAAAAAGCCTCTTTTGCCGACTCTTTATGTCGAAGATGTCAGTAAGTACATCGCAGAGGTGCAGACTTCTGCCTGCACCTCTGTAGGTCGTTTCGGTATTATATTATACCGAAGCATTTATAAATATGTTAGAATTTCGCGGGCTTGGAGTTAAGATATTTCTTAACCATAAGTGCCACCTTGAAGGTGATGGCGTGCTCGAACTCACGAAGGTCAAGACCTGTGAGCTTGCGAATCTTCTCAAGTCTGTATACGAGAGTGTTTCTGTGTACGAAAAGCTTTCTCGACGTCTCGGAGACGTTGAGGTTGTTCTCAAAGAAGCACTGAATTGTCATAAGCGTCTCTCTGTCAAGAGTATCGAGGTTGCCCTTCTTGAATACCTCCTGCAAGAACATCTCGCAAAGAGTGGTGGGAAGCTGGTAGATAAGTCTGCCGATTCCGAGGTTCTCGTAGCTTATGATATTCTTCTCTGTCTCAAAGACCTTTCCGACCTCAAGTGCCACCTGCGACTCCTGATATGCCTTTGCAAGATCCTTGATGTTGTCAACAACGGTCGAGATACCGATTGCAACCTTGGTATAGAACTCGGTAGAGAGTGTGTCGGTGATATTTACCGCGATCTTCTCTACTTCCTTGATATCGATACCGCGCTTTACTTCCTTAACAAGAACTATATCCTGCTCGCTTACGCTGATAACGTAGTCGCGCGTCTTGTCGGGGAACATATTCTGAAGCATCTCAAAGGGCATCATATCGGTCTTTCCAAAGAACTTGATAAGGAAGACGATACGCGACTCGTCGCTGTTGAAGTGAAGCTCCTTTGACTTTATGTATATATCACTGGGAAGAATATTGTCAAGGATTATGTTCTTAATAAAGGAACCCTTGTCATATTTTTCATCGTAAAGGCTCTTGATGTTGCCGAGAGATACCGAAAGAAGCTTGGTCATCTTCTCAGCCATCTTGTCCTCGCCCTCAACGAATACGATATTCTCATTCTTCGGACCTGTACCCATATAACGATAGGTATATCCGTCGATAGTAGCTATCTCGCTCGAGAAGGAAAGTGCCTCACGCACTCCCTGTCTTATATCTCCCATCTTTGCAAGGTCGGAACAAGAGATGACTACTCCATTCTCGTCAAGCACACCTATTACTCTGTCGAATGCGTCCTTCATCTGATGGATCACGCCTTGAAACAATCTGTTTGACATAATTTTATCTGCCTTTCATTTATGTTTTTTGCCGTTTTGTGCGTAGTGCACTATATTATAAAACATTTTTTGTGATTTTTCAATAGGTTTTTTGATATTTTTTATAAAAAATCACAATTTTTTTGTTCAATCGGGCAAATATTGAACATAAAATGAACGCAATATCAACAAAGTATTACAAAATCAGCAATAAATATAACCAAAAAGGCTTTTATTTTTTTAGGTCAATTCGGTAAAACACACAATGCTCGATAAAATGAACAAGGGAGCCGTCTCGGTGCGCAAAATTCTCTTACCAAGACCTGTGAGAAGGAAGCCCCTCTGACGCGCTTTTTCGACCTCGGCGAGTGAAAATCCGCCCTCACTGCCAATGACCACCGCGACGGTGGGATAAGTGCCCGTCTTTTTCTTGAATTCGTTAAGCCACGGCAAAAGCCTTCCAAGAGGCTCGGTTCCGTCCCCCTCGTAGCAGAACAGAACAACATTACACTGTGCGGCTCTCTCTAACATCTCGTTAAATGAAACCGAGGGCTTCACCTCGGGAATAACGCTTCTGCCGCACTGCTTTGCCGCCTCCTCGGAGATGCGCTGACGTCTTTGCGTCTTCTTTTCCTCGGCATCGGGCTTTATCTTGACGATGCATCTCTCGCTCTCAAAGGGAGTTATCTCACTCACGCCGCACTCGACCGCCTTTTGAATTACGGTATCGAGCTTGTCCCCCTTGGGAAGCGCCTGATAAAGCTTTACGATGCACGCGGGCTCGTTTTCGGACGCCTTGCTTGAGACTATCTCGGCAACAACGTCTGCCTCGTTAAACTGGGCAAGGCGGCAATCATATTCAATTCCCTGCATATCACAGACGGTGATGCTCTCTCCCACCGCCATACGAAGCGCACGTGAGATATGATGCGCATCGTCACCAAGAATTCGTATTTTATTATCCTCTATCTGATTTTGTCTTATAAAAAAACGTGGCATAAAGCACCTCTCAATTTTGATACCTTATTATAACACAAAAGCGCGCGCGATACAATACTACATTCAAATTTTGATTTGTCGATGAGTTTGTTTAGTGCAAATCACTCTTTAGCCTCCCTTGTGTAAAGGGAGGTGGCACGAAGCAAAGCGGAGTGACGGAAGGATTGTAAAATATAGATTTAAGGTGAACAATCCCTCAGTC
>JAZQYP010000073.1:0-5229 GCA_045633625.1 Eubacteriales bacterium
GACTGAGGGATTGTTCACCTTAAATCTATATTTTACAATCCTTCCGTCACTCCGCTTTGCTTCGTGCCACCTCCCTTTACACAAGGGAGGCTAAAGAGTGATTTGCACTAAACAAACTCATCGACAAATCAAAATTTGAAATTGCACTTTGTGTTATATTTTATTATATAATACTCTCCCCTTTTTGTCAATGGGATAGTAATTTTCAAAATGTTATTGAAATCGTCATATTTATGCGGTATAATATTCCTATTAAGATGTTAAGGACGGTTTTTATGACGCTGACGACAAAAAAGCTGACGGGGAGCCTGACGCTTCACTCGCTGACGACTGAAAAATTCAAAACGGGAATGCTTGCCCTCTCGGTCTCTATGCCGAAGGAAAAGTACACCCCCGCATATAACTATCTCTTGTCGGGCATTTTGCGCCGCGGCACAAAAAGCTTTCCCTCGATGGCTTCGCTTAACCGCCGTCTTGACGAGCTTTTTGCGGCGACTATCGAGATAAAGAGCGTGCGCCACGCGCGCCACGAGAGCTTTCTTATCCTTGCAGAGCTTCTTGACAACGCATTCTCGGACGACGGCACCGATATTGCCGACGGTGTACTTGAGGTCATGAGTGAGCTTCTCACCGCCCCGCTCCGCGACGAAAATGGGCTCTTCCCGATAAAAAACCTTGAAAAAGAGAAAAAAATAGCCACCGACAGCTTCAGGGCGATAATCAACAACCCGAAAAGCTATGCCGCACTGCGCGCGTCCGAGATAATGAACCGCGATGAGAAGGATCACCTCGACCTTGCGGCGACGATTGACGCGACCGAGCAGGCAACAGGAGCTATTATGACCGAATATTATGAAAAAAATATACTCCCACGCCCCATCGACGTTTTCTACGTCGGCTCGCTCACCGAGGAAGAGATCTCAAAGAAGGTGCTTTTGTATTTCGGCACACACAACGCCACCGTATTCGATGCTCCCCCATCGCTTGAGCCCAAGCTCGCTTCACGCGAGGCGGTCTATGTCAGCGAGCCTATGCCCGTCTCACAGGGCAAGCTCGTGATGGGCTTCAGAACGGGTGTGACGGCAAAGAGCCCCGATTATTACGCAATGATACTGCTGTCCGAGATATACGGCGGCTCGCCAATATCCAAGCTATTTATGAACGTGCGCGAGAGGATGAGCCTTTGCTATTACTGCTCGTCATCCTACAATATGTACACGGGCACGCTGTCGGTCTCAAGCGGCATCGAGGTGAGCGACGAGGAGAAGGCAAAGGGTGCGATTCTTTCAGAGCTTGACGCCATAAAGTCGGGCAGGATAAGCGACGCCGAGCTCACGGCGGCAAAGCGCTCGCTTATAAATTCCTACAGACAGATATATGACAATCCCTTCGACCTGCACGCCTTCTATTCGGCGCGACGTGCCTTCGGCATCGACGCGAGCGTTGAGGACTGCTGTGAGAAGATAAACTCGCTCTCGCTCACCGACGTGCTTCGCGTCGCAGAGGGGATCGAGCTTGACACGACCTATTTCCTTCGCGGAACGAAGGACGGTGAGGAGGAAGATTATGAATAATAGCGAAAAATTCTTCTCCCCTGCCATAAAGGAGAGCTACGAGCTATACCGTCACCCGTCGGGGCTTGATATTTACGTTTTCCCGAAGAAGATGACCTCCGCCTACGCAATTATGGCGGCGCGGTACGGCTCGACCGACAACGTCTTTAAGACGGACGAGGAGGATGGCGATTTTCTCGCCGTTCCCGACGGAATCGCGCATTTTCTTGAGCACAAGCTCTTCACCAACGAGGACGGCAGCGACTCCTTTGAGCGCTTCTCCGACTTCGGTGCCGACGCGAATGCATACACCTCATTCAATAAGACCGCGTACCTTTTCAGCGCGACCGAGAATTTCTACGAATCGCTTGAGGAGCTCGTCCGCTTTGTCACACACCCCTATTTTGACGAAAAATCGGTGGCAAAGGAAAGAGGTATTATCGCGCAGGAGATAAAGATGTACGACGACTCTCCCTCCGACCGTTGCTTTTACGGAATGCTTGAGGGAATGTACGCGCACCACAGCATTCAGAGAAACATCTGCGGCACGGTGGAGTCCATAGGCAAGATAACGCCAGGGCTTCTTTACGATTGCTACCGCACCTTCTACGATCTTTCGAATATGGCTCTCATCGTGTGCGGTGACGTTGACACAAAAAGGGTGCTCCGAGTGGCAGATGCTCTGCTCCCGAGCGCTCCCACAGGCAAAAAAATCATCCGCTCGGACGAAAACTCGCGCGAGAAGCCGTACGTGCACAAGGCACTCGTTGAGCGAAGGATGAACGTCTCAAAGCCTATGTTCTGCATCGGTGTCAAGGACGTGGATATTCCCGCCGACCCCGCCGAAAGACAAAAAAAGGACGCCGCGATGTCGGTGCTTGACGAAATGCTCTTCTCGCGTTGCACCGATTTTTATAACGATCTTGTTGACAAGGAGATCATAACCCCCACCTTCTCGTACGGCTACACGATCTCTGCCACGAGCGCATATAACTCCTTTGCGGGCGAGAGCGATACGCCCCACCTTGTGCTTGACGAGATAAAGAAATACGTCGAGAAAGTCAAAAAGGAGGGGCTCTCCCGTGCCGACTTCGAGCGCGCACGCCGCGTTATGTACGCCGAGTACGTAAAGATCTTCGACTCGACCGAATCCATTGCAAACAATCTGCTTGGTTTTGTCTTTGAGGATGCCGATATCTTTTCTTACGGAGAGATGCTGCGCTCCCTCACCTTCTCTGACACTCAGGCTCTCTTTGAGCGCGCATTTGACAACGAGTGCTTTACAATGTCGGTGGTCTACCCGCTAAATGATGAAAAAGGAGAATAAATTATGGTAAATATTTCTTTTCCCGGAATTGGTATCGACACCTTCAGCGTCAACCCCGTGGCCTTCTCCATAGGCGACGCAGTGTCGGTGCGTTGGTACGGAATACTTATAACCCTTGGTATAATTCTTGCCATTGTCTACTGCAACTGGCGTTCAAAGCAGGAGGGCATCACCTTTGACGACCTTCTTGATATGGCGATCTTCACGATAATATTTGCAGTTATCGGCGCAAGACTCTATTACGTGCTGACCTCGCTTGATAAATACGACAATTTCCTTGACGTATTCAAGATCTGGAATGGCGGACTTGCCATTTACGGCGGAATTATCGCGGGTGCGATAACAATTTACTTCGTTTGTCGCCACAAGAAGATAAACGTTATGAAGGCGTACGATATGGTCGTTCCCGCCGTTATGATCGGTCAGATAATCGGCCGTTGGGGCAATTTCTTCAACGGTGAGGCACACGGCACAGAGCTCATTGAGGGAGATTTTCTCTATTTCATCAGAATGGGACTCTCCTACGGCACCAGCGAGATAAAGCACTTCTATCACCCCACCTTCCTTTACGAGTCGGTATGGAATCTTATCGGTTTTGTTATCATCAATCTTCTTTACAAGAAGAAAAAGTTTGACGGACAGGTCTTTCTTATGTATATCACCTGGTACGGCTTCGGTAGAATGCTTATCGAGGGTCTGCGCACCGACAGCCTCTACGTCGGAGTTTTCAGAATCTCGCAGGTAGTGGGCTTCGTTTGCTTCGTTGTGGGCGTGATATTGCTCATAATAAATCTTTCAAAGGCGCGCCGTGCGGCACTTGCCGAGGCGGACTACGCACCGAGCTTCTCAGTATCAAATAAGCCCGCAGAGCAGGCTCAAAGCGACCCTGTCGATGAAGAAAAGGCAGAAGAAGAGGAAGAAGAGGAAATTATAGCTATCACCGAAGAGGACGAGGCAGACATCTCGGATAAGCTCAAAAATTTGTTCGACGATAACAATTAAATAAATATCTTCAAATTGGGATTTGTCGGTGTATTGTGTAGGGGGATAAACGAACGATTTCTACAAACACTGTAGGGGCGCGCACTGCGCGTCCGCTCATTGGCTTCGATGTTTTACGGACGGCCACATATTGCTTCGCAAAGGCTACGAACTTCGTTCGTGTGGCCGCCCCTACAATAAAAAATGATGTCTTGCTCTCTACAAACCCACCGACAAATCAAAATTTAAGGCTCAAGCATAATTTCAATTAAAAAATAAGATCAAAAGAGGATACAAAAATGGCACAGATAATTGACGGAAAGAAGATATCGGCGGATATTCGCGCCGAGATAAAGGCTGAGGTCAAGGCTATTGCCGCGACGGGCGAAAGAGTCCCGGGTCTTGCGGTAATTATCGTTGGCGAGGACCCCGCATCGCAGGTCTACGTAAGAAATAAAAAGCGCGCTTGCGAGGAGGTTGGATTTTACTCCGAGGTCTACGAGATGCCCGCCACCACAACACAGGAGGAGCTTGAGGCACTCGTTGACAAGCTCAATGCCGACGAGAAGATCGACGGAATTCTCTGTCAGCTTCCCCTCCCAAAGCATCTTGACGAAAACGGAGTCATTCTCCGCATTGATCCTAAGAAGGACGTTGACGCCTTCCACCCCGTGAACGTAGGCAGAATTATGATAGGCGACTACAGCTTCCTTCCCTGCACTCCTGCGGGAGTTATGGCTCTTCTTGAGCGAAGCGGTATTGAGGTCTCGGGCAAGGAATGCGTGGTCGTTGGACGCTCGAATATCGTTGGAAAGCCGCAGGCAATGCTCCTTCTTCACGCAAACGGAACGGTCACTATCTGCCACAGCAGAACAAAGGATCTCGCAGAGGTCTGCCGCCGTGCCGACATTCTCGTGGCGGCGATCGGAAAGGCTGATTTCTTTGGCGCTGATATGATAAAGGAGGGCGCAGTCGTTATTGACGTTGGTATGAATCGCCGTGCCGACGGAAAGCTCACGGGCGACGTAAACTTCGCCGAGGTCGAGCCCAAGGCTTCCTTTATCACCCCCGTCCCCGGCGGTGTCGGTCCTATGACCATCACGATGCTCCTTAAGAATACCCTCACGGCAAGAAAGATGAAATAAGAAAAGCTCCCTTGAATAAAGGGAGCTTTTTTGTGCGTTTATGTAGGTCTCAAATTTTGATTTATCGAACAGTATGTTTAGCGCAAATCACCCTTTAGCCTCCCTTGTGTAAAGGGAGGTGGCACGAAGCAAAGCGGAGTGACGGAAGGATTGTAAAATATAGATTTAAGGTGAACAATCCCTCAGTCGCTATCGCGACAGCTCCCTTTACACAAGGGAGCCT
>JAZQYP010000074.1:0-31977 GCA_045633625.1 Eubacteriales bacterium
ACATACATAGAGTAGGTCTGCAAAAGAACAAAGTAGATCCCGCCGCGGCTCTGCCTTGCGCTTTTGCTCGCTCGCGACTCCCTCACGCGCTCGAGACGCAAAAGTTCGACTGCGGACTTCGTCCTCCGCTCAGGATGACACTCTAAATAAGAATTGTAAAAACTGTTCGTTTTGACCTGAGCCCTTCTGCCAGATAAGCAGAAATTTATGGATAGATTTTCTGAAAACGGGGGTTTGCCGTGGTGAAGGCTTAATTTGTAATTTTATATTGACTTTTAGTAAATAAAAATATATAATAATATGAAGGGGCATATCGCGCCCCGAATTTTTAAGCCGTTTGTTCGGTACGGAGTGAGATATGACAAGAAGCTTGCTTAAAACAATAGAGAATAAAATGCCGACCTTCTCAAAGGGTCAGAAGCTTATAGCAAAATACGTTCTTGAGAACTATGATAAGGCGGCTTATATGACGGCGTCAAAGCTCGGTAACGTGGTGAACGTCTCTGAGTCCACTGTCGTGCGCTTTGCCGACGAGCTTGGATTTAAGGGCTACCCCGAATTTCAGGATGCACTTCAGGAGATCGTGAGAACAAAGCTCACCTCCTTCCAGCGCATAGAGGTCACAAATACCCGTATGGGTGACGGAGATATACTCACAAAGGTGCTCCTCTCAGATGCCGATAAAATCAAAAGCACGCTTGAGGACGTCGATAAGGACGCCTTCTATACGGCGGTGGACAGCATAATCGGCGCAAAGAACATTTACATTCTCGGCGCGCGCTCCTCCTCGTATCTCGCGGGATTTCTCAACTACAATCTTCGTATGATATTCGATAACGTGCGTCTTGTGCAGACAACGTCGGGCGGCGAGGTCTTCGAGCAGATAATGAATATCGGCAAGGACGACGTAATAATTGCCATCAGCTTTCCGAGATACTCAAAGAGGATCATCAATGCCGTAAACTTTGCAAAGAATGCGGGTGCTGACGTTATTTCGATTACAGACAGCCCCCTCTCGCCGATAGCCGAGGGCGCAAATCAGGTGCTCGCGGTAAAGAGCGATATGGTATCCTTTGTGGACTCGCTCGTAGCTCCTATGAGTATAATCAACGCAATAGTTGCGGCGGTAGCCAGAAAACAGCAGGACGAGCTTACAGAGAGACTCCGTCAGCTTGAGGCTATCTGGGACGAGTACGACGTCTACGATAAAAATCAGGGCTAAGCTTAGGTATGGTCATAGTAATTGGCGGCGGTGCCGCAGGACTTATGGCGGCATATTATGCCGCAAGCGCGGGTGCCGAGGTCACGGTGCTCGAGCATATGGAAAGGTGCGCCCGCAAGCTTCGTATCACGGGCAAGGGAAGATGCAACGTCACAAACGACTCGAATACCGAGGAGCTTATGCAGAACGTCACCACCAACCAGAAGTTTCTCTACGCCGCATTCAGTAAGCTCTCAAGTCGCGACGTGTGCGACTTCTTCGAGGGTGAGGGCGTGCCCCTTAAGGTCGAGAGGGGAAAAAGAGTTTTTCCCGTGTCGGACAAGGCGACCGATATAGTTGACGCGCTTGTCGGTGCGTGCCGTCGCGCAGGAGTCAAATTCGTGCGCGATAAGGCAATGGATGTTGAAATAGAAAACGGTGCTGTGGCGGCAGTTCTTGGTAAGAACGGACGCTACGAGTGCGAGTCGGCGATAATCGCGACGGGCGGTGCTTCCTATCCGCAGACAGGCTCTGACGGAAGCGGATTTGACCTTGCAAGGAATGCGGGGCACACGGTAACACAGCTCACCCCGTCCCTCGTTCCACTGACGTCAAGCGACGGCGACTGCAAGCGTATGCAGGGACTCTCCCTTAAGAACGTGTCCTTGAAGATAAGAAATATACAAACAGGCAAGATAGTTTTCGAGGACTTCGGTGAGATGATGTTCACGCATTTTGGCCTGACAGGTCCTATGGTGCTTTCGGCATCGGCGCATATAAGGGATATTTCGGCAAAGAAATACCGCGCAGAGATAGACCTCAAGCCCGCGCTCGACGAGAAAACACTTGATGCGCGTTTGCTTTCCGACTTCAAAAAGTACGTAAATAAGGATTTTGAGAACGCGCTTTCCGACCTCTTGCCCTCAAAGATGATAGACGTCGTTATAAGACGCTCGGGTATCGACCCTCGCAAGAAGGTGAATTCGATAACCAAGGAGGAAAGAGCCGCGCTTCTTTGTGTGCTCAAGTGCTTCTCGGTCGCCATAAGCGGCTTCCGTCCGATTTCTGAGGCGATAGTCACAAAGGGAGGCGTTGACGTAAAAGAGGTCAGCCCAAAGACTATGGAGTCAAAGATAGTGTCGGGGCTCTATTTCGCGGGCGAGGTGCTCGACGTTGACGCGTATACGGGCGGTTTCAATTTGCAAATAGCATTTTCTACGGGCGCGCTCGCAGGCGAGAACGCCGCGTATAATTCATAACGCATAAGGAGAAGATTTATGTTTAAGATAGCTATAGACGGTCCCGGCGGTGCAGGTAAGAGCACAGTTGCAAAGGCAGTGGCAAAGGCACTTGGCATCGTTTACGTTGATACGGGCGCACTTTACAGAACGGTAGGCTTCTACGTAAGAAGCAAGGACGTATCTCCTAAGGATGCAGAGGGCGTGACGGCACTTCTTCCCGATATTTCAATAGAGGTAAAGTACGTAGACGGCTCGCAAAGAGTCTACCTTAACGGTGAGGACCTTGGTGACAGGATACGTACGCCCGAGATGTCGATGTATGCGTCGGCTGTCTCGGCAATCCCCGCAGTCAGAAGCTTTCTTCTTGATACGCAGAGGGATATCGCGCGCAAGAACAGCGTAATTATGGACGGCAGAGATATAGGAACGGTAATCCTTCCCGATGCCGAGGTGAAGATATTTATGACGGCATCTGCAGAGTGCCGCGCAAAGCGCCGCTATGACGAGCTTATCGCAAAGGGCGCTGACGTAAAATTCGAGGACGTGCTCGCCGAGATGAACGAGCGCGACCACAACGACTCGACTCGTGATATAGCACCCACGGCGGCGGCTGACGACGCAGTGCTCCTTGACACCTCGGATATGAGCTTTGACGAGGTCGTGTCTGCAGTTATAGCTTTGACAAACGAAAAAATCGCAAAAAAGGACTAATAGTAAAAGTGAGTAAAAAGGCAAACAAAAGTGGCGCGTTCAAATTCTTCTACGCGCTTGTAGGGTGGCTCGTAAAGTTGCTTTTCGGCTTGCGCTCTGCCTATCCCGAGAACGAGCCCGACGAGGGTGGATATCTTATTTGTGCCAATCACGTCTCGGCGATAGACGCCATAGCGATAGCATACGTTTTTAAGAAAAATCAGGCGCACCTTATGGCAAAGAAGGAGCTCTTTAAGATACCCGTGCTTGCGGGGCTCATAAAGCTTCTCGGCGCATTTCCCGTAGACAGAGGCGGCTCTGACGTGGGCGCACTCAAGAAGGCTATCTCTATGATAGAGGAGGGAAAGTGCGTAGGCGTTTTTCCGCAGGGACACAGATACCCCGCCGTAGACCCGAGGACTACTCCCGTAAAGAACGGAGCAGGGCTTATAGTCAGCCGCGCAAAGTGCGACGTTATGCCCGTGTATATACTTCGCAAGAATAACAAATTCAGACTCTTCGGTAAGACCTACGTCATTATGGGCAACAAGATACCCTACAGCTCTTTTGAGTCAGAGGATGATAAGGCAGAGATAACGAAAAAGATATTCGACGAGATATGTACGCTTGGCGAGAGGGCGACAGAGGACTCTCGCATAAAGCTCTGATATGAAGGTTACGATAGCAAAAAACGCAGGCTTTTGCTTTGGTGTGCGCCGCGCGACCGACAGTCTTGAGGCGGCGATAGCGCATAAGAGGGAAAACGAGAGGATATATACGCTCGGTCACCTTATTCATAACCGCCCCTATAACGAGGAGCTTCGCGTCAAGGGCGTCGAGTGCATCTCGATGGAGGATATAGAGAGGGTAGCCGACGAGGCGGACGAGAATCCCGTCACGGTATACGTCCGCGCACACGGAATACCTAAGGATGACGAGAACAGGCTTTCTCATATCGCTATGGCAAAGCCCAATTTCACATACGTCGACTGCACCTGCCCCTACGTCAAAAAAATTCATAGGATAGCCGCCGAGAATTCGGGACAGGAGAGTGCATTTTTGCTCTTCGGATCGCCGACTCACCCCGAGGTCGTGGGGATCATGAGTTATTTCGAGGGGGAGAAAAGGGTGGTCTGTTCGTCAGAGGAAATAGAAGAGATAGGCGATTTTCTTGAAAAATGTCGAGAAAAAAGGCTTATTGTGGCGGCACAAACGACTTTTGAGCTTGAGGAATGGAAAAAAAGTCAAAAAATTTTAAAAAAACTATATACAAACGCGATTTTTTTTGATACAATATGTAGTGTTACCGAATTGAGACAGACCGAGGCAGAGTCCCTCTCACGCGAATGTGACCTTATGATAGTCATAGGGGGCAAGGATAGCTCGAATACCGAGAAGCTCTACTCAATTTGTAAAAATAATTGTCCCCGCACCGTTTGGATCGAAAGAGCCGACGAGGCGGTGTCAAATAAATTTATCCCACAAATAAATGACAGAGTGGGAATCGCCGCCGGGGCTTCAACACCGGCAGGCGCAATACAGGAGGTATACAAAACCATGATCGAAAATTTCGAAAACTTTGAGCAGATGCTCGACTCAACGCCAATTAAAACTTTAAATACAGGAGATACCGTCACAGGCATAGTCACTTTCGTAAGTGATACTGAGATCCAGCTTGACCTTGGAACAAACGTTACCGGTTACATAAGAGCTGAGCAGATCACTGACGATACGTCTGTAAAGCTTCCCGAGATGTTCAAGAAGGGCGACGAGGTTGAAGCGTTCGTTATTCGTGTAAGCGATATCGAGGGCTTTGCAGAGCTTTCCAAGAAGAGAACCGATTCTGACAGAAACTGGCAGAAGGTTGTCGAGGCTGCTGAGAACCGTGAGAAGCTCACAGGTAAGGTAGTTGAAATCGTTAAGGGCGGTGTCAACGTACTCGTTGGTGCGAACAGAGTGTTCGTTCCCGCTTCGCAGACAGGCGTTCCTAAGGAGGGTGACCTTAACGAGCTTAAGGGAGCTGAGGTAAGCCTTTACGTTATCGAGATCAAGGGACGCAGAGCAATCGGTTCCATCAAGGCAGTTTCTCGTGAAGAGAGACGCGCACAGGAGGCTGACTTCTGGGCAAATATCGAGGAGGGTAAGGTTTACACAGGTGTTGTTAAGAGCCTCACCGCTTACGGTGCATTCGTTGACCTCGGTGGTGTTGACGGTATGGTTCATAAGACCGAGCTTTCTTGGAAGCCCATTTCCTCTCCCGCAAGCGTAGTTGCAGTTGGCGACGAGCTTACAGTATTCGTTAAGAGCTTTGACGTAGAGAAGAAGAGAATCTCTCTCGGCTACAAGACAGAGGAGACAAATCCCTGGCACATCTTCACTGCAAACTATGCAGTTGGCGACGTAGCAGCTGTTAAGATCGTAAACATCATGCCCTTCGGAGCATTCGCAGAGATCGTTGACGGCGTTGACGGACTTATCCACATTTCTCAGGTTGCACAGCAGAGAATCGGCAATCCCGCAGAGGTTCTTAAGGTAGGCGATGAGGTAAATGCAAAGATCATCGCTATCGACGAGGAGAAGCAGAAGGTAAGCCTTTCCATCAGAGCGCTTCTTGACGAGGCACAGGCAGAGGCTGAGGCTATGCCCGAGGACTATGCAGCAGAAGAGGCTGTAGAGGCTGACGCAGAGTAATTTAAGCTAACAAAAGGCGGTGTCCTATGGCACCGCCTTTCTAAAATGAGGTTTTTATGAATAACGATATTTTAAGACCTATAGAGAATTTTGACGCTATCAAGTCGGCGGCGGCAGACGCTGTGCGCGAGCTTGTCGAGACGGCAGAGCTGAAGGCGGGCGATATCCTCGTCGTTGGCTGCTCGTCAAGTGAGATAGTCGGACTTCATATCGGTAAGTTCTCGGCATACGACGCGGCAAGAGCGGTGTATGAGGGAATAGCACCCGTGCTTTGCGAGAAGGGAATCTTTCTTGCGGCGCAGTGCTGTGAGCACCTCAACCGCGCGCTTATCATCGAGGCGGATTGCGCAGATAAGTACGGCTACGAGATAGTGGCAGTCAAGCCTCAGCCCAAGGCGGGCGGCTCCTTTGCGACGGTGGCGTTTGAGAATATGAAGGCACCTGTTGCAGTCGAGTTTATAAAGGCTCACGCAGGGCTTGATATCGGCGGCACACTTGTCGGTATGCACCTGCGCCACGTGGCAGTGCCCGTAAGACTTGAGGTAAAGAAGATAGGCGAGGCTAATATCCTCGCGGCTCGCACTCGCCCGAAATACATCGGCGGCCCGAGAGCGATATATGAATAATTGAATAGGATTATGCGGGGGAAACATTTTTGCAAAAATTGTTTCCCCCGCACCCATTTCAAAAAAACTTAATAGGGGAATTTTTTATCATCTTCAAATTTTGCATACCGAAGGTATCTACCCCTTGGGGTAATTTATCGGTGTGTTATGTAAGGAGTAGGACATTATTTTTGATCGTAGGGGAGGGGTCTGCCCTCCCGAAAACGAACAAATAATGATTGCTTTGTTAGGCGGAAAAATCTTGAATTATATTGCTATTCGTTTGTTTTTCTAAATCGATTGTGGCGGGAGGGCAGACCCCTCCCCTACGGACAATAATAACATTTATCCGCCTATGCAACACACCGATAAATCCCAATTTGATGTCTGGCTTGAGACGAAGAAGAGATTCAGAACTCGGCCTCGCAAGCGAGGCGATGACGACCGCGCTTGTGTATTAGGACTCAAAGCTTACTTGGTCGTCGAGACTTCGCGCACTTGCTTCTTCTCCGTCAACGAAAAAAGCCACCAGAGAAGAAGAGATTCAGAACTCAGCTTGCGCGTATTATTTATTGAATTTTTTTGTGCGGCTCGCGCGCAAGCAAATCCAATGCTTCGCATTGGGAGAGTTCTTCATATAGCGTCTTCGTGATAAAAAAGCAGCCCGCCGTTGCGGACTGCTTTTTTATGGCGGAGAAGGAGAGATTCGAACTCTCGAACCCTTTTACAGGTTACACGATTTCCAATCGTGCGCCCTCGACCAACTAGGCGACTTCTCCATAGATTTTTAGGCGCTTTTTACGCCTGCCCGACTATTATATCACAAAGAATTTAATAAATCAAGTCCTTTTTTCATTTTTTGATGAATTTTTTTTGCTATTTCGTCTCAATTTCTTAATTGACAATAAAATCTATCCGTGTTATAATCAAACCGAGGTGATGATATGGAGTATAACATCATAAGTCTATACAAAAATCCCGAAATGAAGGAAGAAATGGCGGGCTGGTTCAGCTCAAAGTGGGGAATACCGTACGAAATATATATTGAAAGCATGGATGAGTGCCTTAGCGGCAAGTCTGTGCCCCAGTGGTACGTTGCGGTCGAGGGAAGCAGAATAGTTGGCGGTATTGGTGTGATCGAGAACGATTTTCACGACAGACCCGATCTCTCGCCAAATCTTTGCGCTCTCTACGTTGAGCCCGATGCACGAGGTCGGGGCATTGCGGGTGCGCTTCTCGATTTTGCGGCATCCGATATGAGAAAAAAGGGAATAGCCCCTCTCTATCTTGTGACCGACCACACCTCGTTCTACGAAAGATACGGCTGGCGCTTCTTCTGCAACGTAGGCTCTGATGACGGTATATCAAGACTCTATATTTATGAAAATGACGTGTAACGAAAATTTTGAAAAATCAAATTTTCGCTTTACACGTCTTTTTCTTTATGATATAATGTGAACAATAGGGCGATGACGCCTCACAAGGAGGACTTTATGGTAAACGTAAATGATTTTAAGAGAATGAGTGACAACGAGACGATCGAAGCGGCTATTGCGAATCTCGGCAAGGACGGCGTACTCGTTATTGAGCCCCGTGTGTCCGATATAGAGCCTGAGCGCGACTATTGGCTGCTCGACCGCGCGATACTTCTCCCCGAAAATATAACTGTTATAGTCAGAAACTGTATGATAAAGCTTTCCGACCGTTGCCGTGATAACTTTTTCCGCTCGGCAAACTGCGGAATGGGACTTGGCGACCCTGTAAAGTTCAAAAATATTCACATCAAGGGTGAGGGAAATGCCGTTCTTCAGGGCGCCGATCATCCGAGAGCTGCAGGAGATGACTCAAAAACTCTTGCTTGTCCCTGTCCTTACGAGGATGAGGATCTCATCAAGTATGCGTATTGGGTAGACGAGGACAGAAAGAAGTCGGGAAAGCTTACCTTCTGGGATAAGCACGGCTGGTCCTACGGCACTGATGCCGGCAAGGAGGGCGAGTATCAGAAGGGCGACTGGCGTGGCATCGGTATCCTCTTTGCGAACGTTGAGAAATTTTCGGTAAGCGGACTTAAGATAGTTGAGTCGCACGGCTGGGGCATCTCTCTTGAGGCTTGCTCCTTTGGTACTGTCGAGAAGATCGAGTTCGATATGTGTATGTCGAAGGTCATCGACGGTATGAGAATGAATATGGAAAATCAGGACGGAATCGATCTTCGTAACGGTTGTCATCATATTACCGTTTCCGATATTTCGGGAAGAACGGGAGACGATATCGTGGCGCTCACCGCTATTGCGGGAGATGGAGCAATGCCGGGCGGCACCGTTGACTCGGTGCAGGTAATGCACACCGACTGGACGCGCCGCGAGAGTGGGATCCACCACATCGTGATCCGCAATATTACGGGATATTCAAATCTTTGTTACAATATTCGTCTGCTCGCGTGCAACACGCAGATCCACGACGTCATAATCGACGGCGTTATCGATTCTATGCCTGACGAGATGAATATGGATCACTTCGGCACGATACTTCTCGGCGAGCGTGACGCGGCATACGGCACGAATCTCAAGGAGGGTATCAACAAGATTACCGTCTCGAACGTCATCTGCCGCGGCAGAACTGCCATCAAGGTTGGCGGATATCTCAACAATTCGGTCATCACCAACGTAATAAACGAGAACCCGAATTGTCCCGTTATCACAGTAGAGCGCGAGAACGGACTTCAGAACGTCGCAACAAGCAACCTTATAAGCTACGGAAAATAATACGAATACAGGAGCATTCAGATGATAAACGTAAATGATTTTAAGAGAATGAGTGACAACGATACGATCGAGGCGGCAATGGCGGCTCTCGGTAGCGACAGAACGCTCGTCATCCCCCCGCGTGAGTCGGATATCGAGCCCGAGCGTGACTATTGGCTTCTTGACCGCGCGATACTTATTCCCGAGAATACCACGGTCGTCCTCAGAAACTGCAAGATAAAGCTTTCCGACCGTTGCCGTGACAATTTCTTCCGTACGTCGAACAGCGGAATGGGCATTTCTTACCCCGAAAAGATAAAGAACGTGCATCTTCGCGGCGAGGGAAGCTGTGTGCTTGAGGGCGCGGATCATCCGAGAGCTGCGGGAGACGGCACGAAGGTGCTTGCCAACCCCTGTCCCTATAATGACGAGGACCTTATAAAGTACGCTTATTGGGTGCCCGAGGAGAGAAAGCAGTCGGGCAAGCTTGATTTCTGGGATAAGCACGCATATTCCTATGGAACTGATGCGGGTAAGGAAGGCGAGTCGCAGTACGGCGACTGGCGCGGCATAGGGGTTCTTTTCGTTCACGTTGAGAATTTCTCGATAGAAAACATAAAAATAGTCGACTCTCACGGTTGGGGCATCTCCCTTGAGGCGTGCTCATACGGTAGAGTTGAGAAGATAGAGTTCGATATGCTTATGTCGAAGGTCATCGACGGTATGCGAATGAATATGGAAAATCAGGACGGAGTTGATATCCGTAACGGCTGTCACCACATCACTGTGTCCGATATAACGGGTAGAACGGGCGACGATATCGTAGCGCTTACCGCTATAAGAAAGACCGTGCCTTTCCTTGGCGGAGAGGTAAAGTCGACGCACGCGATGCACCACGATTGGTCGATCCGCGAGGCAGACATTCATCACATCGTTGTCAGAAACGTAGTAGGTTATTCGAATCTTTGCTACATCGTAAGACTTCTCGCGTGTGACACGCACATCTATGACGTAATTATCGATGGCGTTATCGACTGTATGCCTGACGATATGAATATGGATCACTTCGGCACGATACTTCTTGGCGAGCGTGACCTCGCATACGGAAAAAATCTTACCGACGGAATCACACGTGTCACAGTATCTAACGTTATCTGCCGTGGCAGAACTGCTATTAAGGTTGGCGGATATCTCTCGAATTCGGTAATTTCAAACGTAATCAATGAAAATCCGAACTGTCCTGTTGTTACAGTCGAGCGCGATAACGGTCTTGTCAACGTTGCAACGAGCAATCTTATCAGCTACGGTGACAAGATAATCGGAAAATAAAAAGGGAAAAACAAAACGGCACTGCTTGGCAGTGCCGTTTTTGCGACGTGGGGGAGTCGCGTTATATTCTTTTTGCCTTGAGGGTGCAGTGTGCGAAGAAGGAGAAGACAACTGTCGAGCAAATAAGCAAGAGGGAGATAGATACCCAAAGGCTTGCCGAAACGAAGCCTACGATGCCCGCGAATATGTAGAGCATACCCGACATAAGTCCGATAAGACCGAGCTGCTCGCAGTACGCGGCGCAGTCCTCAGACTTGTCTGTCATAAGAAAGCTTACAAGAGAATACTTCTTCTTAAAGCAAACGAGAAAACCAAATGCAAAAAATACAGTTCCTAAAAGTGTAATGATAATGTTAAGCATAAACATATATACCTCCGTATCAGAAATTTAATCCTGTTTAGTCGGAAGCGCTTTCCGACGCCTCTCTTATCTCTGAAAACGAATATCCCATTCGCTGAAGGGCGGCGCAAAGCTTTGTCATAAGAGCAATGTCCTCTTTTGCGGCTATAAGCTGCTCGCGGTGATCCTTCAGGATAAGCTTGCGGCAGTTTTCTGTAAAATCAATGCCGTCAAGCGTTTCGCACGCCTTATTCACCGAGTTTTGTGAGAAGCCCTTTGTGTAAAGATGCGCGATTATTCGTTTTCTTCCCCAAAGCTTATCGAGGCATCTTTCGGTCTCACGCACGGCATCGCTTTTTTCATCGATATATCCCGCGTGGACAAGCATTTCTACTGCTTCGCTTGAGACGTTCTCGCTAAAGCCCTTGGTTCTGAGCTTGAATTTAAGTTTTTTCTCGGAACAGGCGCCGTATCCGAGAAGGAAAAGTCCTTTTTTGTATGCCGACGCAACGTCGGACGCGTGTGCGATTTCGTCAAATCGCTCCTCGCTGATCTCTTCCTTGCGTATTCGCAGGGAAGTGTATTGGCCTGGGAGCAAGAAAAGCTTTTTTATCTCCTTATTCTCGCCGCTTTTAAGCTCTACGGTAACGCAGACCTCGTCACCGCCGTTTATGGCTCTGAGCTCGGTAACAGTTATCGTCACTCGTTATCACTCTCGCCAAGAGTCTTGATGTCGAAATCATCATCATCAAGCTCGAATTCATCCGACTGATTGTCGGAGCTTATTTTGTCCTTCATAGCTCGTATCTTCTGATCGAGCTCTGCGAGCATCTCGGGCTTTGACTCGATGAGCTTGCGCACATTTTCCTTGCCCTGACCGATCCTCTCGCCGTTATATGAGAACCAAGAGCCGCTCTTCTTGATTATATCAAGAGTGATGCAGTAGTCGATTATCTCGCTTGCTCGCGAGATGCCCTTGCCGTAGAGAATATCAAACTCTGCGACCTTGAAGGGGGGAGCGACCTTGTTCTTTACTATCTTACATCTTACGTGGTTACCGTAAATGTCGTTTCCGTTCTTAAGCTGGTCGGTCTTGCGAACGTCGATTCTTACCGAGGAGTAGAACTTGAGTGCGCGGCCACCCGGTGTTGTCTCGGGGTTGCCGCACATAACGCCGACCTTCTCACGAAGCTGATTTATAAATATTACGATGCTGTTGCTCTTGGAGATGACTGCCGAGAGCTTTCTCATCGCCTGAGACATAAGTCTTGCCTGAACGCCGACCATCGACTGTCCCATATCTCCCTCGATCTCCTGACGGGGAACGAGTGCTGCGACCGAGTCGACTACTACGACGTCGATTGCACCCGAGCGAACGAGAGACTCTGTGATATCGAGCGCGTCCTCTCCGCAGTCGGGCTGGGAAACGAGGAGGTTGTCGATGTCAACTCCGAGTGCCTTGGCGTACACAGGGTCAAGTGCGTGCTCGGCATCGATGAAGGCTGCCTCGCCGCCACTCTTCTGTACCTCGGCAATGATGTGAAGGGCAACCGTGGTTTTACCCGAGGACTCAGGGCCGAAGATCTCGACTATTCTTCCGCGGGGAACTCCGCCAATGCCGAGTGCCATATCAAGCGCGATCGAGCCGGTGCTTACCGCCTGTACCTCAAGCGCACTGTTCTCACCGAGCTTCATAACGGTGCCTGCACCGTAGTCACGCTCAAGCTGTGCGATAGCTGTCTCAAGTGCTTTTCTCTTTGCTTCCTTGTCGCTGCCCCTTGGGAGCATCTCGGCTTTCTTTTTAGCAGTTGCCATATAAGAACCTCACAAAAAATCAATTTTTCCTTCGTTGTGTGCTTATTATACACTCCTTTTTTTCATTTGTCAATACTTTTTTGAAAAAAATATTCCAAAAACGGAAAAATAATTTTATAAGCCTCGAAAAACGAGATTTAGAAAACTTCAAAAACGGAAAAATTGTCTTTTTGGGAACTTGAACAAAAATTTTATTCCAAATATGGAAAACACTTGACTTCTCGGCGCGAATGCAGTAAAATATAAAGGTCGCGTGCGCGCGTATATATTAATGTAGAAATGGAGGCTCGGCGTATGACGAATAAAAGACAATTTCTTCGCGGAATGCGTGCGGGAGTTCCTATCTCGCTTGGATATTTTGCGGTAGCGCTTTCTCTCGGTATGGCGGCGGCAAATGCGGGAATGACTGCGTTTCAGGCAACGCTCACCAGCTTTCTTATAAACGCATCGGCAGGGGAGTACATAGGCTTTACTCTCATCGCCGCACATGCGTCCTACCTTGAGGTCTTCGTTATGGAGGCGGTGGCAAACGCGCGATATCTGCTTATGTCGTGTGCGCTCAGCCAAAAGCTCTCGCCCAAAACCACAACGGCTGAAAGATTGCTTCTCGGCTACTGCATCACCGACGAGGTCTTTGGCGCATCCATCTCACAGGACGGATACCTCAACCCGCGCTTTACCTACGGTGCTATGGCGGTGGCAGTGCCCGGTTGGTCGCTCGGCACTCTTTGCGGCGTGCTTATAGGAAGTCTTCTTCCCGCGTGGCTCGTCGGAGCGCTCAGCGTCAGCCTGTATGGAATGTTCATCTCGGTATTCGTGCCCGAGGCAAAGAAAAATAAGATAGTAGCGGCACTTGTGCTTATCAGCTTTGCGGCAAGCTTTGCGTTTATGAAGATGCCCGTTTTTGGGGGCATTTCTGACGGTATAAAGATAATAATCCTCACCGTTGTAATATCACTTATCGCGGCCATAATCTTCCCTGTAAAGGAGGACGAGGCTGATGCATAACGTGTATATCTACATTTTCGGTATGGCGCTTGTGACGTATCTCATAAGAGTTTTGCCCCTGACACTTATCAGAAAAAAGATAAAGAATAAGACGGTGCGCTCCTTCCTTTATTACGTGCCCTACGTCACTCTCGCGGTTATGACCTTCCCCGCGATACTCGACGCATCGGCAAGCACGTGGCCCGCAGTTGTAGCACTTGTGGCGGCGATAGCCCTCGCATATATCGGACAGAGCCTCTTTACCGTCGCGATCGCGTCAACTCTTGTCGTTATAATCCTTGAGCTTGTAATTAAATTCTTGACAATGTAAGTGTTTTGTGGTAAAATAAATAGGATAAAGACGTATATAATATAAAAGGAGATAAATATGGAAAACGTAAATATTTCTCTTTCCGAGCAGGAGATAGTCCGCCGCGAGAAGTTAAAGAAGATGACCGACGAGGGTAATAACCCCTATGCCAAGACAGAGTATAACGTCACGGCGCACTCGACCGATATTAAGGACAACTTTGAGGAGTGCGAGGGCAAGGAGTTTTCTCTTGCGGGCAGAATGATGTCCCGTAGAATCATGGGTAAGGCTTCCTTTATGAACCTTTGTGACCGCGAGGGTGATATTCAGATCTACGTAAAGCGCGACGACGTTGGTGAAGA
Source organism: Eubacteriales bacterium (assembly GCA_045633625.1). Classification (GTDB taxonomy): domain Bacteria; phylum Bacillota; class Clostridia; order Oscillospirales; family CAG-272; genus HGM12713. The sequence goes on from JAZQYP010000074.1 coordinate 14,316, forward strand.
GGATTACGCTTCCTTTAAGAAGGATTATGATATCGGTGATATCGTGGGAGTCCGCGGTGTCGCTTTCAGAACAAACAGTGGAGAGGTTTCTATCCACGCAACTCACATTGAGATGCTCTCGAAGTCGCTCAGACCCTTGCCCGAGAAGTTCAAGGGCCTTAAGGACGTTGACGCGAAGTACCGTCACAGAGAGGTCGACCTCATAATGAACGCAGACGTAAGAAAGACCTTCATTATGAGAAGCAAGATCATCGATTTCCTCCGCGCATACCTCAATGGCAGAGGATATCTTGAGGTTGATACACCTATTCTCCAGACACTTGAGATCGGTGCATCGGCTCGCCCCTTCTTCACGCACCACAACACGCTTGACATCGATATGGTTCTTCGTATTGAGACCGAGCTCTACCTCAAGCGTCTTATCGTTGGTGGCTTTGAGAAGGTCTACGAGGTTGGACGTATCTTCCGTAACGAGGGAATGGATACAAAGCACAACCCCGAGTTCACGTCTATCGAGCTTTACGAGGCTTACACCGACTTTAAGGGAATGATGGATCTTGTTGAGGATATGATGAAGAAGCTTGTTGTTGCCGTTTGCGGCACGACAAAGATCACATATCAGGGCAAGGAGATAGACCTCGGACATTGGGAGAGACTCACCATGATCGAGGCGGTAAAGAAGTATTCGGGCGTTGATTTTAACGAGATCAAGACCGATGAGGAGGCAATCGCAATTGCGAAGGAGAAGCACGTAGACCTTCCCGAGATACCCACAAAGGGCGCAATACTCGCCGAGTTCTTCGATGCTTTCGTTGAGGAGAACCTCATTCAGCCTACCTTTATTTATGATTATCCCGTCGAGAATTCGCCTCTTGCAAAGCGTAAGCCCGACGATCCTATGTTCACGGAGAGATTTGAGTACTTCATCAACGCGACCGAGTACGGTAACGCATTCTCCGAGCTCAATGACCCCATCGACCAGAGAGAGAGATTCGAGAAGCAGGTTGCGGACAGAAAGATGCTTGATCCTACCTCGAACGCACAGGTAGATTACGATTACGTAATGGCACTTGAGCACGGTATGCCTCCCACAGGCGGACTTGGCTTTGGTGTTGACCGTCTTGTAATGCTTCTTACAGACAGTGCGTCCATTCGTGACGTACTCCTGTTCCCGACAATGAAGCCCCTTGCCGATAAGAACGCAAATCCCTTTGAGGCAGAGGAAGAAGCTGAATAATTAAGTATTAAAAGAGCCGCAGGCATCGCCTGCGGCTTTATTTTGTGGGCGGGACATTCGTGTTAAAACGGACAGTCGAGGACGCCTGTCCCTACCGAATATTTTACTAAGAGTGTCATCCTGAGCGCAGTCGAAGTTTTGGTGAGGGAGTGTCGGAAGGTCGACACGAGCCGATCCAAAACCTGCGAGCATAGCGAGCAGGGATCTATAAACGATTTCTGATACCTTTCTTAACGTTTGTAACGTCAAAAGAATGTGAGAAACGATAAGAAGGTTTGCAAAAGATTAAAGTAGATCCCGCTTCGGCTCTGCCTCGCGCTTTTGCTTGTTCGCGCGTTCTTTTCGCGCTCAACCCGCAAAAGTTCGACTTCGCTCAGGATGACACTCTAAGGGTGGACACTGCCTTTTGTCTATCATTTTATTTAAGGTGTTTGAAAAGGGGTGCGGGGGAAAACTTTTGAAAAAGTTTTCCCCCGCATTCTTTATTCATAAACTAATCAATCAAAATATCCTTCTTTGTAGAGAAGCTCTGCGATAAGAACTGCGCCGCCTGCAGCACCGCGGAGTGTGTTGTGAGAGAGACCTACGAACTTGTAGTCGTAGAGTGTGTCCTCACGGAGACGTCCAACTGTTACACCCATACCGCCGTAGATGTCGCGGTCAAGTGCCGCCTGAGGACGGTTGTCTTCCTCAAAATATGTGATGAACTGCTTGGGTGCGTGAGGGAGATCAAGCTCCTGGGGCTTGCCACTGAACTCTCTCCAAGCCTTAAGTATCTCTTCCTTGGTAGGCTTGTTCTCGAATTTTACGAAAACAGCCGCAGTGTGACCGTCTGTAACGGGAACACGAATGCACTGTGTGGTGATGATGGGAGCGTCAGCCTTGACTATCTCGCCATTTTCCACCTTGCCCCAAACGCGAAGGGGCTCCTGCTCGCTCTTTTCCTCCTCACCGCCGATGTAGGGGATTACGTTGTCTATCATCTCGGGCCACTCGTTAAAGGTCTTGCCCGCGCCCGAAATTGCCTGATACGTGGTAGCGACAACTTCCTTGATGCCGTACTTGCGAAGGGGAGTGAGTGCGGGAACGTAGGACTGTATCGAGCAGTTGGGCTTAACGGCGATAAAGCCTCTCTTTGTGCCAAGACGCTTTCTCTGTGCCGCGATGACCTCAAGGTGCTCGTCATTTATCTCGGGAATTACCATAGGAACGTCGGGAGTCCATCTGTGTGCAGAGTTGTTGGATACAACGGGGATCTCTGCCTTTGCGTACTTCTCCTCAAGCGCGCGGATCTCGTCCTTCTTCATATCAACCGCGCAGAAAACGAAGGAGCAGAGTGCGCCCATAGCGCTGACGTCAGCGGCGTCCATAACTACCATCTTCTTGTACTTCTCGGGCATAGGAGTCTTCATCTTCCATCTGGCTCCAACAGCATCCTCATAGGACTTGCCTGCGCTTCTTGCCGAAGCCGCGAGAGCTACTACCTCAAAATAGGGGTGATCCTCAAGCAGTGTGAGGAATCTCTGACCAACCATACCCGTGGCGCCAACGACGCCGACCTTCATCTTTTCCATATTAATAATTCCTTCCGTAGCTTAAATTATTATAGATTATATATTATCACAAGATACTCTAAAAATCAATAAATAAATGGCATAAAATACACAAGGCAAGACAAAGAATTTTGTGCAAAAATCACAAAAATAGCTTGTATATCTCGTTTTTATGTACGCCGCGGGACTTTGCCGTCGCCTTTATAGCCTCGTTTTTTGACATGCCGTTATTCATATAATATTCGACCTGCTCCTCGATAGTGAGGGAGGCTTCGGGTGCTTTTTCGCTCTCACTTGAGCCTTCGACGACAAGGACGTACTCTCCCTTGGGGTCTTTTTGCTCATAAAGAGACACAGCGCCGCCAAGCGTTGTGCGGATAACCTCCTCGTTGAGCTTTGTCAGCTCGCGGCAGAGGGTTATCTTTCTATCTTCTCCGAAAGCCGCCGCCATGTCGGAAAGTGTTGCTTTTAGCTTGTGGGGAGCTTCGTGAAAGAGCATTGTGCGTGTCTCATTCCCCAGAAAATCGAGCCTCTTTCGTCTGTCCGATTTCTGCGCGGGCAAAAAGCCCACAAAGCAGAATTTTTCGGTCGCAAGTGCCGAGAGGGTGAGCGCCACGATTCCTGCGCACGCGCCTGGGATAGAGGTGACGGTGATGCCACGCTCGGCGCAAAGAGCCACAAGGTCAGCACCGGGGTCGGAGATGGCGGGAGTTCCCGCATCGGTCACAAGTGCCACGCTCTCGCCCATAGAGAGTCGGTCAGCGATCTCGCTACCGCGCTCTGCCTTGTTATGCTCGTGATAGGAAACGAGCTTTTTTTGTATGCCGAAATAATTTAAGAGCTTGAGGGTATTTCTCGTGTCCTCGGCGGCGATAAAATCGACCTCCGAGAGCACCTTGATAGCACGCTCGCTCATATCGGCGAGATTTCCTATAGGCGTTGCCACAAGATAGAGAGTGGAGGGCATCACCTTGTTTTTTTCTTCGTTAAACATAATTTTTCCTTTTTGAGAAGAATTTTGTGTATAAATTGGGATTGGTCGGGCTATTGTGTAGGGGGATAAACGAGCGATTTCTACAAACACTGTAGGGGCGGCCATTGGCCGTCCGTTCGGAGTTCTTTGGCGTTTATTGCGGACGCGCAGTGCGCGCCCCTACAATCAAAAATGATGTCTTGCTCTATACATAACACACCGACAAATCAAAATTTGAAGCTCAAATTTAACATTACTTGCCTCGCTCGAATATGCTTTTTATAGAAGCATAGAAAGGTGGGCATACAAGTGGCAATAAAAATATACATAGACCAAGGACATAATCCGCAGAATCCGAATGCAGGAGCAGAGGGAAACGGTCTGCGCGAGCAGGACATAGTTTACGAGGTAGGAGTGCGCTTGGCATCACTCCTTCGCGCTAACCCAAATTTTGAGGTACGCCTATCCCGTCCTACACCCGACACGACGGTTGGTACGTCAAACTCCACGAGTCTGCGTCTGCGCGTTGCAGATGCAAATGCGTGGGGAGCCGATTATTTTATAAGTCTTCACACAAACGCCGCAACGCAAGCCGCCGCGACGGGAAGTGAGGCATTCGTTTTCTACAAGCCCTCGGTTGCGGCAGATCTTGCCGACGATATACTCCGCGAGATGTCAAATTATACGGGTCTGCGTAATCGAGGAGTCTTTGCGCGAACCAATCTTTACGTTTTGCGCCGCACGGCAATGCCCGCCGTGCTCGTCGAGCTTGGGTTTATCACAAATCCCACCGATGCCGCGCTTATGTCGGGCTCTCCCGAGCTTTTTGCACGCGGAATTTACGAGGGAATTCTCGATTTTACGGGGACTTAAAGCCCAAGCATTTTAAGAAGCGTCGCTTCGTCGATGATGGTGATACCAAGCTCCTGTGCCTTTGTGAGCTTAGAGCCTGCCGCCTCACCCGCGACGACGTAGTCGGTCTTTTTAGATACCGAGCCCGCGCTCTTGCCGCCGTTTGCCTTGATAAGTGCCGCCGCTTCGTCGCGGCTCATCGTGGGAAGCGTTCCCGTGAGAACAAACGTCTTGCCCTCAAAAATGCTCGATGCTTTAACGGCCGTCGAGGTGGTCACAAGTCCCGCCTCGGCGAGCCTGTGACAAAGCTCGATATTCTGCTCGTGCGAGAAGTAATTTATAACACAATCGGCGGTAATTTCACCGAAATCCTCAATAGTCACAAGCTCGTCGCGCGTTGCCGACATAAGAGCATCAAGCGAGCCGTAGCGCGCCGCGAGAGCCGTCGCCGCTACCGCGCCTATATTGCGTATGCCGAGTGCGAAAATGAGTCGCTCAAGCCCCGCCGCCTTTGATCTTTCAATAGCGGACACGAGATTTTCAGCCGATTTTTTGCCCATTCTCTCAAGTCCTTCGATGTTTTCGATAGTGAGAGAATAGAGATCTGCCGCATCGTGAATAAGGTCGTTAGCAAGCAGAAGCTCGACTATCTGCGGTCCAAGTCCATCGATATTCATAGCGTCCTTCGATGCAAAATGCTCAAGTGAGCGCGATAATTGCGCGGGGCACGAGCCGTTTGTACAACGGATAGCCGCACCGTCGTCGCGGAAAACGGGCTCACCGCACGAGGGGCAGTGTGTAGGCATATTAAATTCTGTCTCACTGCCGTCACGCTCCTCGACGTTTGCCTTTACCACCTCGGGAATAATATCTCCCGCCTTGCGCACCGTCACCACGTCGCCAAGCTTTATGCCGCGCTCGCGGATAAAGTCAAGGTTGTGGAGTGTCGCACGGCTGACAGTCGTTCCCGCAAGTCTTACGGGGGCAAGCATTGCCGTGGGTGTGAGCACACCCGTGCGGCCGACCGCAATAGTTATGTCAATGAGCTTGGTTTTCTTTTCCTCGGGCGGAAATTTGTATGCCACCGCCCATTTCGGCGTGTTCGTTCCCTCACCGAGAATTGCGCGCTCTGCGAGGTCATTTATCTTTACCACCACGCCGTCAATGTCATAGGGAAGTGAGTCGCGCATCTCTCCGATCTTCTCAATGTGCGCGATTATCTCGTCGGCGCTCGACGCAAGAGTTGTGTGATCAAGAGTCTTAAAGCCAAGAGAAGTGAGTCGCTCAAGTGTTTGATTGTGCGACACAGGTGCGTGCCCGTCAAGATAGAGGTCGCCCTCTTGGAAATTAAAGACGAAAATATCAAGCTTGCGCGCCGCAGTTATTTTTGAGTCAAGCTGGCGCAAAGATCCCGCCGCCGCGTTACGCGGATTTGCCATAAGGGCTTGCCCCTTTTCTTCGCGCTCGGCATTTATCTTCTCAAACACCGCGCGGGGCATATATACCTCGCCTCTGACAGTAAGCGTCAGGGGCTCCTCAAGCTTTAGGGGGATAGAGTGAACGGTCTTAAGATTTTGTGTCACGTTCTCGCCCGTCACACCGTCGCCTCTCGTTGCTCCCTCAAAGAAAATGCCGTTGGCATAGCGCAAAGAGACCGAAAGTCCGTCGATTTTAGGCTCTACCGAGAAAACGGGAGAGGGAAGGGTCTCCTTTACCTTATCTACGAATGCGCGGAGCTCGTCATAAGAGAAAACGTCGGAGAGCGAGTCCATACGTGCCGTGTGCGTGACCTTCTCGAACTTGTCAAGCGCCTTACCGCCCACACGTTGCGTGGGGGATGCGGGATCGAAGAATTCGGGATGCGCCGCCTCAAGCCTCAGGAGTCTGTCGTACATCATATCGTACTCATAGTCGGATATCTCGGGCGCGTCCTCCTCGTAATATCGCTTCGCGTGGTAGGAAATCTTCTCGCGAAGCTCTTTTATTTCATTTTCTATTGTGCTTTGGGACATTATTTTTTCTTCCATTTTGGAACCGTCCTGAATTTTAATATACATAATTATTATATCAAATTTCACGCACAAAGTCAATCAAAAGTCGAAGAATAAATTGTGATTTATCGAGTAGTTAGTTTGCGTTAAGATGCTTTCGAGAACCTTTCTTAAAAGAAAGGCTTCTCGAGCTCTCCAAAGAACTTTTGGGATATGGGAATAGCTCCCGCAGGCCTTGCTCCGCCCTCCGTGCTCACCACGGCCATAGTTGAAATGTTGTTCTCAAAAACCCTTTGTTTAAGGTTTTTTGCCGAGCTTTTTGCAAAAAGCTCGCCGCCGGAGGCACGCGTCCCTCCACGACAAATCAAAATTTGAAATTATCTTTTAGTAAGAAAATTCTGATCTTGTCCCGACGAATTATCCCCCGCGCCCTCTCATAAGGTGATATGGGGGTGATGTGCGGATGGGGTGAATCGGATATTCTTCTTTGTTCTCGTCTATGCGGTGATACTCGTCAACGGCGTGACCGACGCGCCGAATGCAATAGCCACCGCGGTGACTACGCGTTCTCTGCGGCCGACTCCCGCCATACTTATTGCGGCAGTTTGCAATTTTTTAGGCGCCGCACTCACCTCACTCTTTATGCCAAGCGTTGCCGAAACGGTATTTAAGAGCGTCGAGCTTGGCGATGACACGCAAATAAGAATTAAGGTGCTTTGCGCCGCGATGTGCGCCGTGGTTTTGTGGTCGATGCTCGCATTTTTCTTCGGCATTCCCACAAGCGAGAGCCATGCACTCATCTCAGGGCTTGCAGGGGCGGCGATAGCCTCGAAAATGAGCCTTGAGGCAATAAATTTGTGCGAAATATCTCTGGTGTGGGTAGGTCTTGTCGCCTCGACCGTTCCCGCTTTTTTTCTCGCAAGGCTTGCCTACAGAATCTGTCTCTCGCTCTGCTCCGGAATCGACCGCCGCCGCGCGATAAAGCATTTTAAGAGGGCACAGGGGCTCGGCGCCGCGTGGAGCGCCTTTATGCACGGCGCTCAGGATTCGCAGAAATTCCTCGGCGTGCTTATGCTTGGAGTTGTGTCAGCCGAACAGGGCACAGTGGGCTTCAAGCCGCCCGTGCATCTTGTGCTTCTTACCTCGACCTTGATGGCTCTCGGTACCCTTATCGGCGGAAAGCGCATAATTAAGAAAATTGGCGTGGCTATGACCCGACTTGATGCGGCTGGGGGCACTTGCTCGGATACGGCTTCCTCCTTTGTGATGTCGGTGTGCAGCTTTTTCGGGCTTCCCGTCAGCACGACACACGCAAAGACCTCGGCTATGATGGGTGTTGGATGCGAGAGAGGGAGATTCAACAGAGGGGTGGCAAGAGAGATAATCCTTGCGTGGATACTGACCTTTCCCGCCTGCCTTGCCATTGGATTTTTGCTTGGATTAATATTTTTGAGATAGGAGAATATATGTTAAGACCCGATTATTTCAGAATTCTTGAGGAGCTGTCAGCCCTCGTACATAGTGCAGTCTGTGCCGCCTGTCGTGAGGGCGAGAGAATGAGCCGAAGTGCGCTTAGCAATATGCGACTTGAGGCGGACAGGAAGATATGCGCGCTTGAGGAGTCGCTTTTTATCGATTTTGTACCACCGCTTGAGAGGGACGGCATTGCATCGTACGCGCATTGCCTGTCGCACGCTATCGACAGGGCGACCGAATACCACGGAGAGCTTATCGCACTCGGCGGATTTCACGCAAAATACGGAGACAACGAGGAGGGGGCTGTGTGTACCGAGCTCTCGGAGAGGCTTTGTCGCGCGACGGCTCTTCTGCGAAAAATAAAGAAAAGCGGAAAGACACCCGACGTGCAGGGCTTCCGCGAGGTGCTTACGAGGGGTAGAGAAGCACATAACAAATGCCTCTCGCACATTGGTGCGGGCAGTCTTCCGCGCTCTTATGCACGCGCAGTCCTTGCCGCCGCCCGCCTCAGACGTGAACTCTCCCTTTGCTTTGATAAGCTTATCGAGATAATGTTGGATAATATTTGATGGGACAATGCGCCACAGGCGCACGCGTGCGGAAATGGTACACCGGAGACTCAGAACTCGCGCGTGCGGAATGCTCACCGTGGACAAAGCTCAGTCTGCCGCACGCAGACCCATTTTGTGAAGACCCACCACAGACTCAGAACTCACGCGTGCGGAATGCTCACCGCGGACAAAGCTCAGACTGCCGCACGCATACCCATTTTCCGAAACGTCGGAAAATGGAGGAGTTCGAGTCAATGCAGAAAACTAAAAAAGGTGAAACCACAAAAGTGATTTCACCTTTTTTGGTGACCCACCGGAGACTCGAACTCCGGACCCCTTGATTAAAAGTCAAGTGCTCTACCGTCTGAGCTAGTGGGTCAAGCGTTTTGCGCTACCTATATATAATACCACATACACCCATTTTTGTCAAGAATTTTGTTTGTGGCAAAATGCACAAAGGTCACGCATTTGTGTTGCTTTGAATTGTTAAAAAACAATAACATTACTTATCAAAAGAAAGCTTTTTTATTCTCTCGGCGAGTAAGTTTATATTCTCGGGGATTATTTCGGGCAATCCTAAGTGCTCGGTCTCCTTATTTCCAAGCTCGCGTGTGAGTATCGATTCACGTACTATCTTAACAAGTAGCTTCTCAAACCCCTTTGCGCGGTCCACCTTAAGCTCGCCGCCAAAATGATGCACACCAAGTGAGCACTCAAGACCGCGAGGAAGCTGTGTATCGGCATACTCGTCGTAATGCTCTGAAAAACCGCAGCAGATATAGACGGCGGTCGGCATATTCGAAAGTGTATCGCGATTTGCACGCAAGAATCGCTTGACTCTTCTGTCAAGGCATTCCATTCTGACGGCTCCGCCAACTACCACTGCGTCGTAGGGTATCGGGCAGGGGAGGTACGTTTTGAGATTGACGATATCGACCTCCACCCAATCGGGAAGCCTTTCTGCGAGCATCTCGGCGCATCTATAGGTTGTTCCGTTTTTAGTTGAATATGCAATAAGAAGCCTCATATTTGCCTCCTTTAAATATTTACAATATATTTTACCACAAAAAGAGGGAATAGTCAAGAGATAGGGGGAGGACGTAAGGGGAAAGGAATGCAACGGCGTTAATTTGTAGGGACCGGCGTCCTCGACGGTCCGTTGCTGGCTACGTATATGTTAAAGTGTGTGGTGAAAGTAAAACGTAATGGGATTCAGAACCCATGTTTGCGAGCTTATCTGCTTAAATCGTTCGTTCATTTGCGCAAACAAAACTATTTTGCCGTTGGCAAAATAGCGGGGCTCTGAATCGTGAAGCTCGCCGCTATAAAAACAAAAACGAAGGCTATTGCCTCTGTGGGTAACGTAATGGGATTCAGAACCCATGTTTGCGAGCTTATCTGCTTAAATCGTTCGTCCATTTGCGCAAACAAAACTATTTTGCCAAGGCAAAATAGCGGGGCTCTGAATCGTGAAGCTCGCCGCTATAAAAAGAAAAACGAAGGCTATTGCCTCTGTGGGTAACGTAATGGGATTCAGAACCCATGTTTGCGAGCTTATTTGCTTAAATCGTTCGTTCATTTGCGCAAACAAAACTATTTTGCCGTTGGCAAAATAGCGGGGCTCTGAATCGTGAAGCTCGTCTTATAAAAAGAAAACAGAGGCTATTGCCTCTGTTTTCTTTTTATGGGGTGAGTAATGGGATTCGAACCCACGGCCTCCAGGGCCACAACCTGGCGCTATAACCAACTTAGCTATACCCACCATAATGGCGTGCCTTAAGGGATTCGAACCCCCGACCTACTGCTTAGAAGGCAGTTGCTCTATCCGGCTGAGCTAAAGGCACAAACTGTATAAATGGCGCATTTGCATGCGCCATTTATAGATGGAGCGAGTGATGGGAATCGAACCCACGCGGCCAGCTTGGAAGGCTGGAATTCTACCATTGAACTACACTCGCATACGCATTCCTTTCAGAACTGCCCTAATATAATATCACAACTTTTTTTGTTTGTCAATACGTAATTTCAATTTTTTTTATTTTTTCAGAAATTTATTGCTTATTTGAGTTTAATATGATAAAATAAAGAGAACAAAAGGAAAGAGAGGCGTGAAAAATGAAAAAATTATCGGATCTGCTTATGCCCGATTTCTATTTTGAACATTTTTATGATATAACCCCCGAGTTTCTCTTGTCAAAGGGAATACGTGCTCTTCTTATCGACATAGACAATACGATAGCTCCCTATGAGGTGGCAGAGCCTGATGAGAGAATAAAAACGTGGTTTCAAACGATCGCGGCGGCGGGGATCGCGGCGGCGTTTATCTCTAACAATCATAAAGACAGGGTCGAGCTCTTCAACAAAGAGCTTGGGCTCCACGCATATGCTGACAGCGGCAAGCCGTCCACAAAGATGCTCAAAAAGGCTATTGAGGATATGAGTGTGGAAAAAGAACATACCGCGTCTCTTGGCGACCAGCTTCTCACAGATGCGCTTGCGGCTCACAGATTAGGAATACCCGTGATAATCGTGCCGCCGATAAGGGATAAAAAGAACCTCTTTTTTAGGGCAAAACGACTTATTGAAAAGCCGTTTATGAGAAAATTCCACAGATTAAATTGTGAGGAAAAATAATATATGATAAATAAAGCAACCTTTGGGCCCGGAGGAAATAGCGAGTCCTTCTATGCTGAAAAATACAAATCTACCGTGCAAGCGCCCGCGTGGCTTGCTTCTCGCGGACTTGATGCCTACGAGTTTCAGGCAGGCAACGGTCTTGCTGCCGGTGAAGCGACTCTTAAGAAGATAGGTGAAGAGGCAAGGAAGTGCGGAATTTTGATGTCACTTCACACGCCCTACTACATTTCGCTTTCGGGAGTTGAGGAGGAGAAGCGTCTTAAGAGCCTTTCCTATATAGAAAAGTCGCTCTGGGCGGCAGAGCTTCTCGGAGCTGACACAATAGTTATTCACTCGGGAAGTGCCGCGAAGATAAGTCGCGAGGAGGCTATGCGCCTTGCGTCCGACACCCTTACAAAGACCGTTGAGGCGTATGGCGACACAAAAATAAGACTTGGACTTGAGACGATGGGCAAGATAAATCAGCTCGGCACGCTTGAAGAGGTTATAGAGCTTTGTAAGATAGCACCGCAGTATCATCCCGTGGTCGATTTCGGTCACCTCAACGCGCGCAACGTGGGTGGATATTTCGTAAGTGTGGACGACTACCGTCGCGTTTTTGATAAGATAGGCTCGGCACTGGGTAGTGAGTATGCTTATAATCTCCATTGTCACTTTTCAAAGATCGAATATACATCGGCCGGGGAAAAGAAACATCTTACCTTTACCGATACCGAGTTCGGACCGGATTTTGAGCCTCTTGTTGAAGCGATAATTAAGGAAAATGTGGCTCCGCGTATTATTTGCGAGTCGGCAGGTACTATGGCTGAGGACGCATTTGAAATGAAGAAATATTATAATGAACACATAAATTAAGGAGAAATAAAATGACAAACGTTAGAAGATTTCAAAAGAAGCTAATAGAAAACGGAGCTGACGCGGCGCTTATCTCGACTGAATTTCACCAGAGATACCTCAGCGGCTTCGACTACAGTGACGGATACATTCTCGTAACTCAGAAAAAGGCATTCCTTCTCACCGATTTCAGATATATTGAGGCGGCAAACGCCGAGGTATCGCACGAGGATTTTGAGATCCTTATGCCGAGCGGAATGCTCCTTGAGATCATGACCCTGCTTGATGCAGAGGGCCTAAAGACTCTTCTCATCGAGGAAAATCGCCTCTCCGTTGCACAGAAGGCACTTTTTGAGACAAAGTTTGAGGGAGTAGAGGTCCTTTCGGGCGCGTCGGCGATCCTTGACGCAATGCGTGAGGTAAAGACTCAGGAGGAGCTTGACGTTATGGATGCAGCGCAGAGGATAACCGATGCGGCATTCGATCACATAGTTAAGGTAATGACACCCAATATGACAGAGATAGAGGTCGCCCTTGAGCTTGAGTTCTTTATGAGAAGAAACGGTGCCGATTGCGCGGCCTTCCAGACTATTGCAGTTTCGGGAAGTGCGTCCTCTATGCCCCATGGTGTGCCGAGAAACGTAAAGCTTGAGCGTGGATTTCTCACTATGGACTTCGGCGCAGGACTTCGCGGATATTGCTCCGATATGACGAGAACTGTCGTTATCGGTAAGGCTGACGCCGAGGTGAAGAGAGTTTACGATACAGTGCTCAAGGCTCAGCTTGCAGCCCTTGACTTTATCAAGGAGGGTATAGTTTGCCGCGACGCCGACAAGGTCGCTCGCGATATAATCGACAATGCGGGATACAAGGGCACCTTCGGACATTCTCTCGGTCACGGTGTTGGTATGCTCGTTCACGAGAGCCCTCGTCTTTCCTTTGCCGCACCCGAGACGATGACGCTTGAGAGAGGTCACGTTGTGTCAGTTGAGCCGGGAATCTACCTCCCCGGTAAGTACGGCTGCAGAATTGAGGATATGGTGGCTATCGACCTTGAGGGCAAGCTTTATAACTTCACGAAGAGCCCCAAGGAAATGATAGAGCTCTTCTAAATAGAAAAAAGGAACAGACGCGGTCTGTTCCTTTTTTTACTTAAATCTTCTCGCGTATCCGCACTTGCGGCAGAGCTCCTCGGAGGCTCGGTGATTTTTGAAGCCCTCGTAAATCGCCGTTGCACGCTCCGATGCGAGTATTTCGTCAAGTGTTGAGTCAAATATGTTGCCGAGTGCGATGTCACCCTCGTGGTCAAGACAGCAGGGAACTACCGTGCCGTCGGAAAGGACTCCTATCTGATCGCGCAGTCCGTAGCAGAAAACACTCTCGCCCCCGTCGGTTGCCGTGAGGTCGGGCCACTCAAATTTGTCGCCCGTCTCAAGATAGACCTTGTTTCCTATGCGTATTCCGTGCTTCTCACTCACCCAATCGGAGAAATTTTCCTTTATTTTCGAGATTATCTTCTCGTTGAGCTCCTTTGCTCCTCCTTCGTTCCAAAGCCTGAGAACGACTATCTTCTTGCCCTCGGCTCGCTTTGCGAATTCGAGCGCGCTGTCAAGGTATTCATCAAAGGTGACGGGAATATCATTTGCCTCAAAGGCGTGAAGCGAGACGTTTATCTTGTGAAGTGCAGGGTGAGAAAGGAGAATATCCCCTCTCTTGCTCAAGAGCGTTCCGTTCGTGGTGATAATTACCTTAAAACCGTGCGTTCCCGCAATATCAAGAAAAGTTTTGAGATCGGGATGGCAAAGAGGCTCACCCATTACGTGAAAATATATAAAGTCACTATAGGGACGGAGCTTTGGCGCAATAGAAGAGAACTCCGAGGGAGAAATGCGCCTCGGAGCTCTTTTGGTTTTCGGGCAGAAGGCGCAATTCAGGTTGCATATATTTGATATTTCAAGATATATCTTCCTAAATCGCATTTTTCTACCTCGTTTAGTATTCAAGTATTCGTAGCACCTCGTGGCGTAGCTTGTCCGTCGGCTCGTACTCGCCCGTGATGAGCACAAATCCGTGCTCGCGAGAGGCGTCGATTATCCTCTTTGCCGCCGCCTTGTAGGTCATTGGCATCGTTATTTCGGCGTCTGTGTTAAGGTCAGCCGTGTCTGCAACTGTATTTTTGTCGGGCAGGGGAATTATAATCTCCTTTACGTTGTAGCCGAGCTCCGAGAAGTTTTTCAGATATTCCTCGATAAGCGGCAGATCGTGCGAGATGCAGAGTGCAACGTCGCTGCCTGTCTGGCTCTTGAAGTCGGCAAGTGTCTCGGACATAGTTGCGACCGCCTCGGTCTTATGTGTGCTGTCGGCAATGATAGTCGGCATAAGGGAGAGCGTTTCAAACTTCGTGCGCAGATTTATGCGCGAGAAGGCGCGACAGAGAGCATCGTAGCCGATCACGTAGCCCGCGCGCTCAAGCATAGCCACCGCCTCGATTATAGTCGTGGCGTTCTGAACCTGGAATCTACCGCAAAGACCGAGTCTGTAGCCGCGGTCGCGATAGGTGAATTCCGAGCCCTTGAGCGTGAGCCTCGTTATCTCAAGCGAGGAACGAATGGGCATCGAAAAACGGCAGTTTATCTCGGCGCACGCACTTGAGATGCTCTTATATGCGCGACTGTCCTGAGGTGCGCTTACGATCTCGGTGATGCCCGACTTTATGTAGGATTTTATCTTGCGTAGCTCGCTCGTGTCATCATCAGGTATCGTTCCGCAGATGACGGTATGGGGTGCGGGGGCGAGGAATTTCGTGGGGTCAGCGCCCTTTTGCTCACATTCGATAAGGCTGAGATCACAGCCCTTGTCGCGAAAGGCAAGAAGTGCCATAAGCAAAACTATCTCATTCTTGGTGGGCTCGATGCTCACCTTGCCTAAGAGAAGCTCCTCGGGAAGAGTCATATCCCCCGATTTTACCATATTTTTTGCGGTATTTACGGCATAGACTATCGCCTCAACGTAGCTTACCGTATCCTCAATTGAAATAGGCTCACCGCAGATGAGCACGTTTTCGCGTGGCTCCTTGGTGGTCGGCATCAAAAGACTGCCAACTTTTATACCCGCCTCGGTGAGTACTCTTGACATCATCGTCTGACAGACGGTCTTGCCGTTGCTACCCGCGAAGCGCACGTATCTCTGGCGCGCCTCGGGAGAGCCGAGAAGTCTTGCAAGAAGGGTTATTCTTGAGTAAGACGCGACAGGACCGCTCTTGTCGGGAGCGCTGAGTATATATTTTATGGCGTTGTGATAGGTCATTTTTTATCCCCAAGCAAAAACCTCTTTGCGCTCTCATATTCTGCAAGCGCCGCCTTTGCTTCCTTAGAGTCCTTATTGAAATTCTTCTTTTTTATGGCGCGAAGCATAATATTCTTCGGCGTCTCGTCAGGGTCAATAAGCTCAAGTGCCTCGCAGGTATAGCCCTCGCTCTCAAGTCTCTTGAGGCGCAGAGCGTCGGTTGCCGCGTCACAGAATTTCTGACGGAGCATCGAGTAGTCGGCGATAAAAGAGACAGCAGGGCAGTTAAGGGAGTGATTTAACTCGTGATGACAGCAGGGGGTGGACAGAATGACCCTCGCGCCCCACTCGACAGCCTTGTCAAGCACGATATCGGTCGCCGTATCGCAGGCGTGAAGGGATATGACAAGATCGGGCGTCCTTGGTGCATCGTATTTTTTTATGTCGGTGCACACAAAGGTAAGTCCGTCAAAGGAGAGCCTCTTGGCTACGTCCGAGCAATACGCGATAACGTCGCTCTTGAGGTCGGCACCCACCATAGTTACCTTGTAGCCGAGGATATTTGCAAAATAGTGATACGCCGCAAAGGAAAGATAGCTCTTGCCACAGCAAAGGTCGGCAATGCATATCTCGCCCGTGGGAAGCTCGGGGAGCACGTCGCGTATCATCTCAAGAAAGCGGTTTATCTGCCTGAATTTCGAGCGCTTTTTGTCAAAAATTCTGCCGTTTGCGTCAGATACGCCGAGAAGGACGAGAAAGGGCTCGTCCCCACAAAGAATATGCTCTTTTTTGCGGTCGTTTCCGCTTACAGCCACCTTTTCGGCAGGGCGATTTGAGTTGAGTGCTGCAAAAAGCTTCTTGCCGTTAAGCAGAACACTCTTGCCCGACTTTGAGAGCTTATATTCGGCATCTCCCGCGGTGGTCAAAAGATTTATTTGTGAGAATCCGTCAATAACTGTATCAAGCTCGCTTGTAAGCGTGCCGTCGATGGTAAGATTTTTGTGGAGCGCCTTGTTGTCGCTCATAAAATACTCGCACTGAAGCATATTTGCGCCGCCGATCTTTCTTACGGTCGCGACCATACGCAAAACGCTCTTATCGGCGGGCTTTGAGAATACTGCCTTCTTCAAGAGCTCCTCTTGCGCCGCCTTGGCGATGAGTATATTTAGTTGTTCCTTCGGCAGGAGAGCATCAAAATTTTCCATATCTATTTCCTTCAGATCTCTTCTTCTACGTCGTCCTTCTTGACCGATTTTTTGAAGCTGAACTTGTTTTCGGTCTTATTAAGGAGTCTGTGTATGTTTTCCTTGTGCTTTAATACCACGAGAAGCGCGATTATAACGGGGAATATTCCGTAGGGCGAGCCCTCCGTTTTAAGAAAAACGGTGTCAATTCCGCGAAGCAGCACGGGGTAGAGCAAAGCGCACATAATAGACGCAAGGGAGATGTATTTCCAGATAGCAACGATAATGACGTATATGACAAGGTCGATCAGAAAAACGTAAGGGTTGCATACGAGCATCGAGGCAGCCGTTGTAACAACGCCCTTGCCTCCCTTGAATTTGAAAAATATGGGGAACATATGACCTACAACGCAGAAAACTCCCGCAATATGCGCGCCAAACTGACCGAGTGCGGCATAGCCGATAAGACCTGCGAGTATTGCCTTGAGCGCGTCACCCGCAAGGGTGAGTATTGCCGCGCGCTTTCCGTATATGCGCATCATATTGGTCATTCCCGCGTTGCCACTTCCGTGTGTGCGGATGTCCTGATGATACTCGCGGCGGGATATGATTATAGCAAAATTAAAGCTTCCAAGCAGATATGATAGAAGGGCACTTATAAGAGATCCTACGATGATGAAGGTGTTGTAATCCTCAAAGTAGGTGTACAGAATGCCACTTCTGAAAAATTCGGTAAGAGTCATAGTTCCTCCAAATAAATTTATCATTACCTTTCATTATATCATATTTTTTTTGCGTTATCAATATGTTTTGCACATAAAAGATGCAGTCGGCCATGAACTCAATTAATAATTGAATAAATTCAAAATTCAATAATAAATTGCTTGACAATTCTATTATAAATTGTTAAAATTGTAATTGAAGGGTAATGTTCTATATAGTAATGTAAATAAATTGGGATTTATGCGTCACTATGTGACGCAACTCTATTCGCCTGCGGCGAGTTATATTGCTACGCAGTGATATGTGGCAGAGCCACGTGATATGCACTTCGTGCGTTGTAATTTAGAGGCGAATAGAATATCACTG
>JAZQYP010000075.1:0-2719 GCA_045633625.1 Eubacteriales bacterium
GAGGGGAAGGTGGCACGGAGTGTAGCGGAGTGACGGATGAGGTGTCGTAGGATTTGTAATGTTTATCACTACTCATCCACCGCTGTCGCGGTCCCCCTTCCCTCACAAGGGAAGGCTTTAAAAGTTGTCTGCGACAAAAAAATACATACCGATAAATCCCAATTTACTACTTGAATTATCCGTTGATTTTAATTATAACCACTTCGGTGGGGTTGAAAATTCTCGGGATTTTCCGCGCTTCCTTCATTCCTCGACTCACGACAAGGCGATTTTCATAGACCCCCGCCGTGTATTTCGGAAAAATCCCCTGACCCGGTGCGAAAATGCCCTGACCGAAAAATCTCCACTGACCACCGTGCGCGTGACCGCTGACGATAAGGTCTATATTTTTGTCGCACAGATATTTTTTATAATATTCGGGGTGATGACAAACGAGCACCTTTGGCTCACGAAGTCTGCAAAAGTCGTCAATCCACGAAATCTCGGGCACTCTTCCCTCGTTTATCGCTCCCGAGCGAATGCCTCCAATTGCCACACCGTCACATATACAATAACCGTTGTCAAGAAGCACCACTCCCGTATCCGTAAGTCTTTTGGCATTTTTTTCTGTTATGACAAATTCTTTTTTGTCATTATTTTTCTTCGGAAGCCAAGATCGGTTTCCCCCAAGCTCGTGATTGCCGTACGAATAGTAGGTCGGCGCAATTTTTGCCGCCGCCGTGAGCAATTCGAAGCCCGCCTCATTCTCGGAGTCTCGCGTACCGTCAAGTCGCTCGAAGATGTCCCCCGCCGCAAATATCGCGTCGGGGCGTGCGTCCCTCAAAAGCTCTATCGCCTCGCCCGCGGGCGAGCCGTGGAGGTCAGAGATAAGCGCAAATGTATAGCTTTTATGAAATTTTTCGTTCTCAATACGGTATTCGGTAAGCTTCAAGGCGACCTCCAAGGTTTTTCTTTTTCTTATTTTATCACAAATTGCCTCCCACATCAAGAGAAATCCGATTGACAAGTGGCAAAAAATAAAGTATAATTATTTTATAACGATAAATAAAGGAAAAATCTATGCTTTACGATAAAAATTTCAAGAGCATCTCTCTGAAAATAGGAATAGCGCTTCTGGTGCATCTTGGGCTCTCAAGTGTGTTTGTTCCTGCCATAACGAGCGTCTCGACGGCAATGTTTTCCGAGATCTTTAACGAATCGGTGACCTATTACGTCTCGGAAATACTCTATGGAATACTCTACCTCATCGCATTCGGTCTTCCCGCAATCATTCTGCGAATGATCAGCTCTGACGAGGCAAGAGAGCCCCTAACCTACACAAAAACACCCGTAGGCAAGAAATTTATGCTTGTGTTTGCGGCAATAACGGTCGTTTTCTGCTTCTCGCAGATAAACACGATGATCGTATCCCTCTTCGATGCATACGACCATATGACAGGTGGCGACACGTCGGGCGTCTACAGCATTGGCGAGATTTTGGTTCTGATCTTCACGCTTGCCGTCGTACCCGCGCTTTGTGAGGAATTTTTGTTCAGAGCGACAATTCTTCGTCTGCTTGCCCCCTATTCAAGAAGCTTTGCCGTGATCGCTTCTGCTTTGTGCTTCGGGCTTATGCACCGAAATCCCATACAGATACTCTATGCCACCGCGGCGGGTATTGTAATTGGCTTTATCTATCTTAAAACTGGCTCGTATTTTTGGGCGTTCCTCACACATTTTGTAAACAATCTGATTGCCGTCGCTCAAAGCGTCCTCTTCGGAAATCTTGATGAGGTGAGTGCAACGAGAGCATTCGTTATCATTGAGTCCATCGTAATAATCACGGGCATCATTTCGGGTCTTGTGCTCATCCTTGGTCAAAAGAAAAAAGGCTCACCGCACACCACGGGTAGCTTTGGCGTCATCCTCGATGCATCCGACTCCTATAGAGAAAGACCTTGCAGCATATCCCTCCCAAAACGCTTTTTCACAACTCCTACGTTGCTCATCTTTTTGATACTGTGCGTCATTGACAGCGCGGCGATCCTTCTCTTCCCCAATCTTTTGTCGTAGAGGTGGATATGAGCGATAACGATATTTTTTATATGAAAAGAGCCATTGAGCTGGCTAAGTGTGCCGCAGAGCTTGGCGAGGTGCCGATAGGTGCTGTGGTCGTACGAGGCGGTGAGATAATTGCTGAGGCGTATAATCTGCGTGAGACAGAGAAGCTTGCCACGGCACACGCAGAGCTTATGGCGATAGAAAAGGCGTGCCGCGCGGCTGGCGGCTGGCGACTTTTCGGCGCAACCCTCTACGTGACACTCGAGCCCTGCGCGATGTGCGCGGGGGCTATCGTAAATTCGCGCATCGACCGAGTGGTCTATGGCGCATCTGACACACGCTTTGGCGCGTGCGGAAGCCTTTTTGACATCAACTCCTACCCTCTCAACCACGCCTTCGAGATAGAAAGCGGTGTGTGCGAGGAAGAATGCTCGGCTCTCCTTTCCGATTTTTTTAAGAATCTGAGGAAAAAGAAATAAAAAAGACGGGTTAAATCAAACCCGCCTTTTTTTATAGATTGTTTTTCCAAAACACATATACAAATTGGGATTTATGCGTCACTATGTGACGCAACTCTATTCGCCTGCGGCGAGTTATATTGCTACGCAGTGATATGTGGCAGAGCCACGTGATATGCACTTCGTGCGTTGTAATTTAGAGGCGAATAGAATATCACTGT
>JAZQYP010000076.1:0-10173 GCA_045633625.1 Eubacteriales bacterium
ACCCTTCTATGTGTTTGTAACGTCAAGAAAGATCGCAAAAAAACATTACATACATAGAGTAGGTCTGCAAAAGAACAAAGTAGATCCCGCCGCGGCTCTGCCTTGCGCTTTTGCTCGCTCGCGACTCCCTCACGCGCTCGACCCGCAAAAGTTCGACTACGGACTTCGTCCTCCGCTCAGGATGACACGTTAAGTGGTGACCGCAAAAGGTCTTTGCTCTCTACAAACTCCCCGACAAATCAAAATTTAAGCAACAAATTTAACATAATAGAAACATCGGTAATCAGAATCAGAACTGACATTGCGCTTATCGTCATCACGTGTACCTCATACTCCTTGCCTCCGCGCAATAAAAACCATTTTGCCTTGGCAAAATGGTGCAGTTCTTCTTCGGGGGCACCCGACTGCAACACAAAAGGGTAGGTCTTTTGACCTACCCTTTTGTGTTGGAGCTGGTAATCAGAATCGAACTGATGACCTCGTCATTACCAATGACGTGCTCTACCGACTGAGCCATACCAGCGACCCGTTTATTATATCAAATGTTTTTTTGTTTGTCAATACCTTTTTTCAAACTTTTTGATAAAATAAGGCACGGGCTGACCCGTGCCTTTTGATTTAACCGAATATTCCCGTAGGAACGTACTCCTTGACGGTGACCTCAACCGTCTCCTTGTACCAACGGCGGTCATTTGAGGCTCTGTAGAGCTCTACCGTGACGGTATCCCCCACCTCAAGCTCGCTTATTGCCGCGGCAAAGCTTGCCTCGTCTGTTATAAGCTCGCCGTTTATCGAGTTGATTATGTCGTTAACGTGTATCATTTCATTATTCGAGCTTGTCACAAATACGCCCGTGGTATTGACGCCGTATTTGCGTATCGCCTCCCAAAGATCGCTCACGTAATCGACCTCGATATCAAGCGTGGGTCTGCCGTGGATATATTTGTTCTCTATTATCTCGACGAGCGTGCCGTAAACTCTGTCGATGGGAATTGCAAAGCCAAGTCCCTCAACACCCGTTGCCGACTCCTTTGCATTGACGATGCCGATAAGCTCGCCCGCCATATTAAAGAGTCCGCCGCCCGAGTTTCCAGGGTTTACCGCCGCATTGGTCTGCATAAGCACCATCGTAGTACCGTCGACCTCAATGCGTCTGTCAAGCGCGCTGACGATTCCGTTGGTGACCGTGCCTCCAAGCTGACCGAGGGGATTTCCGATAGCCACGACCTCCTCGCCGACCTTCATAGCACTGCTTGAGCCGCAGACTATCTTCGGGAACTCCTTGTCAGCCTTAATACGAAGCATCGCGATATCCATCGACGCGTCGCCGTCAAGGTATTCTGCCTTATACTCAGAACCGTCGGTGGCAGTGACCACCACCTCGCTCGCGCCCTCAATGACGTGATAATTCGTAACTATATAGGCATACTCCTCGCTCTGCGCGATGACAACGCCGCTTCCCGCGCCGCTGACGACGTAGTTGCCGAAGAAGGAGTCTCTTACCACCGACGAGGTGCTGACCTCGACCACGGCGTCGGCAACAAGCTCTGCCACCTGTGCTACCGAGAGCGTCTTCTGACTTGTGTTATCGACAACCACCTCGACCTCTACGGGTGCTTCGTTTTTGTTCATATCTATTATCGTCGTCTCAACAAAGTCGACGGGTGCATTTTGAATAATGAGCCTACCGAAAAGGAATCCGCTCATAATCCCCATAGCAAGAGCCGCAACCGCGACAAGCGGAATAAGCCACGCAAGGATCGATCTCTCGGAGCTTCTTTTTCTCCTTACCACAGTCGCGTACGCTCCCTCGGGCGCAGAATATGCGCCTCTGGTGCTCCCCTGCCCTCTCATACCGTCGGGCGCTACGCGATAGCTACCGTCGCTACCCGATCTCCACACGTAGACCTCGGGCTCTATATCATCCTTTTGAGTATCGCTCTTTTTATCTGCCTCGGCTTCTCGGCTATCGCTCTGCCCTTCAGAATAAGCTCGAGCCTCTTCACTTCCAATATTTTCTTCTTGACAAGCAGGCTCGCGCGTATCCTCCGAGCCGCTTTTTTGGGTATTACTATCATTTGAAGCATAAATTTCTGCCTCGCTTTCAAAATTATCGTTATTATCTAAATTATCGTTCTTATATTCATCCATAATTCCACCTCCGACAATTTTCTATGATTACAGTATAATATCGTTTTGTGAAGGTTTTTTGAACAAAGGGACAACTCTTGTTGAATTTATAAATTTTTTCTATTTCATAAATGTAGTTGTTTTTTGTCGTCATATTTGGTATAATTATTTTGTAAAAGGTGTTAAAATGTCAAAAATAGCAAATAAGGATAAAGAGATACGAAGGCTTCGCGCAAAAATACGGCATCTGCGCGCCCAGAACGCTTTGCTTAGCGACTCTCTTCGGGCACTCAAAAGAAGCGACTCCCTTCGGGCGAGAAACAGGCGACTGATTCTTGAGAGCGCCGTCTCGCGTGCCGAGCTTTTTTCAAAAAAGAGCTTTGCCTCCTTTCTTCTCGGCTCCTTTAAGCTCAAAACTCTTTTCTCGTTTTATCAAAGGCTTGTATATATCGTCAGAAAATACACCTTTATCACAACAACGCTCAAAATTCTCACCTTTTTGCTCGGCGTTTTGCAGTCGGGCGCGCTTATCGTGCTCTTTACGGGCACTATGGCTATAGCCCTTCCGCTGACACTGATCTTTTCGTACACGGCAATAGTTCTTAGCTTTATATTCAGAAGACGCCTGACCTCAAAGGCGCGCGCTATGCTCAAAGGCAAGAGGGTGACGGTCTTTTTTCCACCGAGAAGCCGAGCCTTCAGCGCAAGCTCATACTTTCGCGGAATGGTGAGCGATGCCGCAAGGGATGAGGAGTCGCTTTCGGTGGTGGTATCCCCCTACGCGCTCTTACCCATTGGGATCTCTGACAAAAAGAGCTTTTTTCTCGCCGTGCGTACCGAGAAGGAACGCATAATTATTATGCGCTCACATTACTTTTTTACATTCAAGAAAAAAATTCTGTCAAAACACGATAAAGATATTACCTTTGTATTTTAGAAGGGGCAAGGATATGATAAATTTCATTTACGGAAACAGCTTCGGCTCAAGGACCGACGCAATAATGCAAATGATAAAAGAGGACTCGGCAAAAAAGAGGAAGACCTTTTTGATAGTGCCCGAGCAGTTTGCCGTTGCGGCAGAAAGACTCTCTCTTACCTCACTGCCCCTCTATGCCCAGCTCACTCTTGAGATACTCAGCTTTTCGCGTCTTTATAACCGCGTTTGCCGTGAGTACGGCGGACTTCACTATAATTACGTGAGCACACCCATAAAGCACTGCCTTATGTGGAAAAATCTGCGTGAGCTGTCCCCGTTGCTTGAGACCTACTCCGAGGTGGCAAAAAAGGACGCATCCTTCTGCGATATGGCACTTGCGGCGGTGGGCGAGTTCAAGAGCAGCTGCATCAGCCCCGCCGAGCTTGAGCGCGCTGCGGCGGCTCTGCCGAAGGGCACGCCCCTCTCAAAGAAGCTGCGCGACCTATCCCTCATCTATGCCTCCTATTCGGGTCTTGTAAGCAGTACCTTCAGCGATTCCGCGGACGATATCGCAAGGCTCTCCGACGTGCTTGACGAATATAATTTCTTCGAGGGAGCAAGCGTTTACGTTGACGGCTTTACCTCCCTTACCGCCGCCGAGCACCGAGTGCTTGAGAGGATATTCAGGTCTGCCGAAAGCGTGACGGTAAGTATTCCTCTCCCCTATCCGCGCTACGAGGCGATATTCACGGCGAGCATCAGGGAGTCAAGGGACAGGCTCACTCGCACCGCAAGAAAATATTCGGAAGTAACCGAGACCGTAGCCCCCGACACCGACGTGCAAAAGGACAGCATAAAATACCTCTCTGAAAACCTTTTCACAGTATCAAAGGGGGTAGGTGCCCCCACCGATAAGACGGGAGTATATCCCGTGAGCTGCTCCTCCCCCTATACCGAGGCAGAGGCGGCGGCAAGGATCATCCTCACACTTATGCGCGAGGGCTACCGTCTGCGCGACGTAGTTATCATCGCAAGAGACGCCGAGCAGTACCGCGGTATTATCGAGCCCGCGCTTGAGAAGTGCGATATTCCCTATTATTTTTCAGAGAAATCCGACCTCCTGGCAACACCTATCGTAAAATTTATCCTCTCGGCACTCCGCATAAAGCTATACGGCTGGCAGACTGCCGACGTTATCTCGCACGTAAAGACGGGACTTTATCGCTTTGATAGCCGCGAGTGCGACCTTTTTGAGCAGTACATAACCTCGTGGCAGGTACGCGGGGACACCTTCACGTCGGGCGACTTTACTATGAATCCCGACGGCTATACCGAAAGACTGAGCGCGCGCGCAAAGACCATTCTCGACGCGGCAAATTCGGTAAGGCAGAGGCTTACAAAGAGTCTTTGCACCTTCTTTGAGGCACTTGACGCGAGCGATGACGTCGTCTCAAAATGCCGCGCGGTCTACGAGCTTCTTATGAGCTCAGACGTCGAAGCGCGACTCCTTGAGCTCTCGGATAAGGAGAGCGAGCGCGGCAACGCGCGCGCCGCCGACGAGTATTCAAGGCTCTTCTCGCTCTCTTGTGACGCGCTCGGCGAGCTCGCCTGTGCTATGCAGAACGAGCTTGAGTCGACCGAGGTCGATAACGCAAGCTTTTTCGAGCTTCTCACCCTTTTCTTCTCGAAATGCGAGATGGGCACCATCCCCACCTCGTCCGACCAGGTAATCGTGGGCTCTGCAAAGGCTCTGCGTACCGTCGGACCAAAGGTAGCTATCCTTATGGGTCTTTGCGAGGGAGTTTTCCCCGCGACCGTGAGCGACAGGGGCGTGCTCTCCTTTGCGGAGAGGAGCACACTTTTTGAGCTTGGCATAGAATTTTCCGAGAGGAGCGAGTTTGCCGCGTCCGACGAGCTTATGTATCTTCAGAGAGCCGCAAGTGCGCCCACCGACGCACTCTATCTTCTCACGCATAAGTCAAGCTCCGACGGCTCAAAGGCGACCCCCTCTCTGCCCTATATAAGAGCGACCAAGCTCTTCGGCGAGAACTGCATCGAATACGACAGCCACGACGTGCTCTCTCTTACCCCCACCCTCCACGGAGCGCTTTCTTATCTCTGCGCTACAGAGGGCACGCCCACGGGCGAGGCTCTCTCGATATGTGCGTCGCGCTCGGACGAGCTCTCGGAGCTCATCGGGCTCTCACGGCTCCCCGTTTGCGATACCGAATGCAAGGTAGATAGTGCGACGGCAAAGGAGATATTCGGTCAGAGAATGAAAATGTCGCAGTCAAGGCTTGACAAGTTCGTAAAATGCCACTTCAACTATTACTGCGAGAACGTGCTGAGGCTCCGCGAGGAAAAGAAAAATCGCTTTGAGGCAAACGATATAGGTACCTTCGTGCACTTCGTGCTCGAAAAGATGCTCTCGGAGATAGTCGGCAAGGACGGCATAGGCAAAGAGCTCACACGCAGTGAGCTTGAGGCGATGGTGCGCTCTATCGTCGACGAATATATAGAAAAAATAACCCCGAAGGGCAAAAAGGTGTCGGCAAGACTGCGTCACCTATACAGAAAGCTCCACAACATATCCCTTGTGCTTATTGCCAACATCATCGAGGAGTTCAGGCACTCCTCCTTCCGTCCCGAGTTCTTCGAGCTTGAGACGAACGGTAAGGGTGAGAACCCCTCCCCCCGTGAGTTCGTGCTCACAGACGGCTCGCGAGTAGTTTTCTCGGGAATCATCGACCGAGTCGACGTCTATCGCGCCGAGGGCGGCAAGGTATATATCCGCGTCGTTGACTACAAGACGGGAACGAAGGCATTCTCGCTTGAGGACATAAAATACGGACTGAATATTCAGATGCTCCTTTATCTTTTCACCCTCATACGCAACGAAAACGAGCGCTTTAACGAAAAGCTCGGTGAAAAGATACTCCCCGCAGGCGTGGTGTATCTCTCGTCAAACATCCCCGTTATCGAGCTTGACGAGCACGCGACGAGCGAGGACGTCGTAAAGGCGGCGCAGAGCGAGTTCTCGCGAAGCGGAATACTTATTGACGACGAGGACGTCCTCAGTGCTATGAACGACGAGATATCTCCCGATTTTCTCGGCGGAGCAAAGCGCAAAAAGGACGGCACTATCAGCGGCAAGAATCTCGCACCGCTTGAGTTTTTTGAAGAGCTTGAGCGCAATATCGAAGAGACTGTACGCGGCATCGCCGAGGAGATGCGCTCAGGAGACGCCTCGGCAGACCCTCTCGTCTTTGGCAAGACAGACCCCTGTGCCTACTGTGATATGAAGCCCATCTGCAGATATCTGCCCGAAAATAACGAAAGGAGAGAGTAAGTCTATGGCAAGAAGCTGGACACCCGCGCAGAGCGCGGCGATAAATACAAGAAACAAAACTCTCCTCGTTTCGGCGGCGGCGGGCTCTGGAAAGACGGCGGCGCTGACCGAACGAATAATCCGTGCCGTCAGCGACAAGGAGAACCCGAAGGATATCTCAAGGATGCTCATCGTCACCTTTACAAGAGCGGCGGCGGCAGAGCTGCGTCAGAGGATATTCTCGGCACTCGCAGATGCGCTTGCAGATAATCCCGACGATAAATACCTCGCAGAGCAGCTCGTCTGTCTCTCAAACGCAAAGATATGCACTATCGACTCCTTCTATCTTGACGTGGTGCGCTCGGGCTTTTCAGAGCTCGGCATCTCGCCAAATTTCAGAACAGCCGACGAGGCAGAGCTCGACGTGCTCGCAAAGGCGGCTATGGAGGACGCCATCGACGCCTTTTACGAAAGAGACGCCGAGCGTATATCCCACGCCGCAGAATGCTTTGTCTCAATGAGAAGCTCGGCGCGACTTGCCGACGTCTTCCTCTCCCTCTACAGTGCCACCGAGTCGCTCCCTGAGGGTATAGATTTCCTCCGCGAGAGCGCAGAGCGCGCAGAGCGCGAGGCGGAGGGCGACTTCTTCTCGACCTCCTTCGGTAACGTACTAAGAAGCGCCGCGCTTGACGAGATAAGATATATCGCGTCGGTCTTTGAGGGCGCATCTCACGAATGCCTTGAGGACGATGCGCTCGCTGACAAATACTTCCCCTCCTTCTCCTATGACGCGACCTTCTCGAAAACCCTTGCGGAGCTTCTTGAGAGTGGCAGCTACACAGAATGCAAGACCTATGCCGCCACCTATTCTCCCGTCGACCTCAAGGCTATGGGCAGAGGTCAGAAGACCGAGAAGAGCGAGGAGCTTCGCGACAGACGCGCAGAGCTTGTCAAAAAGCTTCGCGCACTCATAAAAAAGAGCTTTTTGCTCTCACAGGAGAGTATTTCCGTCTCAATGAAGAAAACGGCAGAGGTGACTCTCACCCTCTACGAGCTCCTGTGTGACTTCTCGGCGCGCTTTGAGGAAGAAAAAAGAAGGAGAAACGTGTGCTCCTTCTCGGACGTGCGCCGATATGCTATGAAGCTGCTCGTAAAGGAGGACGGCACACCCACCGACACGGCAATCGAATACTCCGAGCGCTTCACCGACATCTACATAGACGAATATCAGGACGTAGACCGCGTTCAGGACCTCATCTTCCGTGCTATCGCAAAGCCTACCGCGAGATTTATGGTAGGTGATATAAAGCAAAGCATCTACGGCTTCAGAGGTGCCGAGCCAGACGTCTTCGCGCAGTACAGGCGCGATTTCCCCGAGATAAGCGGCGCCGATGACTCCGACACCGCCTCGATATTTATGTCAAATAACTTCAGATGCGATAAGAGCGTTGTGGACTTCACAAACGCCGTCTGCTCGCATATCTTTAGCGCGTGCGCCGAGAGCATTGGCTACACCAAGGAGGACGACCTCGTCTTCTCGAAGCTAACGGAAAACAGAGTGACGCCAGAGACGCCCGTCTATATCTCACTGCTCGTTCCCTCAGAGGACAAGACTCTTGACGTGGAAGACAAAAATGACGTTGAGGCAAGATATATCGCCTCGCAGATAGCAGAGCTGCTGAGGCGCGGCAGACTTGCCGACGGCAAGAGAGTCGAGCCGCACGATATAGCGGTTCTCTTCCGTTCAAAATCGACGGCACAGTATATCTCGCGTGCTCTCGACGAGGCGGGCATTCCTACCTCGAACGGCATCTCGGCGCGATATTTCGAGAATCCCGACGTGCTTTTAGTGCTTTGTCTGCTCAATGCCATTGACAACCCGCAAAGAGACGTGTATCTCGCGGGACTTTTGCGCTCCCCCTTCTTTAATTTTTCTATGGAGGAGCTTATCGAGATACGCTCGCACGCCGATGCGTCAGCCTCTCTTTACGATGCCCTGTGCGCCGCAAAGGAGAGTGAGAGTTCGCTCGGTGCAAAATGCCGCGCCTTTGACAAGACGCTCGCGGGCTTCCGCGACAGAGCCATCTCGCTTACCGTAGACAAGCTTTTGCAGTATCTTTTCTCGACAGAGCTCTTCCTTGTAAACGGACTTATAAACAACGACGAGTCGAATAATCTTCTGCGTCTTTACGAGTACGCGCGCAGATATGAGAACGGAGGATTTAAGGGGCTTTATAACTTCCTCGTTTACATAAATAAGCTCATCGAGGAGGAAAAGCAGATCGAGAATGAGGCAGTGAGCGCCACCGAGGGCAAGGTCACTCTTATGAATATCCATAAGTCAAAGGGACTTGAGTTCCCCGTTGTCTTCCTTTGTATGACGCATAAGGAATTCAACACGCAGGACACGCGCGAGAGCCTTGTTTATCACCCCGCGCTCGGCGTGGCTATGAAGATAGCAGACGAGACGGGTCTTGCGCGCACCAACACACCTATGCGCGAATCGCTCATACGTCTTACCGAGGTAAGAAACACCGAGGAGGAGATGCGTATTCTCTACGTCGCGCTCACGCGTGCAAGAGAGAGGCTCTTCGTCAGCGCATCGCCGAACAAGACCGAGGAAAAGCTTCGCGCGCGTGCCGAGACTATGAGCCGCTACAGCTGTGACTATACCGTGCGCTCGACAAAATCCTATATCGACTGGATACTCGCCGCTCTCGGCGGTGCTACCGAGACACCGTATTGCAAGGTAAGCTTTATCGAAAGGTGCAAGGTAGAGGCGGCGGAGGGGCTTTTCACCGAAGAGATAAATGCAGAAGAAACCATCGACGAGGACGAAGCAAATAAGATAGCTAAGACGCTCTCGGAGCGCTTCTCCTTCGTCTATCCCTACCGAAAGGCGACAAAGCTCCCCGCAAAGATATCGGTCTCAAAGCTCCTACCCGAAGCACCGAAGAGTGCTGAAGAGAGTGAGACGACCGAGCTGTTCGAGGAAAAGGTGAGCGAATATATGCCCCCCGCAATACTGCGCGGTGAGAAGGATGACGCGATAACACCCACAATGCGCGGCACGGCAACCCATCTTTTCCTTCAGTTCTGCGACCACGAAAGACTCAAGAGTAACGGCGTCAAGGAAGAGCTCGCACTGCTCACAGAGCGCGGATTTATTCCCTCTGACAGTGAGAGGCTCGTATTTATGAGCGAGCTTGAGAGTTTTGTCAAGAGTGAGCTTTTCTGGGAGCTCTCACGCGCGAAGAATATCATTCGCGAGCAGAGATTTAACATCCTGCTCGAGCCGTCAGCACTCTCGACCGACGAAGATTTTCTCCGCGAGACTGAGGGCGAGATGCTCGCAGTTCAGGGCGTAATTGATTTACTGTATGAGAACGAGGAGGGTGAGCTTATCCTTTGCGACTACAAGACCGACCGCCTGACTTACGAGCAAAGACGGGACGCGTCGGCGCTGAAGGCAAAGATGACCGAACGCCACGCAAAACAGCTCCGCTACTATGCCGAGGCAATCGAGCGACTCTTCTGTCGCAAATGCGCGAGGGTCCTCGTCTACTCCACCCACGCCGCAAAAACGGTGGAGATAGATATATAAAACAATGCTATATAAAACAAAAGGAAGCCGCAAGGCTTCCTTTTCATTTTTCTCAACAAATTGGGATTTATGCGTCACTATGTGACGCAACTCTATTCGCCTGCGGCGAGTTATATTGCTACGCAGTGATATGTGGCAGAGCCACGTGATATGCACTTCGTGCGTTGTAATTTAGAGGCGAATAGAATATCACTG
>JAZQYP010000077.1:0-11519 GCA_045633625.1 Eubacteriales bacterium
GGTCGACACAAGTAATGGAGAGCTGCCTGAATATGAAGGAGTGGAATTCCTTTACGGAGGAAATAACGTCGATTACACGGAAGACGAGAATCCCTTGTTTGTAAATCCCGCGCTCGGTGACTACCGAATCCGCGAGGATGCTGACTTCTTTAATATTCCCTTTGAAAAGATGGGAAGATATTAAGCATATTACGCCGCTGTCCCAAAAGGACAGCGGCGTGATGTTTTTTAAGGCTATTATTTCTTATATTTTGCCCGCACTTGTTGACAAGTGCGTTTTTATTGTGATATAATCTTTATTATGTAGTATAATGCAGTATTATGCGTAAACTGTTTCACATAAAGAAAGGGCATAAACGTATGAAATGGACATCTGTTAACGATCTTCGAGAGAAATATCTCTCCTTCTTTGAGTCCAAGGGTCACCTCAGACTCCCCTCATTCCCCCTCGTTCCTCAGGGCGACAAATCCCTCCTTCTCATCAACTCCGGTATGGCTCCCATGAAGAAGTTCTTCACGGGTGAGGTTGAGCCGCCGAGAAAGCGCGTTACCACCTGCCAGAAGTGTATCCGTACTCCCGATATCGACCGTGTAGGTATTACAGCACGTCACGGTACATATTTTGAGATGCTCGGTAACTTCTCCTTCGGCGATTACTTCAAGAGAGAGGCTATAAACTGGTCTTGGGAGTTCCTCACTCAGACTCTCGAGATCCCCGCAGAGCTTCTTTACCCCTCCGTTTACGAGCACGATGACGAGGCTTTTGCTATCTGGCGCGACGAGATCGGCGTTCCCGAGTCTCACATCAAGAAGCTCGGAAAGGCTGATAACTTCTGGGAGCACGGTTCAGGTCCTTGCGGTCCTTGCTCCGAGATATATTTCGACAGAGGCGAAAAATACGGTTGCGGTTCTCCCGACTGTAAGCCCGGATGCGATTGCGACAGATTTATGGAGATCTGGAACAACGTATTCTCGCAGTTCAATAATGACGGAAATGGCAACTACACCGAGCTCGCACAGAAGAATATCGATACGGGTATGGGACTTGAGCGTCTCGCTTGCGTAATGCAGGGCGTTGACAATATGTTTGAGGTCGACTCTATCCGTAAGGTTATAGACAAGACCTGTGAGATCGCAGGCAAGAATTACGGCGACGATGCGAATAACGATATTTCTATCCGCGTTGTAACCGACCACTCAAGAAGTGCTATGTTTATGATCTGCGACGGCGTTATTCCTTCGAACGAGGGACGCGGATACGTGCTTCGCCGTATCATCAGACGTGCTTGCCGTCACGGAAAGCTTCTTGGCATCAATCATCCCTTCCTTGTTGACACTGTAACGGTGGCAATAAACGAGAGCTTCGAGGCATATCCCGAGCTCGCTGAGAAGAAGGATTACATTCTCAAGGTTATTTCTATGGAGGAGGAGCGCTTCGACGCAACTGTTGACGCAGGTCTCTCCATTCTCTCCGACCTCATAAGAGGTGCTATTGCCGAGAATTCCGATACGATTTCGGGCGAGGAGGTATTCAAGCTTTACGATACCTTCGGCTTCCCGATAGACCTCACCCGCGAGATAGCGGCTGAGAGCAACCTTAATATTGACGAGGCAAAGTTTGTCGAGCTTATGCAGCAGCAGAAGATCCGCGCAAGAGAGGCAAGAGCTAATATCGGCGGATGGGACGAGTCCTCGAAGTCTCTCCTTTTCGACCTTGCGAAGACCGAGTTCACGGGTTACACCGATATGAAGAGCAGTGCTAAGGTCGTTGCTATCCTTACCGAGAACGGCGCAGTAGAGTCGGTAAACGAGGGCGACTGCACTATCGTTCTTGACCGCACACCCTTCTACGGTGAGGGCGGCGGACAGGTTGGTGATACGGGTACTATCTACTCCGACAAGTTCCTCGGAACCGTATATGACACAAAGAAGACCGACGGCGTATATCTCCATCTTGTGACCGTTGCAAACGGCACGGTCTCGGTTGGCGACGCTGTTGTGGCTGACATAAATGACTCGAAGCGTATGGCTACCTGCCGTAATCACTCGGCGGCACACTTGCTTCAGGCGGGGCTCCGCGCAGTGCTTGGCAACCACGTCGAGCAGGCGGGCTCCTATGTAAATGAGGAGGTCTGCAGATTTGACTTCACTCACTTCGCGGCACTCACGACCGAGGAGATAGCAAAGGTCGAGGCACTCGTAAACCTCAATATCCTTGCGGCAAACGAGATAGCAACGCTTGAGACCGATATTGAGACAGCAAAGAAGAACGGCGCTATGGCACTCTTCGGCGAGAAGTACGGCAAGACCGTTCGTATGGTAAAGATGGGTAGCTTCTCAACCGAGCTTTGCGGAGGTACGCATTGCGACAATACGGGCAAGATCGGACTCTTTAAAATAATTTCCGAATCAAGCGTAGCGGCAGGCGTTCGTAGAATCGAGGCTGTTACGGGAACGGGAGTTCTTGAGCTTATCGCCACCAAGGACAAGCTTATAGCAAGCGCGGCGGCTGAGCTCAAGGTTCAGAATCCTGCTGATCTTTCTAAGCGTGCGGCACAGCTTCAGGGCGAGATCGCGGCTATGAAGAAGGAGATCGAGGCGCTTAACTCCAAGCTCGCAGGCTCAAAGCTTGACGAGGTGCTTGCAACCGCTATCGACGTAAAGGGCATAAAACTCGTTACGACCGTTGCGGACGGTATGGAGCTTGACGCGGCAAGAAGCCTTGCAGATAAGATCAAGGCAGAGCACGCAGACACTGTTGCGGTTATTGCGGTTAACGCAGGCAAGCTCAACTTCATCGCAGTTGCGGGCAAGGATGCGGTAGCATCCGGTGCTCACGCAGGCAAGCTCGTAGGCGCGGTTGCGGCAGTTACAGGCGGTAAGGGCGGCGGACGTCCCGATAACGCTATGGCGGGCGGTGCCGATGCATCTAAGATCGCAGAAGCACTAAAGAAGGCAGAGGAAGTCCTCGCTACAATGATAAAATAAAAAATATCAAACGCTCCGAGGCGTTCGTCTCGGAGCGTTTTAAGACTTTGGTGAAAAATGAATTTTTTGAATCCTGATATTAGTATATTAAAAGAAAAAGAGCTCTATATTTTTGATATGGACGGCACGATATATCTTGGAAGCAAGGTGTTTGACTTTGCCGTTCGCTTTATAGAGAATCTTAAGAAAGCAAATAAAAGAGTGTTGTTTTTTACAAACAACCCAACTCACAACGATAGCGAATATATTGAGAAGCTTACGCGACTCGGCTTTCCTGCAGAGGAGGGCGACGTTATGACGTCGGGCGATGTGACTGCTGAATTTTTGAATAGATACAGAAAAAATAAAAGAGTTTACTTGCTTGGTGTCAAGTCCCTTTATGATGATTTTTGCAATAAAGGAATAAATCTTGTCGATGATGATGCTGACGTTGTAGTATCAAGCTTTGACTCCACACTTACCTATGATAAGCTCAATCGTGCGGCAAGGCTTATAAAAAACGGTGCGGAATTTTTGTGTACACATCCCGACATAAACTGTCCTACCGAGAACGGTCCCGTTGTTGATAGCGGTACTATCGTGGCGGCACTTGAGGCGTTTTCGGGTGTTAAGGCGAGATATTTCGGCAAGCCCTACCGCGAGACGATAGATATGATAAGCGAGGTCACGGGCATCCCGCTTGACAAGATGTGTATCTTCGGTGACAGACTTTATACCGACATAGCGCTCGGTAAGAGATACGGCGTCACGGCGACTCTTGTCCTTACGGGTGAGACGACTATGGCTGACGTTGAGGCGGCTGACACGGCTGACCGACCTGACTTTGTTTTCGACTCGCTTGACGAGGTCGACAGAGCGATTTTTTAATCTGATTTTTTGAAAGGAGGAAAAAATTATGGCATTTGATTCGGGAATGCTTGCCTGCGCTCTCTCTGAGGTGCGTCGTGCGGCTCTCGGTGCGCGAATAGAGAAGGTATATCAGCCCGAGCGCGACGAGATAATCATTCAGATGCGCTCCTTTGAGGGTGAGAAAAAGCTGCTCATCAATGCGGGCTCAAATAATCCGAGAATCTGTTTTTCTGCCGTAAAGCGCGAAAATCCGCAAAATCCTCCTATGTTTTGTATGCTCCTTCGAAAATATCTTCAGGGCTCGCGCCTTGTGAGCATTTCGCAGGAGTCCTTTGACCGTGTGGCAGTCCTTGAGTTTGCGGGACGCGACGAGATGGGCTTTGAGTGCAAGAGATTCCTTATTGCCGAGCTTATGGGCAGATACAGTAACCTTATTTATACAGATGAGAACAAAAAGGTCGTGGCGGCACTCAAGACAATTGACATCACAAGCGCGTCCGAGCGTCAGCTCCTCGTTGGTATGACCTATCAGCTGCCCGATGCAAGAGGAAAGCACGACCCCCTGTCCGAGACCGAGGAGGGCTTTTATGAAAAATTCTCCGCCGCACCCATAGAGCGCGCGTGCGAGAAATTCTTGCTCTCGACTTATATGGGACTCTCGCCCGCAATTTGCCGCGAGATAGTCTACAGAGCCACTCACCATACCGACACGCCGATAGAATACTGTATAAAGGAAGACGTTTGGCGCGAGCTTTCGGTTGTGGTTGACACGGTGAAGGAGGAGAGCTTCTCACCCTGCCTCGTATATGACGGTGACCGACCGATAGAATACGCATTTATGCCCCTTACGCAGTACGCGGGTGCGCGAATTGATAACGTAGAGAGCGCGGGTGCGGTGCTTGATGCTTATTTTGGAGAGCGAGACAAGCGTCAGCGCGTGCATCAGCGCGCGGCGGATATTCTCAAATTGCTCACCAACGCCGAGGCAAGACTTATAAAAAAGCTTGAGCTTCAGCGCGCAGAGCTCCGTGATTGCGAGAAGGGAAGCGAGTATAAAAAATTCGGCGACCTTATCACCGCAAACATCTATCGCCTTAAGCGCGGAGACAAGTCGGTACAGCTTGATGATTATGAGAGCTATGACGAGGACGGCAATTTTATGCGTGTTACGGTAACGCTTGACGAAAGACTCTCGCCTGCCGCCAACGCGCAGAGATATTATAAAAGGTATGCAAAGTCGCGAAACGCAAAGGTCGAGCTTGCAAAGCAGATAGAGAAGGGCGAGGATGAGCTTGCGTATATCTATACTGTTTTTGAGTCGCTCACACGCGCCGAGACGCCTACCGACCTTCTTGAGATACGTGACGAGCTTTACCGCTCGGGCTATGCCTCGAGAATGAAGAGCTATCAGGAGCGTAAGGCGCACAAGCCTCAGGTTATCACCTTTGAAACTGATGACGGAATGCGTGTGCTTTGCGGAAAGAACAATATTCAGAACGAATATATTACTCACACCCTGGCGGCAAAGCTTGATTATTGGTTTCACGCAAAGAACGTCCCCGGCTCGCACGTTTTGCTTGTGACCGACGGACGTGAGCCCACCGACCTTGACTTCACCCGTGCCGCAGAGATAGCGGCGTATTATTCGAAGGCAGAGGGCGACAACATTGCGGTAGACTACACGCTCGCAAAGAACGTCAAGAAGCCCGCGGGAGGCAAACCGGGACTTGTTATCTACCACACCAACTGGACGGCGTACGTCACTCCCGACGAGAAGATAATCGAAGGAATGAGAAAGTAAAAAAAGGGTGAACGCGGTTCACCCTTTTTTGATGGGATACGAGAAAATTGGGATTTGGCGGGGGTATTGTGTAGGGGGATAAACGAACGATTTCTGCAAACACTGTAGGGGCGCGCACTGCGCGTCCGCTCGTGCTTTTTCGGCGTTCGTTGCGGACGGCCACATATTGCTTCGCAAAGGCTACGAACTTCGTTCGTGTGGCCGCCCCTACGATTAAAAATAATGTTCTGCTCTCTACAAACACATCGACAAATCAAAATTTGAAAAAATTGCAACCGATTCCCAAAAAAGCCTACTGTATTTGTGAAGGCGCTTTTAGATAACGAAGGGAGTGAACAACTTGGACGACAATAAAATCGTGGAAATGTATTTTGCACGCGATGAGAAGGCAATAAGCGAGACCGCAGAAAAATACGGCAAGCTCTGCCACAAAATTGCTTATAATATCCTCGGCAACAACGAGGACTCGGAGGAATGCGTAAACGATGCATACGTTGGGGTATGGAATTCCATTCCACCCGCAAGACCGACGAGATTTATGGCTTTTTTATGCAAAATCACAAGAAATTTGTCGCTTGGCAGACTTGAGTATCTCACAAGGGAAAAACGCTCTCGCACATCGGTAATATCCTTGAGTGAGCTTGAAGATATATTGCCCGACGAGGCTATATCAAGCGGCATATCCGACGGGGAAATATCAAGGGCGATAAGTGAATTTCTGAAGGGCGAGAACGAGACCTCGCGCAACGTATTTATCAGAAAATACTACTTTTTTGATTCGGTAAAGGATATCGCAGGTCGCTATTCCTTTAGTGAGAGCAAGGTCAAGAGCATGCTGTTTCACGCGAGAACAAGACTTAAGGAGCATCTTACTAAGGAGGGGATAAAAATATGAAAATATCAAGAATTGCAAGGGCGATAAACGATATAGACGACGAGCTTTTGATCGATGCCGAGAGGAGTAGCGCAAGTGCGAGGGGGGCAAGACTTATAAAATGGGTGTCCGTTGCGGCGTGCTTTGCCGTTCTGCTCACCGTTTTGGCACTCGTCTCACCGAGCCTCTTTGACAGCGAGGAAATTCCCGTTGATACCGATATTGGTGCACAGGAAACAAATCCTGCGGTGTATACCGAAAGATACGTGTACCGCGCGAGCGATAGCTTTTATTCGAGCTATATCGGGGGTAAGGTCATAGAAGAGGAGAAGCTTGGTCAGAAGATAGACTCGGTCACAGTAACGGCGGGCTGGGAAAACGGCAGTGGCGAGCGACTTACAGAGGAGCGCCTTCGCGCCGAGGTGTATGCTATAGAAGGAGTTCCGAAGGAAACTGCGGTGGCTTTGAGGTTTCTTGACAAGGGGGAGGCCCTCACACTCACGCACTACTACTTCTTTCTCAATCCCGAGGCTGACCTCACGGAGCTTCAGGAATACGTCATCGGTGCTATAACGCCAACCGAAGGGGAGTACGGGGAAGAGACGTCCCCTGATGATGTGGTATCTGACGAAACTGTGCAGTATTTCACCGAGCCCCGCGTAGAATAAAATAAAAAGGACAGAGAAATCTGTCCTTTTTTGATTTTTCATTGACAAATCATGCGCCTCGTTTTATAATATTCATATAGTAAAAATTATCAGCACAAGGAGAAATTATATGCCGATAGTAGATATGCCGCTTGCCAAATTAAAGGAATATGGGGGCAGAAATCCGCGCCCTCTGGATTTTGATAAGTTTTGGCAGGACGCACTTGCCGAGCTTGACACGGTAGACCCCAAGGTAAGTCTTACACCCGTGCCCTTCAAGTGCGATTATGCAGATTGCTTTGATATGCGCTTCTATTCAACCAAGGGCGCGCTTATATATGCAAAATTCGTCCGCCCCAAAAACATAGATGGCAAAATTCCCGCGCTCGTGCGCTTCCACGGGCTTTCGGGCAACTGTGGAACGTGGTCGTCCCTTATCAAGTTCGCCGCGCAAGGATACTGTGTGGCATCTATGGACTGTCGCGGTCAGGGAGGACTCTCGGCGGACGTCGGCGGTGTAGAGGGCACTACCTACACTACTCCCTTTATAAGAGGTATTGACGGTGAGCCGCACGGTCTTTATTACCGTGACGTATTCCTTGACACTGCGCTCATTACCCGCATTGTTATGTCGCTTGACTACGTTGATAAGTCGAGAGTCGGCGTTTTCGGCGGCTCGCAGGGCGGTGCGCTCTCGATAGCCTGCGCGGCACTTGTGCCCGAGGTCAAGCTCTGCGCTCCCACCTATCCTTATCTTTCTGACTACAAGCGCGTCTGGGAGATGGATCTTGCAAAGGGCGCGTATGAAGGACTTCGCTACTATTTCCGTTGGTTTGACCCCCGCCACGAGCGCGATGACGAGCTATTTGAGAAGCTTGGCTATATTGACGTTCAGCACCTCGCACCCCGCATTAAGGCAAAGGTCAGAATGACCACGGGACTTATGGATACCACCTGTCCCCCCTCGACGCAGTTTGCGGCGTACAACAAGATGGATTGCGAGAAGGAAGTGGTGATCTATCCCGATTTCGGACACGAGGGACTTAACGACGAGGAAGATCTGTTGTTCGAGTATTTCGTTGAAAATCTTTAAGTATAAGAGTCAAGAGGGTAAAATATGAAGACGGATAGAAATATTTTGGTTGCGTTTATACTTAATCTCGCCTTCTCGATATTCGAGTTTTTCGGTGGAATATTTACGGGAAGCGTGGCTATAATCTCCGACGCGATACACGATATCGGGGACGCGGCAAGCATTGGAATTTCCTATTTTCTTGAGAAAAAGAGCAAAAAACAGCCCGATGAGAAATATACGTACGGCTACGCGCGCTTTTCGGTCGTTGGCGGTGTAATTACCACGCTCATTCTCCTTTTCGGCTCGGTTGCGGTCATTTATAACGCGATCTTGAGGATAATCACTCCCACCGAGATAAATTATGACGGAATGATAATTTTCGCGGTGGTCGGCGTTATCGTCAATCTCGCGGCGGCGTTCTTCACGCACGGCGGCGGCAGCTTCGGTCAGAAGGCGGTGAATCTGCATATGCTTGAGGATGTGCTTGGCTGGCTCGTTGTACTTGTCGGCGCTATAGTTATGAGATTTACAGATTTCTCGCTCATCGACCCGATAATGTCGATAGGTGTGGCGGTATTTATACTTGTGAATGCGATAAAAAATCTCTCCGAGGTGGTCTCTCTCTTCCTTGAGAGGATACCCGAGGGTGTATCTATCGACGAGATACGCGAGCACGTGAGCGAGGTCGAGGGTGTTCTTGACGTGCATCATATTCACGTGTGGAGTATGGACGGCAGAAGCAACTATGCGACGATGCATATCGTTATTGATGGGGAGGCGCACGAGGTAAAGGATGCGGTGCGCGCCGAGCTTCGCGAGCACGGGATCACACACGTCACCCTTGAGACCGAGGCTGAGGGCGAGCATTGCCACGAGGAGCATTGCCATGTCGAAGAAACCTGTGGCGGACACGGACACCACCATCACCATCACCACCACGGGCATCACCACGGGCATCATCACCATGAGCATCACGGGCATCATCATCATTGATTAACAAAAAGGGAAGCCGTGGCGTACCTGCCGTAGAGCAGTATAAAATTGAATATACCCACCGACAGGGAAAGGACAGAGAATTTTTACATTCCCTGTCTTTTTTCTTGACAAGCACTGCATTTGTAGACACAAATGCTTTTTTAGTTATGAGTCATAAGGCTCGCTTACGCTCACCGTTATGAGCTTGCTCCGCAAGCGTTATGATATGATCGCCCTGTTACTTCAAACTGTGCCGAAGGCACATCATAACTTGGCGTAGCCAATCATAACTCTAAGCTCGCCGTAGGCGATCATAACTGCGTACCTGCTTTACGGCAGGTA
Source organism: Eubacteriales bacterium (assembly GCA_045633625.1). Classification (GTDB taxonomy): domain Bacteria; phylum Bacillota; class Clostridia; order Oscillospirales; family CAG-272; genus HGM12713. The sequence goes on from JAZQYP010000077.1 coordinate 9,552, forward strand.
CGCCACGGCTTCCTTTTTTTTGGGCTTGACTTTCCATGTAAAATCACCGTTTGGCGAGGTATAATTACATTAAATAAAAAATTTTAAAAAACCTCTTGCAAAATCAAAAAGAGTGTGATATAATACCTCTGTTCGTTAACCGATGTCAAAGAACATCGAGATTAAATAAGCGAGGAGAAATTAAAATGAAGACAGCAATTCAGCCTAAATACGAAGAGTGCGTAATCAGATGCGCATGCGGCGAAACAGTAACGACAAAGTCCACAAAGGGCGGCGAGATCAGAGTAGAAATTTGCTCTAAGTGCCATCCCTTCTTTACAGGTAAGCAGAAGTTCGTTGATGCAGGCGGACGCGTTGACAAGTTCAAGAAGAGACTTGCAAGCGCAGGCAAATAATTGTAGGACTTGTGAAAAAAGAGGCTGTTGCGAACGCGACGGCCTCATTTTTTTATTCACGGAGGTGAATTTATGAAAGAACAAAATATAGAAATGTCCCGCGCGGCGCTCGTCGGTATCGTGACGCGTGACGAGAGTGCCGAGGTGGTGGAATCCTCTCTTGACGAGCTCGCACGCCTTGCAGACACTGCGGGTGCTACCGAGGCAGTGCGCCTTATACAAAATAAGGAGACTCCCGACCCAAGAACGATGATAGGAAGCGGAAAGGTGGCAGAGCTCGCGGCTCTTTGCGAGAATAACGACGTCGATATCGTCATTTTCGACTGCGACCTCTCGCCGTCTCAGATAAGAAATCTTGAGGATGAGATGCCCGAGAACACGCGTGTTATCGACCGTTCGATGCTCATTCTTGACATTTTTGCTCTCCACGCCGTTACGGGCGAGGGTAAGCTTCAGGTCGAGCTCGCACAGCTCCGCTACACCGCGCCCCGTCTTTACGGAAAGGGAACAGAGCTCTCGAGGCTTGGCGGTGGAATCGGTACGCGAGGACCTGGTGAGTCAAAGCTTGAGAGCGACAAGCGACACATCAGCCGCCGTATCTATGCTCTTGAGGAGCAGATACGCGAGATGGAAAAGAACCGCAAGACGATGCGCGCGGCGCGCGACAGAAGCGGTACTCCCAAGGTGGCTATCGTCGGATATACCAATGCTGGAAAATCAACGATACTCAACCGTCTTACCGATGCGGGAATTCTTGCCGAGGACAAGCTTTTTGCAACGCTTGACCCCACAACGCGAAAGTTCGAGCTGCCTTCGGGTGAGAGCGTGCTCCTTACCGATACGGTAGGCTTTATCAAAAAGCTCCCTCACCATCTTGTAAAGGCATTCCGCTCAACGCTTGAGGAGGCGTGCTATGCCGATATTCTTATGATCGTCGTTGACGCGTCCGACCCTGAGAGCCCCTCGCAGATCGAGGTCACACTGTCCCTCCTTGAGGAGCTTGGTGCTGGCGGTAAGCCCACCCTTTTCGTCTACAACAAGTGCGACAAGGGCGTATATGAGTTTGCGCGAATGGGACAGACTGCCGACACGAACGTGGCTTATATTTCGGCACTCACGGGGCAGGGATGTGAGCTTCTTGTAAGTAAGCTTGAAGAAATGGTGCTTGCGTCAAAGAGACCCGTGGTATTCACGATCCCCAACAGCGAGGCGGGTGCGTTAAATACCCTTTACAAGAATGCCACTGTTCAGGACGTGGAGTACGGTGCTGAGGCTATTATTGTCACGGCGCTTGCCGATGCCAAGGTCATCGGTATGCTCCGCAAATATACCGACATCCCCGAGGAAAAAGAAGAATATTGACAAAAAGGAGGAGCAAGCTCCTCCTTTTTGTGTGCAGAATCCTTTTCGCGACAAACGATTTGGGGTGGTTAAATTGGGATTTATCGAACTGTTTAATGTTTGACGCAATGTTACTACAAAGGCTCCCTTGTGTAAAGGGAGCTGTCGCGATAGCGACTGAGGGATTGTTCACCTTAAATCTATATTTTACAATCCTTCCGTCACTCCGCTT